>NZ_JBNPTK010000012.1:0-240696 GCF_051167615.1 Bradyrhizobium sp. HKCCYLS3013
TCGGGCTCAGATCCAGCGACGGGCGGTTGGTCAGAACCGCCCGTTCGCACATTCTGGCAGGTTTCGAACACACAAGAACGCGAAGCAGCCGTTCAACCATCGCGCAGGGAAGGCCGGGTGTTCCGGCTCGTACCTGTGGTTCCTGCCGCCTGCATTTTTTTCGCAGGCGGGCCATGGGTGCGGCCAGCATCCGGCCTTCCCTGCGCCTCTGCGTTATCCGGAGGCGACGCGTGACGCAAAGCTCGGGCGCGGATGCGCCGCGAGGATAAGGCAGCATGTCTCAGACTAACCGCTCTTTGAAAAGTGGAAACCGCCAACCCCAAGCTCGTCATGGCCGGGCTTGTCCCGGCCATCCACGTCGCTCCGCAAATACGATTTACATTGTGATCGTATCGAAGAGATCGTCCCAATCTGGATTAGTTGCAATGATCAGCCCGACCTTCCAGGCACGTGACCAATGCTTGATGTTGTGCTCGCGCTGGATCGCGCTCTGAATGTGTCGTCGAAGACTTCGAAGTAAACGAGCCGCTTCAAACCATATCGCTTAGTGAAGCCGTCGACGAGGCCAGATCGGTGCTGATACACCCGGCGCACGAGATCACTGGTCACACCGACGTACAGCGTGCCATTCGGACGATTGGTCATGAAATACACGTAGCCGCTCGCCATGTCGTCATACTGCAAGACGTGGATGGCCGGGACAAGCCCGGCCATGACGTGGGGAGAGAGCGAGGACCAAACTTCGGCAGCACCCCGGGGCTGCGCTCGGTTCCCTACCGCCGCTCACCCCTGCTCAGCAGGAACACCCCCTGCTCGCCGAACATGTTCCAGAACCACCAGGGCATGGCGACGCGCAGGGGACGGCCGTAACTATCGAGGGCGACGGCGCGTTCCATCTTGACGTCGATCTCGTCGCAGAGCTGCACGAAGTCCTTGATGGTGCAGAAATGAATGTTCGGCGTGTCGTACCAGGTGAAGGGCAGATTGTCGGTGCGCGGCATGTGGCCACCGACCAGCAACTGCAGCCGCAGCCGCCAGAAGCCGAAATTCGGAAAGGTGACGATGGCGCGGCGGCCGATGCGCAGCAGGTTCTCCAGCACGACCTTGGGCTGCCGCGTCGCCTGCAGGGTCTGCGACAGAATCACGTAGTCGAACGCGTCGTCCGGATAATCGACGAGATCCGTATCGGCGTCGCCCTGCACCACCGCGAGCCCCTTGGCGACGCAATGGTTGACGCCCTCGCGGGACAGCTCGATGCCGCGGCCGTCGATGCCGCGGCTTTCCAGCAGTTGCAGCAGATCGCCATCGCCGCAGCCGATGTCGAGCACCTTGGAGCCGCGCTCGACCATGCCGGCGACCAGCAGATGATCAGGCCGATAGGCCAGCACCTCGCCGCCAGTGAAGCCGTTCAGCGGCAGCACACCCTGCATGCTCATGGCTCAGTCTCCCTTCGCATGGGCAAGCCCGCGCGCCTTGCCGGCGGAATCGAGAAACGCGCTGGCGATCTCGAAGAACTCGGGGACATCGAGCAGGAACGCGTCGTGGCCCCGGTCGGTCTCGATCTCGGCGAACGACACCCGCGCGCTGGAGGCGTTGAGCGCATGCACCAGCGCGCGCGACTCCGCAGTCGGAAACAGCCAGTCGCTGGTGAACGACACCACGCAAAAACGGGTCTTGATGCCGCGAAACGCCGCCGCCAGCACGCCGTCATGGTCGCCGGCGATGTCGAAATAATCCATCGCCCGCGTCAGATAGAGATAGGAGTTGGCGTCGAAGCGCTCGACGAAGGACGATCCCTGGTAGCGCAGGTAGCTCTCGACCTGGAAATCGGCGTCGAAGGAGAACGTCGGCAGCTCGCGGTCCTGCATGCGGCGGCCGAACTTGCGATGCAAGGCGGCGTCGGAGAGGTAGGTGATGTGCGCAGCCATGCGCGCCACAGCCAGGCCGCGATGCGGATGCGTGCCCTTGTCGGCGTAACGGCCGTGATCCCAGTCGGGATCGGCCATCACGGCCTGGCGGCCAAGCTCGTGGAAGGCGATGTTCTGCGCCGAGTGGCGCGTCGCGCAGGCGATCGCGAGATTGGCGAACACGCGCTGCGGATAGGCCACCGTCCATTGCAGCGCCTGCATGCCGCCCATCGAGCCGCCCACCACGGCGAACAGCGTGTCGATGCCGAGATGGTCGATCAGCATCGCCTGCGCCCGCACCATGTCGGGGATGGTGATGATCGGGAAATCGAGCCCCCACACCTTGCCGGTGGCGGGGTTCAGCGAGGCCGGCCCGGTCGAGCCCATGCAGCCGCCGATCACGTTGGAGCAGATGATGAAATAGCGACTGGGATCGAGCGGGCGGCCGGGACCGACCAGCGTCTCCCACCAGCCGGGCTTGCCGGTGACGGGATGGCGGTTGGCGACGTGCTGGTCGCCGGTCAGCGCGTGGCAGACCAGCACCGCGTTCGACCGGTCGGCATTGAGCTCGCCGTAGGTCTGGTAGGCGATCTGGAACGGCGACAGGTCGACGCCGCAATCGAGCCTGAGCGGCTTGTCGGCGCCGAACTGCGCCACCGGCGAGCTCGGATGATCGACCTCGTGCGAGCGCTCGTCGGGCGCGACCGTGCGCAACGCGGATGTAGGCGTCGCAGATTTGGACTTCGCAGATTTGGACTTCGGCGTCAGACCTGTCATGTCTCTCACCCCAGCCATCCGGCCAGGGCTCCCGAACCACGTGACACATCAGGCCATGAAAAACCCGGCCTGAACTGGGGTTCGGCCGGGATCGATAACGTCCCCGGCCTGTTTAGCGAGTTTTTTAACGTGGCTGCAAGCCGGCCGGCTCAAATGACCACGGAACGGGCAGAAACTAGTCCCGCGGGCGCTATTCGTCAAGGCAAGCTGGGGTTGACCGTTGGTCGGGCGCTCTGCCGCAGGTCAGCCAAGCCTGGATGGCGCAAGGTAAACTTGCTGTTGCGCAGGTCCGCGGCATCGGAGAGAACGGCATCCGTTCCTTTGGCCGCAGGTTTTCCCGTGGCCTCGCGAAGAGTGACACGGACCATGTCGAACCCGCCGCCCGCCCCGCCCTCGCTCGCCGATCTGCGCAAGGAGATCGATGCCATCGATGAGCAGGTCCATCAGTTGCTGATGAACAGGGCCGACATCATCGACCGGCTGATCAAGGTCAAGAAGACCCAGGAGGTCGGCTCGGCGTTCAGGCCCGCGCGCGAGGCCGACATGATGCGCCGCCTGGTGCAGCGCCATCGCGGCATCCTGCCGCTCGACACCGTCGAGGGGATCTGGCGCGTGATCGTCTCGACCTTCACCTATGTGCAGGCGCCGTTCTCGGTTCATGCCGACGTGTCGGTCGGAGAATCCGCGATGCGCGATTCCGCCAGGTTCCATTTCGGATTCGTGGTGCCCTACGTGCCGCATTTCAGCGCGCAAGCCGCAGTCGAGGCTGTGGCGCGCTCGAAGGGCGATCTCGCGCTGGTGTCGACGACCTCCGGCCATACGCCGTGGTGGATCACGCTCGAGCCCGTGGGCGCACCAAAGATCATCGCGCGGATGCCGTTCATCGAGCGCGCCGACCATCCCGCCGCGCTGCCGGTGTTCGCGGTGTCGCGCGTCGCCGACGATGCGCTGGTGCTCGAGGTCGAGACCTGGAGCATCCGCGTCTCCGGCTGGAATGCGCAGGTGTCGCGGGCGCTGTCGCCGCTCGCCGACGTCATCGCGGTGCCCGATACCGCCTTCGACGGCGCCGCACTGCTGGTATCGATCGAGTCGCCGTCGAACCTCGACAAGATCAGGGCTGCCCTGATCGCGGCGGGCGCCTCGGTACGCTCCGCCGCCCTCGTCGGCGGCCATGCGAAACGCTATACGGTTCCGAGCTGAGACGCCCCGCGCCAGTGATGATTTTCCGGAGTTGACGATGAACCGCCCCGTGCCGAACCCCGGCATCCTCGATATCGCGCCCTATACACCGGGCAAGAGTCCCCAGCCGGAGCCGGGCCGCAAGGTTTTCAAACTGTCGGCCAATGAGACCCCGTTCGGCCCCTCGCCGAGGGCGATCGAGGCATTCAAGAGTGCGGCCACTCACCTGGAAGATTATCCGGAAGGGACTTCACGGGTGCTGCGCCAGGCGATCGGCCGCACCTACGGCCTCGATCCCGACCGCATCGTCTGCGGCGCCGGCTCCGACGAGATCCTCAATCTGCTGGCACACACCTTTCTCGGCCAAGGCGACGAGGCGATCTCGACCGCGCACGGCTTCCTGGTCTATCCGATCGCGACCATGGCCTGCGGCGCCAGGAACGTGGTTGCCGCGGAGACGGAGTATCGCACCGACGTCGACGCCATCCTTGCCGCGGTGACGCCGCGCACCAAGCTGGTCTGGCTCGCCAACCCGAACAACCCGACCGGCACCTACATCCCGTTCGACGAGGTCAAGCGGCTGCGCGCCGGCCTGCCGTCGCAGGTCGTGCTGGTGCTCGACGCCGCCTATGCCGATTACGTCTCGCGCAACGACTACGAGTTCGGGCTCGAGCTGGTCGCCACGACCGAGAACACCGTCGTCACCCATACGTTCTCGAAGATCCACGGGCTCGCGGCGCTCCGCGTTGGCTGGATGTTCGGCCCGGCGCATATCGTCGATGCGATCAACCGCATCCGCGGGCCGTTCAACGTTTCCTCGCCGGCGATGCTCGCGGCGGTCGCCGCGATCGAGGACACCGCGCATCAGCAGATGTCGAAAACGCACACGGAAGCGTGGCGCAACTGGCTGACCGAGGAGATCGGCAAGCTTGGGCTGAAGGTGACGCCGAGTGTCACCAATTTCATCCTGATCCACTTCCCGACCGACAAGGGCAAGACCGCGGTCGAGGCCGACGAATTCCTGACCCGGCGCGGCCTCGTGCTGCGCGCGCTCGCCAACTACAAGCTGCCGAACGCGTTGCGCATGACGATCGGCACCGAGGAGGCCAATCGTCTAGTCGTGGAGGCTCTCAGCGAATTCATGAGGGCGACATGAGCGTCGCGGGGCGATTCGAACGCGTCGCGCTGATCGGCTTCGGCCTGATCGGCGGCTCGATCGCGCGCGCGGCGCGGCTGCAGGGGGTGGCCGGCGAGATCGTCACCACGGCGCGTTCGGAGAGGACGCGCGCGCGCGTCGCGGAGCTCGGCATCGTCGACCGCGTCGTCGCGAGCAATGAAGAGGCGGTCAAGGATGCCGATCTTGTCATCCTCTGCATTCCCGTCGGCGCCTGCGGTCCCGTGGCCGAAGAGATCGCGCCGCATCTGAAGCCCGGCGCCGTCGTCTCCGACGTTGGCTCGGTGAAGGGCGCCATCGTCCGCGACATGGCGCCGCATCTGCCGGGCAACGTTCATTTCGTCCCGGCACATCCGGTGGCGGGCACCGAGAATTCGGGGCCTGACTCCGGCTTCGCCGAGCTCTTCATCAACCGCTGGTGCATCCTGACGCCGCCCGATGGCGTCAATGCCGACGCGATCGATCGGCTGCGCGGGTTCTGGACGGCGCTCGGCGCCAAGGTCGAGATCATGACGCCGGATCACCACGATCGCGTGCTCGCGATCACCAGCCACCTGCCGCATCTGATCGCCTACACCATCGTCGGCACCGCCGACGAGCTGGCGCAGGTGACGGAGTCCGAGGTGATAAAGTTCTCCGCCGGCGGCTTCCGCGATTTCACCCGCATCGCCGCATCCGATCCGACGATGTGGCGCGACATTTTCCTGAGCAACAAGGATGCCGTGCTCGACATGCTCGGCACCTTCACCGAGGACCTCTCGAAGCTGACGCGGGCGATCCGCCGCGGCGACGGCGAGGCGCTGTTCGATCACTTCACCCGCACCCGCGCGATCCGCCGCGGCATCGTCGATATCGGCCAGGATTCGGCGGCGCCGGACTTCGGCCGGCCGCTGCCGCAGTTGAAGAAGCCCTGAGGTCAGAACAGCGGAGGGACGCGGGCGACCTTGAACGGACCGAGCACGACGACACCATCGGAGAAGCGCAGCGGGAAGGTCCGCGCCTTGCGCCCTTCGAGGGTGGCCTCCTTGCCGAGCGCATTGATGCCGAGCGCGACGCCGACATTGGCGTTCTGCTTGACGACCTTGCCGAGGCCGGGAATGGCGCGATCGAGCGCACCGAGCAGGTTGTTGACATCCTGCGACTTCACGCCGGGCGCCACGCGATCAAGCGCACCCTGCGGCACGCCGTTCTCGAGCATCTTGTCGAGACCGAGCGCCGGGATGACCTTTTCGATCCCGGCGACCGTCATCTGCACCTCGCCATCGATGTTGCCATTGGCGGTCAGGCTGAGCGTGCCCGACGCGACCGCCAGCAGTTCGCCCTGCTGGATGCGGGACTGGACGATCTCGACATGACCGCCCGCCGCCTGGATCTCGCGAAACCGCTCCGGCCAGGGTTTGGGCCGGAAGTCCTTGAGACCGGTGACGCGGGCCTGGATGTCGGCATTGAACGGCTCGGCAAGCAGCGGATGACCGCCCTGGATGCTGCCGTTTTCGATCTGCAGCGCAGTCTCCAGCACCGGATGATCCGACGGCGTGCCCTCGGCGAGACGGCCGTGCAATTCGGCATGATCGGCGCGCGCTGCGGGCACGGCGGTGTTGCCCTCGATGCGGTCGATGGTCGGTTGTTCGAACACGAGGTCGGCGCGCTGCGGCGGCCCCGGGAGGCCGCGGACGCTGGCCTCGCCGACGCGCCAGTTCACGGAGAACGACGCCGTTCCACGACCATCGGCAATCGTCGCGGGTCCCTTGAACTCCGCGATGATCCGCTTCGGGTCCCAAACCTGGGCGACGACGAGGATCTCGTCGAGCTTCGCATTCATCAAGGGCGTACCGGCCGCCTGCGAAAACAGCGCCACGCTTGGATCCGTGCAGCGGACCTCGAGCCGGAACGGGAAGCCCGCGACCGAGCGCTTCGCGCAGTCATAGACGCGTCCCGATTTTGCTTCGCGCGCACGCCAGGCGTCGGCCTGGACATCCACTTGCGAAGCGGCGAAGAACCAGAATGCGCTCCACGCAACAGCGGCGATCAGGAGCAGGACGGGAGCGATGAAAAGCCCCCAGCGAGAGCGCCTGCGCGGCGGTTGCGGCGAACGAGACATGCAGGACACCCTTTGGGCAGCAATTTTGGCAATTCGGCGATCACGGATTGTGTATCTAAATTAACAATTCGCGAGCACCGTACTTAGGCTTCCGCATTGATGTCCGCAATGACCCTCTCCGAACCCGACCTTCCCCACGGCGACCTCTGGGTCTTTGGCTACGGCTCGCTGATGTGGCGGCCCGGATTCGCCTTTCTCGAGCAGGTGCCGGCGCGGCTGATCGGCGAGCATCGCGCGCTCTGTGTGTATTCGTTCGTCCACCGCGGAACGCCGGAGAAGCCGGGCCTCGTGCTCGGTCTCGATCGCGGCGGCGCGTGTCGCGGCATTGCGTTTCGGGTCGCAGCAGACAAGCGCGACGAGACCATCGCCTACTTGCGGGCGCGTGAGCAGGTGACCTCGGTCTATCGCGAAGTGACGCGCTCGGTTTGGCTTGAAAACGAAGCGCGCGAGCGGGTGAGCGCATTGGTCTACGTGGTCGATCGCGGCCATGTGCAATATGCAGGCCGGCTGTCGCCGCAGGAGCAGTTGCGCCATGTGCGCCAGGGTCACGGCCAGTCCGGCGCCAATCGCGACTACGTGATCTCGACCGTGAAGGCGATCGAGGCGCAGGGCTTTCGCGACACGCAGCTGCATCGGCTGGCGACGATGCTGCACGATGACGGCCACTCGCTGCATCCTGCGCCAGGCAAGACATAGCCCTCAAGCCTTCACCGGCGCCCGCACCCCGCCAAACAACTGCGCCTGTTCCGCTTGCCCCGCGGCGACGAGCCGGCCGGTCGCCTCTTCGATGACACTCTGAATCCGCGCCATGAACTCATCGCGCGGCAGGCCAGGCGGCAGCGGATCGAGAAACTCCACGACGAGCGTGCCCGGATAGCGCAGAAATGTGCGGCGTGGCCAAAACAAACCCGAATTCAGGGCCACCGGCAGGCAGGGTACGCCGCAATCCGTGTAGATCAAACCGACGCCGCCCTTGTAGTCCGGCGGTGCGCCCGCCGGGCGCCGGGTGCCTTCCGGGAAGATCACGAACTGACGGCCATGCTTCACCTCCTCCGCCGCCCGCCGCATCACCTGCTTCAACGCGCGGGCGCCGGAGCTGCGGTCGATCGCGATCATGTCCGCCTTGACGAGATACTGTCCGAACAAGGGAATCCGCAGCAGCTCGCGCTTGAGAACGAAGAACGGCGCATCGAAGAAATGCAGCAGCGAGATCGTCTCCCACATCGACTGATGCTTGGCGGCGACGATCAGCGGCCCCTTCGGGATCTTCTCGACGCCGCGATATTCGACGCGGATGTTGCAGACGACGCGCATCAACACGATGTTGCTCTGCGCCCACCAGTTGGCGACGCGCAGCAGCGCCTTGCGGGGCATCGCCAGGGTCGGCAACGCGATCAGCGCCCAGAGCACGAAGTTCGGGTAGAAAAGGATGTTGAACAGCAGCGAACGCAGGAAGATCGAGACCATCAGAAACCCAGTTCAATTGGCTTGCGCCGTCGTCGGTCGGCGCGACACCGAGCCGGTTGGCGGATCGACCTCGGGCACGAGATCGAGGCCGAGATCGGCCAGCCGCAGCCGCATCTCGGCGGCGACATATTTGGCGTATTCGGACAGCAGAAGTCGCACCGTCGGCGCGCTGGTCCACCACGGCTCATCGCGCCATTTCTCGCCGACGACGGCATAGGGAATGAGATCCATGCTTGGCATCGCATGCGAGAGCTCGACGATGGCCCGGGGCATGTGATAGTTCGACGTCACCACGATCAGCGACTTGAAGCCGCGCTCGCTGGCCCATCGCCGCGTCTGCGCGGCGTTGCTGCGGGTGTTGATCGCCGAATAATCCAGATCGACGCAGCAGTTGATGAATGATCGCGCCTCGGGCAGCGACCGGGTGATGTCGCTGGCCTCGTTGGTCGGGTGCACGCCGGAGATCAGCAGCCGCCGGCCATAGCCTCCCGCCAGGAGTTCCACCGCGTCCGATACGCGTGACGAGCCGCCGGTCAGGACCACGATTCCGTCCGCCTTGCGCTCGGGCTGGATCTCGGCGCCCCGCAATTGCGAAAGGAAGCCGACGAAACCGACCGCCGCGACGAAAAAACCGACCCCGAGCGTCGCCACGGCGCCCGCGAGCGTCCGCCACACCGCCACGGTGAGCGGCAGCTTTCGCCTGCTATGGTCGGTCTCCGGCTCCATGCAACGCCTGGCTTGTCCTTGCCTGCCTGCGCGCGGCGCCATGCCGTCGCGCGATCCCGTCGTTCAAGTCCGGGAACGCAGGCAGGTTTCGCCGGCCTCCCGATCACGTTCGCTCGCCGCCGATCCTGGCGCGCGACCTCCGCCGTGTTCGTGACCCAGCTCACCCCGTCCTGCCTCATCCCGGCGCAGACGATTTTAGGCGGTTTTCGGGCCAAGTGAAATCCGCAACGAGACGGCTGGGGATAGAAGCCACCATCAGTCGATGCTCGCCAGCGTCGTGAACAGGGTCCGGCGTGCGGCCCAGCCGGTCACCGCGGCGATCACCACGGCCTGCAGCGCGATCGCGACATAGCCGAGCGGGCGCAGCGAGAACGTCCCCAGCAACGCCGCGAACTGATCGCCGACGGGGGTGCCGGAGAACCAGTTGGCGATCGACTCAGAGAATCCGAATCCGAGCATCGCAAGGCCGCCGCCGATCACGCCCCCCTCCAGTCCGAGCTGCAGGAAGTGCCGCAGGAAGTGATTGGCGATGTAGCGGTCGCCGGCGCCGACGAAGTGCAGCACCTCGACGATCGGCCGGTTCGCGGCCATCGCGCCGCGGGTCGCGAACGACACCGAGATGATGGTGGCCGCGATCACCAGCACGAGAATGCCGAAGCCTGCAAACAGGGTCGCTCCGGTCATCGAGCGCATCCGCTCGATCCAGGCGCGATGGTCGTCCACGCTGGCGGTCGGCGCAACCTGGGTCACGCGGGTGCGCAGGGCGTTGAGATCGAAGCTGGTGCCGGGCTGGACGCGCGCAATGATCACGCGCGGCACCGGAAGCTCGTCGAACGACAGGCCGCTGCCGAGCCACGGCTCCAGCAGCTTGCTGGATTCCTCCTTGGTAAAGGGCCGGACCTCGACGATGCCCGACTGCCCCCGCATCGCGTCCGTCACCAGGGCAATGTCACGCTCGATGTCGCGGCCGGTCTTGGGACGGACCTGGACCGTGATCTCGCTCGCCACCTCCGACTGCCACTCGGCCGCGGACTCGCTGACCAGCAGCACGCCACCGGTCGTGATCGAGGCCAGGAAGGTCATGATCGCGACCACGGCGACCAGCGCGCGGCCCGCGATCGAGGCGCGCGGCACGATCGGCGACACGATGCGGGCCTGCGCCGGCAGTTGCGGGCGGTCGTCGCCGAGATCGACCAGAAGGCCGCGATCGTCTACGCTACTCATAGATGTGCAATCGTCCCTGATGCAGCACCAGCCGGCGGGCCTCGTATTGGTCCATCAGCGTGATGTCATGGGTTGCGATGATCACCGCCGTGCCCGAGCGGTTCAGCTCGATGAATAGCCGCAGAAGGCGGCGACCCAGTGTCGGATCGACGTTGCCGGTCGGCTCGTCCGCGAGCAGCAGCTGCGGCCGCGAGATCACGGCGCGCGCGATCGCCGCGCGCTGCTTCTCGCCGCCCGACAGGATCGGCGGCAGCGCATCCATGCGCTCGCCGAGGCCGACCCATTTCAGGAGGTCGATGACCTCCTTGCGGTAGCTCGACTCATCGCGGCCCATGACCCGAAACGGCAGCGCCACGTTCTCGTAGGTCGTCATGTGGTCGAGCAGCCGGAAATCCTGCAGCACGATGCCGATGCGCTTGCGCAGATCGGCGATCTCCTCCTTGCTGAGCAGCGAGATGTCGTAGCCGAACAGATTGACCAGGCCGCGGGTCGGCCGCAGCGACAGGAACAGCAGCTTCAGCAGCGAGGTCTTGCCGGCGCCCGACGGGCCGGTGAGAAACTGGAAGGAATGGGCCGGAACCTGGAAACTGAGGTCGCGGAGAATCTCCGGCCCCAGTCCATAGCGCAGCCCAACATTTTCGAACCGAACCAAAGCGTCAGCTCCGTTCGACCGCGTGCGCGGCAGACCCGCACGCTCCAAGCTCAGCGGTACGATGGCCCGATTGAGCGCCCGTTATGGTTTCCGGTTCGTTAACGGTCGCCGTGTACCATTGGCGCGATTGAGTTCCGAAGTTCGTCGACATGGCGGTCCTTGTAGCACGAACTGTCGGAAACAAAGCGGCAATGGCCGTTGGAGAACCGGCGCGATGTTCATCGTTTGCCCTCATTGTACGACATCTTATGCCATCGACTTGGCAACCCTGGGTATGGCCGGCCGCAGCGTACGCTGTTCCCGTTGCAAGGAGGTCTGGCTGGCGCGACCGGAGGATGCGGTCGAGGCGCCCGCCCCCATGCCTGCCATGGCGGAGGCCGGCGCGGCCGCCGCGCCGCGTGACGCCGCCGACGAGTGGGAAGCCCTCGCCCGCCAGGAAGACGACGACGACGGACGCCAGCCCGAGGTGGAAAGTCCGCCGCTGGCCGCCGGCTGGCCCGAGGACGCGCTCGCCGAGCCCGAGGACGACACCGAAGAGGCCGAGCAGCCGGTGCAGAGCGGGGCTTCGCGCCTCGCCGGTCTCCGCACGCTCATCAGGCGCCCGAAATTGCCGGATGTCCCAGGCAATAGGCTGTTGAACCTGCCGGTGCTGACGGCCGCCATGGCGGCGCTCACGATTGCGCTGGTGGTGTGGCGCGCCGACGTCGTCAGGCTGCTGCCGCAGACGGCGTCGTTCTACAAGCTGGTCGGGCTCGAGGTGAACCTGCGCGGCCTGAGCTTCAAGGACGTGAAGGTCGCGACCGAAACCGTCGACGGCAAGCCGGTGCTGGTGATCGAGGGGACGATCGTCAGCCTGACGAAGAAACCGGTCGACCTGCCGCGGCTGCGCTTCAGCGTGCGCGACGCGCAGGGCACCGAGATCTACGCCTGGAATACGCTGCTCGAGCAGACCGCGCTCAAGCCCGGCGAGCGCACGACGTTCAAGTCGCGGCTCGCCTCGCCCCCTCCCGAAGGCCGCAATATCGATATACGCTTCTTCAACCGGCGCGACCTCGCTGCCGGCAGTGCATGATGGTTCCGGTCTCGTGGGTCGCCCGCGGGGCCCACGACACGGAGACGAAACGACATGTCGCGCGTGCTGATCGCCGACGACGAAGATTCGATGCGGACCTTGGTCGCGCGCGCCATTGCCATGGATGGACATGAGATCGTGACGGCGCAGGACGGTGCCGAGGCGCTCGACATCCTGACGCGCGAGGCCGGCGCCTTCGACCTGCTGCTGACCGACATCCAGATGCCCATCATGGACGGCATCGCGCTGGCGCTGTCGGCAGCACGCGATTTTCCCGACCTGACGATCCTGCTGATGACGGGCTTTGCCCATCAGCGCGAGCGGGCGTCGAATCTCAGCGCGATCGCTCACGACGTCATCACCAAGCCATTCTCGGTCGCCGACATCCGCACCGCGGTGGCCGACGCGCTGGCGTCGAAGGCGGCGAAGGCGTAGGGCGGACGCGTGGCCATCGCCTTGGCGCGGGCATCGCCGGCGCATCGCATCACCGGCTGCGCGGATCGTTCGCAGCGATCCTCGATGGCGCTCCACTCTGCGCTGCCGTCCCGGCGAACGCCGGGGCCCATAACCACCGGCGATCGTTGAGACGCGCTGCTGGTCCTCCATCTTGCGCAATCCCACCTCCCTATGGTTTTGGGTCCCGGGTCGGCGCCGCCGCCGCGCTTGCGCGCGCTGGCGGCTTGCCCGGGACGACATTGGAATGCAGCGCGAACACGAGGGGGTCAGCTGACGCTTTGCAGCTCTTGAATGGTCGTCGAAGGCGCACGACCCTCTCTCATCCGTCATCGCGAGCGCAGAGCAATGATGCGGGGGGCGGGCATCTCGTCTCCCAACTCATACTGTGGCACGCGCTCGCATTCCCGCGGCGTATCCCGCCCGAGTTCTGCTGATCCTATTCACCCTCCAAGAAGTCGGAGGGCGCAGGGAATGCCGGGTGAAGGCCTCACCCATGGCCCGCCTGCGAAAAAAATGCAGGCGGCAGGTACCACAGGTTCAGCCGATCATCCGGCATTCCCTGCACGATGGGCTTACGGCTGCTTCGCGATCTCCCCGGTGCGCCGGGCTTGTTGGCCACCGTCGTCCACGTGATGCACCAGCACCCTCGCGAACTTGACCTCAGCGTCGGGAGGCCAGGACCACGCGACTTGACCGTCCGCAAGAACATCGTTCGTCCGCATATCCGTCAGGACATGCTGCGAGCTCTCACGGCCATCGCCTCCCCGCCTCGCGTGTCGTGACGATCGCGCGCAACGCCCCTCCGAGTGAGGCGGGATAACCATATATAGCATAAATTCCGGAAAACAGAAGATCTATTTTTTGCGCAGAGCGGGACGTGCAACGTGCTGAAGCGCCAAGAACAGAAAAGACTACCGGAAATGCTACCCACCAGCCCGGAGAGCAAAGAAAGCGTTTGCTCGTAAAGATAGTATGAGTAATCTGCGGTCGGGGAGGAAACCAGCATTGGTGCACGTAAGAGCGAATGGGCGGAAGCTTCGTTGGCCAGTCGCCATCCTAGTGGCGGGAGCTTCTATTTGCGGTGCAACATTGGGATATGCCGGTGTAAATATTCGCGATTTGACGCAGAACCAACGCGCTCGCGATCAAGCCTTTCGCACCCTAAAAGCAGCGTCCGCCGAGTACAATTTCGAATACGTGGTCATCTTGATACCTCCGGGCTCGCTACCTGGTATCGAGATCCCCGTACCGGTTTCGCACATCAGATTTAGGAGCACGGTCTTCTTCGCGTTTAACAAATCCGAAATCGAAATGGCTGCCGAGAAAGCCATCCTTGATCTGGCGAAGACAGTCATTGCAGATAAATCCGCGCGGTCAGTCCTCATTGTTGGTCACACCGACTCCATTGGCTCCGACGAATACAATAGCACACTATCAGATTTGCGCGCCCGCGCTGTTGCGATCAAGCTAAAGGAGAACGGCGTCCCTGAGACGCTTCTTGGATTGGTGCCCATGGGAGAAGCGCAACCCATCGCGACAAACAAGACCAGCGAGGGACGAGCGCAGAACCGTCGCGTCGAATTTTTCGTGTCCGATGTTCCAGGCGCAACACGCAAGGCAGCCGAAACGATAAAATTCGATCCGTGCCATCGCAACGACCAAGATGTCCCGGCAGGGCAGCCAAACCCCGAATGCAACAAAGAAGTCCGCATTCCAGTCTTTGACGGCCCCACTGGAAGAAGCGCAACCGCATATATTGAATTGAGCCGCGACGCGATTCAGACCGGATCAACTCCGATCAGTCGTCCATTGATACCGAACGAGGTCCTCGCTCGGCCCTCTCTTAAGGAACTTATGCAAGAATAGGTTTTTGGATCCCAAGATAATGCCGTCCGATACGCTCGCTGAAGAAGCTCAATTCGGCCTGAAGGCCGCAAACCAAATGCTTCGCACGAAGCGCGTTGATGCTGACGCTCGCCGCCAGTTGATTGTACAACTAAAGAACTTCGACGACCGCCTTTCCAGCGACATCGAAATTAGGGCAAGCAACTACTTAGCCGAACTAGACGAAAGGGAGAATGCGGAGATCAGCGCAAACTGGTCTCAGCTGAACAACAATCAGAAATACTTGCGCGCCAACGCCGAGCAAAAGGCGAGAGATCAAACATTCCAAGAACTACGCCAAGTCAACGGGGGAGCGTACCCTCGAAATCTCTCGCCCGTGCTCTATGTCATACCGCTCATCGGCATTGGCGTTGCAGAGTGGTACGTCAATCTATCGACCTTCATGGCCAAGTTTGTGCCGCTGGTGGCTGGAGCTGGAACCATTCTGGTTGCAATGATCTTCGCTATCGCGAGCCACTTTCATGGCGAATACCTAAAGCAGCTTGCTGAGATCCTGCATCCATCGGTCGAATATCGAAACGAGATCGGACGCAAGCTCTCGGTGCTAATCGCGACCATTCTCTTGATATGCGCTTTGGGTGTCGTCGTCTGGCTGCGATATCAAGCCATCTCCGAGCAACTCGGACTCGGCTCGGATGCCCCTGGCACGTTTGGTGGATCCAACGCATCGATGGTTTGGCAAAACCTCGGACCAACTATCGGGCTGAATATGTTCGTTTGGGGCTTGGGAGTTCTGTATTCCTATCTCGCAAGCGAGAAAGTACCGCATCTGCGCGACGCGTATCGAGAGTTACTTCGATCCAACAAGAGACTGCAGAAGGCGCGCCAACCGTTTGAGCGTGAACAGACACGCGTAACGGCGTTTTATCAACGGGAGCGCAAAAAAAACGAAGTCGCTCTCAAGGAATACAAGAACCTATCGGAAGAAATTAGAGGTACTTTGGCGCGCCTAGACACGTAGGGACCCCCTCATGAGTGCAATTGGACGATTTATTGCGCTTCTTTGCCTACTGGCCTCTCTTACATCAGTCGCAGACGCGCAAATACTTAACCAGAACAACATTGAACAGATATGCAAGTCGCCACCCGCGACACATAGACGAACGCTTGTGTACGTCGACATATCGTCAATTTCAAAGGCACGTACGGAGTGGGGATTGACGCTTATCAACCGGCTTGAGCTTGGCGCCAGAGAACCACTAACGATACTCGCGGTAAATCCAAATACGTTCGAGACCGACCAAGCATTCGACCTATGTTACCCGACGCTCACCAAGTCCGAAATTGAGTCTACCCGCATAGGCCGCAGCCAGTGGGACAAATTGACGTCACCAGACCCGGAAGACCAACAGCGCGAGAACCTGCAGACGTTTGATGCACGATTGAGAAATGCGCTGGACAAACTCTTGGTGAGCGCAGGAAAGTTCCAAAGCGGAAAACGGAAGAATATTTTGGGAGCGCTCGCGTTCGACAAGAACCGGTTCGCGGAACGCTCAGCTTTCTACCGCATCATCGTCTACACTGACGCGTCCCTCCTAGATCCCGACGTGGAAAGTTCCTCCGATACGGCCAAGTATATCAATTCGCTGGCCTCAAAATATCCCGCCACTTTTTATGGAGCCGACGTATCAATTTTTGGCGTGTCCGACGCCAGTGATCCCCAGATCAATTTGCAGGCTAGAGAAAAGATCTTTGAAGCGTACCTACTGACGAGTTGGGCTCACCTTAAGTCATTTTCTTCATCGCTCCCCGCCCAATCGAATGACCCTTATTCGAGCATCACTCGGCTGGAAGGCACTTTCGAAGGCGGAAACAGTCAAGGCTTGGCGCGCATTTTCTATTCTACGCCGAGCAAATCCCAGACCGTGGGCTGGATAACGTTCGTCGTGGGTCGAAATCAATTATATCTACCCTTTGAGGGCTCACTGGAGTGCGAAGGAGAACAGTGCAAACTTTCGGCCAACGCATCAGAGTCGGTCCCCCCGATGACCCAGTCACCATATTTCCGAAAGGGTGACCGTATCAATCTACACGGTAAAAAAGACATCTCATTCGAAGGCAGCTTGAAAACCGAAGCCAAAGAAGTCTTCAGAGAGGGAAATCAGGAAGCCAAGTATACCTTAAGGTTTCAAAAGCCATGACGGCATTTGCCGCCACGATGCTGGCCGCGTCTCTCGCCAGCTCAACTCTGGAGGTTGCCGCATGCCGTTGCGAAGGCTGCGGCTGCAAGGGCGGACCAGGATGGCGAGACACTACCGGGCGCTGCGTTTCTCATAAAGAACTTACAAAACGCTGCGGAGAACCGCCAAGTCGGTTCTGCTCGTTTGAAGGCAGACGTCAGGTGTGCCCTTCCAACCCACCGCTGAAACTTGGTCCAGCGACATCTGCTAGCGACGGATGAAACGCGGTTCTCCATTCTTCGCGGACGGCAAAGAGAAGTAGCCTACGAGACACAGAATTTCTGAAGTAGCAACGACAGGTTGGGCCCGACATACACGGATGGCTGCTTCGAGGAGCTCGCTGAGCTTGGTTGTGCCCGTGCTGCATAAGCAAGGTCCCTCTGAACTCGCTAAGCGAGATTGACTCGGTGCATCAAACTAGGTCGACGGGCAGTTCGAGCAAAGCTGTTATGATTGCCATCGGGTAGTCGAGACCGAGCATCGCGGCGTTCGTTCGACAGCATGACGCAGCCGAACAGTCGCGTCTCAGACTGGACGCAAGGCCATCTCGAGATTCCCGGTTCAAGGTCTGCGGTCTTGCCCCGGAGTGAAGGTCGTCAGCTTTTGGTACGAGGCTCGTGCCTCACGCGCTCAGCGCGCGCATCTCCGCATGCAGATCCGACTTGCCCTCGAAGCCGATGCCGGGGAGGTCGGGCATCGTGATGTGGCCGTCGATCACCTTCACGCCGTCGGGGAAGCCGCCATAGGGCTGGAACAGGTCGGGGTAGCTCTCATTGCCGCCGAGGCCTAGGCCGGCGGCGATGTTGAGCGACATCTGGTGGCCGCCATGCGGGATGCAACGCGACGGCGACCAGCCATAGGTCCTGAGCACGTCGAGCGTGCGCAGATATTCGCACAGGCCGTATGACAGCGCGCAGTCGAACTGCAGCCAGTCGCGGTCCGGACGCATGCCGCCATAGCGGATCAGGTTGCGGGCGTCCTGGTGGCTGAACAGGTTCTCGCCGGTCGCCATCGGGCTGGGATAGAAATCGGCGAGCGTCGCCTGCAGATGATAGTCGAGCGGATCGCCCGCCTCCTCGTACCAGAACAGCGGATAGTCGCGCAGCATCTTGGCGTAGGCGATCGCTGTCTCCAGGTCGAAGCGGCCGTTGGCGTCGACGGCGAGCTGGTTGCTCGGACCGATCTCGTCGAGCACCGCCTCGATGCGCTGGCGATCCTCCTCGATCGGCGCGCCGCCGATCTTCATCTTGACGACGTTGTAGCCGCGCTCGAGATAGCCGCGCATCTCCCGGCGCAGCGCCGAGAGATCCTTGCCGGGATAGTAATAGCCGCCGGCGGCGTAGACGAACACGCGCGGATCGGCCTTGCGGTTGTGGCGCTCCGCGAGCAGACGGAACAGCGGCTTGTCGGCGATCTTGGCAACAGCGTCCCAGATCGCCATGTCCAACGTGCCGACCGCGACCGAGCGCTCGCCGTGACCGCCGGGCTTCTCGTTCGTCATCATCGCCGTCCAGGCCTTGTCCGGATCGATGTTGTCCTTGGTGGCATCGAGCAGCGAGGCGGGATCCGCCTCGAGGAGTCGCGCGCGAAACCGCTCGCGAATCAGGCCGCCCTGGCCGTAGCGGCCGTTGGAGTTGAAGCCGTAGCCGACCACGGGATGCCCGTTGCGCTCGACATTGGTGATGACCGCAACGAGGCTCGACGTCATCTTGGTGAAATCGATATAGGCATTGCGGATCGGCGATGAGATCGGCTTCGTCACCTCGCGGACGTCGACGATACGAACGGTCATGGTCAATCTCCTGATCGTGGTCGCGAGCGCCGCGTCAGAGCGAGGCGCCGGCGCAGATGGTGATGGTCTGTCCGGTGATGGCAGCCGCTTCCGGCGACAGCAGGAAGGCGGTGAGCGCGGCCACTTCGCCTGGATCGACGTAGCGGCCCATCGGCGGCAGCACCGGCGCGGTGCCGGCGCGGCTGGGGTCGCGCAGGAACGGCGTGTCCGTGGCGGCTGGCGCGATGACGTTGACGGTGACTTGGCGCGGCGCCAGCTCGATCGCCCAGGAGCGCGCGAGGCCGGTGAGTGCCGCCTTGGTCGCGGCGTACTGGCTGCGGCCGGCCGCGCCGTTGGCGGTGCGGCTGCCGATCAGCACGATCCGCCCGCCCTCGCGCATATCAGGCGCCAGCGCGTTGGCCAACGCTTCAGCCGCGCCAACATGGACGCGCCACATGCCCTCACTGTCGTCAGGTGCGAGCTCGCCAAGCCGGCCGACCCGCATGTAGCCTGCGGCATGGACGAGCGCGGTGACCGTACCAACCTCAGCCAGGACCTCGATGAGCACAGGCGGGTCCGACAGATCAACCTGCAAGCTCGCGAAGCGCGGATGCGACAGCGCCGAGGCTGCACGGTCGATGCCGGTTACGCGCCAGCCGCCGGCAAGCAGGCGCTCGGCAACCGCGCGGCCGATGCCGGAGCTGGCTCCGGTCACCACGGCATGGCCGCGATCGGTGCTGCTGTCGTGGCTCTCCACCGTCATCCCTTGTACGCAGCCGCCTCGGCCTTCACCTTCACGGCGTCGAAATTGTTGATCTTGTCGATCAGCTCGTTGGTGTAGAGCGCAGCGTAGTCCTTGATGTCCAGCCCGTTCATCGCGGCCTCGGTGCGGAACTCCTGCTCGTTGATCCCGCCCATCTTCGTATCGGCATAGGGCGGCGCGTAGAGCTTGATCCGGCGGCTGATCGACTGCAGCACGGCCTTGACCGCCGCGTCCTCGCTGGCACCGCGCGGCGCCGTCTCCGGGTACATCTTGAGAAAGGCCCTGGCGCCGGCGGTCGGATTGGCGAGCAGGAATTGCGACGCCTTGCACACCGAGCGGCCAAAGCCAACCAGGAGATCCCTGTCCTTCTCGAACGTCTGCGGCATCGCCATCAGGAACTGACCGCCGACCATCGGGATCGTGGTCGGGCGCGGCAGATAGGCCAGCTCGATGCCAGCCGCCTCGATCTGGCCGAAGCCCGTATCGAAATAGGCGAGCGCATCGATCACGCCGCGCTGCAGGGCGACGCCCGCCGGCGTGCCGTTGCCGACCGCGACCCAGCTCACATCCTTGTCCGGATCGAGGCCGAGCGCCTTCAGCACGTTCTTGGTCACCGGATATTCGGTGGCGCCGAAGTCGGACACGCCGATCTTCTTGCCCTTGAGGTCCGTGTAGCTCTTGAGCGCGGAGCCGGGCGGGACGGCGATGTCCCATTTGTACGGATAGGTATATTGATAGAACAGTTTCGCGCCACCCCATTCGCCCTTGGCGAGCAGCGGCAGCGCCGTCGACGGCACGCCGACGCCGATGGTGACGGAGCCGCGGTCGGTCGCGACCTGGACGTTGGCATTGGTGCCGAGCGCCTGGACATCGAGCGAGAACCCTTCCTGCGCGTTGTAGCCGAGCGCCTCGCCGATCACGCAATTGATGATGGTGGCGTTGAGCGCCTTGAGCCCGACACCGAAGCGAATCTTCTTGGCGTCCGCCGCCATCAGGCCGGCCGGGGCGCCGCTCACCAGCAGCGCCGCGCTGGCGCTGCTCTTCAGGAATGACCTGCGCGAAACCATCCTACGTTCCTCCCTGCTGTCCTATTTTTTCCGATTGGCGCCCCAGTGCACGACCTTGGCCTCGCACCAGCGCACGATCCCGTGCAGCACGATGCCGAGCACGCCGAGAATGATCAGCGCGGCGAACACGCCGGCGACATCAGAGACGGCTTGCGCCTGGGTGATGACCACCCCCATGCCGCGCTGCGCGCCCAAGAACTCGGCGACGATCGCGCCGAGCAGCGCGTACACCACCGCCATGTCGAGGCCAGCGAAGATGAAGGGCGCGGCGTTGGGCAGCTTGACGATGCGATAGGTCTCGAACCGCGACGCCGACAGCGAGCGCATCAGGTCGATGCGCTCCGGCTCTACGGCGCGCAGCCCGGTGAAGCTGTTGATCAGCACCGGGAAGAACGACAGCAGCGCCGAGATCGCGATCTTGGAGCCGTCGCCGAAACCGAACCAGATCACGATCAGCGGTGCGATCGCCACCTTCGGCAGGCTCTGCAGCGCGAACGCATAGGGCATCACCAGCCGTTCGATGGCCTCGACCTCGGCCATCAGCGAGCCGATGACGAGGCCGAGCCCGACGCCGATGGCGCAGCCGACAGCGGCGTTGCTGAGCGTGCTCCACAGCGGCAGGTAGTAGCCGAGCGGACTGGCCGGGCTGACCGCGAGCCCCGACCAAAGCGCGCGGACCACCGCTTCGGGCTTCGGCAGGATGTAGGACGGGATGTTCAGCAGGTTGACCGCGGCGATCCAGCTCAGGATCAGCACCGCGAGACCGGTCCAGGCGATCGGCGATCCCAGGCTGATGCCGCGGCATGGACTCGCTGGCTTCTGCGACATGGCTGACACGGCGACGTTGGCAAGATCAGTCATGGCCATGCTCCTGCGCATTGAGCAGCCCGCGGACCTCCCTGGCGAGCCGCGCATAGTCCGGATGCAGCACGATGTCGTCGAACGACCGCGGCCGCGGAATGGGAACGGCGAGATCGGCCAGGATGCGGCCGGGACGCGCCGACATCACGATGACGCGGTCGGCGAGGAAGATGGCTTCCGAGATCGAGTGGGTGATCAGCAGGATGGTCTTGCGGTTCTCCTGCCAGATGCGCTGCAGCTCGAGGTTCAGACGCTCGCGGGTCAGCGCATCGAGGGCGCCGAACGGCTCGTCCATCAGCAGGATCTCGGGATCGCGCGCCAGGGCGCGGCAGATCCCGGCGCGCTGCTGCATGCCGCCGGACAGCTCATAGGGATATTTGTCGCCGAAATCGCCGAGACCGGTGACGGCGAGCAGACGTTCGATGCGATCGCCGGCCGGCGTATGTCTGCCGCCGACGCGCAAGGGCAGCCCGACATTGTCGCGCACCGTCATCCACGGCAGCAGGTTGGCGGCCTGGAACACGACGCCGACCTTGCGCGAGGGACCGGCGACGGGCTCGCCATCGAGCAGCAGCCGGCCATCGCTGTAGCCGTCGAGACCGGCGAGCAGACGCAACAACGTGCTCTTGCCGCAGCCGGACGGGCCGACCACGCACACGAACTCGCCCGGCTTGATATCCAGCGAGACGCGGCTCAACGCATGCACCGCCGCACCGGAGGCCGAGACATAGGTCTTCGAGACCTGGTCGATCGCGATCAGCACATCGTCCGGCGTGTCAGCAGCGCGCCGGGGTGCAGTCTCGACATCCATCATCAGCATGAGCGTCCACCCGGAATCTTGTTCGTTGATTTAGCGACAACAGCCGGGCCAGGCCCGGCTGCCGCGTCGTCGCAAACTCAGGCCGCCGCCTGCACCGTCAGTCCGGCCGCGGCGACCGCGGCGCGGATCGCGGCCATCTCATCGGCGCTCGGCGCATGGGTCGGCGGACGCACGGTGGCGTCGCGGATGACGCCGGCCACCTGCATCGCGGCTTTCATGCGGCCATGGGCCTCGCCGGTCGGCTCGCCCGCGCCATACACCGCGTCCTTCAGCGGATCGATCATGCTTTGCAGCTTCATCGCGAGCTTGAGATCGCCGGCAGTGACGGCGGCGAACAGATCGTGGATCAGGTCCGGAATCAGCGAGGCGAAGCCGACCAGCGCGCCGTCGACGCCCTGCACCATCGAGGCCAGCAGATATTCGTCGTGGCAGGTCAGCAGCGCCTTGTGCGGCGCCGCCGCGCGAATCGCCTTGAGGTCGCGAGCGTACTTGTTCATCTCGCGGGTGCCGATCTTGAACGCCTGGACGTGATCGAGGCGCGCGAGCTCGGCGAGCAGCTCGGACGAAAACGAGGCGCGCGTCCAGGCCGGATAGACGTGCACGATCAGCGGCAGCCTCGTCGCCTCGCCGATCGCGCTGAAGTAATCGAGGCAGTGCTCGCGCTTGAAGCCGAAGCGCAGCCAGTGGTGGGGCGGCATGATGTCGAGCGCGGTGGCGCCGGCCTCCTTCGCCATCAACGCATGCTCGATGCCGTCCTTGATGCCTTCGCACACGACCGAGGAGATGGTCGGGCAGATGCCGGTGAGCGCCTTGGCGACGATGCGCGTGACCTCGGCGCGCTCCTTCGCGGTCAGGCTGAACACCTCGCCGGTATGGCCGTTGGTCATGATGCCGACGATGCCACGGCGCTTGCCGAGCCAGGCCGCATAGCGCGTCAGCTCAGCCTCGTCGATCGCGTGATCGGCGTTGAAGGGAACGGCGATCGCCGGGATGATCCCCTTGAAGTTGGTCATGACGCTCATGTCGGACTCCTCGTGAGTTCTGGTGTCATCGGTTGGAAACGGTGGCGGTGGCGCCGCCCATGGCTTCGAGCGCGCGCGACAGTTGCGCGGCGGCGCGCAGCAGCGGCGCGACGCCCATGCGCTCGAAGGCCTCGGCCGAGATGCGCATGGTCGGCGCGGCGACGCTGATTGCGGCGAGCGGCACGCCGTCGCGATCGACGACGGGAGCTGCGAGCACGCACAGCCCCGGCGCGTTCTCCTGATTCGAGAGTGCGTAGCCGGCGGTCTTGACGTGGCGCAGGCGCTGCAACAGCGCGTCGAGATCGGTGATCGTGGTCTCCGTGCGCTTGATGCGCGGCTGCGCCTCGAGCACCTCGATCTGCGTCTCCACCGGCAGCAGCGCCAGCAGCGCCTGCCCGACAGCCGTGGAATAGACCGGCGCGCGGCTGCCAATGCGGACGTCGACGCCGAGCCGGACGAGGCCTGCCTGGATGCGCTCGACATAGACGATGTCGCTGCCGTCGAGCACGGCGAGCGAGGCCGCCTCGTTCATCTCGCCGACCAGACTCCGCAGAATCGGCCGCGCCTGGTCGCGCAGCTCGGAGCGCGCGATCGCGTTGAAACCGATGTCGAGGCATTTCAGCGTCAGGCGGAAGCGGCGCGTTTCTCCGACCTTCTCGACGTAGCCGAGCATGACGAGCGTGTTGAGCAGGCGGAACGTGGTGCCCTTGTCGAGCGCGGCGCGGCGCGCGACGTCGGCGAGCACCAGCTCGGGCTCCTCGCTGGTGAAGGCGTTGAGCACCTGAAAGCCCTTGGCCAGCGACTGCACGATGCTTTTCCCAGCCTTGGTATCCTCGTCCACCGGAGGCTCCGACGTTTCCTGCTTGACGCCCGTCTCGATGGCGGGCATTTTCGACTTGCTATAGTTCGGATTGCGAACTATAGTTCGTATATTCAAGCTGTCTTGCCGACGCCTGTCAAGGGGCGCGACGTCGCCAGCGCATGGCGCTCACGGCCGCTTGAATTTCCTCTCCGCCGCATGATCTCTCCCCGACGCGCCGCGCATCCGGCGGCGCCTGCAGGAGACCCGCGTGAGCGTTGCATTCACCAAGGAAGAGAGCGCCGAGACGGCTGCGGAGACGATGCTGCCGGACCGGCCGGTCTCGCCGCATCCGAACCTCGTCACCGAGGCGGGGCTGAAGGCGCTTCAGGATCAGTTGCACCAGGCGCAGGCGGCCTACGAGGCGGCGCAGGCGATCGAGGACGTCAATGAGCGCCGGCGCGAGCAGGCGCTGCCGCTGCGCGATGCACGCTATTTCTCGGCGCGGCTGCGCACCGCGCAACTGATGCCTCCCCCCTCCTCAACCGAGACGATCGCGTTCGGCAGCACGGTGACCTTCAGGCGCGGCGACGGCCGCGTGCAGACCTACGCAATCGTCGGCGAGGACGAAGCCGACCCGAAGTTCGGCATGATCTCCCACGTCGCGCCGGTCGCGCGGCTGCTGATGGGCAAGGCCGTCGGCGACGAGATCGAAGCATCGGGCCAGGAGCTGGAAATCCTGAGCATCGCGTGAGGGCTCAACGCATCAGGTGAGCTTCCGCCATGCGCATCGGCATCATCTCGGACACGCACGGCCTGCTCCGCCCGGAAGCGGAGCAACGCCTCGGCGGCGTCGATCACATCATCCACGCCGGCGACATCGGCCGTCCTGAGATCATCGATCATCTCCGCGCCATCGCACCGGTCACCGCGATCCGCGGCAACATCGACGGCGCGGATTGGGCGAAGGCCTATCCCGCAACCGTGACTGTGGTTCTCGGCGGACGATGCTTCCACGTCGTGCATGACGTCCATGATCTCACAATCGATCCGGCCGCCGAGGGCATCGACATGGTCGTCTCCGGCCACTCGCATCGCGCCCGCATCGAGACCCGCGATCGCGTGGTCTACTTGAATCCCGGCAGCGCGGGACCGCGTCGCTTCAAGCTGCCGATCACGCTGGCAACGCTCGATATCTCCTCAAGCAGTCTGCCGCCCGTGATCCACGATCTCGGCGGCGGCTGAATGGCAAGAGGGCGCCCAGGGGCGCCCTCCGTAACTGATTAGGAACACCGCGATCAGAAGCGATCGGCCAGCGCCATGCCGGGATCGCTGAACGAGGGACGGCCGGTCTCGACGTGGCCAGCGACGCGGCGATAGAAGCTGTCGTCGGTGTCGCTGGTGACGACGAAGTCGTACCACAGGCCGGACTTGCGCAGGTGCCAGTACAGCTCGCCGTGGCGTCCGGGTGCCGACACCTTGACGGTCCACGAGGTCGACGGACCGCCATGGCTCGGCCCCGGGAAGAACGTCGGCGCGCCAAAGCCGAAGCCCGGAGCATCGAAGTCGGGCGCCGAGCGGAAGCCGGGCACCGCGCCGAAGCCCACCGGATGGAAGCCGGGCAGCGGACCGAAGCCCGGACATTGCGGCTCCAGCGCGGCCGAGACCGAGGCGGTGACGGCCTGCAACGGCCCGTAGATCTCGTTCGACTTCACCGTGAAGCTCACGCGGGCATGGCCGTCATTGCGCAGCTGCATGTGCAGGCCGCCCTCGAAGACGTTGTAACCGACGAAGATCTCGGGGTTGGCGGCATTCGACGGCCTGACCTTGTCGAGGTCACCCTTGAAGTGACGGTGGAAGCCGTTCGGGCCGAGCACCCAGAGATCATACAGGCCATCGCTGCCGACGCTCCATTCGTCGTCGATCATCTTGCCGGCCTCGACGGTGTAGCGGCGCGGAATGAGATCGAGACGCTGCTTGTCGTAGACGTGGAACACGGCGCCGGCAAAGCCGGTGTTGGCGAACAAGAGCTTCACCTTGCCCGCGGCGGCGTCGACCTTCGCGGTGGCGTGCAGGATGTAGGGCAGCGGGCGCGAATAGCGCGCGCCGCTCTCCTGGAACAGCGGCTGCGGCGTCGCGGGCGCAACCGGCGCCGGCAAGGTCTTCTGATGCGCGTCCGACGCCTGCCAGTTGCTCTGGTCGGGCAGCTCCGGGAAGCGCGGATCGTTGGGGCTGGCGAAATCGAACGCTGAGGTGAGATCGCCGGAGACGGCGCGGTGCCACGGGCTGATCGCCTCGACCTTGATGCCGAAGCGCTTCTCCAGGAAGCGGCCGACCGAGGTGTGGTCGAACACCTGCGAGTTGACCCAGCCGCCCTTGCTCCACGGCGACACCACATACATCGGCACCCGCGCGGAAAGGCCCCAGGGGCGGATGTTGCCGCTGACCGTGTCGGTCGCGGTCAGCACGTTGCCGACGGTGTTGGAGAAATACTCGCCGTCGAGCGGCAGGGTCGCCTTGCCCATCAGCTTGCCGTTGATGTCGTAGGACGGCACCGCGGGGGCCGGCAGATGATCGAAGAAGCCGTCATTCTCGTCGAAGGTCAGGAAGAAGACGGTCTGGCTCCAGACGTCGGGATTGGCCGTCAGCGCTTCCAGCACCTGGTCGGTAAAATTCCCGGCACGGGTCGGGCTGCCGCCGCCGGGATGCTCGGAATTGGCCTGCGTCGGCAGGATCCACGACACCTGCGGCAGGGTGCCGGCCATGACGTCGGCCTTCAGCCGGTCGAGATAGTCCGGGCCGCCGGTCAGGCCGTGCACGTAGTTCGGATCGTTCGGCTGGGCGTGACGGAAGCTGGAGAACGCCAGACAGCCGTGCATTGCGCCGGTCCAGTTGTCGTTCATGTCCTGATAGATGTGCCAGCTCACGCCGGCCTTGTTGAGCAGATCGGGCAGCGTATCCCAGGCGAAGTCGCTGCCGACATATTTGTAGTTGGCCTGCGGCTGCGGCTGGCCGGCGACCCAATTGTGCGGGTTCGGCCAGCAGCGCAGGTTGTTGGGCTCGGAATCGTTGGTGGTGGAGTTGATGCCCTGGGCGCGCAGCGCCGGGTTGAAGTTGGAGCCGGACCAGAACACGATGCGGTTCGGATCGGTGCCGGTGGTGATGGAAGCGTGGTAGGCGTCGCAGATCGTGAACGCTTCGGCGAGGGCGAACTGGAACGGGATGTCGTCGCGGCCGAAATAGCCCATCGCATAGGGCGTCTTGTACTTCGCCCAATAGCCCATCTTGCCCTGATTCCACGCCGCCTGGCTGTCGCCGAAGGAGTGCGGCGTGCCATAGCCGACCAGCGCGTTGGAGGTCGTGGAGTCGCGGTGATAGGGCGGAATCTCGCGGCTGCCGTCGGACTGGAACCAGACCGGCTTGCCGCTCTCGAGCGGGATCGGGAAGCGGTCGCCGAAGCCGCGCACGCCGCGCAGCGTGCCGAAGTAATGGTCGAACGAGCGGTTCTCCTGCATCAGGATGACGATGTGCTTGACGTCCTGAATGGTGCCGGTCCGGCGCCGTGCCGGAATGGCGAGCGCCTGGCGGATGCTGGCGAAGGCAGCCGCCGCCGTGGCGCCTGCCAAGAAATCGCGACGTGTTGTCATGCTGATACGACCTTTTGAAATCCCGAAGACCATCGTCAGGATTGGCGGGGCGAGCCCGGCCTGCTCCTGCGAACGTCCCTGGCGTATCAGCGCGGCTTGACAGCGCTGTGAAATTTTTATTTACGAAATGAGTCTGAATGAGATTTCCTCAGTATCGGGGCGCAGCGTGACGGAATCGACCTTTCGTTCTGGACCGGGCGTGAACGGCATCCTGGCCCGCGTGCGTGAGCTGCAGAACGAGCTGCCGCCCAAGGCCAGGCAGATCGCGGAGCTGGTCATCGCCCGGCCGGAGCCGTTCATCCACATGTCGATCACCGAGGTCGCGGAAGCCTGCGGCGTCAGCGAGGGGACGATCGTCTCGTTCTGCCGGCGGGTCGGGGTGCGGGGCTTCCAGGAGCTCAAGATCATGCTCGCGCGGGACCTGATCGAGCCTGTCAGGCTGATCCAGGAAGACCTGCATCGCGGCGACGATCCGGCGACGGTGACGGACCACATCTTCGCCGCGCATGCCGCCTCGCTGCAGGAGACGCGGCGGCTCTTGTCGATGGACGCGCTGGCGCAGGCGGCGACGCTGCTGCGGCAGGCGCGGCGGGTCGAGATCTACGGCATCGGCAGCTCGGCGCCGATCGCGCAGGATCTGTCGTATCGCCTGCTGCAGCTCGGGCTCGCGGCCAATGCCATCGTCGATTCGCATGTCCAGGCGGTCAGCGCGGGGATGACCGGGCCCGAGGTCGCGACCGTCACCGTGTCGCATTCGGGCAGCACGGTCGAGACGGTGCTGGCGACCCGGCTGGCGCAGGCGGCGGGCGCCCGCACCATCGGCATCACCCGGCTCGGCAAGTCGCCGCTGGCGGCGCATTGCGAGGTGCTGCTCTACACCGTCGCCAACGAGACGCGCTACCGGCCGGAGGCGATGAGCAGC
This sequence comes from Bradyrhizobium sp. HKCCYLS3013, assembly GCF_051167615.1. Lineage (NCBI taxonomy): Bacteria > Pseudomonadati > Pseudomonadota > Alphaproteobacteria > Hyphomicrobiales > Nitrobacteraceae > Bradyrhizobium > Bradyrhizobium sp. HKCCYLS3013. The sequence continues at coordinate 28,493 of NZ_JBNPTK010000012.1, forward strand.
CGCGTCGCGCAGCTCGCGATCATCGACACGCTGGTCAGCTGCTGCGCGCTGACCGACACCGAGCGCTCCGTCGACAGGCTGCAGCACGCGGCGCGCATCCTGTCGGAGAAGCGCTACTGACGGCGGCACTGAGCGCGCCTCAGTAGTCCTTCAGCAGCCGCTCGATGTAGTCGAGCTCGAGCTGCGGCCGCGACTGATCGCCGAGCCGGCGGCGCAGCTCCTCAAGGATGCGGCGGACGCGCTGCACGTCGATCTCGCCGGGAATCTTCTGCGAGAAATCGTCGATGTCGCGGCCGGGATGCATCGGACGTCCGAGCGGATCGGTCTGCTGCGCGCCCTGCTGGCGGCCGGCGCGCTGGCCCGGACCGTCGCCCGGCTGGTCGCCATCGCCCTGCTGCATCGCCTCGGCGAGGCTTTGCGCGCCCTTCTTCAGCGCATCGAGCGCCTTGCCCTGCGACTCCACCGCGCCATCGGCATTGTTGTCGCCGAGCTGGCTGCCGGCATCGCCCATCGCGCTGTCGGCATCGTCGAGCCCGTCGCCGGAATCGCCCTGGTCGCCTTGATCCCCCTGCTCGCCCTGCTGGCCGGGCTGGCCCTTCTGGCCTTTCTGACCCTTCTGTCCCTTTTCGCCCTGCTGGCCCATGCCGCGCTTGGCGAGCTGCTCCTGCAACTGCTTCAGCCGGTCGCGCAGCGCCTGCTGGTCCTGCTGCAGGTCGCCCATGCCCTGGTCCTGGTCGCCCTGCTGCTTGTTGCGGTTGCGGCGCGAATCCTGGCCCTGTTTGAAGGTCTTGTCGCGGAGCTGCTGCTGCTTGCGGATCATGTCGCCGAGCTCGTTGAGCGCCTGCTCCATGTCGTTGTCGCCGCCCTGGTTGGGCTGCGCCATCTGCAAATTCTCCAGCATCTGCTGCAACTGCTCGAGCAGCTCGCGCGCGCCCTCCTTGTCGCCCTGCCGCGACAGCCGCTCCATGCGGTCGATCATGTTCTGCAGATCCTGCTGGCGCAGGATCTTGGTGTTCTGATCGAGCGGCCGCTGCGCCATCTGCGGGTTGTTGCGCAGCTGCTCGGCGAGCTGGCGCATGTAGTTGTCCATCGCCTTGCGCAGATCCTCGGCGAGCTTCTTGATCTCCTCGTCGCTGGCGCCGCGCTCCAGCGCCTGCTTCAGCGCGTCCTGGGCCGCGCGCAGCGCCTTGTCGACGTCGGAGATGTTGCCATCCTCGATGGTGACCGCGAGCGCCCACAGGCTGGCGACGACCTCGCGCAGCGCATCGTCGGTGCGCGCGGCCTCGAGCTGCCGCGTCACCGCGCGCAGGCCGAGATACTGGCCGAGCTCCGGCGAGAACAGCTCCGGCGCGATCGCCAGCGCGTCGAGCGCGGTGAAGACGTCGCCGTTGCGGTTGCCGTCGAGCGCCAGCAGGCGCCGCTGCTCGATCAGCGCCCGCGCGAGCGGCTTGGTGAACAGCCGCTCCGGCAGCCTGGTCTCGAACGGCTCGCTGGTGCCCTCGTTGCCGGCCTCGTCCTTGGCGGTCAAGGTGAGCGTGACGTCAGCACCGGCATAGGGGTCTTCGCTGAGATCCTTGACGGTCTGGCCGACGCCGTTGCGGGTGCGCGCGTTCGGCAGCACCAGCGGAAACTCCGGCGGCTGGAACAGCGGCCGCGCCGCCGGCGTATCAGTCGTCTTGGCGTCCGGCTTGGCCTCAGGCGTGCGCGCGGCGACCTTGGCGCGGGCTTCGGTCACGCCGTAATCGTCCTCGATTTTGTAGGACAGCTTCAGCGAGCCACGCGCCTGGCGCTCCGGGTCCTTGGCCATGCTGATGACCGGCGGCTTGTCCGGCGTCGCCGCGAACACCCATTGCGGCTGCCCCGACGGCGCGCGCACATGCACGGTGCCGTCGGCCTTGATGGTGTAGTGCTTCTCGGTGGTGCCCTTCGGCGCCGCTTCGCCGGCGGCGACCTCGCTCGCCGCGGCCTCGGCGACACCGCCCGAGGTGATGACATCGAGATTGCCGCCGCTGGAGCGGATGATCAGGGTCGAGCCCGCGGGGACCACGATCGGACCGCTCGCCGGCACCGCGCCTTCCTTGTTGGCGGCGGAGAGGATGATCGGCGGCTTCGCGGTGTAGAGCGGCGGCTTGATCCAGGCATCGACGCGGATCGTGACCGGCGTCAGCACGCCGTTCCAATCGAACGCGGAGGCAATGCGCATCGGCCGCTCGTCGCCGGCGGCAAAATAGGTCGCGACCAGCAGCACGACGACCAGCGCGCGCACCGCCCAGGGATCGTGCAGCAACAGCCGCGGTCGCGGCGTGCCGGCGCGGATGCGCTTGACCGAGGCCAGCGTGCGCTCGCGCTGCGCCTGCCACAGCGCCTGCGCGATCGGATCCTTGGTGGTGAGCGTATCGGTGAGCGCGGTGGCCGGTCGATGCGCGATGCCCGAGCCGCGGTCGAGCCGCGACAGGCCCTCCTCGCGGCTCGGCCAGCGGTAGCGCAGCATCGGCGCGGCGGCGCCGAGCAGCAGCAGCAGAAACAGCGCGACGCCGATCATGCGCGCCGCGAACGGCAGGCCGAGCCACAGCCCGGCCCAGGACACGATCAGGAACAGGCCGACGACCATCAACAGCCGCGCCAGATGCGGCCAGCCGCGCTCCCAGGCGATGGCGTATTGCGCCCGCTTGAGCGCCTGCGTCAGCTTCAGCCGCGCAAGGCCGTCGGGAGTGCTGCTTGCCGGCGGGGCCGGCTCGTTGCTGAGGCCGCTCAACGATTTCTCCAGGTTGCCCGGATGTTCACCCTATCACAAAGGCATCCATGAGGCACGCGCCGTGCCAAGACTTTCCCGCCTGCGCAGCCGATCCACACGGGAGTGTGACCGGGGCGGGTTCCCGGGGAGTTACGGGTGCGGCGGCCGAATGTGTGGCGCAGGCGCGGCCTCAAACTCCGTCATTGCGAGCGCAGCGAGCTTCCGCCTTCGCCCGATGGGCTTCGGCGGACAGGTCGCTGCGCTCGCAATGACGCCTGTGGCGAACATCCCGCCGCGCATCATCAAACACTCCGCGGAGAAATCATCAGCAAGACAAGCCCCATCGCTCCCGCGACGCCATCCGCGCCCGAGTGATGCCCGACATTTCACCCTCCTCGAACAGAGGGCGCAGGGAAGACCGGGCGCCGGCCGGCGCCCATGGTCCGCGTGCAACAAAAAGCACGCGGCAGAACCACAGGCTCAGCCGAGATCACCCGGCCTTCCCTGCGCGATGGTGTTACGACTTATACGCGCTCTTCCCGGGGACCGGCTTGTTGGCCCCGTCGCGGACGACACGTCATCGCCCACTTGGCATCAGCACCGGGATGCCAGAACCACGCGACTTCATCGTCGCATCGGGATCGTTCGTCCGCGCGAGCAAGCCCGCGCTGCGTCCCCATGCGCCCACCGCATCCCGCACCCGACGTCCGTGACGATCGCGAAGCGCCCCCTCAGCGGGACGGGATGCAGGGAGTAGAGCATGATTTCGGATAAAGCGCAACAAAGATCTCGCGTACGGCGACGATTGTTTTTCATGCGCTGCGAGCCGCTCGCGTGTCCGCGCCGAAGGCGGTAGAGTCCTGCGCAACGACGAGACCGGAGGCTCTGCACGCATGACGCCCCAAGACATTGCCGCCCTCACGCCTCAGGAGCGCTTCGACCTCCTGACCGATCTCTGGGACAGTCTGGCCGCGGAAGGCGTGAGGCTGACCCCAGCGCAGGAAGCCGAGCTTGCGCAGCGGGCCGCCGCGCTCGGTTACGCGCATGACGAACTGGACTGGACCAAGCCGCTGCTGGCCGAGGCCATCGCAGAGATCGACCGCGGCGAGGGTGTCCCGCTCAGCGAATTCGAAGCGCAGCTCGACACCGAATACGACCGAGCCTGTCGCCGCGCCCGATGACCGGCTCCCCGTTGCGCCCGTCGCGATCTGCGATTTTGCCAAGGTCTTGAGCGTTATCACCAAGGCGAAGGTAAGCGCGCCACCGATGATATCGGAGATGATTAGCCCCAATTGATGTAGCCGACCGTCAACTTCTTAAACTCTGCACTGGAAGCACATCCGGCATCCGTTTCTATGTTTGCTATCAAATAATCGAGACACTCAATCAAACGTTGATTGATTACATTTGCCTTAACAATCGTAAGAGCCACCTTTGCATGTCTGCGGCACAGCGACTTGCCAAGCTTCGCGCGCACCTCGAAATCGGATAGCGCCGCCATCACGTAAGCTGCAAACTTGTCTCCCGCCAGAGAAAGTATAGCATCATAGTATCCCTTACCGCCCGGTGACACGCCCTCACAGTAAGAAACGCCTCGACCAATCCGACACATGAGCACGATCTTAAAAAGTCTCTGCGCCAGATTATCGAAGATTGATTGCTGATCTGGCACGTAAGAATAGAGCTGCGCCGCTACAGGCGGCTCGTGGTGAAAATTATCCCAACCGTCATGCTTGTCTCGTAATTCTGTAATCAGCTCGTCTACTATTATCACGCGCTCAGAGGGAGAGCGAAAAGCATTCCCACCAACCACTCCGAAGAATTCTTCACCGAGAGCGTGCTTGTCCTTATAAAGATTTACGTTGTACCCCTCTAAAACAATTCCCAGCTTGTACTTTGCCTCGTCTTGACAGGCCGTCCACAGCGCAGGAGCGATAAGCGAAATATTCTTCCGAACGCCCGGATGAGTATCCGTCGCCACATACAAGCCGAAGATCGTTCGAAGCAGACTCCCGCAAAGGTGGGTGGGCAATTGTTGAAAGCGGGTAGCGATATTCTGAGCCTGAGCTTTGTCCAGCGGATCGGTTGCTTCACGCAGATTCTTAATAAATGCCTGCGCTTGAAGCGCCGCCTCCGTCGGATTGTCGTTTAAGACTTCGGAAACGCAAGTCTTGAGCCACCCGAGCAATTCGAATGCATTGATTGTGTAGTTGGTCGGATGCGAAATTCCGATGTCGTTTCGCATCTCCAAGATGTGCTTAAGCTTCTTGTAGGTCGCGTCAGAAATCAGCTCTAATTTTCGACAGGTATCTAGCAGCACCGAATCCTTCAGAGACGCCAGGTCATCTTCTGTCTTGTAGTGTTCGCGAGCCTTGCTGCCGCCAACTGCCGAGTCATAAAATATCTCCAAGCCATAGACCGCCGCTTTACGCCGGAGGTTGATGACCACCTCGTTCCACACCGCGTTCAGCGAATAGTCAAACAGACCGAAGCCTGCGCCGATCACAAATTTAGAGAGGTAGCGCGCATCTTTTTTTACTTCTGCGGGAAGATCGCGGATCAGGCCTTCGATATTGTCTCCAATTATCTTCCGCTCATCCTGAGCGGCAATGACGTTGTCGGCTGGCAACCCCATCGCTTGCAAAAAGTTGACGATCATTTGCGCCTGGGGATCGATTAACTCGTTAGTCTTCTTGAGAACTATGTTGGACATGCAGGACCTCGAATCTCAATAATCCGCCGAGTTGCAAAGATAACGCGCCCGTCAATAAACGTGCACCCTGGGGGGCTACGACAATCGACGACGAGAATTTATTCTGATGAGCGCTCCACAGACGTGGATAGAGCCGCTCGTAAGTAGCAGGGTAAACCTATTTCCGGCTGCCTCTGGCGCGGCCATTGCATCTCCTTAAGATCATGGTGACAGCGCACTCAAGCTCTACATCGCACCGCCTCGATCGGCTGCACTTCCACCGAATCTTATCGAAGAGAAGCTACTGATGATCGGAGTAGGATTTCGCCAACTCCTCTTCCGAAGGCGGATAAACATCGAACCAATCATACGCGTAGACTTGCTCGCGTCTCTGATCCAAGCTGGGCGCTTCAATCGGAAAACCATGTCCCGGAGTCCCCCGTCCTTTGTCAACGACAATGGACGTGAGAGGTGGAAGGTCATTGTCCATACAGTAGAACGCAAGATGACCTAAAATCTGCGCCAAGACTCCGGCAGCCTCTTTCCCAAACATCAGAACCGAGAGCCCCTGATAAGTGGTGGTCTGCCTGTTCTTTGCCATTCCAATCAATATCTGCCACGCCTGAACAGCGCGGGCAGGATGGGTTGCTTTCGGATTGAACTTCCGCATTGTCTCCTCCGTTGGCCTATCTATGGGGCAACGACCTTAAACCAGTCCCACATGGTCTTTTGATGCGTTCGACCTCCTTGGGCCTCGAAGATGGTCGACTTTGTCGAATCACCTCTTCCAATTAGACAAAGAGTATTTCCGTCGGCGATGGTCCAATTGAGCTCATGAATTCCACGAAAAGTTCTCACCATCAGATGACGTAACCGCATATTCCAGCACCTTGCGACGCTACTATTGTTAGCTACAAGACATGCGCAGCATGCGTCCAAGATATTAGGGAGAGTCTTCGCGTCTACCCCGACAGCGAAGAGACTCCGTAACGGAAGTACCTTAGATAGAGAAGAAAAAGGCCGAAAATTATGATCGAGCTACCGACCACGGCGGCAAGAAGTACAAACAGACGTCTCGCTCTTACGGTAATTACAAACCGTGAAACAAGCGCATCGGGATAGACATATGGCAGAAACGTCGCAATGTTGAACAGCAAGACGCCGAGTGGAACAGCAAGAATCAAAACAATAAACCGGTCTAGTGGCGATGGCACTGAATAGAGAATGATACTGGCTAATCCCGTCAAGATTGACAGTTGTATCTGAAGCGTTTCGATCTTTCGCTTTGCCGACAGGCGCACATCCGATTCGGACGAAAGAATTTGTTTAGCGGCGGGCGACGCCAAAGTTGGCCCACTCAACTCGGCCAATGATTGGACCATGTTGTCTTTCTGGACAACCAACGCATGGATCTGATCTTCGATAGCTGGGATGGCATTCTTGAGAAATGCGATTTTAGCCTCTCGCGGTAGCCGCTCTTTGATGTCTGCCTCGAAATCTTTCACACTATCCAAAAGAGCCGCGCGCTCTTGCTCTAGGCTTTTGTTCTGTGCTTGCGCTTCGTCAAGAGTAGCCTTGATCTTCTGAGCGAGACCAAATTGTTCGGTTATCTGCTTGATCGCCTCGTTGGAGCGTCTTTCTTTGGCGTAAAGCGCTAACGGAATCGCGCCAAGAATGATGCCGGTAACGCCGACAATCGCAGTTCCGCTGGGAGATGATAGGACCGCGATGATCTGATTGAAAATTTCAGTGAGCATGGCTGTGCAAAGGATGAGAGTGCGGCCAAACGCTAGATAGGAATATATAGATTAATGCACGTTCTCCTTGCAAAAGCTATGCATGTCTATTCCAAAAATGCGATCTGACTACCTAGATTCGTGCCTCCCAGGCACTGAACCTTATTGGAGGCGGCAAACCGGCTAACGCGTCAAACAGTACGCTAGTGATTTGTCCGATCATTCTCAGACTATAATCGCGGGCTCGACCCGCCCTGACCCTCACGGCCAAACCGGCGCCCCCTCCAGTCCCTCGGTCTCCTCCAGCCCGCACATCAAATTCGCGTTCTGCACCGCCTGCCCCGCCGCCCCCTTGCCGAGATTGTCGACGACGCCGAGCGCGATCACGAGGTTGCGCTCCGGATCGGCCGCGTAGCTGACGAAGGCGAGGTTGGAGCCGGTGGCCCATTTGGTCTGCGGCGGCGTGTCGGTGACGCGGACGAAGGCGCTGTCACGATAGAAGCGGCGGGCGGCGTCGAGGCATTGCGCCGTGGTGGCGCGGCCGCGGGCGTAGATGGTGGCGAGGATGCCGCGGGTCATCGGCACCAGATGCGGCGTGAACACGAGGCCTGTGGCGCTGCCGCCGCTGATGCGCGCGATCGTGCTTTCGATCTCGGGCATGTGGACGTGCCTGAGCAGGCCGTAGGGGATCAGGTTCTCGTTGCTCTCGGCGTAGCCGAATTTGCTGTCGCCGCCGCGTCCGGCGCCGGAGATGCCGGTCTTGGCATCGATCACGATGTTGTCGGGCGAGATCAGCTTCGCGGCGAGCAGCGGCGCCAGCGGGGTCAGCGCCGCCGCCGGGAAGCAGCCGGGATTGGCGATGCGGGTCTTGCCCGCGATCTCGCTCGGCCAGACGTCGGCGAGGCCGTAGGTCCAGCCGTCGGCGTAGCGGTGGTCGCCGCCGATGTCGACGATCTTCACGCTAGCTGGCACGCGCGCCAGCGCCTCGCGCGAGGCGCCGGTGGGGAGCGAGGCGAACAGCACGTCGAGCGGCGGCAGGCGCGCGGGGTCCCACTTCTCGATCACGAGATCGGCGAGTTTTGCGGGCACGCCGGGGAAGCGCTCCGCCAGACGCTGGCCGGCGCTGCCCTCGCCGGCGGCGTAGACCAGCTCGAATGCGGGATGCCCCGCGACCAGGCGCATCGCCTCGCCGCCGCCAAAACCGGAGATGCCGACGATGCCGACGCGAATGCTCATGGGTGGGGTCCTGATGGAAAGAATGAAGAGTTGCGGCGCTGCCTGAGATGCGCGGCCGAAGTTGCGCTTCAGCCGGTCATCGTCACCGCGACGCCGCGGCTTTCGTCTTCGGCTTGGCGCGGGCCGGCTCGGCCGTCAACCGGATTCCCATCGCATTGATGATCCGCAGGACGGTCGCGAACTCCGGGTTGCCGTTCTCGCCGAGGGTCTTGTAGAGACCCTCCCGCGTCACGCCGGCGGCCTTGGCGACCTGGCTCATGCCCTGCGCGCGGGCGACGAGATTGAGCGCGTCGCGGACCTCGGCGGGATCGCCGTCGGCGAGCACGAGGTTGAGATACTCGGCGCGGGCGGCCGGAGTTCGGAGGTGCTCAGCGGCGTCGAATGTCTTGAGCTTGCTGATTTTCATCCTCAATCCTCCAATGTCGCCGCGAGGTCCTGGGCCTTCTTGATGTCCTTGTCCTGGGTCCGCTTGTCGCCGCCGCAGAGCAGGATCACGACGGTCTTGCCGCGCCTCGTGAAATAGACGCGATAGCCGGGGCCGTAGTCGACGCGTAGCTCGCTGACCGCACCGCCGACCGACTTGGCATCGCCGAAGTTTCCCGCGGCCACCCGGCTGATCCGCCGGACGATGTGCAAACGGGCGCGCTGATCGCTCAACGCGGCCAGCCAACGCGAGAAGCCGGGCGTTTCGCGAACGTCGACCATGCGAGGATTGTAATCTATGGATTACAGACGCACAAGAGCGGGATGTGCGAGCCTGAACAGGGCAATCGCGGCAGCAACGCCTGCCAATGAGTTACTCCGTCATGCTCGGGCTTGTCCCGCCTGCGCGGCCGTAGCCGCTTCGGCGCGGCGAAGGCCCGGGCATCCACGTCCTTCCCAGGATGCCGGACGACGTGGATGGCCGGGACAGGCCCGGCCATGACGATGGTGGAGAAGGATGAGCGTGACCGCGCGAGCTGCGAGCGCCTCAGCCTGCCCTCACAGCCACGGCGCCGGCGTGTCCATCGCGATCAGTTGCTCCACCTCGATGCGCGGGCGGATCACGGCGGACTGGTCGCCCTTGACCAGCACCTCGGGGACCAAAGCGCGGGTGTTGTAGGTGCAGGCCTGCACGGCGCCGTAGGCGCCTGCGGTCATGATGGCGAGGAGGTCGCCGGGCTTTGGCTCGGGCAGCGCGCGGTCGAGGGCGAGGTAGTCGCCGCTTTCGCAGACTGGGCCGACGACGTCGGCCGTGAAGGCGGGCGCGTTCGGCGCGGCCTGCTTCACGGGCAAGATGTCGTGATGGGCCTCGTAGAGCGTCGGGCGGATCAGATCGTTCATCGCGGCGTCGATGATGACGAAGTTCTTGGCCTCGCCATGCTTCACATAGATCACCTTGGCGACCAGGATGCCGGCATTGCCGACGATCATGCGGCCGGGCTCGAACATCAGCGTGCAGCCGAGATTGTGGCTGACGCGCTTGACCATCGCGGCGTAGGCGGCCGGCTCCGGCGGCACGGCGCGGTCCATGTGATAGGGGATGCCGAGGCCGCCGCCGAAATCGACATGGGAGATGTCGTGGCCGTCGGCGCGCAGGGTCTGCACGAACTCGGTGAGGATGCGGAACGCGGTTTCCATCGGGCCGAGATCGGTGATCTGGCTGCCGATATGGACGTCAACGCCGGTGACCTTGATGCCCTTCATCTTCGCCGCACGGGCGTAGACGCGGCGCGCGTGGTCCAGCGGGATGCCGAACTTGTTCTCCGACTTGCCGGTCGAGATTTTTGCGTGCGTGCCGGCATCGACGTCCGGATTGACGCGGACCGAGATGCGGGCGGTGTGGCCGGTCTCCACGGCGAGGCGCGCCAGCAGGTCGAGCTCGGGCTCGGACTCGATGTTGAGGCAGTGGATGTCGGCCGCCAGCGCGGCGCGCAGCTCGGCCTCGGTCTTGCCGACGCCGGAGAACACGATCTTGCGCGAGGGGATGCCAGCCGCCAGCGCCCGCTTCAGCTCGCCGCCGGACACGACGTCGGCGCCGGCGCCGAGCTTGGCGAGGGTGCGCAGCACCGACTGGTTGGAATTGGCCTTCATCGCGTAGCAGATCAGCACGTCCTGGCCGGCGAAGGCGTCGGCAAACACGCGGTAGTGCCGCTCCAGGGTGGCGGTGGAGTAGCAGTAGAACGGCGTGCCGACGGTTGAGGCAAGCTCGGCGAGATTGACGTCCTCAGCGTGCAGCACGCCGTCGCGGTAGTCGAAATGGTTCATGGGTCGGGTCCGCGCGCGGGGCTGCGAGATTGAGTGATTGTGGCGGCGAATTGCCGGGAAATGGGTGGGATTGTCAATTGAGGTGCCACCCTCCCCTCGAGGAGGGGGAGGGGCGATCGCCCGCGGAGTTCGCTTGTGGCCGGCTATCTCTCCGGCGTCATGCCCGGGCTTGACCCGCCTGCGCGGCCGTAGCCGCTTCGGCGCGGCGAAGGCCCGGGCATCCACGTCCGTCCCAGGATGCCACACCACGTGGATGGCCGGGTCAAGCCCACGGCTGTCCGGTTCAGCTTCCGCATATTGCGAGGCTCAACTGTTGTGGGTTTTTGGCAAGTTGGGGTGGCCCCGTGAGCAATTGATCGATGGGGCGGCGATGCATGAGGTTGGTGCGGACCAATCTGGCAAAGACCAAGGGGCTTTGGATTGCCTTCTGAAGGTCTTGCGCGAGGCGAAGCAAGAGGAAGGCGATCAGGGCAACGGCGATCTGGATACGAACGGCGTTCTCAGAAGTCCCGAGGAACCTGGTGATCTTGAGGGTCTGCTTGACCCAACGAAAGAACAACTCGATGGCCCAGCGGCGACGATAGAGGTCGGCGATCTCTTGAGCGCTGGCATCGAGGTCGTTCGACAGGATGCGCAGGATCTTTCCCGTTTCCAAGGTGACGCGCACTTCGCGCACCGCAGTCTGCATTGGATTGCGGCGGCTGTAGGCTTGGCGTTGTGGAAGGAAGCCGATGCGGTCGGAGAGGATGTTGCCATCCGCGATGACAGGCAACTCCTCCACGACCCGCAGCGGCGTATTGGATTTGAACCGGGTCACGATTCGACAACCGGCGGCGTCCAGTTGAGCCCACCAAGCATATTCATAATAGCCGAGATCGAAGACGTAGGTTGCTCCCGGCTCGATGGGCATCTGATGCGCTGCAGTATTGTCGTTGACGTTGGCTCCGCTGATTGCCGCATAAATCGGCCGGTCGGCGTCGGCATCATAGATCACATGCACCTTGGCACCGCAGACACCGGTAGAGAACCGTGCCCAGCCAGCGCTGGCTTCTGTCAGCCGTACGCTGGTCGAATCAATCAAATACGTCGTCTCGGCAAGCTTGCGGCGTAACCGGCGATGGGCCTGCTTCATCATGATGGCCAACAGGGCGGCAAACATCTCCGCAGGCCGATTCATATTGGCGTCCGCGAAAGTCGAGCGGCGGACAGGGCCCCCACCCAGGTGATAAAGCCGCGCGGTGTGGCTCGACAGCCCGGTGACAATCTCACGCAGACTGGAAGCCCCCGAAAGCTGACCGTACAGCAGCGCCACAAATTGGTCTTTGGTGGAAAGCCGTCGAATCCGCGCGTCCGTGCCATGCTCGTCCACAAGCGCCTCGAAGCGATGCCAGGGGACCAACTTCAGAATGTCTCGGAATACTGTATTCTGATGCGGCATGGCGGGACCTTCCTGGTGTGTCTCGAACATTTGGCGATGCTCAAGACCGCAGAAGAATCCACGCCATGCACCATGTCCAGTCTGTCTGAACCGGACAGCCGTGGGTCAAGCCCGGCCATGACGGTGGAATTAGGCGGGCTCGATCTCGGATGCCCAGCTGGTCAGTTGAGGAAGGCCGCAGCCGCTATTTGCTGTCGAGCAGCGGGTCGAGAATGAAGGGTTTTTTCTGGCCGCGGGTGGCGGCGGGGGCGGCATCAGCGCCGTAGCCGGAGTTGAACAGGCCGGGCTTGTTGGCGGCGTCCGTCGCGGTGTCGGTGGGCGCGGCCGACATCTGCGGTGCCGGCGGGGAGTTGGCCGGCAGGTCCAACGGGCCCTTGCGGCCGCAGGCGGCCAGCAGAAGGGCTGTGGCGCCCAGGACGAGGACGACCCGGGCGGCGGAGGTTGGACGGCGAGCGCGATTCACGTGTGAAATCCCCATGCGGGCGGCACCATACAGAGATTGAACCGGCCTGACGAGTGCGGGAGTGCCACGCCAGGACGATCAAATTGCGGCGATCAAATTTCGGACCGAGCCCTACTTCCGCTGCTTTTCCAGCCGCTTCAGCCAGGCCTTGGCCTGGGAGGCCACGTTCTTCGGGGCGGTGCCGCCGAAGCTGGTGCGGCTCTTCACCGAGGACTCGACCGAGAGCACGCCGAGCACGTCGGCCGTGATCTTGGGCTCGACCTCCTGCATCGCCGTCAGCGGCAGCTCGTGCAGCGCCACGCCCTGCCTGGCGGCGAGCGCGACGATGCGCCCCGTGACGTGATGGGCCTCGCGGAACGGCATCTTCAGGGTGCGCACCAGCCAGTCGGCGAGATCGGTCGCCGTCGCGTAGCCCTCGCCGGCGGCGGCCTTCATGCGGGCCTCGTCCGGCACCAGGTCGAGCGCCATGCCGGTCATGGCCCGGATCGCAAGCGACAGCGCCGCGAACGCCTCCATCGCGCCCTGCTTATCCTCCTGCATGTCCTTCTGATAGGCGAGCGGCAGGCCCTTCATGACGATCAGGAGCGCGTTCAGCGCGCCGATGACGCGGCCGGTCTTGGCGCGGACGAGCTCGGCGGCGTCCGGATTGCGCTTCTGCGGCATGATCGAGGAGCCGGTCGTGAACTTGTCCGACAGCTTGATCAGGCCGACCAGCGGCGAGGTCCAGATCACGATCTCCTCGGCGAAGCGCGACAGGTGCACGGCGCAGATCGAGGCGGCCGACAAGGTCTCCAGCACGAAGTCGCGGTCGGACACGGCGTCGAGCGAATTGGCCATCGGGCGGTCGAAGCCGAGCGCTTCCGCCGTGGCGTGGCGGTCGATCGGGAACGAGGTGCCGGCAAGCGCGGCCGCGCCGAGCGGGGATTCGTTGAGGCGCTTGCGGGCATCGAGGAAGCGGCCGCGGTCGCGCCCGGCCATCTCGACATAGGCCAGCAGGTGGTGGCCGAAGGTGACGGGCTGGGCGGTCTGCAGATGGGTGAAGCCGGGCATCACCGTGCCGGCATGGTTGAGCGCGCGGGAGGCGAGCGCGTGCTGGTAGGCGGCGAGCGCCGCGTCGATGTCGTCGATCTCGTCGCGCACGAACAGGCGGAAATCGGTCGCGACCTGGTCGTTGCGCGAGCGCGCGGTGTGCAGGCGGCCGGCGGCGGGGCCGATCAGCTCGGACAGCCGGCTCTCGACGTTCATATGGATGTCTTCCAGGGCCCGCTTGAACTCGAACGAACCCTTGGTGATCTCTGACAAAATCGTGTCTAGACCCTTCCCGATATTTTTCGCATCACCCGCCGTGATGATGCCCTGGGCGGCGAGCATGGCGGCGTGCGCCTTGGAAGCGGCGATATCCTGCGCGTAAAGGTGGCGATCGACGTCGATCGAGACGTTGATGTCCTCCATGATCTCGTCGGGACGCTCCGAGAACCGTCCGCCCCACATCGTGTTGCTCATGCCTGAACCGCTTCCAAGACCTTGCTGATCGCCACGGGATGGGACATACCGTCCGGACTCCCGAAATTCGCGCCTCTGATAGCCGCAACCGACCCGAGATGACAAACGATAAGCCGGATACGTCCCCTGCCCGCCCCGCATCCTCGCGGCGAACGCTGCTCGCGGCCGGTGCCGTGGCGGTGGTCGCCGTGGCCGGCATCGCCGCGGTGACCTTTGGCGGATTGCTCAGGGGACGGCCGGCGGGCGACCAGGCCTGTCAGGCGGCGGTCGCCACCGCCAAGCGGATCTCGCCGCTGATCAAGGGCGAGGTGGCGGCGCTGACGGCGGCAACCGTGCCGCTGCGACTGCCGGACCTCGCTTTCGAGGACGGCACGGGGGCAGCGAGGAAGCTGTCGGACTTCCGCGGCAAGACGGTGCTGTTGAACCTCTGGGCGACCTGGTGCGTGCCCTGCCGCAAGGAGATGCCGGCGCTGGACGGCCTGCAGGCCAAGCTCGGCAGCGACGCCTTCCAGGTGGTCGCGGTCAACATCGACACCCGCGATCCGGAGAAGCCCAGGGCGTTCCTGAACGACGCCAAGCTGACGCAGCTCGCCTATTTCAGCGACCCGAAGGCCAAGGTGTTCCAGGATCTCAAGGCGGTCGGCCGCGCGCTGGGCATGCCGACCTCGGTGCTGGTCGATGCCCAGGGCTGCGAGATCGCGACCATCGCGGGACCTGCCGAGTGGGACAGCGCCGACGCGGTCAAGCTGATCCAGGCGGCGACGACGAAGGCCGCCGCGGGGCTTTAATCAGGGACTATCAGGCGGCGATGTTGAGGTTGCCGCCGACGCCGGGGCCGGCATTGGCGAGCGACAGCGTCTGCTGCGCGCCGCCGAGCAGCGTCAGGACGGCGTCCTTCTGGGCGTTCAGGTTCTGCTTCAGCACCGACGTGGCGACCTGCTGCTGTGTCGCACTCGCCTGCTGCGCCATGACCGCAGCCACCAAGCTCATGTCCATACGCATATACCTCGCTACCGGCACGCTAACCGAGGAGCCTTAACGAAGCGTATCGGCGGCGCCCGACAGCGGTAAAATCAGCGGGTCGGCACGGGTTTGGGGCCGCGATAGTCGTAGAAGCCGCGCTGCGTCTTGCGGCCGAGCCAGCCGGCCTCGACATATTTCACCAGCAGCGGGCACGGCCGGTACTTCGAATCCGCCAGCCCTTCGTGCAGCACCTGCATGATGGACAGACAGGTATCGAGGCCGATGAAGTCGGCCAGCTCCAGCGGCCCCATCGGATGGTGCGCGCCGAGCTTCATCGCCGCGTCGATCGCCTCGACATTCCCGACGCCCTCATACAGCGTGTAGATCGCCTCGTTGATCATCGGCAGCAGCACGCGGTTGACGATGAAGGCCGGAAAATCCTCGGAGACGGCGACCTGCTTGCCGAGCCGGCCGACGAACTCCTTGGCCGCCTCGAAGGTGGCGTCGTCGGTGGCGATGCCGCGGATCAGCTCGACCAGCTCCATCAGCGGCACCGGATTCATGAAATGAATGCCGATGAAGCGCTCGGGCCGGTCGGTGCAGGCGGCGAGCCGGGTGATGGAGATCGACGAGGTGTTGGAGGCGATGATCGCCTCCGGCTTCAGCACCGCGCAGAGATCGTGGAAGATCTTGCGCTTGACGTCCTCCTTCTCGATCGCGGTCTCGATGACGAGATCGCAATCGGCGAGGCCATCGAGAGTTTCGCTGATCGAGATATGGCCGAGCGCCTGATTGCGGGCGTCCTCGGAGATCACCTTCTTCGCGACCTGGCGGGTCAGATTGCCGTTGATGGTCGCCATGCCCGATTTCAACCGATCGGCGGTGACGTCGTTGAGCACCACGTCGAGCCCGGCCAGCGCGGCAACGTGCGCGATGCCGTTGCCCATCTGTCCTGCGCCGATCACTCCGAGCTTGTTGATCTGAGCCATGTTGTCATCCACCCGAACGGCACGCCTGCTGCGCCCGTCCATGCCCTTGGAAGTGAGAACACCGGCCGCCGCGGTCCCATGCGGCCGGTGTCTTGAGCGTTACTTGCCGAGCTTGCCGAGCGCGTCGGTCAGCTCGGGAACCGCCTGGTAGAGGTCCGCCACCAGGCCGTAATCGGCCACCTGGAAGATAGGCGCGTCCTCGTCCTTGTTGATCGCGACGATCACCTTGGAGTCCTTCATGCCGGCCAGATGCTGAATGGCGCCTGAAATGCCGACCGCCACATACAGTTCCGGCGCGACGACCTTGCCGGTCTGGCCGACCTGCCAGTCGTTCGGCGCATAGCCGGCATCGACCGCGGCGCGCGAGGCGCCGACACCGGCGCCGAGCTTGTCGGCGAGCGGCTCGATGTACTTGGCGAAGTTCTCGCGGCTCTGCATCGCGCGGCCGCCGGAGACGATGATCTTGGCCGAGGTCAACTCGGGGCGGTCGCTCTTGGCGACCTCCTCGCCGACGAAGCTCGACAGCGCCGGATCACCGGCCGCCGCCACGGTCTCCACCGACGCGCTGCCACCTTCGCCCGCGGCTGCGAACGTGGAGGTGCGCACGGTGATGACCTTCTTGGCGTCCTTCGACTTCACGGTCTGGATCGCGTTGCCGGCATAGATCGGCCGCTCGAACGTGTCGGGCGCCACGACCTTGATGATCTCCGACACCTGCATCACGTCGAGCAAAGCGGCGATGCGCGGCATCACGTTCTTGAAGCGCGAGGTCGCCGGCGCGACGATCGCGTCGTAGTTCGCGGCGAGCTTGACCACGAGATCCGCGAGCGGCTCGGCGAGATCATGCGCATAGGCAGCATCGTCGGCGAGCAGCACCTTCTTGACGCCGGCGAGCTTGGCGGCGGCGTCGGCCGCGCCCTTGGCGCCCTGACCCGCGACCAGCACGTCGACATCGGCGCCGAGGGCTGCAGCCGCCGTCAGCGCCTTGTTGGTCGCGTCCTTGATCGCGGCATTGTCGTGTTCGGCAATCAGCAGCGTGGCCATCAGAGCACCCCCGCCTCGGTCTTGAGTTTGTTGACGAGCTCGGCGACGTCCTTGACCTTGACGCCGGCCTTGCGGCCCGCGGGCTCAGCGGTCTTGATCACCTCGAGCCGCGGCGTGAGATCGACGCCGGTGTCGGCGGCGGTCTTCTCGGCGATCGGCTTCTTCTTCGCCTTCATGATGTTCGGCAGCGACGCGTAGCGCGGCTCGTTGAGGCGGAGATCGGTGGTGACGATCGCCGGTCCCTTCAGCTTCACGGTCTGCAGGCCGCCATCGACCTCGCGGGTCACCTTGAAGTCGGACCCTTCGACCTCGAGCTTGGAGGCGAAGGTCGCCTGCGCCCAGCCGAGCAGCGCCGCCAGCATCTGGCCGGTCTGGTTCGAGTCGTCGTCGATCGCCTGCTTGCCGAGGATGATCAGGCCCGGCTGCTCGTCCTGCGCCACGGCCTTGAGGATCTTGGCGACTGCGAGCGGCTCGACATTGCCTTCGGCCTTGACCAGGATGCCGCGGTCGGCGCCCATCGCGAGCGCGGTGCGGATCGTCTCCGAGGCCTGCGCGGGCCCGATCGAGACCACCACCACCTCGGTCGCCTTGCCGGCTTCCTTCAGCCGCAGCGCTTCCTCGACGGCGATCTCGTCGAACGGATTCATCGACATCTTGACGTTGGCGAGTTCAACGCCCGATCCATCGCTCTTGACGCGGACCTTGACGTTGTAATCGACCACCCGCTTGACCGGCACCAGAACCTTCATCGATCCTCTTTCGCTCTAAATTGTCCGGGGTTGACCTTTCGGGCGCGGAACCTAAAGCGCCCATCCCCCCCGGTCAACGCGCGACGGGCGAAAAAAGCAGGCCCGCACGCCCCCGGGTTAACGGTTTTGCCCCGGCACCCACAACACGTCGCCGGCGCCGTTCCGGTTCGCCGCCCTGCTGGCGACGAACAGGAAATCCGACAGCCGGTTCATATAACGAATGGCGGCCTCGCTGACCGGCTCGTCCGGCTTGCCGGCGAGTTCCGTCATGATCCGTTCCGCCCTGCGGCAAATGGTACGCGCCACATGCAGATGCGCCGCCGCCGCGGTCCCTCCGGGCAGCACGAACGAGGTCAACGGCGCGAGCCGCTCGTTCAGTGTGTCGATGTCGCGCTCCAGACGGTCGACCTGGCTGGCGACGACGCGCAGCCGCTCCGCCTTGCCCTCGCGCTGCGGCACCGCGAGATCGGCGCCGAGGTCGAACAGATCGTTCTGGATCAGGCCGAGCATCGCATCGATTTCGGGCGCATCAGCCAGATGCAGCCGGACCACGCCGATCGCGGCGTTGGTCTCGTCCACGGTTCCATAGGCGGAGACGCGCAGATCGTATTTGGGACGCCGCTCGCCATTGCCGAGCGCGGTCGTGCCGTCGTCACCGGTCCGCGTGTAGATGCGATTCAGGACCACCATGCTGCGTTCTCAACGTCCGTTTCTCGACGCCTCGGCGTCTCGGTCTCAGCGCCCCATCGCCCAGATCGCCGCCATGGCAATGACGACCGCGACGAACTGCAGGATCACCCGCCAGCGCATCAGCTTCTGCGACAGGTTGGGCGAGCCGCCCCGCGTCATGTTGACGAGGCCGAGAAACAGCACCAGCGCGACCGCGCCGACGGCGATGGGAAGGATGAATTTACCGAGAAGTGAAGCCATTCGGGCTAGATAACACCGCAGACGCAGGAGCGCCATGCCGGATCGGACCGCCAGGGGCTGCAACTTCTGGCTTTTGGGCCCGTAATATCGGATTGTACAAATCACATCGTTTCGCGGAGTGCAGGAACAGGTGAAGGCGCTTCGCTACATCTTCCACGTCGTCATGGACGCGTTCTACACCTTCCTCGCCGACGACGGCTGGGCGATCGCCAGCCATATCGCGCTGTCAACCCTGATGGCGCTGTTTCCGTTTCTGATCGTCCTGACCTCGCTCGCCGGCTTTCTCGGCTCCAAGGATCTGGCCGACCAGGCTGCCACCCTGATGCTGCAGACCTGGCCGGCCCAGGTCGCGGATGCGCTGACCGGCGAGATCCACGACGTGCTGACCACGACCCGGACCGACGCGCTGACCATCGGCGCCGTGCTCGCGGTCTATTTCGCCTCGAACGGCGTCGAGGCGCTGCGGGTCGCGCTCAACCGCGCCTATGGCGTGATCGAGCAGCGCCGCTGGTACTGGCTGCGGCTGGAATCGATCGGCTACACCCTGGTCGCCGCGATCACGGCGCTGGCGATGTCGTTCCTGATCGTGCTCGGGCCGCTGATGCTGGCCACCGCCCGGCGCTACCTGCCGCTTGCGGTCGAAGCCAACGAGCGCTTCGTCAACCTGTCGCGCTACGGCATCACCATCAGCGCGCTGATCGTGGCGCTGTTCATCCTGCATGCCTGGCTGCCGGCGGGCCGGCGCAGCTTCATGCAGATCATGCCCGGCATCGTCTTCACCTTCGTCGCCTCGCTGGTGTCGGGCATCGTGTTCGGCCAGTATCTGGCGCGGTTCGCCAACAACTACGTCACGATGTATGCGGGGCTCGCATCGGTGATCATCGCGCTGGTGTTCCTGTATTTCATCGCCGCGATCTTCGTGTATGGCGGCGAGTTGAACGCCTCGATCATCAAGTCGCGGCTGCCGCGCGGCGTGTCGCTCCAAGAAGCGCAGTCGCTAGTGCCCGCGGCGAAACGGGCTTGAGCAGGAACGCGTCGGCGCCGGCGGCGCGCGAGGCCGCCTCGTCCTCGCCGCGTCCGGAGACGCCAATGATCGGGATCGTGCCGTGGGGCGCATCCAGCTTGCGGATACGGGCAATCGCCTCGACACCATTGATGCCGGGCAGCACCATGTCCATCAGCACCGCATCGTAGCTGCCGGCCATGATCCGCTCCGGTGCGGCCTCGCCGCGGCCGATGAACTCCGCCTGGTGGCCGAGCTCGTTGAGGATCGTGTTGAGCACCACGCGGCCGAACGGATTGTCCTCGACGCCGAGGATGCGCAAGGGCCGCGTCGGCCCCAGGGTGACGCCATCTTCCGAGCCGCCCGCCGTGGTGTGCGGCGCGGCCGCCACGGTCAGCGCCACGGTCAGCGTGAAGGTCGTGCCGCCGCCTTCATGCGGCGCCACCGCGACGTCGCCGCCCATGGCGCGCGCGATTTGCCGAACCGAGGACAGGCCGAGGCCGGCGCCCCCGAAGCGCGAGGCGATCGAGACATTGGCCTGGCTGAACGGGCGGAACAGCCGCTTGATCTCCTGCAGGGTCAGGCCGATGCCGGAATCGGAAACACGGAAGGCGACCGCGACCTTGCCCTTGGCGGCGCGCCTGATCGGCCTGCCGCGCCCGGCCTTGCCGGCCAGCGCGATGTCCAGCGCCACGCCCCCCTGCTCGGTGAACTTCACCGCATTATCGATCAGATTTTCGAGTGCGGCGCGTAGCCGCACGGGGTCACCGACGACGAGCCCCGGCAAATCGTCGGAGACACGGACCTTGGCCTCCAGCCCCTTGGCGGCGGCGCGGCCGGACAGCGAGTCCCCGGCGGCGCGCGCCAGCACGCGCAGGTCGAACAGATCCTCGCGCAGCAGCGTCCCCGCGGTCTCCTGCTTGGCGGCATCGACGAACAGGGTCGCCAGGCTCGACAGGTGCTCCGCGCCAGCCTTGATGGTGTCGACCCAGCGCCGCTCGCGCTCGCCGAGTTCGGATGTGGCGAGCAGGTCGCTGATGGCGAGAATGCCTGTCAGCGGCGTGCGGACCTCGTGGGCGAACACCGCCAAGGCGGCTTCGACGACTCCCGCACCGGGTCCGCCAGGCCCGAACGCCGCCCCTTTCGCCGAGACGGGCTTGGCTGATCCAGGTTTGGCTGATCCGGCCTTGGCCGCGCTGCGCCGGCTCCCCGCCATCGCCGTGACCTGAGGAACGTGCTTCTTGAGCGGTCGCGCCTTGGCGCGCTCCTTGACCGGCGGCGCCTTCGCGGCGGGCGTCTTCGGCTTCCCTGCTTTGGACGAGACCTTCGACGGCGCCATTCCAGAGGGCGTCTTTCCACCGGCCGGCCTCGACGCCGCGGCGGGCCTGGGCGCAGCAGGCTTGGCCGGTCGGGCCCGGCGCCCCGTACTCATGTTCCGAACGCGCTTCATCATGGCCCCTGTGACATGAACTCCGAAAAACGAAGGGGCACTTCTACTGTCATGTCTCGTCGTGCCGCTTTCGATTGAAGCTCCCGATTACCCGCGCCATCGAGCAGCATGGCACGGTCGTTTCCGGGTGTCACGATGCCCCGGAGGTTGTCCCCGCCGGAAACGTGGGAAGACATCGGGCTTGCGGCAGGACGCGGCTAGACCATGCCGATCCTGTGTCGGATTTCCGCCGGCGAGACGCCTTCCGCGCGCAAGGCGCGCAATCCCGTCGCCTGGGTGGACTTGGACAGCTTGTGGCCCTGTGCGTCGCGAATCAGTTGGTGATGCCGATAGGCCGGCGCCGGCAGGCCGAGCAGAACCTGCAGCAGCCGGTGGACGCTGGTGGCATGAAACAGGTCCTGGCCGCGCACCACCTCAGTCACCCCCTGCAGGACGTCGTCGAGCACGACGGACAGGTGATAGCTGGTCGGCGTCTCCTTGCGCGCCAGAACCACATCCCCCCACGCCTCCGGCCTTGCTTCGACCCTGCCGCTCTCGCCCGAAGGCCCGGCGCCGTGCTCGTCCCAGGCCAGCCTGCCCACGCGCGCGATCGCCGCGGCCATGTCCAGCCGCAAGGCATAGGGCACGCCACCGGCCATCAGCCCCGCACGTCGCGCTTCGGAAAGCGAGGTCGCCGTCCCCGGATAGAGCGGCGCCCCGTCGGGGTCGCGCGGCCAGGCTCCGTCCGCATCCCGCTGTGCGACCAGCCGCGCGATCTCGGCCCGGCTCTCGAAGCTCGGATAGACGAGCCCCATACCCTGCAGCCGCTCCAGCGCAGCGCGGTACTCGGCAAGGTGCTCCGATTGCCGCCGCACCGGCTGCTCCCAGGTGATGCCGAGCCAGGCGAGGTCTTCATAGATCGCCTGCTCGAACTCCGGCCGGCACCGGGTGGGGTCAATGTCCTCGATGCGCAGCAGCAAGCGGCCGCCGCTCTGCTGCGCGCATCGGACGTTCAACAGCGCCGAATAAGCGTGGCCGAGATGCAGATAGCCATTCGGACTGGGGGCAAATCGGAAAACGGGTGGCATGACATCTTGTCATTGCCGGACTTGAGCTGGCGCGATCCGACAATCATCCTTCAATTACGTTCGATCCGAGATGGATGCGCGGGTCAAGCCCGCGCATGACGACGCAGAAAGCTTTAGACACATGACCCTCCATCTCGACAGCCAGGACATTCTCGAGGACGCGGTCCGCGAGCTGGTGAAGCAGGACAACCGCCTCGCTCCGATCCTCGCCGCCACCGGCATGCCGGCGTTGCGGCGGCGGGAGCCGGGCTTTGCCGGGATCGCGCACATCGTCTGCGGCCAGCAATTGTCGACCGCGAGCGCGGCGGCGATCTGGGGCCGGCTGCAGGCGGCGTTCGATCCGTTCGATGCCGACGCGATCCGCCGCGCCCGTGCCGACCGGCTGGGCCGGCTCGGGCTCTCAGCGGCCAAGATCAAGACGCTGAAGCACATTGCGCGCGAACTCGGCGCCGAGCGCCTCAATCTCGACGTTCTCGCCAATGAGGACGCCGACGCCGCGCATGCAACCCTCACCGCGCTGCCCGGCATCGGGCCGTGGACAGCCGACGTCTACCTGCTGTTCTGCCTTGGCCATGGCGATGCCTGGCCGGCGGGCGACCTCGCCGTGCAGGAGGCCGTCAAGGTCGGGCTCGGCCTTGCGGCGCGGCCGACGGCGAAGCAGATGATGCCGCTTGCAGAAGGCTGGCGGCCGCTGCGCGGCGCGGCCGCGCATCTGTGGTGGAGCTATTACCGCGTGCTCAAGAAACGCGAGGGCGTCATCACGCAGGCGAACTAACAACTTCGGTGAACGCCGTTTCAAACAAAGTTGGGGTTGCAAAACGGTCATCGATGTCGGCCAGGATCGCACCACGACGCACATCATCGCATGGCCGGGGTCTTCATCATGCAATCGTCCGATTTCATCGTCGCACGCAGCGATCTGCAGCAGTGCCAGACGATCGTCACCGAGCTTCCCGGCAGCGACGCGCTTCCGGCCGACGCGCTGCTGGTCAAGGTAGACCGCTTCGCCTTCACCGCCAACAACATCACCTATGCCCTGCTCGGCGAGCAGTTGAAATATTGGCAACTGTTTCCTGCGCCCGGCGGCTTCGGCATCATCCCCGTGTGGGGCTTCGGCGACGTGATCGCCTCTCGCCATCCTGCCGTGGCGGAAGGCGAGCGCCTGTTCGGCTACTTCCCGATAGCGACGCATCTCGTCATCGAGGCCGCCGATGTGAGCAAGCGCGGCCTGCGCGACGCGGCCGCACACCGCCAGGGCGTCGCGCCGGTCTACAACGCCTATGCGCGGGTCGGCGACGATCCGGCGTTCGCCGGACGGCAAGGCGACTATCAGGCTTTGCTGCGCCCGCTGTTCATGCTCTCGTTCCTGGTCGACGACTTCCTCGCCGAACAGGCGCATTTCGGCGCCACGACCGTCATCCTGTCCTCGGCCTCGAGCAAGACCGCGTTCGGCCTCGCGCACCTCTTGCATACGCGGCGCCAGGGCATCCGCGTGATCGGGCTGACCTCGCCATCGAATGCAGCCTTCGTCCGCTCGCTCGGCTGCTATGACGAGGTGGTGACCTACGATGCGGTCGACAGGCTCGACGCGGGGACGAGCGCGGCCTTCGTCGACATGGCCGGCAATGCCAGCCTGCGCGCCGCGCTGCACCGGCACTATGGCGACAACCTGGTCTATTCCGGCCGTGTCGGGCTGACTCATCAGGACGTCATCGACGACGCAGACGCGCTTCCCGGTGCCCGGCCCACCTGGTTCTTCGCGCCCGACCAGATCAGGAAGCGCGCCAGGGAATGGGGACCCGGCGGCATCGAAAAGCGGCTCGGCGCGGCGTGGCAGGACTTTTCCCCGCGGCTCGACGGCTGGCTGACGATCGTGGATGGACGCGGTCCCGACGCGGTGCAGCGGATCTATCTCGACACGCTGCAAGGACGCATTCCGCCGGATCAGGGGCACATGCTGACAATGACGGCATGAGGCGCTTTCCGCCGGGTGCCGGTCGCGTGTAGCCTTGCGGCAGCTCAGATCAGGCGCATTCCCGGAGGCTGCTTCATGTCCATCACTCTCGGCTCCGGCGAGCACAGCTATCGCGTCGTCAAGGGCTGGGCCAGGCTGCCCGACGGCTGGGCGCTGACCGACGTCGCCTCGGTTGCCGTCGACAGCAAGGACCGCGTCTACGCCTTCAATCGCGGCGCCCATCCGATGATCGTGTTCGACCGCGACGGCAATTTCATCAGGAGTTTTGGCGAGGGGCTGTTCAGCCGCGCCCACGGCCTGTCGATCGACGCGGACGATAATCTCTACTGCACCGACGACGGCGACCACACCGTGCGCAAATGCACGCCCGAGGGCAAGGTGCTGCTGACCATCGGCCTGCCGGAGCGTCCGACGCCCTTCATGAGCGGCGAACCATTCAACCGCTGCACCCACACCGCGCTGTCGCCATCCGGCGAGATCTACGTCTCCGACGGCTACGGCAATGCGCGGGTCCACAAATACACGCCGGACGGCAAGCTCATCAGGAGTTGGGGCGAGCCCGGCTCCGATCCCGGCCAGTTCAACATCGTTCACAACATTGCGACCGATGCCGACGGCTTCGTCTATGTCGCGGACCGCGAGAACCACCGCATCCAGATCTTCGACGGCGACGGCCGCTACGAGACGCAGTGGAACAATCTGCATCGGCCCTGCGCGCTATGCGCCTGCGGCGCCGGGCGCAAGACCTTCATCATCGGCGAGCTCGGTCCGGGCATGCCGGTCAACCTCAACGTTCCCAACCTCGGACCGCGGCTGACCATCACCGACGCCACCGGCCGGCGCATCGCCCGGCTCGGCGGCGAGCATGGCCCGGGCCTGGAAACCGGGCGTTTCCTGGCGCCGCACGGCCTCGCGATCGACAGCCGCGGCGACATCTATGTCGGCGAGGTCGGCGTCACCAATTGGAGCACGAGCTTTCCGGACCGGCCGATGCCGGACGAGGTCAGGATCCATCGCTGTCTGCAGAAGCTGGAGCGCGTCCCTGGCTGACCTTGGCCACCAGCGGATGCTGGCCCCGGCCGAGGACATGCAACTGATTTGCAGTGCAGCGGCTGAGCGCTCTGCCACGGTTCTGACGCGCTTTGACCGCAGCTCGAAAGGCGGGAGAAGCCAGGTCAAACCATGTGTCAAGCCATTCTTGGGGCTTCACAATCCCGTCACGCTGCATGTAGTATGTCAAGGCATGCTGCTTCGCAGCCGTTATGGAGGCCAGGAGCGTTACTTGAACGCACATGTCTCGCAAGGCGGTTGGCCGGTGTTGGTGCTGAACGCGGACTTCCGGCCGCTGAGTTATTACCCGCTGTCTCTCTGGTCGTGGCAGGACGCGATCAAGGCGGTGTTCCTCGATCGCGTCAATATCGTCGAGTACTACGACCGCGCGATCCGAAGTCCATCCTTCGAGATCCAGCTGCCCAGCGTGGTTTCGCTGAAATCCTTCGTGAAGCCGTCGACGCATCCGGCCTTCACCCGCTTCAACGTCTTCCTCCGCGACCGTTTCGCCTGCCAGTACTGCCATTCCGGCGACGACCTGACCTTCGATCACGTCATTCCCCGCAGCAAGGGCGGCCAGACCACCTGGGAGAACGTCGTCGCCGCCTGCTCGCCCTGCAATCTGCGCAAGGGCAATCTGACGCCGCAGCAGGCCAAGATGTTCCCCAAGCAGGCGCCCTATGCGCCGACCGTCCACCAGCTCCATCGCAACGGCCGGCTGTTCCCGCCGAACTACCTGCATGATAGCTGGCTCGACTATCTCTATTGGGACACCGAGCTCGATCCGTAGCAGATCGGCACGTCGTCGGAGCTGGTGCGGACGTCGCCCTGGGCGCGGCGACGCTTTGGCTGTTGCCCGCGCATGCCCCGCCGCCCGATCCGCTGGCCGAATGGCGCGGCCGTCCGGCGGTATAATGGACTGGATTAACCCCGCCTTAGGCCCCTGTTCAGCATGATCGCGCGTTGCCGCGTGGGCCCCATCATGGCTGCCCGCTTCCGTCATTGTTCGAGCAGGCTGTCCGTTCCGCGCATGCAGACCGCAATCCCCGAGTGCAAGGCGGCGGCGCTCGCGAAAGCCCAGGCGGCGAGCTCGCTGCAGAACATTTCCCTGACCCTGTTTGCCAACGTGGCGATCGCAACCTCGCTGGCGCTGCTGCTGTATCTCAGGGAGGGCGGCACCCTCATCTTCGGCTGGCTGGGCGCCGCCATCGTTTTCGCCGCATTCCGCGCCGGATGGGTGTCGTACCTGAAGGCATCCGGACGGATCGAGCGCGATGCACAGCGCGTGCTGCGCAACCTCACCATCATGGCCTTCGCCAGCGGCGTGCTGTGGGCGATCGTCCCGATCGCGCTGCCGGCCTTCTCCCGCGCGCACAACGTCAACGACGTCGTCTTCATCATGGCCGGCACCACCACCGGCGCCATCATCCAGAGTCTCGCTTATTCGCCGATGGCGATCGCCTTCGGCGCGCCACTGATGGGCGCGACCGTGCTGCGGATGCTGATCTCGGGCAGCGACGTCGACTACGTCGTCGCGGCCGACGTCGCGTTCCTGACCTTCATGCTGTTCCGCGCCTCGCGGCTCGGCGAGCGCAACTTCATCGCGAGCCAGAATACCGCCATCGAAGCGACGGTGCTCGCGGAGTCGGTGGCCGAGGCCAATCACGCCCTGGAGCGTCTGGTTCGCACGGACTCGCTCACCGGGCTCGCCAATCGCAGTCACTTCCGCAGCGTGGCCGCCGCGGCGTGCCGGTCCGGACGCGGGGTCGCATTCCTCCTGATCGACGTCGACAACTTCAAGACCATCAACGACGCGCGCGGCCACGATGCCGGCGACCGGGTCATTCAGGCCATCGCCGCGCTGCTGCAATCCGCCTGCCGCGGTGAGGATCTGCCGGTCCGCCTGGGCGGCGACGAGTTCGTCGTCGTCATGCAGGGCGACGATGTGGCGAGCCGATCCGTCGCACTTGCCGAATGGCTGATGGCCGCCCTCGCGCAGCCGCTCGCGATCGCGGGCCAGTTGCTGCCCGTCAGCTGCTCGATCGGCATCGCGACGCAAGCGGAAGGCCCGATCGATCTGGAAGAGCTCTCCGCCCGCGCCGACGTCGCGCTCTACCGCGCCAAGGACGACGGCCGCGCCTGCATGCGCGTGTTCGACGCCAAGATGCAGTCCGAGCTGACACTGCAGCGCCGGCTCGACGCCGAGCTGCCGGCGGCGCTGGCCCGCCGCGAGCTCCACGTCGAATTCCAGCCTCAGGTGGCGATGGCGACCCAGGAGGTCATCGGCTTCGAGGCGCTGCTGCGCTGGAAGCATCCGAGCGCCGGATTGATCCCGCCGCCGGACATCGTGTCCGCGGCGATCCGGTTGCGCCTGTCCGGCCAGCTCACGGAGTTCGTGGGCGAGCGCGTCTGCGCGTTCCTGCGCGCGCTCGACCGCAAGAAGGCGCACGGCATCCGGGTGTCGATCAACGTCTCGCCGCGCGAATTCCCGCTTCACTCGCCGGCGCAGACCCTGAAGACCGTCTCCGAGCGCTACGGCGTCGATCCGCACCGGATCGAGATCGAGGTGACCGAAGAGGCGATGTTCGATCCCAGGCGGTGCGCCGACGAATTGAAGCTGATCGACCAATATGGATTTGGTCTTGCGATCGACGATTTCGGCGTCGGCCATTCCTCGATCGCCAACCTGATGGCGGTCGAGATCGACACCATCAAGATCGACCGCTCCTTCATCCACGGCATCGCCGGCAACCGCCGGGACCAGCAGCTCGTCGCCGCCATCACCGCGGTGGCGCTGCCGCTCGGCCACCGCATGATCGCCGAGGGCGTCGAGAGCGAGGCGGATGCCGAGTGCCTTCGCATGCTCGGCTGTTCCTACGGACAGGGCTGGCTGTACGGCAAGCCGATGAAGGAGGACGACGCGATCGCGTGGCTCGTCCAGCATCGCAGCGGTGCTGCTGCCGCAGGCGAGCCCTTGCCGCGCAGCGCGTAGGCGCGGCGCGGTCACGGAAGGACCAGCATCTGCGCAAGGCCCGGACCGAAGGCGCCGGCCCACGCGGCGACAATCACGAGGATGAGTCCGGGAACGAGGCGCAGCGCAAAGGACGATCCGCCGCTGGTCCACGCCACCACGATCTTGCTGATCGTGTTCGCCGACAGCGCCGCCAGCACCGGCGCCACGGCATCGGCGGCGCTGATCTTGCCCGACGCGGCAAGCGTGGCCGCGGCCACCGCCGGCGCATGGGTATCGACGAGGCCGGCGACTGCGGCGCTCGCCACCAGGCCGGCTTCGCCGAATGCCTCGCGCAACGCGGCCGAGAGCACCAGCACCGCCGAGATCGTCAGCGCCAGCAGCAGCGCGCCCGGCAGGCTGAAGGCGCGCCCCGGCGGCAGGTCGGCGGCGCCGCTCTGCCGCAGCCCGGCGATCGTGAAGATCGCGCCATAGACCGCCGCCGCCACGCCGGCACATAACAGCGGAATCAGCAGCGCGTGCAACGCCGGCAGGCTGGTGACGGCCAGCACCGCGGCGAGCTGGGCGATGGTCGCGACCGTCGACAACGCCGCGCCCGCAGCCGCGGCGCCGCCAAGCTCCGGCGCCTTGCGCGCCCGCGCGCCCATCGCGCCGATCGTGGCGGTGCTGGAAACGAAGCCCGAGGCGAAGCCGGACACGGCGAGCCCGCCGCGGGCGCCGAGCAGCCGCATCGAGACATGCCCGGCGGCGCCGATGGCCATCATCAGCACCACGAGCGTCCAGATGCCGCGCAGGTTGAGCGCCCCGAACGGACCGATCGGCTGATCGGGCAGCAGCGGCAGCACCACCAGCGTCGCCGCGGCAAAGATCAGGCCGTCCTTGAGCTCGCTCTCGCTGAGCACCGAACGGACGAAGTCGTGCAGCATTGGCCGCGCCGCAAGCAACACCGCCAGCACGACGGCGACGCCCGCCGCCAGCGCCGGACGCTCGGTGGCGAGGCCGCCGAGCAGGACGGTCAGGATCAGCGCCGCTTCCGAGGTCAGTCCCGGATCGTCGCTGCGCGAGCGCCAGTAGGCGATCGCGGTGAGGACCATGATTCCGGCGGTGACGACGGCCAGGAGCAGCTTGCCGCCGATCAGCATGCCGATCGCGCCGGCCAGCGACGCCGCCGCAAAGGTGCGCAACCCCGCGGGCGAGCGAGCGGGTCCCTCGCCCTTGCGGCGCTCGCGCTCGAGACCGATCAGCAATCCGATGCCGAGTGCGACCACGATCGCGACGATCTCGGGACTGAGGCTCATGACATCCGGCATCGCCATCGTCCTGAATCACACCTGCTCACGGCGCGACGAACGCGCTGACGATCATCAACAGACATGTGATGAGACCAAGCGCGGGAATCCATAGCGGCACCCTGACATGCGGAGCATCCGACCCGATGCGCCGGATGCGAATCCGCAGCAGGCACAGATTGACGATGGCAAAGATCGTCAGCGTCGCGAGCGAGGTGCCCTCGGCCAGCCGCTCGAGCGGGAAGGCCAGCGCCAGGATCGCGACCGCCAGCATGACGAGCCCGGTTGCGATCAGCGGCGTGCCGGTGCGGGGATCGACGCGGCCGGCGATGCGCGGCAGGTCGCCCTGCCCCGCCATGCCATAGACGACGCGCGCCGTCATCGTCATCTGGGCGAGAATGGTGTTGAGCGTCGAGACGATCGCGATCGCATTGAAGGTGGCCGGACTGATGCCGGCGACGGCATTGAACACCAGGCTGAGCGGCGCCGGAGAGGCCGACAGCACGCCCGGCGGCACCGCGGTCACCGCAATCGCGGCAATCAGCACATACAGCGCGGAGGTGATCAGCAGCGTGAGCGCCATCGCCCACGGAATGTTTCGCTGCGGGCGCTTGGCCTCCTCCACGACGTTGGCGAGGTCCTCGAAGCCGACAAAAGCGAAGAACGCCAGCAGGCCGGCGAAGGTAATGCCGGAGAGAACGCCGAGCTCGAGCGGCGGCGGGATCAGCAAGGCCGGGCCGAACGCGACGCCGGAGTGGACGGCCGAGACGATGATCCACAGCAGCCCGCCGGTCTCGATCAGGGTCAGCAGTCCTGCGAGCATCACCGATTCGAGAATGCCCCAGGACGCGACCATGCCGAGCGCGACCACGATCGCCATCGCGATCAACGGCGTCGGCAGGTCGATGAGCTGCCGGATGTAGCCGGCACCGCCGAGCGTCACCGCCGCCGCCGCAATGATGCCGGTGGCGAGCCGCAGCGTGCCGACCGCCGTCGACAACAGCCGCGACTTGAAGGCCGCGCGGACATAGGCGGCCTCGCCGGCGCTCACGGGATAGCGGGTCGCAAGCTCGACATAGGAGGCGGCGGTGAACGTCATCACGAACGCCGCCAGCGCAAACGCCCAGGAGGAATGGATGCCGGCATGGCCGGCGACCGCGCCGATCAGGACGTAGATGCCGGCTCCGACGGTCACGCCCGTGCCGTAGAGCACGAGCAACGGCAGTCCGAGCCGACGCCGCAAGCCGGACGCAGGCACGATTGGATCTTGCGGCACCAC
Organism: Bradyrhizobium sp. HKCCYLS3013; assembly: GCF_051167615.1. Classification (NCBI taxonomy): domain Bacteria; kingdom Pseudomonadati; phylum Pseudomonadota; class Alphaproteobacteria; order Hyphomicrobiales; family Nitrobacteraceae; genus Bradyrhizobium; species Bradyrhizobium sp. HKCCYLS3013. Next base: position 59,301 of record NZ_JBNPTK010000012.1, read on the forward strand.
GAATTCCATTCCTGATCACGACGAACAACGGAGTTGTAGGGGCTTAAGGGAGCAAGCGCGAGCCCTGTTGATCTCGGTCAACCGGGACCTGCGCGAGATCCGCTGGGCTGCAGCATTCGACCGCCTGTCAGCGCAACGCGGGTCGCCGACGCACCGGCGCCCAGTCGCGTTCGTGCTACATGCGTCTGCCGAGACACGCGTCTGCGCTCTCGCGCGCAATCCGCCCGAGCCGTGCTGATAGAACTCCCTCTCTGCAATCGAGAGGGTGCAGGGAAGACCGAGCCTCGGCTGAGGCCCGTGGCCCCCGTGCGGAGAAAATGCACGGGGCAGGAACCACAGGTACAGCCGGATCGACCCGGCCTTCCCCGCGCGATGGTTTTCACGGCTGCTCCGCGCTCTCCCCGGGGACCGGCTTGTTTGCCCACGTCATCCGCACGACACGTCATGTCGCAGCAGACTTGACGCCAGCGTCGGGGCGCCAGGACCACACGGCTTGACCGTCCGTCACGGCGTCAGTCGTCTGCGCGCGAACGCGCCCGACATCGCAACGGCCACCACTCCCCACCCCAGCGTATCGTGACGACGCGTACGCCCCTCTGCATGAGGCGGGATGGCGATAGATGACCACAAATTCCGAAAACAAGAAACAAGAATCTTTTTCGTCGAGGCTCTGGACAATGTCGGCCGATTGCGCGCGAAACATTGACTGATTTGGCCGGCGGGCAGCCCCGCACGACCTGAATACGCCTGAGCGACTCCATCACACGCGCGTTCGCCGCCTTCCACCGCGAGCCGCAGCGGCTTAGGATGCCACAACATCGCATCATTCCGGAACAGGCACTGTGCCCGAATTCGAGCCGCTCTACACGACAACCAGCGCCGATAGCATCGGACGCTTCGTGGCCCATCACTACGTGCTATCAGAGCCGCTCGCGTGCCGAATGGTGAATCGCGGTTTCAACGACGTCTATCTTGTCACGACCGCGAGCGGCGACCGCTACGTCTTTCGGCTGTCGCATCACCGCGCCCGAGGCGCGGCCGATGTCCGCACCGAAACCGACTTTCTCGCGCATCTGGCGCGCTGCGGCGTGCCCGTAGCCGCGGCCGTTCCGGCGCGCGACGGCAACCTGTTCGTGCGCGGCGAGGCGGCGGAAGGCCGACGGGAAGGCGTGCTGTTTCCCGCAATCGATGGACGAATGCCGGACGTCGCCTCGCAATCCGATGCTCACGCCAACGGCGTCACGCTTGCGAGAGTCCACGATGCGGCGATGTCTTATCAGCCGGAAGCGCCGCTCTACCGGCTGGACCTCGACCATCTGTTGCACCGGCCGCTCGCGCGCGTTGAGAATCTCTGTCGCACCATCGGATCCGACGACGGCGGCTTTCTTCAGGAGGTCTGTGCGCGAACAGCCGCCGGAATCGAGGCGATGCAAGGCCTGGCGTGGACGCATTGTCACGGCGACTGCCATGGCTTCAATGCGCGTATCGGCGCCGCTGGCGAGGCCGTCTTCTTCGATTTCGACGATGGCGGCCGCGGCTATCTGGCCTATGACCTGGCTGTGTTCCTGTGGGCCAAGCTGTCGTTCGGTCGGCGCTTTCACGCGGCGTGGCATGCTTTCGTCGACGGCTATCGATCGGTCCGCCCGATCTCGGCGGCGGATTTCGAGGCCGCGCATGCCTTCGTGATCGTCAGGCACATCTGGCTGATGGGCGAACAGGCCAGCCGCTCGCGCGAGTGGGGCAGCGAGCCGGTCCGCTGGATCACGCAGCAGCGTGAATTCCTTGAAGGCTGGGAGGCGCAGCAGCTGGGGGCACGCCTTATATGAGCTTGACCGACGGCAGCATGGGAGACTTTGAACCATGACTGATACGATCGTTCGGGTACGCCGGCTCGGCATCATCGGCTGCGTGGCGGACATGTCGCTCAGGTCGCAGCGCTTCCGTCGCATGGGGTGCTCCCGGTAATCGATCCGCCACCGTCCTTCGACAAGGTCATCGTCGACGCATCGATTTCCTGACGTTGTTCTGATCGCTGCGGCGGTTGCCGTGTCGCGTCCGCCACAGCCAGCAGATCAACTCATCAGACGCATTGTCAAACCACGAACGATGTGATTAGTACGCCACCGGCGTCGAGCATTCCGCTCCGCCGATTGGAGAAAGACGATGACTGCGATCATCCGTTGCTCCGCCAGGAGCCGCCGGGCCTGATCCTCGCGTGAGGCGAGGTGTGGCGCGGCCTGCGTGCGCCTTCGCGCGCGCTGATCATCCCTGACCATATCTCCCTGTCTGTCTCCAAGGTACTCCCATGGGCATTTCCCATCGCGTGGACGGCCGTGCGCCGATTCACGGTTACTACTCGTCCAGCTCCTGGATCGAGGGCGCCGCCGTGCGCCAGCTCGAAACGGTGGCTGCCATCTCCGGCGTGCGTGCCGTCGCCGGCATGCCGGACCTGCATCCCGGCAAGTTCGGCCCGGTCGGCTGCGCCATTCTCGCCGACCATATCCACCCGGCCTTCGTCGGCTCCGACGCGGGCTGCGGCATGGCGCTGTTCGCGCTCGACCTCGCGTCGCGCCGCATCCGCGTCGACAAGGCGGCCGACCGGCTGCGCGACGTCGCCACACCCTATGACGGCGACATCGCAAGCGAGCTCGCGAGATGTGAGCTGACACCGTCCGACTTCGATGCCTCGCTCGGCACGATCGGCGGCGGCAATCATTTCTGCGAGCTGCAGGCGGTCGAGGAGGTGTTCGATCCGTGCTGCGGCATCGATCGCGACCGCGCGCATCTGCTGGTGCATTCGGGCTCGCGCGGCCTCGGCCACGCGCTGCTCGAACGGCACGTCGCGGACGGGCTGAAGCCGCTCGCCCCCGACAGCGAAGCCGGTCAGGCCTATCTGGCCGCGCATGACCACGCGCTGCGCTGGGCGTCGTTGAACCGCCAGGTGATCGCTCGCCGGGCGGCAGCGGCCTTGCGCTGTGAGGCCGATCCGGTCTGCGCGTGCTCGCACAATTGCATCGAGCACCGCGCAGACGGCGTGCTGCACCGGAAAGGCGCCGCGCCGTCCGACCAGGGGCTCGTCGTCGTGCCGGGCTCGCGCGGCGCGCTGTCCTATCTGGTCGCGCCGCTCGCGTCAGCGCCAAACGAGGCGTTGTGGTCGATCGCCCATGGCGCCGGTCGCAAGTTCGACCGGTCATCGATGATCGGCCGTGTCGGCGCCACGCGATCGGATCGCGAGCGTCTCGCGCGCAATCCGTTCGGCGGCCGCGTGATCTGCGAGGACCGCGCGCTGCTCGCCGAGGAGGCACCGGAGGCCTACAAGCCGATCGCCGGCGTGATCGCCGATCTCGAAGCATTCGGGCTCGCGCGCGTCGTCGCCAGCTTCCGCCCGCTGGTGACGGTGAAGAAGATCGCCGTCGAGCGGCCGCGCAAGGAGGACCGGCGATGAGACGGCTGCTCCTCACGGCGGGGCGCGGTCCCGCCGAATGCCGGCTCGCGGTGGCGCATGCGCTTCAGCGGCTCGCCAACGAGGCCGAGGCGGCGGATTGCGCATGCGCGATCGCGCGAGAGCAGACCGACCGGCATGGGCCGGCCAGCGCGATCGTCGTGCTGGACGGGTCGACGGCGTCTGACCTCGCGCGGCGCTGGACGCAGGGCTCGCTGCTCTGGGTGTGCCGCAGTCCGCTGCGGCCGCATCACGGCCGCAAGAACTGGTTCGTCGGCATCGTCGATCTGCCCCTGTCGGAGCGGCTGGCGGCGTTGGCGGCCACCGACGTCCGGTTCGAAAGCTTTCGTGCCGGCGGGCCCGGCGGCCAGCACCAGAACAAGACCGAGAGTGCGGTGCGCGCGGTTCACGTGCCGACGGGGCTGGTCGCGATCGCGCGCGACGGCCGCTCGCAGCATCGCAACAAGGCGCTGGCGCTCGCGCGTCTCGCCGCATTGCTGGACGGCCGCGCGCGCCTGGCGGACGCCGGCGAGGCGCGCCTCATCCACGCGGCGCATGACAGCGTCGAACGTGGCGCAGCCGGGCTGCGCTTCGAGGGACCGGCGTTCAGGCCGGCGGGATGATCACCGGACAGCCGGGGGCGTGAGAGCCCCCGACTGCACCTTCGACAGGCAGGGATGCACAGTCATCTCTCCGCCAGACGACCGCCATGCGCGCCGCTCCGCATATTGGCGGATGACATCGCGCCGCCGAACGGCTAAGCGGACCGCCCCCCGGACGGAAACGAGACGAGCATGGCGGCAGCGGCCCATTGTGGCATCGACTTCGGCACTTCGAACACCACCGTCGGCCTCAGCGATCATGCCTCAGCCCAGCTCATCCCCCTGGAGGGCGAGCAGCGGACCTTGCCGAGCGCGATGTTCTTCGATTTCGAGGATCACGGCATCCAGTTCGGGCGCAACGCGATCGAGCGCTATCTGACCGGCCACGACGGCCGCTTCATGCGCGCGCTGAAGAGCATCCTCGGCACCGCGCTGATTCACGAGAAGACCTATATCCGGCAGAAGGCGGTGCCGTTTGCCGGCATCCTCGGCTTCTTCTTCGCGCATCTGAAGACGCAGATCGAGAAGAGGCTCGGCAGGGAGATCAACCAGGTCGTGCTCGGCCGTCCCGTCCGCTTCGTCGACAAGGATGATGCGGCCGACGCGGAAGCGCAGAGCGCGCTGGAGGGAATCGCGCGCGACCAGGGATTCAAGCACATCGCGTTCCAATATGAGCCGATCGCCGCCGCGCTCGACTACGAGCAGCAGGTCGCGCACGAAGAGCTGGTGCTGATCGTCGACATCGGCGGCGGCACCTCGGATTTCTCGATCGTGCGCGTCTCGCCTGAGCGGCGCAGCAAGGCGCATCGCGAGGACGACATCCTCGCCAATGGCGGCATCCATATCGGCGGCACCGATTTCGACCGGCTGCTCAGTCTGAAGAGCGTGATGCCGCATCTCGGCTATGGCAGCCTGACCGCCGACGGCAAGCGCAATTTGCCGACGCTGTACTACCACGAGCTCGCCACTTGGCACCGCATCAACCAGCTCTACAAGAGAGGCGTGATCGGCGAGCTGCGCCAGATCCGCTACGAGGCCGAGCGGCGCGATCTGGTCGACCGCTTCATCAAGGTGGTGGAGGAGCATCGCGGCCATACGCTCGCGATCGGCGTCGAGCAGGCCAAGATCGCGCTGACAGCGGCGAAGTCGCTGACCTCGGTGCTGTCGGAGAAGGACGACTGGGCGCGCATCAAGTTCACGCGCAAGGATTTCGACCGCGCCATCGCCGATTCCGTCGAGCGCGTCGTCGGCACGGTGACGAAGCTGCTCGACGATGCCGTCGTCGAGGCCGCTGCCATCAACACCATCTTCCTCACCGGCGGCTCGAGCATGGTGCCGGCGCTGCGTCAGGCCATCCTGTCGCTGTTTCCGGCGGCGCGCATCGCCGAGACCGACCTGCTCGGCAGCGTCGGCATCGGGCTCGCGCTCGACGCGCGGCGCAAGTTCGGCTGACGCCAATTTCAGGAATGGCTCATTCGGGGGAGACCGTCGCGGCCGCCCGCGCCGGCTTCTTCGGTGCGTTCTGAAGCTGGGCGCGCGGCGCCGGGCGCGGCGCCGCCGATGTCGGGACGACGGCACGGACAGCGGCGGGCTTCGCGCGCACCGGACGGGCATCAGCCGCGCCGGTCCGCCCGGGATCGCCGCTGCGGATGATGCCCCAGGGTCCCGAATCCGCCCGAGGCGGCAGCGAATAGCCTGGCACGGTGCGACTCGTCCGCCGGGTCCGAGTCTGTTCTGCGCGCACCGGCGGTGCCGGGGCCTCGCCGACCGCGGGAGCAGCGACTGCGAGGGGCGCGGCGTCAATCGCAATGACCTCGGCCTTGGTGACGGCGGCGGGGGCCGGATCGAGGTCCACGGCAGGCCCGACCGGCGCCGGCGAGCCTGCGTCCGGAACGGCGTCCACGATCTGCCTTTCAGGTTGGACCGCAGCAGAAGGAGTGTCGGCCGGATCCGGCTCGTACAGGACCACGCCGGCCGTCTCGTCGGCCAGCCCGTGAAAAACATGGCTCGGCAGCAGAAACCCCGCCGCCGTCACGGCGACGGCCAGGCTTCGGCCAAGCGCGAGCTTCGTGGATGGGGGAACGGACATCGCGCCACCCGTCCGCCAAGCCAGGTCGACGCCGGCCACCGCAATGAACGCCGCAAGGCCGAGGCTGCCGCCGACCAGGGGCAGAACCGTCGAAGCCTGGACCAGAACCACGGTGAGCGTCAGCGCGGCCACGATCGGCTGCAACCGGCCTGACAGCCGCTGCGGCGAAGACATCCCGAGAAAACATCCGGCATAATAGGCATCGACGAGACAGCGTTCGTCGGACCAGAGCCCTCGCATGACCGCCATTCCGGCAAACGCCAGCGTGGCCGAGACGAAGGTGCGGGCTGCCCGCCCCGACTCTGCGACGTGCGGAAGCCGTTGCATGACCATGGTCAGGAACGTCCCGGCGAGACAGGCCGCAAGGATCGCGAGCGAGCCACCGAGCTCCTGGTCGAATTGATTCAGATGCCCCAGACGGAGCGATCCGCCTTGTCCGGCGAGCCACGGCCCGAGCGTGACGAATAGCAGCGATCCGATCGCAGCCAACACGCCGAGCCGACCACCATAGCCCTGCAACAGCACGACGCGCCGCCGGGTTTCGATCGCAGTGAAGATGCAGAACAGCAGGCCGCAGGATATCGACAGCAGATAGAGCGATGCCTCCTGTGGCAATCCGGTACGAGCGACGCTTTCGCTGAGCTGTCCGATCGGAGTCATGCCGCTGAAGCTGCCGCCATAGACCGAGGACGAAAACGTGGTCGCGGCGAGGTTGTCCGGAGACGCGACGACCAGGCCTGCGCACAGCACGACCGTCACCGCCGCCGAGGCGAGCGCGGGCGACAGGCCCAGCGCGTTCAGATGCAGCGTGGCAAGACAACCGAGAAAGGCGCCGGCGAAGGCCACGACAAGCGCAACAGGGAGATCAGAACGCCGCGGCTGAGGACGCGGCTGGAACAGGACCGGCAGGCCCGTCCGGTATGGCGCACCATCAAAGGCCTGCTGCATCTGCGAACCGCCCCCAAATGTGGATCGGCTCGGCCCTCACCTCCTCCTGACGCCGAACGACAGCCGCGATGCGGGCGAAAGATCCCACGTCGTTTGCGTCCTGACGTACGAGCATAAGACAAGAGCCGGACGGGCCTGCATCATCCGCTAAGCACCGCTGTGTGCACGATGCAGTGAAAACATGGCAAAACGCGTGCGGAGGTATGGCCGAGTCGGGTTATGGCCGCAAAAATGCTCGCGGCCCGTCAGGGGCCCGCCAACGTCGACGGATCAGGTCGCCACTCCGGCACGGGCTGCTGCACCTCATGGCGGGCCATGATGTGCTGTCGGGTCGTCGCGTGCGGCACCACCCGTGTCTGTTGGCGCTTCAGCCGCGCAGCCAGGACGCCCGCCGGCCGACCATCGCGACCGATCCGCCGGGACGGCTCTGCAGACGCGGGCGACGCGGACTCCTGGGCCGGCTCACTCGAGGGCCGCAGGGCGAGCGGATTGGCGCCCTCCGGATTCAGGATCTGAAGCGGCAGATCCGGCGCTGTGTCAGCGGCCGAGGCCGGCTCGCCGAACGCCGCGCCATCGCGCCGATCCTCGTCGTGTAAGGGCATCGTGGTCCGCACCGGCGCGGCGGCTTTGTCCGCGTTCACGAACGGACCGTTGGGCTCCGCCACCGGCGGCTGAAACATCAGCTCGCTGGCGAGCAGCACCGCGAAAATGGCGAGTGTGGCGACGAGTCCCCGCGTCCAGGCGAGGACGGTCTGCCACGGCGATTCCCCTGCCTCGACGAACAGACGAACCGCAGCATCCACGAAGATGACCGAGACGAAGGCGATGTATCCGAGGCTGCCGCCGACGCTCGGCAGGATGGGACCGGTGAGGATCAACAGGCCCGTCAGCAGCACCGCCGCAGCCATCGCCTGCGGCAGGCTGCGCAGCCGCCGCGACGACGACATGCCGACGAAGCAACCGGCAGAATAGGCGTCGAGATCAGGGGCCCCGCTGGGCAGAAGCTGCAGCGCCACGAGGCCGGCAAAGGCCACCGACGCCGCAACGAAGATGCGTACCGCGCGGCGCGACCCTGCCACGGGCGCCCAGCGCAAGGCGGCCATCGTCGCCAGCATGCCGACCGCGCACAACGCGAAGGTGAGCGCGGTGCTGCCGAGCCCCTGCTCCAGCGCGCCGCGGCGCGCGATCGGAAACAGCTCGCCCTCGGTGCCGAGCAGCGGCGCGAGACCGACGAACAGGAACGAAGCGACCGCCGCCAGCGCGCCCAGTCGTCCGCCATAGCCGCGCGCGAGCCCGCCACGCAGCCACATGTCGAGCGCACAGCCCAGACAGAACACCAGTCCACAGAACAGCGAGAGCAGCACGAAGGCGGCGTCGAGCGGCAGGCCGGCGCGAATGACGCTTGCGTTCAACAGCGCCACCGGAGTCATGCCGACGAAGCTGCCGCCATAGGCCGACGAGAAGAACGTGCTCGGCACCAGATCCGCGGTCCGTGTCAGGATCAGCGAGGCGCACAGCAGCAAAGCCGCCGCCGCCGAGGCAATCAGCGGCGACAGCCCGGTTGCACTCAGATGCAGGGTCATCAGACAGCCGAGGAACGCGGCGATGAACGACGCCAGCGGCGGGCAGCCGAGCTGGAACAGCTCCGAGCCGTAGAACGGAACGGCACGGCCGAGCTGCCGATCGCGCCATGTGCGTGGATCGAAGCTCTGCTCCGCCTGCAGACGACGTAACTGACGATCCGCCGCTTTGCGCTTCATGTCCACGACACCCCGAATCGCGCCCGCCCAAGATCTGCGTGATGATCTCGCGGCAGACGAATGGTTGACGTTCGGGCGCAACCCTGAGCCCGAGCCGGCACAGTTTCCTGCGACGGTTGTACGCACGCTGCAGTCGCGCAGGTTGCGTGTGCCCGAATTCATGCACTGCAATGCAACGTTGTGGAAGTATCGGGCTCCAGCACGGGCGTGAAAGTTCCTGGCAACCTTAATGGCGACGCCCGATGCGCATTATCAGTGACATGCGGGTCGGGCGGCGGAGCAACCCCGGCTTGCGGACGAGCTTGGTAAACGACAACATGGCGTCATGCTCTCGCCCACGTTGCAGACCGCCCGTCTGATCCTGCGGCCGCTGTCGCTCGCCGATGCGCCGGCGATCCAGCGTGGGTTCGACAACTGGAACGTCATCCGCAACCTCGCAGCCGTCGTTCCGTGGCCCTATCCTCCCGACGGCGCCGAGACCTTCGTGAGGCTGCAGCTCGACAGGATCGCGGCCGGCGAGGAGCTGTATCAATGGGTGCTGGCGCTGCGCGACGGTGACGGCGAGGCCATCGGCAACATTCACTTCCGGCCGCGCATGGAATCGACGAAGGGCCATCGCGGCTTCTGGCTCGCCGAGCCCTATTGGAATCGCGGGATGATGAGCGAGGCGGTCGCCGCCGTGAACGACTTCGCCTTCGGTCCGCTCGGCCTCGATCAGTTCACCGTCTGCAACGTCGCGAGCAACATCGCGTCACGGCGGGTCAAGCAGAAGACGGGCGCCGAGTTCGTCGGCTTCATCGAGGTCGCGCACCACAATGGCGAGACCCGCTCCGAGCAATGGATCGTGCGGCGCGAGACGTGGCTGCAACGCCAAGAAAAGCAACGCGCTCCCGCCTGAGATCGTCGGCGCTACGCGCTCGCCGTCACGTCAAGCACCGCCTGCGCAAACGCCTGCGGCGCCTCCTGCGGCAGGTTGTGGCCGATGCCGCCAGTGATCAGCCGGTGTTCGTAGCGGCCGGTGAACTTCCTGGCATAGGCTTCTGGCGCCGGATGCGGCGCGCCGTTGGCATCGCCCTCCATCGTGATGGTGGGGACGCTGATGTCAGGAAAGGTCGCGAGCTTCGCCTCCAGCGCATCGTATTTCGCCTCGCCCTGCGCGAGGCCGAGCCGCCAGCGATAATTGTGCACGACGATGTCGACGTGATCGGGATTGTCGAAGGCGGCGGCGCTGCGCGCGAACGTGGCGTCGTCGAACGTCCATTTCGGCGAGGCCGTCTGCCAGATCAGCCTGGCGAAGTCGCGCCGGTTCTTGTCGTAGCCCTCGCGGCCGCGCTCGGTCGCGAAGTAGAACTGATACCACCATTGCAGCTCGGCGGCCGGCGGCAGCGGCATGCGGCCGGCCTGCTGGCTGCCGATCAGATAGCCGCTGACCGAGACCATCGCCTTGCACCGCTCCGGCCACAGCGCCGCGATGATGTTGGCGGTGCGCGCGCCCCAGTCGTAGCCGGCGAGGGTTGCGATCCTGATCGCAAGCGCGTCCATCAGCGCGACGATGTCGGCGGCGACGGCGACCGGCTGGCCGCTGCGCAACGCGGACGGCGACAGCAGCCGCGTCGTGCTGTAGCCGCGCAGATGCGGAATGATGACGCGATGGCCGAACGCGGCCAGCGCCGGCGCGACGTCGGCGAAGCTGTGGATGTCGTACGGCCAGCCGTGCAGCAGGATGATTACGGGCCCATCGGCTGGACCTGTCTCGACATAGCCGATGCTGACCTCGCCGGCCGTGACCTGCTTGATCGGTCCGAGCGACGTCCCCGCCCCCGGGCGGATCTCCGGCAGCTTCGACGCCGACTTGAAGCCCTGCGCCTGCCCAGCGCTGGAGCCGAGTTGAAGGGCCGCAACGGCGGTTCCGGCAAGGGTGAGGAAGCAGCGGCGGCTGGGGCGAAGAACGGTCGGCATGGCGGAGGCTCCTGGTTCCGATGTGCCGTTGTTGTGCGCCTTGCGCCCGCGCGGCGCTTGGAGGAGGCATTGATTTTTCCTTGAGGCCGGCTTGATTTTGCTGATCGCGTGACGCGAAGGTGAAGCCGGCGGCCAGGACGGTGCATGTGGTATATTGCTTCGACGATTTCGTGCTCGATCCCGACCGCCGCGAGCTGCGCCGCGGCGGCGGCCTGGTCGCGATGGAACCGCAGGTGTTCGACCTGCTCGCGTTCCTGATCAAGACGCGGGACCGCGTTGTCAGCCGAGACGACATCCTCGCCGAGGTGTGGGGCGGCCGCATCGTCTCCGAGGCGACGCTGGCGAGCCGCATCAGCGCGGCGCGGAGCGCGATCGGCGACAGCGGCGAGGCGCAGCGCCTCATCCGCACCATTCCTCGCAAGGGTGTCCGCTTCGTCGGCGAGGTCCGTGAGCAGGCCGAAGCGGTGCAGACGCCGGCGGTGTCGGCCGCGCCCGCGTTCGACGGCCCCGCCATCGCCGTGCTGCCGTTCACCAACATGAGCGTCGATCCGGAGCAGGACTATTTCGCCGATGGCATGGCCGAGGACATCATCACCGCGCTGTCCCGCTGCAGCGGCCTCGCCGTGATCGCCCGCAACTCCTCCTTCATATACAAGGGCAAGGCCGTCGATATTCGGGCGGTCGGACGCGAGCTCGGCGTCGGCTACGTTCTCGAAGGCAGCGTGCGCCGCGCAGGGTCCCGCCTGCGCATCAACGGGCAGCTGATCGATGCGGCGTCCGGCGCGCATCTATGGGCGGAGCGCTTCGACGGTCAGCTGGACGACGTGTTCGCGCTGCAGGACCGCATCACCGAAAGCATCGTGGCCGCGATCGAACCGACGCTCGAACTGGCGGAAGGCGAGCGGCGGCGGGCGACGCCGCCGCTGCATCCCGACGCCTACGACCTGCTGCTGCGCGCCGCCAGCCTGCGTGACGCCTTCACGCCCGACAGCCTCGCTGCGGCGATCGTCTGTCTGGACCAGGCGTTGGCGATCGATCCCGCCTGCGCACCCGCGATGGCGGCTTGGGCCTATTGCCAGGCGCTGCGCCACTTCCAGGGCTGGAGCGTGCCGGACGAGAACTATCGCACGGCTGCCGTGGCGCGGGCGTGGCAGGCGTGCGAGCATGCGCCCAGTGACGCGCAGGTGCTGTGGATGGCGGCCTTCGCGATCTGGAACATGGCCGAGGACATCGCCCCGGCACGAGAGCTGTTCCGCCGCTCGCTTGTGATCAACCCGAACTCGGCGATGGCGCTGACCTTGAGCGGTTGGATCGAGATCATGGCCGGACACACGGCTGCGGGACGCGCGATGATCGAACGGGCGCGGCGGCTGAACCCGCGCGATCCGCGGGGATGGTTCGCAGCCGGAGCGCTGGCGATCTGCGCGGTGGCGGAGGACGATCGCGCTGCCGCCATTCAATGGGCGGAGATCGCGCTGGCGCAGAACCGGCGTTTCGCCGTCGCGCTTCGCGTCCTGATCGTCGCCCTGGTCAGGAACGGAGAGATGGCGCGCGCCGGCGACGTCGCCCGTCAGCTTCTGAGCCTCGAACCGCATCTCACGGTGTCCGAGTTCCTCGAACGGATCCCATTTCCGGCCGGGACGCTCGCCACAACCTATGCGGAGGCGCTGCGCGCAGCCGGTGTGCCGCCATGATCCCGTTCGCGTGCAGTGGACCATGTTGCAACTGGAATTTTCGACATGAACGGCACAGCTGCGAAACTTGGCTCGACCTCGTTCATACTACCTTAGGTTCCATTCCGTAGTTTCGCGGACATCGTCCGGCGGTCCTGTCGTTGGACGGCGGAGGGAATTAATGAGGAAATTGCTTCTCAAATTTTACGAGGATGAATCGGGCGCAACCGCGATCGAGTACGGCCTGATTGCGGCCGGCATCGCCCTTGCGATCATCACCATACTCAACAAGCTCGGACTCACCCTGGAAGGCATCTTCACGACCCTGACCACGAAGCTGAACGGCGGCTGACCGATCGATTGTCTGCGATGGCGTTCTCAGGACTGGAGCAATCCGGTCGCCATGGTCGGACTGGCCGGGCCTCGCGCCCGGCCTTTGTCTTTTTAATGGGCCTCCATTCTTCGATGGAGCAGCGCCGCAACTGGCCTCTCAGTGCGTCGTGCTGCGTCCCGCCTCCTCGCAGGCGTTCATGCAGCGACGGCAGGACTCGGCGCAGATCCGGCAATGGGCATGCATCTTGGCGTGCTTCTCGCACTCCTCGGCACATCGCCGGCAAGCCGCCGCGCAGGCCTCGAGCATGCGACTGATCATCTCCTGGTCGGAGCCCGTACGCCGCGTGGCAAGCCGGCCGGTGACGTTGCAGACGTCGGCGCAATCGAGATTGAGCCGGATGCATTGCGTCAGCCTGGCGACGCTGTCCTCGCCGAGACAGGCGTCGGCGCAGGAGGTGCAGATCTGTGCGCAGGAGTAGCACTCCTCGATGCAGCGGACGAGTGCATCGTCGACTCGGCCGCGGACGTGCGGGTGGGTTTCGATCATCTGTTGAGCGTGCATGGGAGCTCCTGTCCGTTGGACCCCGCGAGCGACAATGAAGATCGGCTGCAAAGGTTCTTATCGCCGCGCCGTTCGGTGCGATGCCTGACCTGTTCCCCGTGGCGCGACCTCGACCGTCTTACGATCCGCGTGACGGAATTATCAGTCCACCTGCGTCACGGCTTCCAGCCTTTCACTCCTGCCTCATGCGTATCAGCGCCATTTCGCAGAACTGCCATCCGAAACCTGGCGCCGCGCGCGTATGGACGACCCGGTTCGGTTGAGGCACTACACCTCTCGTCACTGACGTCGGCGGCCCGAGCCGCAGACCAAGAACGGGCACCCGAGCGAGGCGGCCGACGATGTGGAGGAATGGATGCTGGTTCCGATGGCCGACGTGCCGCGCTGGTATGCGGAGCGCAAACCCAGGGATAGCGTCGCGGTCCGGCACGGCACCGATACGCTGACCTGGAAGCAGCTCGAGCGCCGCGCCAACGCGCGCGCGCGCGCCTTCGCGGCCAAGGGCGTGAAGCCCGGCGACTTCGTCGCGATCGGCCTGCCCAACGGCAATGCGCTGTTCGAGACCAGCTTCGCGGTGTGGAAATGCGGCGCGACGCCGACGTCGCTGTCGTGGCGGCTGCCGCGCGGCGAGGCCGCCGCGGTGCTCGAGATCCTCAAGCCGTCGCTGGTCGTCGGGGGCGAGGCCGACTGGAATGCGCCGAACGCGCTGCCGGCCGATTTCATGCCCGAGGGCTTTTCCGACGCGCCACTCGCCGCGCCGGTGTCGCGCTATTGGAAGGCGATGACCTCGGGTGGCTCGACCGGACGACCGAAGGTGATCCTCGATCACCAGCCGGCGGTGACCGACACCGCCGCCGAGCCGCCGCTCGGAATCCCCAGGGGCGCATCGCTGCTCAATCCCGGTCCGCTCTATCACAACGCGCCGTTCATCGTGTCGCACTACGCGCTGTTCGCCGGCGGCAGCCTGACCGGGATGGTGAAGTTCGATGCCGAGGAGACGCTGCGGCTGATCCAGGCGCAGCGCATCCAGTGGGTCAACTTCGTGCCGACGATGATGCACCGGATCTGGGCGCTGCTGGAGGCGGTCCGCAACAGCTACGACATGTCGAGCCTGAAGATGGTGTTCCACATGGCCGCGCCGATGCCGCCATGGCTCAAGGAAAAATGGATCGAGTGGCTCGGGCCGGAGCGCGTCTACGAGCTCTATGGCGGCACCGAGCGCCAGGGTCGCACCGTCATCTCCGGCACCGAATGGCTTGAGCACAAGGGCTCGGTCGGCAAGATCGACGAGTCCTGCAAACTGCGCATCCTCGATCCCCAAGGCAACGACGTGCCGCCGGGCGAGAGCGGCGAGATCTACTTCCTGCCGGCCGATGGCGCCGGCAGCACCTATCACTACCTCGGCGCCGAGCCGAAGCGGCGCGCCGACGGCTGGGAGTCGCTCGGCGACATCGGCCGGCTCGATGCCGACGGCTACCTCTATCTCGGCGACCGCCTCGCCGACATGATCCTGCGCGGCGGCGCCAACATCTATCCGGCCGAGGTCGAGGCGGCGCTGATGGCGCATCCCGACATCCGCTCCTGCGTCGTGGTCGGCCTGCCCGACCCGGAACTCGGCCAGCGCGTGCATGCGATCGTCGAGATCGACCGGGCCAGGAACGCACAGGCTATTGTCGACGGCATGAGCGCGTTCCTCGCCGACCGGCTGAGCCGCTACAAGCACCCGGAGAGCTACGAGCTGGTCGACACCATGCTGCGCGACGATTCCGGCAAGGTGCGCCGCACCCTGCTGCGCGACGAGCGCGCGGAATGGATCAAGGATGGCCGCGACTTCCGTCTCGCACCCACCCGGGCACGACCGGCCGCAGACTGACCGCACGGAAATTTTTCGAACGTTTACGATGCCGGCGTAGACTCCGTCAGGGGAAGGAGAGTCCGCGCCATGATGTCGAGACGACGGTTTCTGGGCGCCGCAGCCACGGCCGCGGCGCTGCCCCTGGCGCGGATGCCGCGGGCGCGGGCCGAGCTGCGCACCATCCTCAACGACGCCAGCCGGCTCAACCCGACGCCGGTTGCGAAGCATGTGGTGATCCGCAAGCCCGCCACCGACGATCTGATCGCGCGGCTGCGCGCCGAGCTGAAGGAGGCTGCGGCCGCGAAACGTCCGGTGACCGCGGCCGTGGCCCGGCATTCGATGGGCGGCCAGAGCCTGCCGCGCGACGGCACGGCAATCACGCTCGACGGCGGCGCGATCGAGCTCGACACGGCGGCAAAGACCTATCGGACCGCGGCCGGCAACCGCTGGTGGGACGTGATCGCCGCGCTCGATCCCAAGGGCTTCTCGCCGGCCGTGATGCAGTCGAACAGCGATTTCGGCGTCGGCAGCACGTTCTGCGTCAATGCCCATGGCTGGCCGGTGCCGTACGGCCCGTTCGGCTCGACGGTGAAATCGATCCGCATGCTGCTCGCCGACGGCACCTTGGTGCAGTGCTCGCGCACGGAGAATGCCGAGCTGTTCGGGCTCGCGATGGGCGGCTATGGCCTGTTCGGCCTCATCGTCGATCTCGAGGTCGAGATGGTGCCGAACCTGCTGCTCGAGCCGCGCTTCGAGCGCATGGCGCCGGAGAAATTCGCCGAGCAGTTCACACGCAACATCGATGGCGACGCCAATGTGAAGATGGCCTATGGACGGATGTCAGTGTCGCGCAAGGCGTTCTTCGACGACGCCCTGCTCGTCACCTTCCGCCCCGCCCCCGATGCTCCGGCGACCCTGCCCGCGGCCGTGAGCTCCGGCAAGCTCACCGGCGTCGCCAACACGATCTATCGCGCCCAGACCGGATGGGAGGTCGCCAAGGGCCTGCGCTGGTTCATGGAGACCCGGCTCGGCCCCGCCATCTCCGACAGCCGCTACACCCGCAACTCGCTGATGGCCGAGCCGGTCGCCAATCTGGCGCAGAAGGACATGCACCGCACCGACATCCTGCACGAATATTTCGTGGCGCCGGAGCGGTTCGGCGAGTTCCTCACCGCCTGCCGCGAGATCATTCCCAAAGCGCGCGCCGAATTCCTCAACGTCACCCTGCGCTACGTCGCCGAGGACAAGACACCCGCGCTCACGATCGCGCCGGTGCGCCGGATCGCAGCCGTCATGTCGTTCTCGCAGGCGACCTCGCCCGAAGGCGAGATCGACATGCTGCGGACGACCGAAGCGCTGATCGACCGCATCACCGCGATTGGCGGCGCGTTCTATCTGCCCTATCGTCTGCATGCCCGCCGCGACCAGGTCGAGAAGGCCTATCCGGCGGCCGCGCGTTTCGTCGCCGCCAAGCGGCAGTATGATCCGAACCTCCTGTTCCGCAACGCGATGTGGGACGCCTATTTCGCATGAATACATCAGCAGCAGACGGCTTCGCATTGGACCGCTATCGCATCGCCGCGCTCGCGCTCGCCGTGGCGCTGCTATTCGCGGCCGCGACCGACTACATCCCTGCCTTCATCGATGCGCAGGGCCGCGTGTTCGGCCTGTTCCAGCTCGACATCTACAAGGATGCGCTGCATGTCGTTTCCGGCCTGTGGGCGCTGGCGGCGATGCTGACCCGCCGCAGCGCGGTGTTCTTCCTGCGCGTGTTCGGCTCGCTGTATTTCCTGGACGGCGTGATGGGCGTCTTCACCGGCTCGGGCTATCTCGACCTCTCGATCGTCATCGACGGCATCCGCGACACCTCGTGGCTGGTGAAGGTCCTCTCCAGCCTGCCGCATCTCGCGCTCGGCGCGATCGGCATCGCGGTCGGCTGGTCGCCGTGGCGTAGACAGGCTGCCGTCGCATGAGCCTGCGTCGCAAAGCGCTGTATCTTCTCGGCGTCGTCTTGGCAGCCACGGCGATCGGCATTGCCACCACCGTGATCAGCGTCGAGACGGTCTGCGTGGCCGACGTCCCGACCCCGGTGGTGAACTCCGACTTCGGCATCACCGATCCCGCCTATGCGAGGTCGCAGGGTGACAGCTTCCTGACCTTTCCTGAATGGTACATCGTCCACGCCTATGCCGACCTCGCTGCGGTGACCGGGCAGGCCTCGGAGTCCGACTTCCACTATCTATCGAGCGTCTCCGGCTTCTGGCGCAGCCTGTGCCGGGCCACGCGCCAGGCGGCCGGCTCCGGTCCCGCCACCTCGGAGCAGAAGCTGACGAACTACATCATCGGCTTCAGCTTCACCGCCGAGATGGCGTTGCAGGGCGCTTACGAGAAGAGCATCGGGGCGATCAGCTGGGAGACCACGGACGGCGTCAAGACGGCAGAGGACGTCTTCAACCTCGCTCTGCTGAAGGATTACGCGGCATTCCTGTATCAGACCCCCTGGTATCGCTATCCCTTCGTCGCCAAGCTCGATCAGTTCTGGCGCGAGACGCCCTTCGTGCCGTCGTTCCGCGCCGTGGAGCGGCGCGTCTCGCTCAGCCTGCAATATGCCGGGCGCGCCGCCTATGCGGCCGTCATCGGCTATGCGGCGGGCTACGATCCGGCCGTGCTGGCCATCCAGAGCGTCGTCACCGGCCTGCCTGCCGCCGAGCTTGCAGTCATGCCGGGCGTGAAGGTGATCCGTGAGGTCACGGACGCCAAAGGCATGAAGGGCGTGCTGGTGGAGACCGAGCGCTACGCCAAGTTCGATGCTTTCGCCAAGGAGCTCGGCCGTCATGACGGCGCCGGGCTCGGCGAGGTCGCGGGCAACCATCGCATCCTGGTCACGATCATGGTGCCGCCGGGCGACGGACGGCTGGCAGCTTTCGATGGGCTGCCTATATTCAGCGTCCCGATCCAGTCGCGTCCCGGTGCCCGCCGCATCGGCGTCGACGTACCGGTGCGGTCATTGGTTCAGGACATCGGCCGTTTCGAAGCCGCGGGATATACGTTCGAGCATGCCTACGACTATTGACCGGCCTCCCCCGTCCCGCGCCCTTCCCTTGAAGGGCGTGCTGGCCGTTGCCCTCGCCTGGTTTGCGGGCATGGCTGCCATGGCCCTGGTGATCAAGCCGGATGCGGTGGTCGTGTTCGGCCCGTCCGACCGTATGATCTCGGCGATCGTCGCCTCCGATGGAGCCTTGCTCGATGCCGGACGTTTCCACATCGCGGCCAGAACCGGAGCCTCGACTGTCGGCAGCCTGTATGCTGCCGGCGCGTGGCTGGTCTGGCCCCTGATCGGCAGGGGCTGCGGCCGCGGGTAGTCGGCACGGGCAGTTCCTCCCAGCGCCGGCGCGGGGCCCGCGGAACTGGCGCAGCCGCCCAAAGATGTTAAGCTCGCGTTCACGCTGTGGCCGTCACGCGACACGAAGCAGAAGCTTGGTCGATACATCCGGGCGTATCGACAGAGCAGGAGAACGAAATGCCTTCTTTGACCGAATGGAAAGTGCCCTCCGCCTTCCAGCCTCGCGCCGAAGACTATCAATACGATCTTGATCAAGCCCTGTCCTCGATCGTGGGCCTGCATGCCATCATTCCGTCCGACGCCTTCAGCGCGGAAACGCTCGGGACCGAGCGTGCCGGCAATGCCGTCGTCATCGACGACGGGCTGGTGCTGACCATCGGCTACCTGATCACCGAGGCCGAATCCGTCTGGCTGCACCCCAATGACGGACGCGTGGTCGAGGGCCATGTGCTCGGCTTCGACTTCACCACCGGCTTCGGGCTGGTGCAGGCGCTCGGGTCGCTCGACCTGCCCGCGCTGCCGCTCGGCTCGTCGGCGGCAACCAAGGTCGGCGATCACGTCGTGCTCGGCGGCGCCGGCGGACGGACGCGATCGGTCGCGAGCCAGATCATCGCCAAGCAGGAATTCGCCGGCTATTGGGAATATCTGCTGGACGAGGCGATCTTCACCCACCCCGCCCACCCGAATTGGGGCGGCACCGGCCTGCTCTCGGCCAAGGGCGAGCTGATCGGCATCGGGTCGCTCCAGTTGGAGCGCGAGCGCGACAGCAAGGACGAGCACGTCAACATGGTCGTGCCGATCGATCTGCTGAAGCCGATCATCGATGATCTCAGGCGCTTCGGTCGCGTCAACAAGCCGGCACGCCCCTGGCTCGGCATGTACGCGACCGAGGTCGACGATCGCGTCGTCGTGATCGGCGTCTCCGACAATGGCCCGGCCGCCCGCGCCGAGCTGAAGGCGGGCGACGTGATCCTCGGCATCAACGGCGACAAGGTGACGAGCCAGAGCGAGTTCTATCGCAAGCTCTGGGCGCTCGGCGCAGCCGGCGTCGACGTGCCGCTAACGGTGCACCATGAGGGCGTCACCTTCGACGTCACCATCGCCTCGACCGACCGCGCCAAGCTGCTCAAGGCGCCGCGGCTGCACTGAGGCGGCCGCGGGCCTGCGTTCACGCGTTGACGTGCCAGGCCGCGGCGATCTGGTCGTGCAGTTGCGCATCCGTCGGCAACTGTGATGCTACCGTGGGATCGAAGGCCGGATGCGCCTGGGCGTAGGTCGCCATCGCCTGCACGAGCTGCGACACCTGGGTATCGATCTCGAGACCGCCGGCCTTGATCTCCTGCAGCTGATAGGAGCCGCCAAGGAACCAGTCGGCGACGGTGACCTGCTGATGGGTGCCGAGAATGTCGATCTCGAGATCGTTGCCCGATTTGACGAACCAGAAATTGTCGGCCGTGTAGGCCGTTCCGAAATCGAGCGTGCCGGTCGGCTTCGGCAGCGAGGCGACGCCGTTGATGATGACGTCGTTGCCGTCGCCGGGCGCATAGACGTAGGTGGCGCCGACGCCGCCGACCAGGATGTTGTCGCCGGCCCCGCCCTTGAGCACGTCGCTGCCGCCGCCGCCGATCAGCAGGTCGTCATTGGCGGTACCCGCCAGCGTGTCGTTGCCGCCGCCAGCGATCAGCAGCGCACCGTCGGAGGCGGCAATGATCGCGCCGGGCACCGGATCGACCGCGACCGAGGTCGCGGCATCGCTCAGCGCCGCGCTGAGCCAGTCGAGATTGTCGGTCTTGCCGCCCCACAGCACGCCGATCGCCATGTCGATAAGGTTGGCGTCATCGCCCTCGAAGCTCGCAACCGCATCGATCAGCGCGAGCTTGCCGAGGATGTCCACCGTAGATCCGGTGTCGGTGTGCGACCACAGGTCGGACGACAGATCCGCAACCAGCAGGTTGTTGGCCGTATCCTGATAGAAAATGCCGTGCTCATGGCCGATCACGCCGGGCGTCGCCGTGACCTCGTCGTGGTTCTGCGCCAGCAGCGCCGAATATTCCACCACAATCTCGGCCAGCGCCTTCTCGACCCCGCCGTTCTTCAGGTAGGTCGCCGCGGTGTCGGCGCTGACGCTGTTGCCGAGCACGCCGCCGCCGTTGAACAGGGCCTGAACGGCGCTGTTGCCGTAGCCGCTCGCATCGGTGACGGTCGAATAGGCGATCATGTCCTTCATCTTGTCGGACGGCGCGCCTTCGCCGCTCACACCGGCCGCGGGAATGCCGACCGCCGAAGCAATCGCGTCATCCTCCAGCGGCGCCAGCAGCACAGCCGCCGCCTTCTTCCAATCCTGGGCACCGTTGTCGCTCGCCCACTGCATCATCGTCAGCAGCGCGATCGAGTGCAGGCTGACCGGATCCAGACCGAGATCTGTGCCCGCGCCGAGCACGGTCTTCTGCTCGGACGAGATGCCGATCGCAGCATGGGCGATGGCGAGCGCGCCGGCGACCGGTCCGAGCTGCAGCAGCGCCAGCGGCGCTTCCAGCACCGGCGCCGCTGCCCGCACATATTGCAGGATCTCGCCAGAAAGGGAGACCATGTGAATGTCGGAATAGCGGTCGACCGGGTGCGACGTCAGCGCGCCCCAGAAGCCGTGCAACTGGTCGTAGCGGACTTCCGCCGCGAATTCGAACGGCATCGCGTCATACGCATAGGCCACCTTGTCGTTGAGCGCCGCGATGTAGCCGGCAAGTCCGCCACCGAGCGAATGTCCGGTCAATGAGACGTTCGATGTCGCCCATGTCTTGTAGTAGGACTCCGCATCCGGGAACTGCGTCGGCCAGCCAGCCAGACCGGCGCCGCCGAGCCACGACGGCACGTCGGCGAGACTGTCGGTGCCGCGAAACGAAATGATCCGTGTCGATGGATCGCCCGCGAGCTGATAGGTCGCGGCCTCGAAATTGTCGGCGGTCGACGTCACGCTCGCCGCCACCAGCTCATAGCTCCCGATACGGTTGAAATTGACCACGAGCGTCGGGTTGACGCCTCTGTTGTAGACGTCCATGGCGAGCACCGCGTTGATCAACGCGGCCGACGGCGACTTGGTCATGATGCGAATCCCCCCTCGGCAACCGATCGGCAGTTTTGACCCAGGGCGGTGATCCATGAGGAACCCTCCGCTGCGCCGTCGGCTCTCACCAAGTGCGACATCGCGCCCGAATTTTGTCAATCAACTATCGTCTGCGCGTGTATTCGCGCGCGACTCACCTGCCACGCGCGACGGCAACGTCCGCACCATGTTGACTTGCGGGAGCCGCATCGCGAGATTGCGGCTTCGCGGAGCGAACACGCGTTCGGAAAATGGTCATTGCCCGGACGGCCGATTTTGCGTTGCATGACAGCGCTCGCCGGCAAACAGACGAGACGGCCAGACCCGCGGTTCGCGTATCAAGGAGACCTGCATGACGGATGCCGTGGTGGATGACATTCTCATCGTGTTGCCGCCACTGCTGCAGACGCTCGAAGCCCTGTCCTACGTCGCGCGCTACCTGAATCCGCCGGATTTCGATCGCGTGATGGCTGATGTCGGCGATCCGGAGCAGGCGCTGCACACGGCGCGGATTCATCTCACGTCGTGGCCGGCGGACTTCGCCCATATCCGTATCGCTTTCGACACCGCAGCGGACGCCGCGCTGATGTCGTTTGCCGGCCTGCGCGCCGTTCAGCGCGGCGAGGGCGACCTGGTCGACGTGTTCAGGGCCCTGCGTCAATTGCCGCGCGCACTCGAGGCGCTGTTTCCGCTCGCCGCGACGCTGCCGCCGCTGAGCGAATTCTTCCTCGATCCCGCCGTCGACGGCGACGACGGGCTGCGCCGGTTGCTGGCCACGTCCTCTGCAGGCAAGGACGCCGTGTTTCACGACCATAACGAGATCGGCAATCGCGGCGGCTTTTCGCTGTATGTGCCGGAATACTACACGGCGGACCGGCCCTGGCCGCTGGTCATGGCGCTGCATGGCGGCAGCGGCAACGGCCGCGACTTCCTCTGGAGCTGGCTGCGCGCCGCGCGCAGCCTCGGCGCCATCCTGGTTGCCCCCACCGCGGCCGGACCGACCTGGGCACTGATGGGCGAAGACGCCGATACGCCGAACCTGCTGCGCATTCTCGACCTCGTCCGCAGCCGCGTCGCGATCGATCCCACCCGCATGCTGCTGACCGGGATGAGCGACGGCGGCACGTTCTGCTACGTCAGCGGACTGGCCGCAGGCTCGCCGTTCACGCACCTTGCGCCGGTGGCCGCGACGTTCCATCCGCTGATGGCTGAGATCGCCGACCGCGACCGTCTGCGCGGGCTGCCGATCCAGATCGTGCACGGCCAGCTCGACTGGATGTTCCCGGTCGAGATCGCGCGGCATACCGCCGACGCCCTGGCCAAGGCGGGCGCCGATGTCGCCTATCGCGAGATCGATGATCTCAGCCATTGCTATCCGCGCGAGGCTAATGTCGAGCTGCTGCGCTGGCTGATGCGCTGAGCCAGCGTCTCCCGACGACATGGCTGATCGGTAATGCCGCCGACACAATGTCGGCGGATTTTGTCCGCACTGGTTCTGCTCGGCCATACAGCGGGGGCGCTGCATACGGGCGGCCATGAGGCCGCCGAAGGTCCGCTCATGCCCTCGCCGCTGATGCCCTCGTCTCCTGCGTCCGTCGCGCAAGTCTCCTCCGCCCGCTCCTCCACCTCCGTCGTGCTCGCCAATGGCGTCAGCCGTCTCGAAGTGACGCTGAAGCTCACGACCGCGATCCTGGCGCTAGCCGCCGGCGTCTACACCTATCTCGGCGTCCGCGAATTGCTCAACGGCAGTCCGACCACGGTGTTCTTTGCGGCGGTCATCTACTCGGTCGCGGTCTCGGTCGGCATCTACGCCTTCTGGGTGTTCATGATGCAGTTCATGCCGCACGTCACCAGCACGATCGGGCGCTTGATGATGGCCGGCTGCATGTTGCTGGGCTCGCTGATGATCGTCGCGATGTCGTCCTGGCTGAATGCCTCGGCGCTGGCCGGCGCCGCCGCAATCCAGCAGCATCTTGCGATCACCGTGCAGAACTACACGCGCGACCTCGACCGGGCCAACAGCCAGGCCATCGCTGCGCAAAGCCTGCTGCCGGACATCCAGCTCGCCTCCTCCCGCTTCGCCAAGCTGGCGGACGCCGAACGCGCGGGCTCGCTCACCGGCACCTCCGGATCGGGCACCGTGGTCCAGCTTCTCGCGCAGATGTCGACGCAGCTCGACGGACTGGGCCAGCAGGTCCAGGAGTCGGGCAAGCGCGTCTCCGCTCTCTATGAGCAGGGCGGCAAGAGCCTCACCAGGATGCGCGAGCTGATCTCCGACCGCGGCCCGATCGCAACGCGCAGCGATGCCTTCGCCACGGAGTCGCTCAACCTGATGGGCGTGATCGCCAATCTGCAGCAGACCTCGGTGGCCCCTGCGGTGAAGCGCGCCGCGACGTCGCTGTCGGCCGGATTCATCGCGCCTGCCCCGGGCGGACGCAGCGGCGACCTGGCCGAGCGCCAGACCGCCGTCGTCGGCAAGGTGGAGGGCGCGATCGCCACGCAGGCCGCCTCGCTCGCCGACGCCGCCGACAAGATCCTGGCGCTGCCGCGGATCGAGCCGACCCGGTTCCAGACGCTGTCGCCCGCCGAAGCCGTGCTGCGCTACGCCGGCGACTTCATCCCGAGCTGGGCGGGCGCGATCTCGATCGACCTGATGCCGGCGGTGCTGGTGCTGATCCTCTGCGTCGTCCATGCCGCCATCCGCCGTGAGGGCCTGCCCGCCGTGAGCGCCTCCAGCCTGACGGCCAGCGATCTCGTCACCGCATTGCAGATTGCGCGCGAGGTCGAGGATGCCAGGCGGGCGGCCGAGCGACGGCCTGCCGAAACGCCTGCTGAGCAGCCTTCCGCGCCAGCCATCGAGCCGGCGCCGGCCGCGGTGGATGAGAACGTGACGTCGCTGTCGTCGGCTCGGCTTGGGAAGTAGTCCCGTGGCTTCGGCGCTGAACCGATGCGTCCATGCCTGGCTCGCGGACAATCCCGATGAGAGCATTCTGCGTTGGGTCTTCCGCAGCATCCTCGTCGTCACCGTCGCAGTTCTCGCGGCGGATCTGCTCGAGCTGAATGCTCCGCAGGTGCCATCGGATGCAGCCCCGACTCAGCTCGACATTCGGCGCGACGCGCCAGACATGCCGGCCGAATCACCATCGGTGCTGGCGCCCCTGATGAAGCGGCTGATGCCGCTGCCCCAGGGCGATCGTGCCTTGCAGCAGCCTGTTCAGTTCGAGCTGCGCAGCGGCGGCCGGCTGTTCGCGACCGGCACGATCACGCCCGGCAGCGCACGCAGCTTCGCGGACGCAGTCGAACGCCACGGCGAATATATCAAGACGGTCGTGCTGAACTCGCCAGGCGGCTCCGTCGCCGACGCGCTGGCGATGGGGCGACTGATCCGCGCGCGGAAATTCGCGACCGAAGTGGAGGCGGGAAAATATTGCGCGTCGTCGTGCCCGCTGGTGTTCGCCGGCGGTGTCGAGCGCCGGGCCGGCGAGCGGGCGATCATCGGCGTGCATCAGATCGCCGCAGTCCCCACGTCCGGGACCACCGTGAGGTCCGGCGACGACATGAGCCTTGCGCAGAACATCTCGGCGCGATGCCAGCGCCACCTCGCCGCGATGGGCATCGATCTGAAGGTCTGGGTGCATGCGAT
Source organism: Bradyrhizobium sp. HKCCYLS3013 (assembly GCF_051167615.1). Lineage (NCBI taxonomy): Bacteria > Pseudomonadati > Pseudomonadota > Alphaproteobacteria > Hyphomicrobiales > Nitrobacteraceae > Bradyrhizobium > Bradyrhizobium sp. HKCCYLS3013. The sequence goes on from NZ_JBNPTK010000012.1 coordinate 84,610, forward strand.
GGAGACGCCGCATGACCAGCTGTTCACGTTCAAGCCCGACGAGATGAAAGCCCTCAATCTCGTCACCTCGTCGCCGGAATCGCGGCCTGAAAAATCGCGCAGTTAGGATGTCCTGATCGCGGTGGACCGGGACCGCGGCGAGCGCGGAACCAAGTTTCGACCGCGGCGTTGTTGGCCGTCACACTGGAGAACATGACATGCGGACATTCGTGGGAATGATCCTGGGGGCCCTCATCCTGGGTTTGGGCGTCTACATCCATGATTCGATGCAGACCTCGGAGGTCGCCAACGGACCGAGCGCGCAGTCGCGCCGGACCATCGTGAACTGGGACGTCGCGGCGGACAGCTGGAATTCGCTCAAGACCCGCGCGCATGACGACTGGGTTCGCATCTCGTCGAAGTAACGCGCAAGACGCTTCGTTTTCAGGGCGCCTCGGCTTCGGTCGAGGCGCCTTTGCTTTGCCAGCTAGTTGGCCGCCTTATTTGGCCGCCTTGGCCTTGCGCGCGTCGGCGATGACCTGCTCGAACTGCGCCATGGTCAGCACGCCGGGCACCCTGAACTTGCCGACGATGAAGGACGGCGTGCCGCGGAAACGCAATCCCCGCGCCTGCTTGTCGTTGCGCGCCAGCATGGCGTCGATGGCCTTCGCGTTGGCTGCGAGGTCGCGCTTGGCGCGGTCGATATCAACGCCGGCTTCAGCGAGCAGCTCGTCGATGCGCGGCTCGGTGAGCTTCGAACTGACGCCGATCAGCGCGTCATGGGCCTTGGCGTATTTGTCCTGATATTTGCAGGCCAGCGCCATCCGCGCCGCAACCACCGAAGTTGGCCCGAGGATCGGCCACTCCTTGAGAACCCAGCGCACCTTGCCATCATCATGGATGACCTGCTGCAGCTCGGGATCGAGCTTGCGGCAATACGGGCAATTGTAGTCGAACCATTCGACGATCGTGATGTCGCCCGCGGCATTGCCGAGCACCGGCGCATCGGGATCGCGCAGCACCGCGCCCTCGTCGGGCTCATCGGCATCCTCGGCGCGACTGTCGCGGGGCCACAAGGACAGCGCCGCGGTTGCGCCAAGAAGCGTCAACACGTCACGCCGGCTGCTGGCGGAGATGATCGCAGTCGAGGGGACGCGCTTCATTGAGGTCAGCTCCAGATATGCAGCAGGCTGCGCGTCAGCATGTACAGCGCCACCACCGCGATCACGACCGAAAACACCACGTTCAATGCGCCGCGCCGTTCGGAGAGATGGCGCGCCAGGCGCGTGCCGGCAAGACCTCCGGCGATCCCGCCGGCGATGAACAGTCCGGCGAGATCCCAGGCGACGAGCCCTGACCACGCATAGCTCGCCGCGGTGGTAAGCCCGAAGGTCGTCACCGCGACCAGCGACGAGCTGACCGCATTCATGATCGGCATCCCCGTCGCAGCCATCAGCGCCGGCACGATCAGGAAGCCGCCGCCGATGCCGAAGAAGCCGGACAGCGTGCCGGTGGCGAGACCGAAGCCGACGATCGCCGGGATGTTGGCCATGCTCATCTTCACATCGGGGGTGCCGATGCGGGCGCGCGTCTTCAGCATCAGCATGGCGATGACCATCATCACCAGCGCGAACAGCGCCAGCAGCTTCTGGCCGTCGACCATCTTGCCGAGCAGCGAGCCGGTGAAGGCGCCGACGATTCCCGCCGTTGCGAACAGCGCCGCGATCGGCCAGATCACGGTGCCGCCGCGCGCATGATTGGCGAGATTGATGGCAGCGTTGGTCGCGACCGCGATCGCGCTCGAGCCGATCGCGATGTGCGGCTCGGGCACGCCGACGACATAGACCATCAGCGGCACCGCCAGCACCGAGCCGCCGCCGCCGACGAGGCCGAGCGAGAACCCGACCATCGCGCCGCAAACCAGGCCGAGCATACCTTGGACAGCAGAGATCATGGCGAGAGCAGGGTCATTTCCCGCACCGGAAGGCAAGCCCCAAAATCACCGGAGCAGTAATGCCCCGCCACCGGCGAGACCGCCGCGCGACCGGCGTTGAGCCCGGTCTGGCCGGCGGTCTCGCGGCGATGCATGGCGTCGAGAGCGGCGGCCGGCCGCATGATGCCCCCGGCCCGCCGGCAACGTCACGTCAATCCGGATCAGGCAGCGCCCTTCAGCTTCTTGGTGCATTCGCTGTAGTAGCCGCCGCCCTTCTGGATCCACTTCAGGCCGCCATTGGCGTTGGTCGCCTTGTTGGCATTGTACTGATCGACGCAGGTCTGCAGCCGCGCCTTGCCGGGCTTCTCCTTGGCGTATTTCGGGTCCACCGCGTTGGGGAACACGGCGGGACCGGTCGGCGCGGGAGCGGCCTCCTTGGCGTCGGATTTCGCCTCCTTGGCCGGCTTGGCCTCGGCCGCGGGTGCGGCCGGAGCCGCCGGTGCCGCGGCCGCGGTGGCATCGCTGCCGCACTGGGCCTTGCGGAAGTCGTTCCACTTCTGGCCGCCCAGCGTGCCGGCCTCCTTCGCCTGCTTGTACTTGGCGCTGCATTCCTGCGCGGTGAGCGCCTGCGCCGGCGCCGCGGCGAACGTCGCGAGGCCGATCACGGCCAGCGTGGCGAGTGATGAAGCAACCAATGATTTTGCGTGAAAACTCATCCCAGATCTCCCTGTGGAGCATGTTGAATGGGACGGTAATTCTAGCGAGACGCCTGCGACCGACAAAGCAGGCGGGAGCGTGGCCGCGCGAAAATATAATTTGCCTCGCGCGGCGATCCGGCTCATTCCATTCACTGCGGGTTCAGCATCGCCGGACATCGCACCATGCCTTTCGTTCGAGGACTTCAGCATGAGAGTAACTGCCCGGGCGGCGATTGCGGCCATCGCAATGGCCACCCTGTCGGCCGCGGGCCCCGCCCGCGCGCAACCCGGATTGACGCTGCCGGCGCGGCCCGATGCCGCCACCGACAAGTTCGCCACCCTGGACAAGGCTGCGCGCCGGACGATTTCCATCGCCTGCTCCAAGGAGGCCGACGAGCAGGGGCTGAAGGGCAAGGCACGCGGCAAATTCCGCTCGGCCTGCAAGCGCGACAAGGCGGCGGCCGCCGCCGCGACCACACCCGCGCCCGCTCCCTTGCCGACGCCGGACAAGCCGAAATGACCAGCGCCCGCGGACGCAAGCGCGCATGGCGCCTGCGCAACGGCGGGAATTGTTCGCGCAGGCAGCTTTTGGCATAAGGCGCCGTGCGCCAGATCATCTCCTCCCTCCCCTTCGACCTGCCAAGCCGCGCCAAGACCCTGAGCGCGATCGAGACCCTCGTGCTCGGCACCGCCGGCGGCCTGATCTTCCTCGTCGCCCATCTGCCCGGCGGGCTGATCTCCGGCGCGATGATCGCGACCGCGATCGCCGCGATCGCCGGCCGCCCGCTGGCGATGCCGCCGATCCTGACCCAAACCGTTCTGCTGCTGCTCGGCATCTCGATCGGCGCCGTCGTCTCGCGCGAGCTGATCAACCATGTCAGCGCCTATCCGGTGACCATCGGCCTGCTGGCGCTCGCGACGTTCTGCTCGACCTTCGGCTCCAGCCTCTATCTGCAGCGCGTCCATGGCTGGGACCGCACCTCGGCGCTGCTCGCCGGCAGTCCCGGCGCGCTGTCGCAGATCACGATGCTCGCGGTCGAGCGCGGCGCCGACCTGCCGGCGATCGCCGTGGTGCAGACGCTGCGGGTGATCATCCTGACGGCGGCGCTGCCGCTGGTGCTGGCCGTGGCCGGCGTCGCACCGGCCGCGCCGATCTCGCTCGGCCAGAGCGTCGCCTCGCCGCTCGGCCTGCTTGCATTGCTGGTGGCCTCGCTGGTCGCGGCGATGCTGATGCAGCTGATCAAATTTCCGGCGAGCTGGCTGTTCGGCGCGATGGTCGCCAGCGGCCTCCTGCACGGCACCGGCCTCGTCGAGGGCGGCCTGCCGGAATGGATACGCGGCGTGGCGCTGGTCGGCATCGGCGCCCTGATCGGCAGCCGCTTCGCGCGGATGCGGGTGAAGACCCTGGTCGGCCATATCAGGGCCGCGCTCGGCTCGTTCGCGATCGCGGTGGCGATCTCGGCGCTGTTCGTCACCGTGATCGTGCTGGTGACGCATGTGCGCTTCTCCGACACCATCGTCGCGTTCGCGCCCGGCGCCATGGACGCGATGATGGCGCTGGCGCTGACCTTGCGCATCGACCCGATCTTCGTCGGCGCGCATCACCTGTCGCGCTTCGTGTTCGTCACCATCGCCACCCCCGGCATCGTCCATCTGTTCGGACGGCCGCAGGAGGATGTCGACGACTAGGCGCGCTTCCGGGTGATGCCCCAGCCGGCGATGGCGGCGATGGCGAGCGAAATCAGCACGCTGTAGCCGGCAAGCGACAGGCCGAGGAAGCGGAATTGCACCTCGTCGCAGCGCACGACCTTGACGCTGTCGAGCCGCTCCAGGAGGCTGCCGGCGCTGCCGAGATTGCCGATCGGCCCGGTGCATTCGGTCGGGCCCGGCCAGAAGCCCCATTCGACCCCGGAATGATAGACGCCCAGCCCGGCATTGCCGAGCGCGGCCAGCGCGACCACGCCGAGCCCCGCGAGCACCAGCGCGCGCGGTGCGCCGCCTTTGGCGGCGAGCGCGATCAGCAGCCCGAGCGGCACGATCGCATAATAGGCCCAGCGCTGCTTCAGGCAGAGCTCGCAGGGCTGCAGGCCCCAGACCAGCTGCATGTACCAGGCGCCGGCCAAGGCCGCCGCCGCGATGCCGGCCGCGAGCAGCGCCGCCGCCACCGCCGGGCTCATGCTCCCCGCCGCAGGGCGCGCCATCACAGAAGTATTGGTCATCGGTCCTCCCGAACGGGGCTGCCTCCGGTCCCATGCCGGGCCGTTCCGGCTCCTACTCCGGCCCGCGAAAGCTGTCGAGATGCGCGCCCATCACGTCCGTGCGGGTTGACCCGGCCCGACCGCCCGCTATAGTCCGCCCGCTTCGCTATGGTTCCTGCACAGGCCCGGCGAATGCCCCTGTGGCGGAACTGGTAGACGCGCTCGACTCAAAATCGAGTTCCGCAAGGAGTGCTGGTTCGATTCCGGCCAGGGGCACCACGCTTCGCCCTGCGGGCTACGCGTGGCGCAGCCGCGCGAGTAGCCCGCAGGGCGAAGCGTGTCCGGCGAAGCCTCTTGGCGAAGCCGGACGTTTGAGCCCCCCAAGTCTCGCTTGAGCCGCGCTCTCTGACTCTGATTTCCCATCAACCCTGTCAAACAGCCTGCGCTCGTCGCAGCTACTGACGCCCATGCCACCGCGATCTCGCGACCTGTCAGGCCCGAGCTCTGCTGCAGTCCGGCGTCCTCTTGAATTGAGAGGGCGCAGGGAAGGCCGAGTGCCGACTGGCACCCATGGCCCCCGTGCGGAAAAAATGCACGGGGCAGGAACCACAGGCTCAGCCGGAAACAACCCGGCCTTCCCTGCGCAATGGTTTGAACGGCTGCTCCGTGCTCTCCCTGGGGACCGGCTTGCTTGCCCCCGTCATCGACATCGTCGCCGACCAAGACACCAGCGTCGGGGTGTCGGGACCACACGGCTTGACCGTCCGCAAAACGACGTTCGTCCGCACCTCCATGAGATGCTGCGTCGCCCCGCGGCCACCGCTCCCCGCCGCAACGTCCCGTGACGATCGCGATACGCCCCTCTCAGTGCGGGCGGGATGGCCGAAAATGTGCAGGTGATTTGCCCGACGGTGCAAGGGGAATCAGCACGACGGGCAGTTTGTGCAGGGGGGGAGATGCGTGGCCGTTAGGAGAAGATTGCGTCACCGAAACTCCCCATACCATCATGGGCCACCGGACCCAACCTCAGCTCACTTCTTGCGTCTGGTCGGCTTTCCCTCGTTTTTGCGCGGCTTGCCGCGTCCTGAAGATGCAGCCCCCGAATCGTACGGAATCCACCAAGCGCGGCCTCCTTCATCGGGGATCGCGGGAAGGCGGCCCGCGATCTTGTTGGCCGGTATTCCAGCCAGAACCTGAACAACATCGTTCAGGACCCAGGGAGACAGACGGTAGTACTGATGTCCGTAGTGGGACCCGCCGTCGTCTCCCTGGGTTGATCCAACATCAGAGCAGTCGATCGAGTTGACCGTCTTGGAAAGCTTGCTCAGATCACGCGGTCCCCACTGTCCCAAGCGAGGATAGTTGTTGAGAAGAATGCTGCCGGACAGCGACAGCGCCAGGTCACCGCCATTCTTGTATACGAGAACTTTCTTGGCAAGGGTGATCAATGGCTTCAGTTCGCTGGCCTTCGACAAGGCATCGTAGTTTACGTCGGCCGCCATCAGAAACGCGCTTTCGAATAGCAGAGTGTTGCGTTCTTTCGCGGGTATCAGCTGAACGGCGTTTTGAAGTGCATAATTTCCCATCGAATGAGGGACGAGGTGCAAGACCGGGAGGTTGGCCTTAAGCGCCCTGAGAACGGCGAACAACCTGCGAAGCGAATCGGCGACGGCATTGGCGGACTTGGCGGCCGCATCACGATCCGCCTTGTAGCTCGCCAAATCCAATTTTCCTTGGGATGGCCATGAGAAGCAGAAGATGTCTGCCGCTTTGTAGTTTGACATGACCTGCGCGGCACGGCTCATCGAACCTAAAAAGGTCGAATCGAAACCCGGCAGCAATATCAGGCCATATTGCGACGCGCGGGCCGATGCGAGCTCCGCGGCGACGCGATCGCGCGCGAACGCCACGATGTCATTGTGATTCTGCGTGGTCGGCTGGAACACCGACGCGTCGATCGGCGGATCAATTTGCACCGAATTGGAGTCCGGCACCCAACCGGTATCCGGAAGGTTGGACAGCCGGTAGACGTCGATGGATCCCGTGACATAGTGCTTCGGATTGTTGTCTCTGTACTTTGGCCCGAACAGATCGGGACCCGAGATGGGATTTCGATTGGTCGCAAATCGAACTCGGACTTTGTCGGTCATAGTGTTTCTCCGAATGCTGCGGATTGGGCACCAAGCTCTGATCAAACATAGACATCTGCCGAAAGCCGAAGCCGCGTTAGCGGCTTCGGCCCCGCAGTTTGGCACTGCCTGTACGTCATTCGGTACAGCCGGCCTGCAGCGTCGGGCCGCTCAAGTTTTCGCGATAGGCAACAAGAGCATTGTTGGGCCAGATCGATCCAAGGCTGAATGCGGCGCCCACAGCGGCAAATCCCGGTTGCTCGGCGAGGACATGTGCAACATCAGCCTGCGATTTTACCTGCCCCCGAGCTAGGTCCACCGCCTTGTTCGGATCGGAGAGCCAGCAGGCGAGCAAATTGACCCCGCCCGTCTGCGCCAGGCATGTGCCCGTCAAAGTCGAGCTAAACTTGTATTCGCACATTTTGCCGGACGTTGCCGTGTCGAGCGAGCAAGGCTGTCCAATGGGATTGCCGTCTCTAAAAAATGTACACGTGTACTTGGCTGCCTGTGCCGGCAACTGCATCGCAGCAAGGATCGCAGCTGCGAGAATAGCGGATTTGCGCATATCGTCCTCCATCAAGTGCCACACCAGCGTGGCTTGAAGCAGGATGCGCGGGCGGCGTGAGACGGGCGTCAACTCACCGCGAATTAATCGTCAAAACGCAAGCCACGAAAGTTTTTCTTGACGAGCGCGGACAGCGCTTGGCCTGTAATGTCGACGCGTGGGCGAAGATCGCGATACGCACGGTCTTTTTTGCGAAGGGCGCACGCTGCGCCAATCTAAGACTCAGTTCCGGCCGATAGCTCCTTCACCGCCGGATAGCGACGCCTCGGAATGTGTCCGTCGGAGCCAGGCCGGAAGATGTATTTGCCGAGCCGAGGATCGGGTGGATCGATGGGACTCGTCACTGGATTAGTCGCGGCCGGATTGATGCAAACCGGCGCGGCCGTGCTGTCAGAAGCTGGATGAGCGATTGCCCGTAGTTCGTCTGCCACCTTCCGCGCGATCTGAGGCGCGGCGACGCTCGTACCGTTGAGCTTGACTGCGGAGCCGCTGAACGTGCCCGCGGCGAGCACGCCCCAGAGCGCGTGGCCTTCGTCAGCGAAGGCGGAGCAATCCGGCCCTGACCGAACCAACGTGGGACCGCTCGATGTATAGTCGGAAGGGGGATGATCCTCTGATGCCTCGGCGGCGCCGACAACGATGACGTGGTCGCTCTCATTCATCGAGCCGGTTGCGATCGAAGATAGGGTGTCCGCATACCTAATTGGACAACCGTCCCTCTGCATTCGATAATCGCCGGTCTGCGGATCGCGCTCATAGGCGCCGGCGTGATCGAGGTAGGATTGGCGGCCGCGCCGCGGGTAGCCGAACGGCGTATCGTCGCGCTGGACGTAGACATGTGCCGTGATCGCCGTCCCGGTCAAATTCCGAAGAGACAGCTTCCAGCGACCGGAAGGTGCGATCTCGCGGCAGTCGTCGTTGCGCACGGTCGGATTGACAGCGAGCAGGATCAGCTCGCGTACGGATTTTCCGTGCTGAATGCGGTCGAAATAAATCCCAGCGATCGGACCGCCACCGATCGTCGCCTGGTGAATGTAACCCTCGCTAGGCCGAATGGGTGGGCTCGTCCTCTCGTCCTGTGCGGTCAGCCAGATCTCCACCGGTGCCTGTCCCGGCTTGCCTTCGGCGCCGGTATCGAGCCAAATCTCGACGTAGTTCGTTGCTGCACTATCGGGGTGGATGACCCAATCCAGGGTTTCGACCTCCTTTTTGAGCTCCAGTTTTGCGGCGGCGCGGGTGCGATAGCTGTTGCCCGCCGGCATGACCAAGCGGGTCAGATTGGGGTTTTGATGGCGCTTGTTGCGGTGGCGGACCATGCCGGCGAGCGCTTTTTCGAGATACTGAGTGCCATCCTTAGGACCCGCCAAAAGGCCATAGCTGAAGTTCATGACCAGCGGAATTGGCTTCCCGGCTTCGCTCAATGCATCGGCCCACGTCATGATCATCCTGACCGCCTGCAGCACATAGCTTCCCATCGTCAGCCCCGACGTGTCGACCGTCGCCACCGACGGCAATTGGACAGCGAGGATCGACACTCCTTCGCTGCCCCGACCTCCGCCTGCAGCCAGATCGAGCAAATGCGTCCCATGGCTGACGCGTGCGGCCAGTGGATTGTAGGCGCGGGTCTTGCCGAAATCGGTCGCACCAACCTTCCGGTAAATGCGGTCTTCGCTTTTGGATTCCTGCAACAACTGCTTGATCTCGTCATGCATAAGGCGGCGGCCGAATACGACGGCGTTGTCTGCCGGACTCCGCTTCTCCGTCTCCTGTAGCCACATGGCCGCGATCTTCGAGACCATACGGCGATCTCGAAATCTTTCGTGCGCAAAGGCAATCCCGTCGTCGATGATGCCGATAGCAACCTTGGTAGCCGCCAGGAAGGAAGGTTCGAAGCTGGTCGGATCGGGCTGGGGGTTGAAGTCGTTGAACTGCAAACCGATGATCGGCGGCCCCACGAAAAGAGAGCGATAAAATCCGGGATCGCGGAATCTGCCGCCACGATAGATGAACGTTTCCTTGCGATAGATGAAGAACTGCATGTCGACTTCATCGATCTTTGGCGGCTTTGGCCCTTCCAGGGCCTTGATCCACCAACTCAGGAGAGTCCGCTCGTCATCGCTCATTCGAATGGTGAATTTCTTGGCCGGGACGTCGTGGTCAGGCACGTACCCCTCATCGACGGCGCGTTGTAGCTCGTAAAGGCTCGCAAGAGCGCTGCGCAACGGCCTGATCTGGATTTGCACAGAGCACCAGGGATCCGGGTTGGGCTTGCGCCGGGTCCGGAATTCCCAGTCCAGATAGGGATCGGGACGGTCGCAAGCGGTCTTTTTCCAATGAAGCTTCATCGCGACTTGCCTACCACTCCGATCATCAACTGACACTCCGCGACCGCCTGGTCCCAGAGATGGTTCAGATCACAGGATTTCGGCACTTCGGCGCGCGTATTTCCAGATATTTTGCGTCCGCTGTCGGACTTGGCCTTTCGCTCCTGGGGGTCGTCGACGAATTCAGAGATCCAATCTTCGTAGCAGAAGTCGCCGTCGAATCCTCGCCCATCGAAAGCATGCGTCTTCAGAAAACGGCCGCCGCAGAAACGCGCAATATAGAACTCCGCCAAGGCGAGACCGAGCTTCATGCCGGCTACACTGTCGACTGGGAAGTGAACGCCGGCAACCGTCCGGTTTATGGCGATCCGTTCGGCAATCCGCATCAGTTGCTCGAAAGTCGGATCGTCGCTATCGAATTTGATGCGTGCGCTTCTGGCTTGCGACAGCAACGCATAGAACACGAAAGCGGCGGCAAAGGATTCCGTCGCGTGCCCGCTTGGCAGTGAGCCGTGACCGGGCGTTGGAATCATCGGCTGGATCTGGGGCGAGTACTCGACCGGTCGCCGGCAGGTCAGCGCATGCTTGACCCGCATCTCGATTAGGCCGGTCACGTTCAGGACCAGCGTCAGCAGCTCGAACGTCCGCCGAGTTCGATCCGGGTGCAGGAAGCCCACCGAGCCGAGGAACGACAGGATGTCCGTCATCTCCGTCATGATCTCGCCGCTGCGCTCCATCCGAAGTGCCGCATAGTTATGCACAAAGATCAGTTGTTTGGCGAAATCGGATGGACTTGGCCTGATCATGTGAATCAACGCACATGTACCGTCTTCGCCGCGCCCCCGATATTCGACGCAAACGGACTCGCTTGTTTCGTTGCAATCTCCGACATCGTAGTAGATTCCGGACAACAGTTCGGCGGTCAGGGTTCGCAATCGCACCGGCGTCGACCAGCGGTCCAGCGCGTACGGTTTGGCTTCGTAGTTTGCCGGAGGGGTACCAACATCCCGCCATATCCCCACCACGCCCTCGCGACCCGAGATGAGCGCCCGTGCTGCCGTGAACGACCGGGAGCGCGCGCTTTCGCCACTTTCACCGCTCTCGCCGCTCTCGCCACTTTCACCGCTCTCGCCGCTTATCCGCGCCATTTGCGCCTCCCCGGAAAAACCCGACGAACAACCTCAGGTACGTCACGATGCTCAGTTCGAAGCCCTGAACGGTCAAGTCGTCCGCAGTCGGAATTAACGCAATTTCACGCATATTTCACGTTGACAGGTGTTTGCCGCAGGATTTCACTCCATGGTTGAGAAACGTCTTCCGCTACCTTTGAGGGTAGCGGGCTACGAAAGACAGGGCAGGACCCTCAAGAGCGATCCATGCGAAGTTCGACAGCCAAGGTGCATCTTCGGTTATTTGGTCCGCCCAAGATCATCAATTCGAACGGTGAAGATTGCACGCCGCGGGGACGGAAGGCATGCGCACTGCTGGCAATGCTGGCGCTATCGCCTGAAAACAAGAGATCGCGCGTCTGGATCCAGGATAAGCTGTGGGGCAGTCGAGGCAAGGAGCAGGGCGCGGCAAGCCTTCGCCAAAGCCTGTCAGAAATTCGAAAGGCATTTGGAAACGATCACGGAGTGCTTTTTGCGGACAGCTATGTGCTGGCGCTCGATCCGACCTTATTTGATACGGATTTCGATCTTGCCACAAAAGCGGACGACTCCGGCGAACTCCTGGAAGGCATCGATATTGGCGAAGATGGTTTCGAGGACTGGCTTCGATCGCAACGTCAGAACTTCAGCGATCGCCGCACTACGCGCCAAGCAAGGACCGATCGCCCTGCGGACATTGCCCTCGAAGAACCGGTGCGCGGACGTTCGATTCCACGGAATCGGATCGTGCTGGTTCGCAACTCCAAGTCTGGAGAGTCCGACGCATCGTTGCTCGCGGACAGCCTGATCGACTCGGTAGCAAAAACCATACAGGAACTCGGCGTCGCCGAGGTCATCGATTGTAGGGATACGATGGACCCGGCTTGCGACGACAAGGACGCAGCGCCGCGCAAGACGCTTTCGCTACATTCGGACGTGTTCGGAGGCCACACGAGGCAAATCGTCCGCCTCGCATTGTCGCAGCGACCGGAACATACCCTGAAGTGGTCGTCCACGCTGCAGCTACCCGGCATTCAGGCGCTGGACTTGAACGATGCGGATGTCATGCGGTGCGTCAATCTCGTCGTCAACGTCGCCATCGATCAGTTCATCACGGTCCGTTCGGGAGGGCCGGATGCCGAGGTAGCCTCCGATCTCTGCTATTCGGGGATTCTGCATCTTTTCAGGCTCGGCAAGATCAACTTTGCGACGGCCGATAAGCTCTTCGCGGCCGCATTCAATATTGAATCACGCGGCATCTATCTGGCTTGGCGCGCCTATCTGCGAACCTTTCTACTTGCGGAACGACAATTCAGTTGCCGTCAGACACTGCAAGCCGAGGCCCTCGACTTCATGTACCGCGCCCTCGAACTCGAACCTCACAATTCTTATGTTGCGGGCCTGAGCGCGCACGTTCAGACCATGATGCGGCGGTCCTACGTCGCCGCATACGAACTGGCCGAACGCAGCATCCAATTGAACCACGCCAATCCGATCGGCTGGGCGTGTCTGGGAATCGCCAAGAGCTATCTCGGCAAGCCCGACGAGGGCTTCCAACATACGCTGCTTGCGCGCACCATCGCCGGAACTGCACCATTCAGATACCAGATGGATGCGTTGAGCTGTATCGCGGGGACGATGGCGGGCGAACTCGATAAGGCCGTCCATCTGGCGGAGGCCAGTCATGCGCTGGCGCCGACCTTCGCACCACCCTTGCGTTACCTTTCAGCGCTCTATGCGCACGAAGGCAAGCACGATCTCTCTTCCGAGATGGTGAGGAGATTGCAGGCCAGCGAACCGGACTTTTCATACGACAAGCTGCGCGACAAGGCCTATCCTGCGGCCGGCCTGCATCGGTCATCGATCATCGATTCGTTGCCGGCGAGACAACTTTGATGACGTTGAAGTCCACCGGTATGCTGACCACAGCATCTCATTGATCCTCATTGCACAACGTTGATGAAGATGAGCCGCCGTGGACGGCTCCATCAAGAGAGCCGAATGGCCTATGGACTCATAAATCATGTGAGTAAGGCTGTGAGTACCGACTTCGGGTGCTTCCAGGAAGCCTTGGTTACAGCATTCTTCGCGGTGCTTCGATTCCGGCCAGGGCACCATTTGGACCGTTCGCCCGCATCCGCCGTCGGCCGTTTGCCCCTCAACATCAAAGACAAGCCGCATTTGCCCTTCGCTGGCGTCCGCCCCCTCTGCCGGTATTCTTGATGGAAGTTCGCGGAGGTCATGGTATCGCGAGTCGTGGGTGGAATCGAACCGGCCGAGTCCGCCCCGTATTTCCGGCACCTGAAGCCGGCAGACAAGGATTACAAACGCTGAGATGAAGGGGGTTTTTCATGCTCGCCACCGCGACTTTGGCGCTTCGCCTATCGTCGCCGGATTGGCGACAATACGCTCAATGCTGCGCTCTGCAGACTCGGCTGCGATAACACTGAGCGCACCACTCACGGTCTTCGTTCGCCCCCTCGGTCCCATCGAATGAAGGTGGCAGATGGAACGTGGGTGGCTGCGCGAACTGAACCACGCCAACCCGATCGCCTGGGCCTGTCTGGGAATCGCAAAGAGCTATCTCGGCAAACCAGAGGACGGCTTTCAGCACACATTGCTTGCCCGTACGATCGCTGGTGCGGCGCCTTTCCGTTTTCAGCTCGATGCCCTGAGCTGCATTGCGGGGACCATGGCGGGAGAACTGGACAAGGCCGTCCATCTTGCAGAAGCCAGCCATGCTCTTGCTCCGACCTTTGCTCCACCCTTGCGATATTTGTCAGCTCTCTATGCCCATAATGAGCACCGTGAGCTTTCTTTCGAGATGGTTCGCAAGCTGCAGACAACGGAGCCAGACTTCTCATATGACAAGCTGAGGGATAAAGCCTATCCCGCGGCTGGCCTCCATCGAACATCAATCATCAACTCGCTGCCAGCCCGACAGTTCTAGCGGCGTCCTCCTTCATCCGAGAGGTCATGGAGCGGCAATCCACGAGCGCCTGCCGGTCTAGAGGAGCCTCGCGTTGAGACAATCAGCTCCGCTGGCTTGCTCGATCCGCATCCCCTCCCTCGAACCCGAACATGCATCGTCGCTGAAGGCTATTCATTTCGCTGCCGCATTTCACGGCCTTTGGATCTCGCCAGCTTGCTGGAATGCTCGCGAAACAGGGCCTTGCAACCTTCCGGCGACCGCTCTTAGACTACCTCCAGTCTGCTGACGGCAATGGGGTTGTCGCGGGTGAGGACCCATGACCAAGAATAGTTCTGTCAACCTCGCCCTATTCGCGACGCAGCAAAAGCTTCTTTTTGCGGACTTCTTCAAGCTTTACCAGACTGTCGCACAGCCGTGCCGGATCTTCGTGATCGCGGCGGACGTCAACGCGGTCGCGCGGGTCGAGAAGCTCGCAAAGCGCATCAACAAGAGCGGATTCGTCGAGGGCAAGAGCTTTGTCGAGATGGCGTTGCTGCGGGTGCCGATCTCGTTTCGAGATGTCGCAGGCCGAATCGAGAGGTGGGTGGCGCCGACCCGCAGACACGGCCCCGCCCTGCTCGTCGTCGACATGAGCTGGGGCCTCGAGACCAACTCGGCGACGGCCAATTTCGAGGGTTGGCCCGCACTTGCTGAAACGCTCACCCAGCAGTCCGAGGTCTCGATCGCCTCTCTCTATAACCGCCGGGTGCTGATCGACGAGCAGTTGCTCGTCGCGCTGCGCGGCCATCCGCAGATCCTCACCAGCGCCGGACTGGTGGACAATCCGCATTGGCTGCCGTCGCGGCTGCAGACGCGCGGCGCGTTGCGTGAGCAGGTCGATTTCTGGCTCGGCGCGATCGCGCCGGAGTTGCGGATCGGGACATCGGCGGCCGCGCTGCACGCAGCCGAAGGCGCCGACCCCATGTGGCTGTTGCGGCGATCGGCGGAAGAGCCCAGTACAGTTCATCTCGACAGCCGCGACCGCTGGAAGATCCGCTGCTTCGGACGGTTGCGGATCTATCGCAACGACGGCAGCCAGGTGAACTGGGACCCGCCCGGCGGAGCGACCCGCAAGACCAAGACCCTGTTCGCCTATCTGCTGCAGAAGGGCGGCCATGGCGCAGCCACCGACGAGCTTGCGGATCTGCTCTGGCCCAACGCCGAGGACATTGAGGCCGCGCGTAACCGCCTCTATCACACCGTGCGCTATCTGCGGCTGGCGCTCGGCCAGCCCAACGGACGCGACGAGACGCGCAACTATGTCCGACGCGAGGGATCGCGCTACGTGCTGGTGCCCCCGGAGCGCAGCTGGCTCGACATCTCAACCTTCGAGCAGCTCTGCCGTCAGTCCCAGGGTCACATCAAGGCGGGCGCCAGCGACGAGGCGCTGATCTGTCTGCAGGCGGCGGACCGTCTGTACACCGGAGACCTGTTCGAGGACATTCCGGTCGAGTACGCCGACGATGGCGAGCGCGACTGGTGCTGGAGCAAGCGCTATTGGCTGCGCGACATGTTCTTCAAGGTGCAACGCGACGCGGCTCGGATCTATCTCGAACGCAACGACCACTCGGCCGCGCTCGCGCATTGCCAGAAGGCGCTGGCGATCGATCCCTTGTGCGAGATGGCGCATGCCGAGGCAATGCAGGTGTTCAAGGCGCAAGGACGACGCGAGGCGATCGACCGCCAGTTCAAGCTGTACCTCGACTCGCTCAAGCATTTCGACAACCGGCCGAAGAGCGCCTCGCTTCAGGAGCTGCACCGCAAGCTCACGGCGTAAGGCCGCTCGTTCGCGACCGGCTCGGCAACGCGACCTTTGCCGGCCAGGCCATGCGCCATGGGGCTGCCGCCGCCCGCATAATTGACGATTTGTCTCAAATTGTCATAGAGTTAAGGGCTAAAGAAAACCCAAAGGCCGCCGCTTAGAGTGAGCCCATGACAACGTCGCCACCAAGGGCGGCGAATGGGAGGACGACATGCCAGGTTCGGCAGCTCAGCTGGCGCGGTGTCCCTACAGCGACGCCGCCAAAGACTTCGATCCCTTCGAGATGCGCGATCCGTTCCCGTTCTATGAATGGGCCCGCGCCGAGGCGCCTGTCTTCTTCTCCGACGAGCTGAAATATTTCGTGGTGGCGCGCCACGCCGACATCAAGGCTGTGTTCGACGACTGGCGCACATTCTCCTCGGAGAACGCCCAGGCCCCGCTTCGCCCGATGTGCGAGGAAGGCAAGCGCATCATGCGCGAGGGCGGCTTCACCGCCTATTCCGGCCTGTCGGCGCGGGTACCGCCCGATCACACCCGCATCCGCAAGCTGGTCCAGGGCTGCTTCGGGCCGCGCCGGTTCAGGGCGATCGAGCCGGAGATCAAGGCGATCGTCAATCAGGCGATCGATGCCTTCGCCGATCGCGGACATGCCGACTTCTTCCGCGAGTTCGCCTATGATGTGCCGGCGCTGGTGCTGTTCAAGCTGGTCGGCATTCCCAATATGGACGTGCCGCGCGTGAAGTCCTGGGCGGTGAGCCGCGCGCTGCTGACGTGGGGCGACCTCAGCGACGACGAGCAGATCGTGCATGCGCGCAACATGGTCGAATACTGGACCTACTGCCGCGCGCTGGTGCGTCAGCGCCACGACGATCCGACCGACGATCTGCCGGGCGATCTGGTCCGACTGCAGAAGGACGGCGCCGAGATCAGCGACGAGGAGATCGCCGGCGTTCTCTACAGCGTACTGTTCGCCGGCCACGAGACCACGACGACCCTGATGGCCAACGGCATGCGCGAGCTGCTGCAGCGGCGCGACAACTGGGAAGCCATCATCGCCGAGCCGCAGCTCATTCCGAAGGCGGTCGAGGAATGCTTGCGCTTCAGCCCGTCCATCGTGGCCTGGCGCCGGCGCGCCCTGAATGACACCCAGATCGGCGGCGTGCCGGTGCCGAAGGATTCCAATATCCTCCTGCTCATCGGCTCCGCCAATCGCGACGAGGCGGTGTTCTCCGCGCCGACCCGTTTCGACGTCCGGCGCACCGACGCGAGAAGCCATCTGGCCTTCGGCTACGGTATTCACACCTGCGTCGGCCAGCAGCTGGCCCGCATCGAGTTCGCGATCGCGCTCGGCGAGCTCACCCGCAGGCTTCCTGGTCTCCGGCTCGCTGCCGACCAGACCATCGACTTCGTTCACAACATCTCGTTCCGCGTGCCGACGGCGCTTCGGATCGAATGGGACGTGACCTGACGCGACGATCGTCATTGGGCCGCGTTTCACAAGCAACAACAAGTCCGGGGCCGATCGGGGCCATAAGGTGGGGAACAGACGCATGGGCGCCAACGCAGCCGCATCCTTCATCGTGCCGTTCGAAGCCGCACGCGAGGACGACTTCCCGCGCATCGGCGGCAAATGCGCGAGCCTGGCGCGCATGATCGCACAGGGCGTGCGCGTTCCCGCGGGATTTGCGGTCGCGACCGACGCCTACGCCCTTCATCTTCGAAGCAACGGACTCGAGGCGACGATCAGCGAGCGCCTGTCGCGGATCGTGCTCGACGATGTCGATGACGAAGAGAAGTTGTCGCACGAGATCCGCGACGCAATCATGGCGCAGCCGATGCCGGGCGCGGTCGAGCAGGCGATCCGCGAGGCGTATCGCCGGATGTCGCCCGACGGTCAGTTTCCGGTGGCGGTTCGCTCGTCGGCGACCGCCGAGGACCTGCCCGACGCCAGCTTCGCCGGCCAGCAGGATACCTATCTCTGGGTGGTCGGCGAGGACGCCGTGGTCGAGAAGGTCAAGGCGTGCTGGGCCAGTCTCTTCAACGCGCGCGCGATCTCCTACCGTGCCGAGAACGGGCTCGGCCAGATCGACGTGCTGATGTCGGTCGGCGTCCAGAAGATGGTCAACGCCGCCGCCGCGGGCGTGGCGATGACGCTGGATCCGATCAACGGCGACCGTACCAAGATCGTGATCGATTCCGCCTTCGGGCTCGGCGAGCCCGTGGTCTCCGGCGAAATCACGCCCGACAATTTCGTCGTCGAGAAGGTGCTTCTGCAGGTCATCAAGCAGCGCATCGCCGAAAAGGATTTCGAGCTCGTCGCCGATCGCGCCGAGCGCCGGACCGTCGAGCGCGTGATCGCGCCGGAACGTCGCACCCTGCCTTCCCTGTCCAATACCCAGGTGCTCGCCGTCGCCAGGCTCGCCAAGTCGCTCGAGCGCAGCATGGGCTGTCCGCAGGACGTCGAATGGGCGATCGATGCCGATCTCCCTGAGGACGAGAACCTCGTCGCGCTGCAGAGCCGGCCGGAGACCGTCTGGAGCCAGAGGAAGAAGCAGTCGACCGCGATCTACGAGACCGGGATTGCGGGTGTACTTGGAACGCTGCTGGCCCCGGTCCAGGCCAAGCGGTGAGCATCACGACAACAAACAACAGATAACCGAGGGGAAACGACAATGACGGCGCATGCGAAATTCCCAAGTCCCTATGACCTGAAGACGCCGGTCGGCGCCGAGGGCTGGGAGAAGCTCTACCCCTATTATCTCCAGTTCCAGAACAGCCTGCGCGACAAGGAGGACGGCAAGTTCTGGTTCTGCGACTCGCAGCACTGGCCGAGCCCGTTCAAGCCGTTCGACGCCGTCACGGTCGAATTCGCGGTCAAGTGCCTCGGCCAGTACAACACGCGGCACTATCTGATCCCGCCGGCGAACGGCGTCGAATACCGCATCCACAATGGCTATTGCTACATGAGCCCGGTGGCGGTGGCGCCCGAGCTGATCGCAGGCCGCGTGCCGCATTTCATGGAGCGCGCCGGCTACTACTTCCAGAACTGGGATCGCCTGCTGGCGAACTGGGACAAGAAGGTCCGAGCCAACATCGCCGATCTCGAGGCGCTCAACTTCGAGCCGCTGCCCGAAGCCGTGCCGCTGGAGTGGATCACGGCGGGAGTCGGCCTCGACAACACCTACGCGCTGATGGAGACCTATGACCGGGCGATCCAGCTTCTCTACAAGACCTGGCAGTATCATTTCGAGTTCCTGAATCTCGGCTACGCGGCCTATCTCGACTTCTTCAGCTTCATGAAGGGGCAATTCCCCACCATTCCCGACCAGGCGATCGCCAAGATGGTGCAAGGCGTGGAAGTCGACCTGTTTCGTCCGGACGACGAGTTGAAGAAGCTCGCCAAGCTCGCCGTGACGCTCGGTGTCGCCGATGCCCTGAAGAGCGGATCGGTCGACGAGGCGCTGGCCGCGGTCGGCCGTGCGCCGAACGGCGGCGAATGGCTGAAGGCCTGGAGCGAGGCGCAGGATCCCTGGTTCAACTTCACCTCCGGCAACGGCTTCTACTCAACCGACAAGTACTGGATCGAGCATCTCGACATCCCGCTCGGCTATGTCAGGGATTACGTCGTCCGCGTGCAGCAGGGCGAGGAGATCGACCGGCCGACGGAGGCCATCGCTAAGGAGCGCGACCGCATCACGTCCGAATATGCCGAGATGCTGGACGCCGATGCACGCGCCGCCTTCGAGGGCAAGCTGGGCCTGGCCCGGACCGTGTTTCCCTATGTCGAGAACCACAATTTCTACATCGAGCATTGGTCGATGAGCGTATTCTGGCGCAAGATGCGCGAGCTCGGCGCCATCTTCCGCGATGCCGGCTTCTGGAAGGACGCCGACGACCTATTCTATCTGAATCGTCAGGAGGTCCGCGACGCGCTGTTCGACTACGGCAATGGCTGGGCCGTCGGCGCACCGGCGATCGGTCCGACCTATTGGCCGCCGGAGATCGAGCGGCGGAAGAAGATCCTGGCTGCGCTCGCGACGACACCGCCGCAGCCCGCGCTCAACAATCCGCCCGACGTCATCACCGAGCCGTTCACGATCATGCTGTGGGGCATCACCACGGAGAGCATCGGCCGATGGCTCGATGGCGCTGCCAACACCACCAAGCTGTCCGGCATGGCCGCCTCCCCCGGCCTCGTCGAGGGCCGCGCCCGCGTGGTGCGCTCCGCTGACGAGCTCGGCCAGATCCAGCAGGGCGAGATCCTGGTCGCGCCGGTCACCGCGCCGAGCTGGGCGCCGATCTTCGGCAAGATCAACGCGATCGTCACCGACATCGGCGGCATGATGTCCCACGCCGCGATCGTGTGCCGCGAATACGGCCTGCCCGCCGTCACCGGCACGGGACGCGCCAGCTCCTCGATCAAGAACGGACAGATGCTGCGCGTCAACGGCTCGACCGGCGAAGTGACCATCCTGTCCTGACCCAATCGAGAGAGGCCGGCAGCGCCGGCCTCTCTCCGCATATGGAACATTGCAATGCTCGATAGGTCCGATGTCGGCAACCGCTATGACGAGGTCTGGCGCATCAGCGAGCCGTACATGCGCGCGCGCAAGAACGACGTCCACATTCCCCTGTCCTATGCCTACGCGCGCAAGCTGCTCGTGCACTATCCGGACGCGGACGAGGACATCGTTTCGCTCGCAATCATCCTGCACGACATCGGCTGGTACGCGATCGACATGAAGGACATCATCGAGAAGGGCTTCGGCCCCAACATGATGCAGTCCGATGTGCGCTTTCTCCACGAAAGCGAAGGCGTCCGCATGTCGCGCGAAGTCCTCGAACAGGCCGATTGGCCGGAGGACATCATCGTCGCGGTCGGCGAGATCATCGACGGCCACGACACCCGCCCCTACCCGCGCTCGCTGAACGACCGGATCGTGCGCGACGCCGACAAGCTGTGGCGCTACACGACCACCGGCGTCGCGGTGGCCTGCGACTGGTTCAAGATGACGCCACGTCAATATGCGTCGCGCCTGACGACCCAGCTCGGCGTGCTCGAGACCGAAGCCGGACGGCTGATGGCCGAGGCGGCGTTGGGCGAGACCCGGGCCGCGCTGATGCTCGACCTGATCTGAGCGAGGGACGCGGACATGGACATGTTCATCGGCGGCCGCTGGGTTGCAGCCCAAGGCGGCGCGACCTTCGACGTCGTCGATCCGGCAACGGGCGAGACGATCGACAGCGTTCCGGAGGCCGGGCCCGCGGATGTCGATGCCGCGATCCACGCAGCCGAGATCGCATTCCAATCGTGGAAAACGACGCCCGTGGCAGAGCGCGCCCGCCTGCAGAAGAACGCGGCGCGGCTGATGCGCGAGAGTGCCGGTGAGGTCGGCCGCCTGCTGACCAGGGAGCTTGGCCGTCCGCTGGCGGGAGCCATCAGCGAAATTCAGCGCTCGGCCGAACTGCTCGACGTCTACGCCGAGGAAGGCCTGCGCCTGCACGCCGAGATGCCGCTGACGGGTGTGGCCGGCGAAAAGATCGTCATCACCCGCGAGCCGGTCGGCGTCGTCGTCGCGATCACGCCCTTCAACTATCCGGTGACGCTGCTCTGCTTCAAGCTCGGCGCCGCACTGATGGCCGGCTGCACCGTCGTCGCCAAGCCTGCCGAGGACACGCCGCTGTCGACACTGCGGCTCGCCGAGATCTTCCATGCCGCCGGCTTTGCCGAGGGCTGCTTCAATGTCGTCACCGGCCGCGGCCCCGACCTCGGCATGCAGATGATCGCGCATCCGACACCGCGCAAGATTGCGTTCACCGGCGGCACCCGAGCTGGCAAGGCGATTGCCGCTGCAGCCGCAGGAACGATGAAGCGGATCACGCTCGAGCTCGGCGGCCAGTGCCCGGCCATCGTCTGCGCCGACGCCGATATCGGCGCAGCGGCCGCTGCGATCGCCCGTCACGCGTTCGCCAATTCCGGCCAGTTCTGCTACCGCGTCAATCGCGTCTATGTCGAGCGCCCCATCTACGCGGCCTTTCTCGCTGCGCTCGCCGACAAGGTCGCGCAGCTCGACGTCGGCAACGGGCTGACCTCGAATTGCGCACTCGGACCTGTTGTCAACGAGAAGATCTACCGCAACAGCGAGCGGCAGATCGCCGATGCCCGTGCCAATGGCGCAACCGTGCTGACCGGCGGTGCCCGGTTGACGGGCGGACTCTACGACAAGGGCTGGTTCCTGCCGCCGACCGTGATCGCCGATGCGTCCCCCTCCGCGCTCGTCATGACCGAGGAAACGTTCGGTCCTGTGCTTGGTGTCGCCCCGTTCGACGAACGCAGCGAGGCGCTGCGGCTCGCAAATGCGACAGTCTATGGACTGGCCGCCTTCGTGTTCTCGCGCAACCTGGCAACAGGACTGACCCTGGCCGAGCGCCTCGAAGCCGGCTCCGTGTGGGTCAACGACATCCAGCGCTCGAATCAGCGCGCGCCGTTCGGCGGCATGAAGCAGAGCGGGATCGGCCGCGAGAAGGGCCGCTACGGCATCGAGGACTATCTCGAATACAAGACCATCTATCTCACCTACGACGCGGAGCTGCGGTGATGCATTTTCTGCGCGACCAGGACTTGCCGGTCTGGCTTGCGGCGCGGCCGTGGCTGGACGTGCGCTCCAACGACGAGCATACGCTGATCTCCTATCGTCTCGGTCAGGCGCTGTTGCGGATCCATCCCGAAGCGGACGCCTCCGTGGTGCTGCCGGCGATCCTCATGCACGACGTCGGCTGGAAGAAATTCCCGCCCGAGCAGCTCGCCGCCGCCGTCGGTCCCAATCCCAGATATCCCGAGCTGCAGCGCGCCCACGAGATCGAGGGCGTGAAGATCGCGGCCGAATCGTTCGCACGGCTGGCGATTCCAGGGCTGCAGGTGGAGACCATCCTGGCGATCATCGACGGCCACGACACCCGCAAGAAGGCGATCTCGCACGAGGATGCGCTGATGAAGGACGCCGACAAGCTGTGGCGCTTCACCGGCCATGGGGTCGCGACGATCGGCGGCTGGTTCGATACGCCGCCGAAGGAGACGCTCGCGATGCTGGAAAGCTTCGTGCTGCCGTCGATGCTGACCGAGGCCGGCACCACCATGGCCCAGGCACTGATCGCCGAGGGCACAGCGTCTGCCTTCATGACGGATCTGCTGCACATCGAGGCTTCAGCATGAGTGCGTTCCAGCTGCATGGGAAACGTGTGGTCGTCACCGGCGCCGCCGGTGGGCTGGGCCGCGGCTTCGCGCTCGCCTTCGCTGCGGCCGGCGCCGAGGTCGTGGCCGCCGACATCCGTCTCGGCGGCGCCGAGGACACCGCGCGGCTGATCCGCGACCGCGGCCACAAGGCGCACGCCGCCGAGGTCGACGTTGCCAACGAGACGTCCACCGCGGCGCTGGCGCAATTCGCGCTTGCGCGCATGGGCGGCCTCGACGTGCTGGTCAACAATGCCGCGATCTATGCCGGGCTCGCGCGTCGCGGCTTCGAGGCGATCCCCGAAGCCGAGTGGGACCAGGTCATGCGCGTCAACATCAAGGGCGTGTGGATGATGAGCAAGGCGGCCGCGCCGCTCATGCGGCGCGCCGGCGGCGGCGCGATCGTCAACGTGTCGTCGGCGACCGTCATGAGCGGATCACCGATGTGGCTTCACTACGTCTCATCGAAAGGCGCCGTCATCGCGATGACCCGTGCGCTGGCGCGCGAGCTCGGCGACGACAAGATCACTGTCAACGTCATCGCGCCGGGCTTCACGCTCACCGAGGCCAGCCTCGGCCTGATCGAGAACGCCGCCGAATATGGCGTGTCCCGCGGCGCCCTGAAGCGCGCGGCCGATGTCGACGACATGGTCGGCGGTGCACTGTTCTTCGCGTCACACGCCGCGGCCTTCATCACCGGCCAGACCCTGATCGTCGACGGCGGCCGGCAGTTCATCTAGGGACCCGAAGATTCATGCCCAGGATCACCTTCATCGAGCCCGACGGCACCGTACGGACAGTCGATGCAGAGCTCACCGAAAGCGCCATGCAGGCGGCGAAACGCAACGGCGTCGACGGCATCATCGGCGAATGCGGCGGCTCCTGCATCTGTGCCACCTGCCATTGTCACGTCGACAAGGCCTGGATCGACCGTGTCGGCCCCGCCGGTGACATCGAGGCCGACCTGCTCGAATTCGAGGCCGCCGACGTGCGCCCGGAAAGCCGCCTGGCGTGCCAGATTTCGATCACCGATAAGCTCGACGGTCTGGTGCTTCAGGTCGTCGGCCCCGGCCGTTGAACGGCCGGAGAGTTGCACCGGTCTTTGATCCCGCCGCACGCATCATCGGCAGCGGGACGATGACGGGCATCGAGCTGCTCGCTTGAACAGATCGGCCCGCTTGGTCGATACGGCCGCGCCGATCCTCGCCGCCGCCTTCCCTTCGCATTGCATCATCTCGTCACCTGCGTAGCAGCAGGAATGCGGTCGCCTGCGCTCCCGATCGCGCCCGAATACGCTCGATGTTCGTGCGCATCCGCGGCCTAAAGAAAAACCAAAGAATGCGTCCTACACTGGATCGTACAACATCGCGCGACGATCTATCAGGTCCAACCGCCTGACTCGTACGCCATCGCCACGCGCCGCACAACGTTCGCCCATCAAGGGCGGCAGCGGACCGCAACGAAGAGCAACGAACGCGATCACATAGCTCGGGAGGAGCAACGCATGCCGAAGCTGCAGCGGCGGGACTATTACGACACGGCCCGCGACATGAACTGGGCTTTCTCCTACGTCAGCGAGGACGAGGTCTTTCCAGAGGAGCTATCCAAGAGCTTCGGCATCCACGGCGAGGAATGGTGGGTCTGGGACGAGCCGTACAAGCTGACCTATCGCGAATACGTCCACAACCAGGCCGGCAAGGACGACGGCATCTACTCGATCCGCTCGACGATCGCGCGCTCCAATCTGTACGACAATCTCGACGCCGGCTGGAAGTCGGCGATCAAGGCGCATTACGGCGCGATCCCGGTTCCGGAATATTTCGCCTCGATCGGCGAGGCGCGCATGGCACGGTTCGGCCGCGCCGCAGCCTGGCGCAACATGGCCGCGTTCGGGACGCTCGACGAATGCCGCCACGGCCAGGCGCAGATCTACTTCCCCTATTGCCTGCTCGGAAAGGACCCGCAATTCGACTGGGCTCACAAGGCGATGCACACCAACGAATGGGGCGTGATCGCGGCGCGCAGCCTGTTCGATGACATGTTCACCGCCAATGATGCGGTGTCGACGGCCATCCAGCTCACATTTACGTTCGAGACCGGCTTCACCAATCTGCAGTTCCTCGGCATGGCCTCCGACGCGCTGCATGTCGGCGACATCGAGTTCGGTGCGCTGATCTCCTCGATCCAGACCGACGAGGCGCGGCATTCGCAGCAGGGTGAGCCGACGCTGAAGATCATGATCCAGAACGGCAAGAAGGCCGAGGCGCAGAAAATGGTCGACCAGATGTTCTGGCGGTCGTGGAAGCTGTTCGCGCTGCTGACCGGCATCTCCATGGATTACTACACGCCGCTGGAAAGCCGGACGATGTCGTTCAAGGAGTTCATGCAGGACTGGATCTGCCGGCAGTTCATGGACCAGTTCAAGGACCTCGGCATGAACGTGCCATGGTACTGGGAGGAGCACTTCCTGCCGGAGCTGGACTGGGTCCATCACGCCTATCACATGGGCGTCTGGTTCTGGCGGCCGACGGTGTGGTGGAATCCCGACGCCGGCGTGTCCGCCGCCGAGCGCGACTGGCTCGAGCAGAAGTATCCCGGCTGGAACGATCGATTCGGCAAGCTGTGGGACGTGATCGGCGACAATGTCCGCACCGGCCGGATCGAGAAGACCTATCCGGCGACGCTGCCGATCGTCTGCAACTGCTGCCACATTCCGATCTGCAGCCCGAGCATCGGCCAGGCGCCGCGGATCACCACGCATAATGGACGCAAGCTGAACTTCTGCTGCGAAGTCTGCGAATGGGTGTGGAAGAGCCAGCCCGAACGTTACGACACCCATCTCTCGGTCGTTGACCGCTTCCTGGCCGGCCATATCCAGCCACCGACGCTGGAAGGCGCCCTGCAATATATGGGCATCACCCCCGATGTCGCCGGCAACGATGCCCAAGCCTATGCCTGGGATGGCGCGTCGCGGCTCGCGGCGGAGTGACCCGGCCGCGACGGACGGCCAGCACGGAAAGGGGCGCCGCTCGCGAGCGACGTCTCCAATCGAAAAGACCACCGACATAACAACAATCCGGGAGGCACACATGGCCCTGTTTCCGCTCCAAGCCAATTTCCGCGGCGACTTCGTCGTCCTGCTGATCCCTGTCGACGACGGCGACGACATGAGCATCGTGGCAGACAAGGTCGCACAGCACGCGGTCGGACTTCGCGTCGCCGAGCAGAAGGCACCAAAATGCGTCTACTACAACGGTCGCGAGCTGCCGTCGGCGATGACGGTGGCGCAATCCGGCATCCAGCCGATGGATTGGATCGAGGTGGCCTATGTCTGACGATGCCGACGTGACATGGACGCAGGTCGCAACGCTGGACGATCTTTGGGAAGGCGATTTCATCGGCGTCGAGGTCGACGGCGAGGAAGTGATCGTGATGCATCTGCCCGGCGGCGACTTGCGCTGCTTCCAGGGCATGTGTCCGCACCAGGAGATCCTGCTGGCGGACGGCAAGGTCGATTTCGAATCCGGCACCATCACATGTTCGGCCCATGAATGGGAATTCAGCATGGATGACGGCCGCGGCCTCAACCCGCGCGACTGCCGCCTCTTTCGCTACGCCGTGAAGAAAGACGGTGAAGCCATTCTGGTTGGCGTGCCGAATGACGGCCGGCTGCGCCGCCTCCGTCACAAGACCGAGCAGGACGCATAGGACAAGCCCATGACCACGACAGCAGCTCCGAAACTGGTCGGCCCCGTCATCAGGGGTGTCGACGAGGACATCATCGACGCCGTGATCGCGGCGAGCGAGCAGGACAATCCGGACGTCGAGATCGTCATCGAGGACCGCGGCGGCTACGTCCGCGTCCAGGCCGACCGCAACTTCCGCCTGACGCAGAAGAGCATGCAGGCGGCGCTGGGGCGGCCGTTCCGGCTCGCCGAGATCGAGCCGAGCCTGGTGTCGTTCGGCGGGCGACTCGAATCGATGGACGACGAGTGGGTCTGGACCATCCACACATAGCAAATCCCGGGAGGACACGTCATGACCGCAATGACCGCGAAGCCGGCTGCGCGCAAGCAGAAGAAAACTTGGAGCCTGTGGACCGAGCGCCGGCTGCCGTCGGAATACGAGGCCGTCACCTACAAGTTCCACAGCCACTTTCGCCGCGCGCCGGCGCCATTCGAGCTGTCCGAGAACTGGTCGATCAACCAGTTCTACCTCAGGAATCGCGAAGGCTCGAAATTCGCGCTGGACGACTGGGAGGGCTATCGCGATCCCCTCACCTACACCTATCGCCGCTACGTCGGCGATCAGAAGGACCGCGAGGTGTATTGCGACAACCTGATCGACGAGTTCGAGCGCCAGGACAGCTATCGTAAGCTGTCTGCACCGTGGCTCGACTTCCTCGGCCAGGCCTATCTGCCGGTGCGCTTCCCGGGACACGCGATGCAGATGAGCGCGGCCTATGTCGCGCAGATGGCGCCGTCGGCGTTCGTGACCAACACTTTCTACTTCCAGATGGGCAATGAGATGCGCCGGGTGCAGCGCCAGGCCTATCTGGCCAAGGCGCTCGCGCTCGACACCGGACGCGAGGAGCTCGCCGACAGCGGAATTGCCCGTACCGTCTGGACGCAGGCGCCGCAATGGCAGGGCCTGCGCGAGCTGATCGAGAAGCAGCTGATCGCCTACGATTGGGGCGAGGCGTTCGTGTCCCGCAATCTGGTGCTGCGGCCGATCTTCGATCACGTCTTCAATCGCGAGATCGCCGATCTGGCGCGCACGAACGACGACGACCTGCTGGCGCTGCTGCACGACGACTTCCGCAACTACGACGAAGCCTATGCGGTCGAGACCACCAAGGCGCTGGTGCGCTACGCCACCGGCAAGGTCCCGGAGCACGCGGTTCTGCTGCGGGAGTGGGTCGCGAAGTGGATGCCGCTCGGCGAACGCGCCGCGCGCGGGCTCAGCGAGGCACTTTCGACCGCGCCCGGGGCCGACGGTGCACGGGCGATCCTGGAGCGGACCATGACGACCCAGGCGAGGCTGATCGCGGATTGCGGCTTGTAGTCTGGCAGGCGCGGTCGGCGTGCTGCGCCGACCGCCTGGACTAGAAGGATGGCGTGGATGACCCGACAACTCCGCATCGAGCCCGACGGCGTCGCGATCGACGCGGCCGACCATGACACCATCCTGCAGGCAGCACGACGCCGGGGCATCGCGCTGGCCTACGAATGCGGCTGGGGCAGTTGCGGCGCCTGCAAGGTGACGCTCGTCGACGGTCAGGTCGATCCGATCTTTCCCGGCGCTCCGGCGATCAATCCGCGCGACGCGCGACGCAACCGTATCCTGGCCTGTCAATCCCGCGCGATCTCGGACGTCACCATCGCGCGCGGTCCCGGAGAATGGTCCGCGCCAGCGCCGCGATGCGTCGAGCAACAGGCGATCCTGCGCGGCGTCGACGATCTCGCGCCGGAGATCCGCCAGTTCAGCTTCGAGACGGCCGAGCCGATCGACTTCCGGCCGGGTCAGTATGCGATCCTGCATCTCGGCGAAGGGCTACGGCGCTGCTACTCGATGTGCAACCTGCCGGGCAGTAAAGCCCTGCAGTTCATTGCCAAGCGCTACGATGGCGGCAAGGGCAGCAACGCGCTCGCCGCTTTGGCCTCGGGCGCACAGATCACCATCGAGGCGCCATTCGGCGCCTGCACGCTGCGTCGACAGCAGGGACGCAAGGTGTTCGTGGCGGGAGGCACCGGCATCGCGCCGATCCTGGCGATGCTGCGCGAGGCCGCGGAGGCGCGCCTCGATTTCGGATCGCCCGTGGATGTCATCTACGGCGCCCGCACACCGGCGGATCTCGCCGCCGATGACATGCTCGAGACGGCGATCGCGCGCATTCCGCAGGGGCGCTACCTGCCCGTGGTCGAACACGCGCCATCCGACTGGCCGCATGCGGCCGGCTTCGTTACCGATGTCATCCAGAGCGCAGTCCTGGATCACGCGGCGGCCGAGTTCTATGTCGCCGGCCCGCCGGTCATGGTGAACGCGGTCAGATCGCTGCTGCGCGCCGTCGATGTTCCGATCACGCGGGTTCATTATGACAGCTTCGGCTAGAGCAGGCTTGCGCAGTGCTGCACCCGTCTGGGCGATGGCACCGGGACTGCGTCGTCTCGCCACACGTTCCGGCAGCGCGCCGCGGCTCGCACCGACATGGCCCTGCCACCAGCTCGACGGCACCTCGCCCGCCGGATACGCCGCACAGCTCGTGTCCTGCACATGCGCGCTGGCCGGGGTCGAAGAGGTGCCGGCGCCGCTGAACGCCGCAGGCCGCGCCTTCGCGCTCGATGACATCCATGCCATGGGCCAGCCGGAGGCCTTCGTGTTCGCGCCGGTGTGGCTCATCGTTCGCCCCGACGGGTCGCTGCACCTGACCTTGCGACCGGAATGGGCGCAGAAGGTCGCGGCCAAAGGCTGGGGCACGGTGCATCCGTTCGCACGCTACATGGCGGGCGCCGTGCCACCGCAGAGCCTCGTGGTCTACGCGCCGCGCGATCGAAGCGAGCTGGCGGTTGCGGCGCGGATCATCGCGGCCGCGCACTGCTACGCCAGCGGCCGCATCGGCGACGTCGCATTGCCCGACAGCCGGTGGTGAGCGATGACGGAGCTCTCGGCCATGACCAATGAAGGCGGCACCAGGCGGTTTCGCATACGGCTGGAACGTCCGGAGGGGACGTTCACATTCGACGCCGCATCCGACGAATATCTGCTGTACAGCATGATCGACGCCGGCATCGAGACCCCCTACATCTGCGAGCAGGGCTGGTGTCTCGCATGCGCCGCGCGCTTGGTGTCGGGCACCGTGGACCGCTCCGATGCATTGACGGTCTACCCTCAGGACGCTGAAGCCGGCTTTCTGCTGCTGTGTTCGACCAAGCCGTGCTCGGATCTGGTCCTGATGCTCGACGAGCGCCAGACCCGACGGGACATGATGCAACACCGGATCGAGCACAATCAGCTGGCGCGAGCCTATCCGCCCGGCGCACGTCTCCGGTTTCGCCGCGGACGCGCTACCGCGCGGGTCGACGCGTGCACCCGTTCAGCAACAGGAACTCGAACAGACGAGCCGGCGACATCCGCTCAGATGGGGCTGATTGGGCCAAAACCCAAATAGCGTCCTTCTGCATATTATGAGGACTGGTGGTCACCAAAGCCGCAAAAAGGTGAAGCTGGTTCTGTCGCTGACTCATTCGTTTGTTGGGATCCGGGCTGGGTCGGCCGCCAGCGCAGCTTTGAACTTGAACGATCCACCGCATCCGACCGGCCGGTTCAGAACAGCTCGAACGATCGTCTCTGTGTCCCGCAACACGGGTTCTCTCAATCGTCCTTGCCAAGGGTGAAGCGCCATCGCTTTCATTTCGGGGCCCCCGAGGAGGGCACACAACATCGCTTCAAGTTGAGTGACGAATCCCTCGTCATTCGTCCAACAGATCCAAGAACTGCTCGACCCTTCGTAAAGCAGGTTCATCGCTGCGCCCGGGGTAGACGACGCGATCGCCCTCGCGCTGCAGCGACCGTGAGCGTGACTTCTTGATCCTCCCTGCGAGCATCGTTGCGGCAATTGCATCCGGACCGACATCGAGACGCATGATCCCCCGTTGCCTGCAACTTACCCTGAGCTTGGCGACAGCAAAGAAATTGCTGGCCTCGGATGGCAGCTTGCCGAATCGACGGTGCGTTTCATCCTCGAGCTCCTCCAGATCGTCATCACTCCGGCACCGAGCGGCTCGAGCGTAGATCTCCAGCCTGACCGCCTCCGATTGCACATAGCTCGAGGGAAGCAGCTCAGGGATGGGAAGATTCAACTCAGGGATCCAGAGCGCGGACATTCCATCGCGGTCTCCCTCCAGGGCAAGCGTCAGAAGATGGCCGTAAAGCGTCGGTCCGAACACCTGCGTGTGGCCGGATTGTCGATCGGAGCGAAGGTCGCCACCACCGCGCAGGTCGAGGTCGCGAGCGCTGATCGCGAAGCCAGCGCCCGGACGACTCAATTCCTCAAGAGCGGAAAGCCGTTTTTCCGAGCGTTCGGAGCCGCCTTCCGTCAGGAAATGCGCAAACGCCCGGATGCCGCCCCGTCCTACTCGCCCCCTGAGCTGATGCAATTGTGCCAGGCCGAATTTTTCCGGCCAGCACACAACGATGGTATTTGCACGTGGGATGTCGAGGCCACTTTCCACGATGTTGGTTGCAAGTAGTACATCGGCACGACCTTCGACGAACCCCATCAACCTCTCGTCGATCTCGTCGGTTGGCAACTTGCCGTGAATGGTCATGATACGTAGTTCCGGCGCCAGCGCGTGGATCCTGGCGAGCATGGGATCGAGATCCTGGATCCGCGGACAAATGACGAAACTCTGACCGTTACGTCTGTGCTCGCGAACCAGGGCAGCGGCGATAGCTATGTCCGAGAGCGGTGCCACCTTGGTGGCAACCGGAACACGATGGACCGGCGGGGTTGCGATCACGCTGAGGTCCCTCAAGCCCGTCAAGCCCGCTGCAAGTGTGCGGGGGATCGGTGTCGCACTCATCCAGAGCCGATGGCCGTTCTTATTGAGGCCCGACAGCATGGCTTTCTCAGCAGCGCCGAAATGCTGCTCCTCGTCAATAATGATCAGACCAAGGTCGGCAAATCTCACCTCCTTGGATGCGAGCGAGAGGGTCCCGACGACGATCCTGAGTTCTCCGCTCTTGAGGCCCTCCCTGACCTTTCGCGCTTCGGCGGTCGAGGCAACCCGCGACAGGTTTCCAACATCGATGCCAAGAGGCGCAAAGCGCTTGCGAAAGGTTTCGACATGCTGTCGCGCCAGCACTGTCGTCGGCACGACGATAGCGACCTGCTTTCCGGCCAGCACGGCGGCTGCCGCTGCTCGCAGCGCCACCTCGGTTTTGCCAAAACCGACGTCTCCACAGACGACCCGGTCCATCGGGTGCCCCGATGCAAGATCATCCAGAACGTCGCGGATGGCCTTCGCCTGATCGGGGGTGGTGAAATAGGGAAACCGCGCGACGAACTTCTCATAGACAGCAGGGCGCGGCACGAGCTTCGGAGCTGGGCGCCGCCGGCGTTGACTCATCTGCTTGGCCAGCTCCTTTGCGACCACGTGAATCTCCGTCTCGGCAGCCGTTCGCCGCGGCCGCCACGAGCTGCCGTCGGCCTTGTCCAGCGAGGTGTCTCCGAGCTCGGCGGCGTAGGGCCAGATCAGGGCCAATTCTGCGAGAGGGACGAGAACGGCGTCGTTTCCGGCGAATACCAACCTGACCATCTCGCGCGCCGAAAGATCGCCCGCGCCCATGGATCGCAAGCCGCCAAGGCGTGCGAGTCCACGTTGCAGATGAACGACCACGGATCCGAGTTCGGGGAGATCTCCCGAATCGAAGCCGGGCGTCCACGCCCAGTTCGTCGGTTGCGGCTGGTGCGCCCTGCTGCCGAGCACGTCGGCAGCAGTGATGACCACGAGCGGCTTCTTTCCAGGAACGACAAAGCCCGCATCGAAGCCTGCCAGCAATGCGGCCTGCTGCCTGCCCCTTGCGGTCGCGTGCGTCCAATCGGGCACGCACTCGGCCTTGATGGCGCTCATCCGGGCCATCACACGCAAATCCGCTTCGACCGCAGCGACGAAGAGCACACGTGCGCTGCCGCGCTGGGCTTCCTCGATAAATGCACGGAGGGCCTTCCGCGGAGAGGCTGCCTTGTAGAACTCTGGCGTCGCACGATACGGAGTGGTTGGCGGCAAGACAGTGATCTTCTTCGCCGCCAGCTCCCATTCGCGCCGGCTGAGATAGGCACGGTCACGCTCACTGCGGGCGGCCGCATCGTCGATCGTGCTCAACCAGGTCTCGGCGTGCCTGGGCACGGTGCTGTCGGCGATCCATTTGGCGCGCGCACAATAGTCCAATAGGCTGGACCTTCTTCGCGCCCGGCCCGTGAACGCCAGCCGCTCGGACATCGGGTCAATCAGGAGCTCCTTCGCTTCGGAAATCACCTCCTGGTCTATCGGATTGATCGCTGCAATACGCCGGATTCTCCCTCCGGAATGCTCGATCCTAAAAGGTCCGAGCGCGCCGGCAGGGAATATCTCGAAGGTGTTGCCGTGAAATAAAACTCCACCGGGATAATCCGGACTGTCGTCCAGGTCGTACCCGAGAGCTTTCAGACGGGCCTCAAGGTCTTCCTCGGAAAAGACGGCCCCGGTCCGAAGTGGAAATCCGATACGAGACCAGCTCGCAGGCAACGGCAGGAGTTCCATTATTGCCTCCACCGTCGTGATCAGCAGGATCGGCTTCTTTGCCCTGGCAAGGCGTCTCAAGACGGAGCTCCGCCGACCCGCGATATCACGTGACGGCTCAAGCTGATCGAACGGAAGCGTGTTCAAACGGGGATAGACGAGCACATCACAAGCCGGCTCGATAACTGGGATGATCGCACCCAACAGCTCGGCTCGGCTCTCATTTTCGGCGAGGAACACAAGTCCGCCTCGGCCCGAAGCACGCCATTGCGCAGTAAGATACAGCGCCAACATGCCCAATGGAGACGAGGAGGAAATGCCGGTCCGAATCGGAGCCTTCGTTGTTGTCGCAACAGATGTCTTCTTCCGCAGGGCGACCTTTGGTGACGCGGAGCGCTTTGCTGATGTGTTCTTGCGCGGCGTTGAGCCACGGGGCGTACGAAGAGCAGTGGTCACTGAATTCTCGTGCTGAATTGACGAATGCGATGCAAGCCTGCGAATCTCTGTCGAGCTTTAGCGGATTCGACGGCTTCAAGGGATCCAAACTTCGGAGTGTCGATCACCGTTCTCCCCTTAAGTGCGACGGTGTCACTGACCAGCACCATCGTCGCGC
This sequence comes from Bradyrhizobium sp. HKCCYLS3013, assembly GCF_051167615.1. Lineage (NCBI taxonomy): Bacteria > Pseudomonadati > Pseudomonadota > Alphaproteobacteria > Hyphomicrobiales > Nitrobacteraceae > Bradyrhizobium > Bradyrhizobium sp. HKCCYLS3013. The sequence continues at coordinate 118,441 of NZ_JBNPTK010000012.1, forward strand.
TCCACGTGGGCAGACTGGGGTGTGATTTCAACTATACGCAGAGAGATTCGTTCTTGAACGACCATGGTACGAACGCGTTGATAAGCGTGATCGCGGCCTTGGTGACTGCGCTGCACAGAATTCGCGAGCCAGGCTGACGGCCTGCGGTGGGACTACCTGTCACGAGGTTTGAGCAGAGCCTGCGGTTGCCCCATGCGGTAAGCGAGGCCGCGTGATCTCTGTCCTTATGGCTATGGGCCTCTGCCGAAGAGGCTCGGGCCGCAACGTACAATAACGCAGCAGCTTCAGATTCGACACAATCAATGCGAACCTCTCCGCGCTCAACCTCGAACGGTGTTCCTCGTGCTCGCTCTCCGTTGCTCCTGCTGTGTCATGAAGGAAGCGCTCAGGTCGGGAATGGGCCCTCGGATAGTCAGGCTTGCCGGCCACTACGTAGTCTTGGGGCACCGAGCGTCTGCCGTCGCGCGAGAAACGACCGACTTGGGAATGACCCGCGCCCGTTCAACCCTCCACCGCCGGCGGCCGCGCCACGCCAGATTCGACGGTGACGTTTCATGCGTTCATGCCTTCCGCTTCGGAAGGATCGTGTCGAAAGCGAGCTTGCTCGACCGCTCGCCGCGATCGGTCTCCTTGCGGATGCCGAGCCAGACGAAAGTGCGGCCGTTGTACCAGCGCGTGCGCTGGAAGCTCTGGGTGACACGAATGCCCGCGCGCGGCACCTCCTCCTCATGGAGATTGTAGCCCTGCTGCTGCGGGAGGTCGAGACCGTGGCGCAGCAGATCTGTGCGAGGTTCGACGCGCACCGGCGGATCCGGGTCGCGGTCGATGACCCGCAGCAGCGCGGCGCGACGCAGCTGAATCTCGCGGCTGTCGTTGTCGATGTGCACTGGGATGAACGGGATCCAGTTCTCCGGCATCTCGCTCATCAGCCGATAGCGGATCGCGGCGTCGTTCTCGATCGGCGCCGCAGGTGGTGGGGCCGGCGGCAGGCTCTCCTCCACCAGGCGACGGAAATAGCGGCGGGTGTCGAGCGCGGCGCTGCGTCCGCTCTTGCTGTCGCCCGAAGCCAACATCACCCGCGACTCGACGCCCCACACCATGTTGGCCATCTCGTCGCGGAACAGTTCCACGGATTCCAGCGGCTCGCCCTCCTGGATCTTCGGCACGCTGGGCACGACGAACAGGCTGAGATCGGCGGGAATGTCGTCGCTCCCCTTCGTCGCCAGCGTAAACATCGACCAGCGTTGCCAATCTTCATCCGCGCCCTTGCCCGCGGCTTCGACCCAGATCCGCTCTCCGAAGACGTTGGTCACGCTCATGCCGGCGACCCTGGTGATCGCCCCGGCCGGCACCGTGAACGGCATCAGGAACCAATCGTTGGCGTAGACGAGGCCGAATTCGATCAGCAACAGCTTGTTGACGTCCGTCGTCTCCGGATCGATGTCGCCGAAATTCGTTCGTCCCTCCTCGAAGGTCCACCAGCGCGTGTTCGGCATGCCGTCGAACTGGATCGGCGCCGGGATGAACGACGCCGTGAAGGTCGTCTCGATGGCGGCAGGCGGCGGCGCGTCCGCCAGGTCACCGAGCCCTGCGCCGGAGGCGTCGACGTCGAAATTGTACCAGTCGAGATGCCCCTGGAAGTATTCGTCGGCGACCACGAGCTTCTCGCCGCCCGCCTTGGGCGCCGACGCTGCAAAGGCGTATTCGAGGCGATCGGGCAGCCAGGCATCGGCCGCACCCGCGGCGGGCTGGTAGAACGCCTCCCGGTACCACGCCAGGAATTCCGCCTCCGCCGTCTCGATCGCAGCAGTGCTGGCCGGGTTGCCGAGCGCGACGAGGTCGTGCGCGTGATTGCCGGGCGCGGCCATCAGATGCTCGACGAGGTCGTAGCCGTCCATCGACCTGCCGGCGAGCGCCGCCATCGTCTGCCAGGCTTCGCGATGGGCGGCGACCGGCGCATCGGCCTTGAGCGCCGGATCTGGCATGGCGAGCGGCAGCGCCGCGATGAATTGCTGGGCAAGCCCCGGCTCGATGCCGGCGACGAGCTTCAGCCAGCGTCGGCCCAGGGCGATGCGGAGATCGAACGCCATCTTCTGGCCGGCGAGACGGAACGGGATCGGCCGCCGCCCGACCTTGGCTTCGAGCGGCACGTCGTCGGCGAACGCTTCGGGCGGATTGCCGGCCGCGCGGTATTTCGTCAGTTCGGTGGTCTCGATGTGCACCTTGGCGACGACCGGCGAGCCGGCGTCGTCGCCCTGAAACTCGCCCATCTGCCACTGCTTCGTCAGCAGCCACAGCGGATCACGGATCTCGGCCTTGAGCGCGCGGTCGAAATCGTGCGTGCGTGGGCGGCCCTCGAGCCTGTTCCACAACGTGATGGTGGGCAGCTTCACCTTGCCGGAGAACACGGCGGAGAGGTTCTGAACCGCGACATAGTCAGCCATTGCCCGTCTCCGTCTCGGCCAGCACCGCGGCGAGGTCGTTGTTGAAGGCGAAGTTGAGCGAGGCCGTGATCGGATGGAAGGTCACGGCGGACACCAGCGCCGGCAGGAAGCGGGCATAGGCGGTGGTGTCGACGTGGTCGGGCTCGATCGCGCGCTTCTTGGCGAGGTCCATCGTCTCGCGCACCGTGTCGACGAGATCCTGCCACTGCCACGCGCCGACAAATTTCGGCGGCAGCGCCAGCAGCAGGGTCTGCGGCGGTTCGGCGTTTGGCCGGTCGAAGTGGAACGCCAGCCCGGTATCTTCGGTCGGGCGCGGGATCACTTCGGTCCACTCGTCGAGCAACAGCCCGAGTTGCCGCCGCGCCGGATCGAAGCTTTCGGCGAAATGCGCGGTATAGAGCAGCTTGTCCTCATCGATCACGAACGGCTTTCCGTCGGCATCGGTCTCCGGGAATTCGAGTCCGAGCCACGGCAACTCGGGGCGATGCGGAAATTGCAGCGCCTGCAGCGCGACGCCCGCCCCCGTGAACGCCTCCGCGAGATGCTGCGAGGCTTCCAGATCGTGCAGTTTCGACCGCACCCGCGCGACACCCGTGAACCAGTCGTCGAGCGGAAAGCGGCGTCCGATCGTCGTCTTGACGAACCCGAGAATGGTCTCGTCCGCCTGCGCGCCCGCGCCCCAGGCGTTGCTCCATTCACCGGCCAGCGCCGCTGGCAGGCCGAAATCCGGCACGATCTTGAAATCGTCGCCGAACAGCAGCTTCGCCGCCGCGGTCAACGCCTCGATCTTGTTCTTCGCCTCCGCCGCGGCATCGTATTGATCGAGCCGGGCCTGGATCGCCGGCAGCCGCGTCGTCAGCTCGAGCGCGAGCGCGGCGGTGCGCTTCGCCATGTCCTCTGCGAGGGCGACGATCGCCGCGCGCTGGGCTGCGATGTCGATCACCGCGGCGTCGAACGCGGCGTTCGCAGCCTTCGAGGCTTCGATGCCGTCGTGCAGGGCGGCGAGGTCGGACGCATTGTCGTAAAGCGTGTTCAGAGCGGCGCGCTGTCCGACGAAGGCGGCGCGCTTGCCGCTCATGAGATCGTCGCGGAAATCGTCCGGTTGCGCCGGTAGAGGGTCGGTCGCCGTGGTCGCGATCAGCTTTTCGGCCACCCGCAGCGCCAGGAACTTCGCCGCGTCCGGCGCGCCCGGATCAGCGTCGTAAGCGGCCATGCGTGCGTCGAACTCGGCGAGTTGCCGGGTCCATCGAGCGATGTAGCCGGCGAGTGCGGCATGCAACTGGGAGAAGATCCGCCGCCGGTCGGCGTAGACGGCACCGGTACCGGTCTGCAACGGCGCGAACGGACCGAGACCCTGCATCACCGACACGAAGCCGGTGATCGTCAGCTCGATCTCCGTCGCGATCTGCGCCTCCTGCTTGGCGTCCAGGCGGGCCTGCAGCGCCGTACGGAAGGTGTCGAGATCCGCAAGCCCCCCGACGAGCAGGACGCGCGGCAGCGTCGCCCGCTCGCGTGCGAGCGCCGCGTCGAGATCGACCGCCTCGTTCGCCTCGCCGGCCATCGCCATGTCGCTCGCCTTGAGCGGACGCGAGCGCAGCAGCAGGCTTCTGAGATGCCGCATCAACGCCGACAGCTCGAACAGCGGCACATGCCCGGCGATCGCCGCGATCCTCTCGCGGTAGGCGATCGTCAGCATGGCGTCCGGGCGAGGCGTATGAGCGGCGATCACATGCGCTTCGATCAGATCGTCGAGCGCCTTGGCGGCTGGATCGTTGTCCGAATCGAGCAGATACAGCAGGTCGATCGGCAGCAGGCCGAGATCGGCCTGCGTCACGTTGTAGTTGACGGCGGAAAGATCGAGCGGGTCGGTGACCGTCACCGAGCAGGCGACCGCTGCCGGCGGCGGCAGAATGCCCGCGAGCCAGGCGTTGAGCGCAGGCTCCGCCTTCGCCCGCGGCGATGTCAGCGCGCCGTCGTTCGGGTCGAGCCCGGCCTTGAGATGCAGCGCCACCCGGTGGGTCAGCGTCACCCCCGACCGCGGCGTACGCACCACGTCGGGGGTCGCCGGGAATTTTCCCTTGGAGTAGGTGTCGAGCACGGCGCCGGCACGGTCGTAGTTGCCCTGCACCACCTGATGCACGCTCTCTGCCATCGCGAGGTCGGCGACCGCGTCGGCGATGTCGGCAATCCGCGCGGCCTCGGCGGTGATCGCGGCTGCCTGCTGCGGGCTCGCCGCCGGCAGGTCGGCATCGTGGCCGAACGGATAGCTGCTCACGCCGCTGGTCTTGATGTGCTCGACCAAGGCCAGGCCGTCGATGACGTTGCGCGCCTCCACCCGGTCGATCCGCAGCCGCCGACCGAACGCGTCGAGCCGACCGGTACGCGTCGGAGTCAGCCGGTCGCCGACCAGCGGGAACACCTTGCGGAGGTCGTAGATGAACCCGTCCACTTCGACGTCGTGGCGGTCGTGCAGGCCGCGCTCGAACTGGTAGCCGAGCAAGCCGCCGAGGCTCTGCTCGCCCTTCATTCCCTCAATGATCGATAGCGCGATGCGGACCCGTTCCGAGCTGAGATTGACAGCGAGGCTGCCCGGATTGTCGGGCGTGGCGTTGGACAGATAACCGTTGCGCAGCACCGCGGCGGTCACCGCTTGGTTCAGCGACGGCGCGTGGATGTAGCCCTGGTTGCTGCGGTCGCGCATCAGCGGCGGCGCGTCGGGATCGGCAAAGATCGCCGCGAGGTTTGCCGGCAGTTCGACGGCCGTCAGCTTCTTGAACTCCGGCTTGACGTTCTCGAGCCAGCCATAGGCGCCGAGATAGATTCCCCTCTTCGCCTCGCCGGCCGGTGCGCCCGGCTGGGCGGTCCCCCGGCCGGCACCGTTCGGATAGCGCATCCGCTCCAGTTGGCGGCTCATGATGCCGCCGTACCAGGCGTCGAACCGGTAGGTGCAGAGGTCGAGATGCTCGGCGAACACCCGTTCCAGAACCGCCGTCGGCGACCTCTTCAGCCGTTCGAGCGCATCGAGCTGGCGCTTGAGATACGCGGTGGCGACCATCGAGGTCAGCACCGTCGGGATGAACTCGCCGACCGTCCTCAGTCCCGTTCCGGTGACGGCGGCGTCGCTGCGGTGGAGGTAGCGCCAGCGGCTGCCGCCGGCCGCGGCCGGCACGGCGAGGCTCGCCTCCTCGACCTGGAAGAACTTCGGCTCGCGCCGCGCCGCCTTCAGCTCGGTCTCGCCGATCAGCCCGGCATTGAAGAACAGACGGATGCTGGTCTCGACGAAGCTCAGGTCGAGCGCGTGATGCAGCATGAGATACAGCAGCGCATTCGGGCGCTGGGTGAAGCCCTGCTGCAGCCGCAGCGCGTCGTGGGAGGTCGCCGCAGCCTTGATCAGCCAGCCGATGTAGTTGTCGCCGCCCGCGGTGTAGGCGCGGATCTGCTCGGTCTCCGACAACGGACGGTCGTCGATCAGCGGGCCCTTGAGCTGGTTGGGCGCCTTGAGAAAGAGTTTCTCAAGGATGTCCGGCACCTCGATTCCCTCGGGCGGCGTGTAGCCGAGCTGCTTCAGCAGATCGAGCCCGCTTCCGACATAGCCTGCGGCGAGCAGGAGCGCGACCAAGGCGCCGCCCGCCCCCTGCATCGCGAGGCGGTTGTACAGTTCCTTGAAGCTTTCGGCGAAGCGCTGCTGGAATTCTACCGATCCGGCGTGCAGGCCGAGGACATCGAGCAATATCTGATGACGGTCGCCGCCCGGCTTGCCGATGTAGGACACCCGCGACATCAGCGGCTCCAGATCGGCCTCGACCTTGCGCAGCAGTTGATACAACCGCATCAGGAACCGCAATTCCGGATCGTCCGGTGCGTGCGCGGCCCCGACCGCGACGTTCGACCCGGCGAAGATCCATTGGATGCGCGAGCGCGGCGTCGCCGGCAGGATGCCGTAGGGCTGACGACGGACGCGGATCGTAGGCATCGGCCCGCGCGCCGACACGTGCCGGACGAAGAAGTCGCGGGTCCGCTCAACCGTCGAATCGTCGAAGATCGGATGAAGCATGCTCTCCATGAAGTAGCCGAGCGTAGCCGGCCACAGCGCCGTGTTCATGGCGCGGGCGTCGTTGACGTCGTGGCGATGGTAGAAGGGGATCGCCGCCAGCGCGGCCGGATCGAGACCGAGCGTGGCGGCGAGGCAGCGTCCGTCTGTCCGCTCGAACCATCCGTCGGGGTCCAGGGGCGGAGTGCCGAAGTAGTGATCGAAGCTGACGTCGGAATCCTCGCGCCAGCTGTAGGCGGCGCCCTCGCCCTCGACGTTGTTGGTCGGCTGGCCCTGCGGCAGGATCGAGAACCCCGCCTTCGACTGATGATGATGGACGAACAACTGCTCCAGCGCGACCCGGCCGGCGTCTGCATCGGCCCCGAGCCGCACACCGAGCACCATCAACTGATCGAAGCCACGGCGGAAGGCGGCCGGCGTTAGCTGCACCCGGAATCCCATGCCGATCTCGACGGCGCGGTCGAAGTTGCGCACCCATTCGAGCTCCGGACCGAACGTGATGTCGTCGCCGTCGCCCGCGACCGATGCGTCGTCCGTTCCGGTCGGCGACGGCGTGACCGGCAGCGGCGACGGAATCGGTTTTCCAAGTTGCTCGAGCTCGAGCGTTCCGTTGTTGTAGCCGAGCAGGACGAGGCGATCAGGCAAGGTCCGGGCGGTCGCCGGCTGCGACCAGCCGGTCTCGCGCATCGGCGTGGCGTCCGTGGCGGGAAACTCCAGATACGCGGCGATGACCATGGTGGTCGCGCGGTCCGCGCCTTCGGGCGGCGCGTCGGCGAGATTCCGCGGCCGGTACGCCTCACGGACTGCCGCAGCGCGCTCGGCGCCGAGCGCGCTGTCGAGCGCGGCGATCGCGTCCGCCTGCGCGGCCGCATCGGTGCCCGCGCGCCACAGTGCCGTCCAGAACGTGCTGACCGCACCTCGCTCGGGATCGACGAGCGGCGCGCTGGTCACCACCGTCAGGATCACGGTCGGCACGCCTTCCACTTTGGCCGGTCGCGCCACCTCGTTGAGCGGGCGATGAGTCTGGATCACGTAGTAGGACCGCCCCGAGCCCTGTCCGCTCAGCAGCGTTCGCCAGGCGGCCCGCTCCCCGGCGGGGTCGTGGTTCGCCCGCCAGACGTCGGCCCAATAGGCCTGGGCGCGCTTCACTTCGTCTTCCGACAACGCCTCCTCGAAGCTGTCGACGGCGATGTCGTCCGGATAGACCCGGACCCACAGCTCGTCGCGGTCGCCGCCGAATTCCGCCGCCTGCTTGAAGCGCGTTTCGATTCGCAGCGGCATCAGCAGGATCGGCGTCTGATCGGACAGCAGGCCGATGTTGCGGCGGGGATCGGTGAAGTTCGCGAACAGCCCGATATTGCGGACCACTTCGTCCTTCGCCGCCCTCAGCGCACCGCCCAGCCGCTCGATCTCGGAGGCCGCCGCCTTGATCTTCTTGTCGATCGCCGCCAGCGCCGGATCGTCGGCGCCCTTGCTGACGCGCTCGGCCCGTGCGCGGTCGCGGATCAGCCGCGCGCGGGTGTGGCGAAGCCGGCCGATTTCGCGCGACGTCGCATCGGCCGCGGCGCGCGACGCTTCCAGCTCCTTGCGGATATCATCGAACTCGGACATTTCGCTTCAGCCGCCCCCTGTCGTGTCCGCTGCGCGATCAGTTCGGCAGCATCTCGCTGCCGTGCACCGCGACCAGCACGGGAACCTGGTAGAGGATGTAGGCGAGCTCCGCGGAGTTGCTGTCCGGATGCCAGCGGAGCGCCTTGTCCTCATCGTATTGTTGTTTCTTCTCCTGCAGCTCCGGAGCCACCGGATCGTCCAGGGTGAGGGTCGGCCCGCCCGGCCTGATCTGCAGGAAGCCCTTGTCGGCGTCGGACAGCACGTCGGGCCAGGCGAGGTCGTTCCAGACGTTGAGCGGCCCATCGCGAGAAATATCGAGGCCGAAGCGCGGCTCGCCGGGCCGCTCCTTGATGACGAAGAACCAGCCCGGCGCCGTCGAATTGCCGCGGCCGCTGCCCCCCTTCGCCTCCTTCGAGGTCAGGTCGAAGCCGATGAAGGTGATGTCGGGATCGACCTTGGCTTCGTAGAGCGGTGTGCGCAGGCGATCCTCCACCGGACCGTCGGTCTCCAGCACCCGCTCGACGCGGGGATTGATCGCGCCGCCGTCGTCGCGCTGCCAGCGCGCCTTCTGGGCGTAGATCACCGCGGTCGGATATTTCTTCAGCAGCTCGCCGCGGATGACGAGGACGACTTCCTCCTCGTTCTCGCCCGGCTTCTCGCGATGGTCGTGATCGCCGAGCTTGGAGAACAGCGACCAGGTGTGGAGCGGCGGAATATCGCGGAGCTTTTCGCGCAGCTCGTCCTTCGACAGGCCCTCCCGGTCGATCACGCCGCTCGGGTCCCAGAACTGGCGGAAGCAGCTGCCGCGCTGGTCAGTGGGATATTCGCGCCACAGCAGCTCGCGGGCGAATTCATGGTTGAGGCCGACCATGTAGGCCTCGATGAAACGCTGATTGGTCTCGAGCAGCGTGATCGTGTTCTGCGGAATCTTGTCGATGTTCGGCAGGAAGTGCTCGTCGGACAGGCCGAGAAGCGGCTTGTACATCGGCAGGTCGATTTCCGGATATGCCATCACCGGCTTGAACACTTCCGGCTGCAGCAGCGTCGCGATCCCGTTGATGGCCAGCACTCGCGGCGGAATGGTGATCGAGGAGAAGGTGAAGGCGGGCACCGTCTTGTCGGGATCAATCGCAGCGAAGGTCGACGCTCCGAGCGCGGCGATGTCGATCGGCTTGCGCAACGGCGGCTTGCCGAGATCGGCGCTGACTGTGAGCAGCCGGTTGAGGTCCTTGAGGGCCAGTTTGAAGCGCGCCGCCTCCGGGCTGTCGGCGGACGAAGCGCCGCCGCCGACAGGCTCCGGCGCGGCGGGATCAGGATCGCGGATGGTGAAAGACGGAAAACCCGGCAGCGCGTCGATGACCTCGGGCGAAGCCCCTTGCGGCAACACGCCGGTCGCGATGCCAGACTGCTTCTCCAGCCGCACCAGCCATCCGAACAGCGCCAGCGCCGCTGCCGCGAGCACGATCGCGAACGGAATGGCGACGGCCAGCAGCAGCACGGCGAGCAGCAGTAGGACGACCAGTAATACCCACTTCGCGCAGCGGTGCTTGGTAAGCCAGTCGGTCAGCTCCGCGGGCAGCGACTTCGGCTGAAGTTGCGCGGCGACATCCTCCACCGCCGGCAAGGCTTCCGGGGTGACCCGCGGCGGCGCCGCGCTGACCTCGCCGCGATTGATCTTCTCCAGCAGCTCTTCGGCGCCTTTCGGCGAGTCGAAGCCGAGCGTCGCCGCGACCTGGTCGCGCGGCCGGAGCGCGCGCCGGAACGGCGCAGACAGCGCCGCGCGGGGCACCGTGCTTTCCTTGAGCCGATGGCGCAGCGTGAAGCCGTCGGCGATCACCCGGCGCTGTACCGGCGCCATCATCGTGAGCCCGCGCTCCGCGCTGAGATCCTTCAGCGGCCCGAGATGGCGCGCATGCCAGATCGCGGCCGCCGCCTTGGCGAATTGCGCCAGCCTGATCCGCCGGTTCGCCGCGAGGATGTCGCCGACCTGGTCCCAGGCGGCGTCCATATAGGCCTCCTGGTTCTTCTGCACGACTTCCGTGCCGAACGCGGCGGGAACGCGAAACCGCGGGTCCAGATTGAGCTCGTGCACCCAGTTGCGCGGCTGCGGCGCGTCGCTGCCATCCGCCTCCTCAAGCAGCCGTTCGGTGAGCGCGTGCCAGCGGCCGTACAGCGGCGGCGTGATCACCGGGTCGGGCGCGCCTTCGCGGGCATAGTCGTCGGTCAGGTTGACGAAGCCCGCCAGCGCCTTCTCGAATTCGTGCGCGTAGGGTTCATCCCAGCCCTCATAGGCCGCAGCTTCTGCCTCCTGCGCACCGGTCAGCGCCTCGTCCGGCACCTTGAGCGCGCCGCCGAGCCGCAGCACCCCGTGAAGCCCGGCGACCACGATGGGCGGCATCCCGGAACCCGGCGTCTGCGTGTCCATGTCGCGGCGGCCGAGCCGCGAGTCCGGCGGACGCGGCTTCAGCAGGCGGACGAGGTACTCGAAATCGCCCACCGTCCCGGTCTTGAAGTACCACCGCTTGTACACCGGATGCAGCGTCGGGAACGGCCGGTCGGTATAGTCCGCCCAGGCCGACAGGGTGGCGAAGAGCGCGGGATTCGTCACCGGCGCGATTCCGAGGCCGGCGAGACGGCCGCTCTCGAAGGTCGGCACCACGAACGCATGGTAGGACGTATTCGGCTTCAACTGACGCGGCGACAGGACGCGCGAATAGGCGTAGTCCGGATTGCTGGCCAGCAGGCTCTCCAGTCGCGCCCTCGCCTGGTCGGCATTGGTCGATTCCACCACGCCGTCCTGCTGGATCAGGTCGCGATTGACGTGGACGTGCGCCCAGGCCCAAAGCTGGTCGGCGGGCGGAAACACCGAGACCGGATCGCCCGTCACCTCGATCGCCGGCAGCGGCCGCGCCGACGACACCGCGACTTCCTTGAACTCCTCCACCTCGAGCACCAAGAGTGCGAGCCACGGGCGCAGCCGGTGGCGCGACTCGTCCGGCGCGGCCGGCGTGTAGCGCCACGGAAAATCCTCGTCATAGAACTCAACGAAGGGCAGGTAGTTCGGCTCGAAATTGGTGATCCAGTCGCGCGGCTCCACCTTCACCACCGCCTTCGGATCGATGCCGACGATGTCGCCGGGACCATAGAGCGCGACGTCGCGCGAAATCGTCGCCGTCAGATCCGTGTCGCCCTGGACCGGCCGCCCGGCCAGCGACAAGTCGACCTTGATCGTCGCGCGCAGCGCCACCGCGTTGTCGTTGTCGGCTGCGGTGATGTTGTTCGCCACGCCGAGCCGCAGCCAGGGCAGGAAGGAATAGGTGCCGATCGTGTCGCTCATCCCGCCCCTCCCCGCCGCCTCGCCGGACCGCCCGCCATCATCGTGCCTCCGCTACGCCGCGCGCTTCATCTCGTGCGGGCGCACGATATGGGCCTCGCTGGCGAAGCTCGGATTGCGCCGCGTCTCGGCCGCCATGAATTCACCGGCGCTGGCGCGCGATTGGAACGACGCAGGCGCGCCGGCGATCGGCGAATTGTCGACCAGGCTCACCACCACATAGGACGCCTGATCGACCGCGATCTTGTCGTCGAATCCGTGCTTCAGATCGCGCGACTTCGCCGAGATCTCCGACCGCGCCACGGCGTTGTTGGCCAGGAAGTGCGTGAACAGCCCGGAGATGAGCGTGACGAAGCGCCGGCGTGCGCGCTTGAAATTGTTGTCGACGATGATCTCTTCGTAGCGGGCGATGCGCTTGGTGACATAGCTGGTCTTGGCCTGGTTGCCAGTGACCGACAGCTCCAGCCCCGCCTCCTCGGCCTCGTAGTCGGAAGCGCTGAGCTTCTCGCCGTCCTTGAGGTCCTTGAACTGGGCGATCGCGAACGACTCCCGGATGGTGGCGCGCTTCTCGATGCCCGACGTCGCGGCCGCGACCGCGAAGTAATTGGCGTCGTCCGGGCGCTGCGCGCCGATCTTGTCGAGGGTGATGCCGAGCGGAATCGCACGCTGGGTGATCTTGAGCGAGCCGACCGGATGCAGCACAAGGTCGGAGCCCGCGTCCACGGTCTTGAGCGTCACCAACAGCCTGCTGCTGTTCTGCAGCGCGGCAGTCCAATTCTCCGCCTTCGAGTATTCCGCCACCAGCAGGGGCAGCACGGAGACCGGCGGCAGGCTGGTGTCCTCCTTGTCGCCCCAGGTGTGGGAGAAGTCGACGTCGACGTCCCAGAACAGCAGCGAGATGCTCCCGGTGCCCTCGACGTGCCAGGGCGATGTGCCTTCGAGCGAGCCGCGGAAGCGGATACTGAACAGCCCCGCGCCGAACAGCTTCACCGACAGCGAGGCAGAGATCGTGATGATGAAATAGAACGGCGAGAACTGGAACAGCGCGTCGAAGGCGAGATGGCCCTCGATGCTGGCGATCGAGATGCCGAAATAAAGCTCCGCATGTGCGCCGAACTGCACGGTGTTCGACGTCACCGCGAAATAGGCGTCGACCCGGATGCGGGCCACCGGCGTGTTGAGGATGTTGATCGCGATCCGGGGGATCGGCGGGAACGGCAGCGGCGGTGGATTGTAGGCCGGGTGGAAGCCGCCGACGGAGACGATGAAAGTGGCGTCGCCGCCGAATGACGCCAGCACGCCCATGCCGCCGTCGAGCGGCATGAAGATCACGCGCGATTCGTACAGGATGGCGAAGAACCAGCCGCGCTTCTTGTCGAATTCGATCGCGCCCATGAAGGCGACCTGGATGATGATGAGCGGCAGCCGCTCGTCCGGGATCGCCACCGTCAGCTTGCCGATGATGGCGATGTTGCCGGGAATCTCGATGATGATCCCCAGCGACAGGCTGATCAGTGTCGGCGTGCCCCAGCCGAACTTCGCCATCGGGCCGATCAGGAAGGTCCCCTGCTCCGGCGGGAAGAAGGTGCGGAGGTCGGAGATGATCCGGTGCGCGTTGGCAACGACGTCGTGCGGGAACAGCACCGAGTCCAGCGAGCCGGCGCGCACGCCGTTGACCAGCGCGTCGAGGTCCATCGAGCGGTTGAGGCCGACGAGTCCGCCGACTCCCAGCAGGGTGAAGCCGAAGCCGAGCTGCATTCCGGGATTGAACTCGACCGTGATGATGGCGATGAAGGAAAAGCCCTTTGACCCGTCCGGCATCTTGGTGGTGATGACGCCGATTGCCGTCACCGAGAGAAAGTCGAGGATCTTCAGTTCGAGCGCGCCGGCATATTCGCCGCGGTCCGGATCGATGAAGAGATAGCCGCCGCCTGTCACCGCCCCGGCATCGATCGACAGCCCGACGCCGTTCGGTGGCTTGAAGCCGAAGGATAGATCGATCGGACCGAGATTGCCGCCGCTCCCCGGAAAAGCGAGATCGGTCCGCAGCCCGATGTTTTCCACCACCGCGACCAGCGGACCGAGCGCCGCCTTCAGCGTCGCGCCGATATCGATCGGGAGGCCGCCACCCGACGGTGTCACCGCGAGCGTCAGTCCCTGCACCTCGATCGGACCGAGGTCGATATGCGCTGGGATCTGGATCTCGAGATGCGAGGTGCCGCGGAAGTACACGCCGCGCGGATAGGCGACGCCGAGGCCGAGATCGAACTCGAACCGCGTCGAGATCCCCGACAGGATGGTCGAGACGAAGCCGTCCGAGCCGGACGCGTCAAGGACGAAAGCGAGGCCCTTGAGGTCCACCTCGGCGAACACCTCGACGTCCTTGCCCGCCACCAGCGTGAAGCCGCCGGCACCGCTCACCGATTGGTATTCGAGCCGCGTGCCCTCGCCGGTGCCGAGGACAATGGTCGGGCTGCCGGAGGCGGCGGAGTATTCCACTTCGACGCGCGCGGTGCCCTTGGCCGACGTCGGCGCGCCGCTGCCCGCGAAGCCGGTCACCATGTCGATGCCGCTGCCCGGCCGCACCATCAGGCCGACACCGCCGGTGAGATCGAGGTCGCTCGAGATCGTCACCGCGATCGTCGGACCGAGCTGCATCCGCACCGACAGCAGCCCGCTGAACGACGGCAGCAACGCGAAGCCCGGCTTCTTGCCCCCGGACTTCGGCAGCGGGAACAGTCCGAGCTCGGCCGATAGCCGACCCGCGTCGCGCGCCCGCTCGAAGAACACCAGGCGGAGCCGCTTGCGCACCGCGGCACGCCCGGTCGGAGGGCCGCCTTCGAGCGCGCGCGCGACCCGATCCGGCACCTCCACCATCCGGACGTCGAGCCCGAGCCCGGCCGCGAGGCTGTCGATCTGTCGCGCGAAGCCGGAGAAGTCGAAGCTGTCGGTGCCCCAGCCGAAGGCGTTCTCGAACAGTGTCACCGGGTCGGAGACGATCTTCGGCAGATCCGGGAAACTGAACCTGTAGTCGATGTAGTCCGGGCGGTTGCCGGCGGGCGCGGTATAGCGGGTGCTGATGACGCCGAGCGCCTGCAGCGCGAAACCGATGCCCGGATGATGGTTGCGCAGATAGGTGATGAAGAGATAGCCGACGAGCTGCCCCGGAAACTCGCCCTTGAAATTGTCGGCGTTCAGCGTCGCCGAAAATGCACCGCCGGGCGCCGAGACGAGGTCGTCGATCGCCTGCACGACGCCGGCGATCGCCTCGATGGCCTTGAAGGCGTCTTCGAGCGCCCCGGACTCCAGCGTCATCTCGCCGTCGGATGCCACTTCGCCGTCGAGCGACAGCCCACCACCGACCAGCGCCTGGAGCCGATCGAACAACAACTGCAAGTCGACCGCGAGATCGGCGATCGGCTTCGGAATCACGTCGGAATCCCAGCCCAGCTTGAGCAGCAGGCCCTGGAACGCGGCCGGCGACTCCACCGCCGCCCGCAGCGGCAGCAGCAGCTTGCCGATCTCGGCGACGATCGTTTCGAGGGCGCCCGGTTCAGCCATTTTTCTTGGCCTTCGGATAGAATTCACGGTCGACGACGTCGTGCAGAGCGGGATCGACGCGGTTGGTGATCAGCCATTTGCAGACATGGCAGAAAGCGCCGCTGCTGTTCCGCATCTTGCAGTCGCCGGCCGGCCGATAGACCAGCCCGGTGAAGTTGTATGCGCCCTCGTACAGGCCGACCAGCCGCTGCGCCTTGCATGGCGGCTTGAAGTCCGGGATGTCCTTCGGGTCGTCGCCCTCGTCGTTCACATGAGCGGTGTCGGTATCCTTGTTGAGCGGCAGATGGTTGCCTGCGATGAAGTCGCGCACCTTCTTTTCCACCACATAGACCAGCGCGTCCGCATCGTCGCGGCGCGGCACGAACAGCAGCGAGCCTTTCGGAAACACGGGAAACGGCGCCGGCGGCAATTCCAGCCCGCCGAGCCGGATCGAGCCGAGGTTCTGGTCGATGTCGCCGATGTCGAGTCTGACGAGGTAATCGGCATCGATGAACGTGAGCGGCAGTTGCTGGCCGATCGCCGTGATCTGGATGCGGCGGAGAAACGCCTGGCGGCCGGCCGCCTTCGCCTGCACCCAGCGCGGGATCTGGCGCGGGTCGATCCTGACCTCGATCGAGCCACCCTGCTGGGTCGAAGCCTGGGTCAGCTTGGCCGAAAGCTCGATCCTGAGAAGTTCGAACCATTTCACCTTGGACGGATCGACCAGACGGGAGTGATTGGCGGCGTAGCTCGGATCCTGAAAGATGTCGGCGAGCGCGACGATGTTGTCGTCCTCGCTCGAAGCGGTCGCATTGTCTTCGGCGCTCGTCTCGTATTCGTCGCCGAGATTGAAGGAATGGCCGAATTCGTGCGCAACCGTGTCGATAATATCGGTGAGATCGGCGTCGATGTCGCTGGCAGGCTTGCGCCGCATCACTTTCTTCGTCGCCGTGTTGGTCGCCGGATATTCGAAGTCGAGCGTCTTCAGGCTCTGCAGCGAATTGGCGGTCACGGTCGACTGGTTGAAATTGGTGCCGCCGATCATGTCCTCGTTGGTGATCATGGCGATCAGGCCGCGGCTGCGCTTGAAGGTGCCGTCCGGTATCCACTCGGCGCCGAGCGCGGTGTGCGGCGACGATCCGAGCCGCAGTCCGGACAGGTAGGCCATGATCGGCGCCGCAACGTTCGCGCGGCCGTCCCTGGCGAGCTCCGGCGGGTGCCGGCGCGGATCCGGGGCAAGGTGCCGGGTGGCGCTGGCCGGCTTGAAGAACTGATAGGCGCGGGCGATCAGCGGCGCGAGGTTGGCATCGCCCGCCGCATCCGCCGCCGGCATCGTCAAAGCGGCCCCGGACTTCGCCGACCGGTCGCCCCAGCGGGCGCCGAGCATCAGGCCGTAGAAGGTGTCACGTGCCTCCAGGATGCCGAGCGATTTCTGCTTCCTCCACGCTTCGATCAGGGTGTCGTTGACCTTCGCCGCGTCGTAATTGGGCAGCGACTGGCTCGCCCACCGCGCCTTCAATTGCGCCGGCGTCGCAGTCTCGTTGCGGAGCGGCAGGCCGACACGGGCCACGAGCTCGTCGACCTCGTAGATGCTCTTGTCGTCCGAAACGCTGTAGTTCCACGGAATCGGTCCGCCCTTGCCGAGCTCCGAGGTCTCCTCGTCGTTGACGCGCCAGCCGCAGGTCACCGCCTGCTCTTCCGACGCCTGGAAGGCCTTGAATACGTTGAAGCTGCCCGCGAGCGTGCCATAGGGCTCGTGGCGCTTCTGCGAGAACAGACCGTCCGCCGCTTCCTGCACGATCTTGTCGAACTTGTCCTTCTCGGACGCGCGAAAGCCTTCGGCGAGGAACAGGATGTTGTGCATCTCGGAGGCATTGGCGAGGTCGCCGGCGCGCACCGTGGAGATGTTGTCGCGGGTCTTGGCGTAGTCGACCACCTTCACCGGCAGGCTCTGGTTGACGCCGAGGAAGCTGCCGTCGAGCTGGGCCGCGCCCTCGCTCACGCCCCTCAACCGTCCCTCATTGTTCGTATTTGCCACCACGAAGGTGCCGGGGCTGCCTGAGCTGAGCGTGACGAAGCCGTGCCCGGTGATGTCGCCGACGAGATCGGTCCCGGTCGGGTCGTCGCTGAACAGCGCGCACAGCGTCGGCTGGCTGTGGGCAACCGTCGGATGCAGCGCCGTGGTGATCGACGAGTTGCCGAACCACCAGCCGAGCACATCGTCGTGCACCTGGATACGCGCGACAACGTAGCCGGGGCCATATTCGATCACCACGAGATTGATGCCGACGTCGTCGCCGGTGATGGTGCGCGCCGCAGGATCAATCGTCACGAAGCTGGTCAGCCGGGACCCGACCGGGTTGTACGGCGCCAGGATTCGAAAATTGCAGTCCGCGGTGACGTCGGTCAGCGTGTAGGTCGTCGAGCCGTTCGGCAGGTCCTGGTCGAACACGCGGAACGGCAGCACCTTGGTCGCGGGCTTCTTCAGCGCGACGTGCATGTCGCAATGCGGATAGACGATGAGAGGCATGCCGGCACGACCCTCTCTCAGCCAGCACACCTATCGGGAAGCCCGTCGCTCCCATCGAAAATCTGGCATCCCCAAGATTGTACACTCAAGCCTTCTCAACACAACCTCAACGTGATACTGTTTCGACATCCTTCCGCAATTGTCGTTTGCCGAGTGGTGTTCTCCATCACTGGGGCCAATCCTGCTGCAAATGCCGGCGGCGTGGAGCTCTCGTTGTCCTCGTTCACGGATGAACACGACCGCTCTATGGCGCGATCCGGTTTCTCTCCGTCGAGCTCCTTGAGACGTACTGCGACTGACCGCGTCTCCTATCCGTGGGTTCGGCCCGACGCTGCTCGACGTTGTCACGGGCGCAGACAAGCACCGTCACGTCATTCGGATGTCAAACAGCCAGATGTCAAACAGCCACTTGCGGTCGCTTCAGGCGTGCGCGCGCAGTCTCGCGGCTCGATGAGTCCGAGGGATGCGCTGGTCGGCGCGCCTCGACATACGAGAGGCGCAGGGAGAGCCGGACCTCGACTGAGGCCCGTGGCCCGCCTGCGAGAAAAATGCAGGCGGCAGGTACCACAGGTCCAGCCGGACGACCCGGCCCTCCCTGCGCGATCGGTTTTAACGGTGTCCTTCGTGCTCTCCTTGGGGACCGGGCTTTCTTGCCCCCATCGCCCGCGTGACGCTTGCGCATCAGCAGCAGGCTTGACCTCAGCATCGGGAGGCCGGGACCGCACGACTTCGCCGTCCGCGACGCACGCGCTCGTCTGGCGCAGCATCCATGTCCATCGCAGCCCACCTCCACGTATCGTGACGACGCGTACGCCCTCTGCATGAGGCGGCATGCGCAGATAAAATCGCGATTTCGGAAAACCGGCAAGTGAAATCTTTATTTCGGCCGACGCCTTGAAAAAGATGGCCAACCGCAACGACGCACAGGCGCCCGCGACTTCGTCTGTCGCGCTGCAGCGTTGCCAATCTCGTTGATTGAGCGCAGGCTATCAGAAGCACAGAAGTCGCATCAGGGGGAGAGACGCATGAAGGAACCGGGCCTGGACGGCCGCCATCGGGACAAGGATGGCGAGATCAGCAGGAAGCACGGCAATACGCTGGTCGGCACGCTGCGCAAGATCTACGGGAAGTCGTTCGCAGCGGGCTATCCGGACTCGACGAAGCTGAGCGACGTGCTGCTTCAGCTCAACGAGACGTCGCTGAGCCAGTTGCGCCGGGACCACGGCACCGGGCATTTGGATCACAAGATCAAGGAAGCCTCGAAGTGATCGGGCTTTGCTGATCGGGACTCATCGCCCGATTGGCGAGGCCGATTGGTGTTCGCAAGGTTTGTTCGCTCGCGTGGTTTCGTGCCGTCCGGCCGCGTGGAGCGCGTCGTCTTGCAGCGCTGTGGTGTAGCGGCGTCTTGCATCGCTGCGCTGCTGCGAAGTGCCACCGCGCGCCGGAAAGCCCGGGCACCGGGCACTCCGACGCGGAATCCGAGGGACGAATCCGTCCTATTTCCCCATGCTCCCCGCCTGGTTCGTGCCTGGGCCGACGTTGCCCTGGCTCGACGAGGTGGAATCGCGGCTGGACTTCATCGCGCCGCTGGTCGCCCGCATGTTGCTGCCGGTGGTCTGCGAGGAGGTCGTCGAGGTCGCGGCGCTGTGCTTCTTGGCATGCTTGGCTTGCGCGGCGAGCGGGACGGCAGCGAGGGTGGCTGCGACGAGGGTGGCAATGGCGAGCTGGGTCTTCTTCATGGATCCGATCTCCATCCGGTTGAACCCCACGCTCGCCCAACCCGGCTGCGACATCACAGTTCCTGCCGGTGGATCAAGCGTTGTTGTCCGATTCCGACCGCGGCGTGAAGGTGCGATGCAGCAGCGTCAGGCTGGCGTCTGCATCGGCACGGCGCCAGGCTGCGACGCTGGCTTGGGAAACGGCCTGAATGTCATCATCATCATGACAGCGCCGAGGCCCATCACCCACGAGCCGACATAGAGCCAGGTGTAGCTGGCAAAGCTGTCGTAGATCAGGCCGCCGGCCAGCGGGCCGGTCGCCATGCCGAGGCTGCCGGCCATCGCCGTGCCGCCGATCACCGTGCCCATGATGCCCTGCGGAAAGTTGTCGCGCGCGATCGCCGCGTAGAGCGGCATGGTGCCGGCATAAAGGAAGCCGAACGTCGCCGCGACGGCATAGAACGCGGCGAGGTCGCGCACGGCCACGTAGGCGAGCGCACCGAACGCCTGCGCCAGCAGGCCGAGAACGAGCACACGCTTGGCGCCGAAGCGGTCGCCGAGCAGGCCG
This sequence comes from Bradyrhizobium sp. HKCCYLS3013, assembly GCF_051167615.1. Classification (NCBI taxonomy): domain Bacteria; kingdom Pseudomonadati; phylum Pseudomonadota; class Alphaproteobacteria; order Hyphomicrobiales; family Nitrobacteraceae; genus Bradyrhizobium; species Bradyrhizobium sp. HKCCYLS3013. Next base: position 138,237 of record NZ_JBNPTK010000012.1, read on the forward strand.
AAGGCGATGCGGCCGCCGAGGCCGGCGAGGCCCTCGATGCTGTAGATCGTCACCGCCGCCATCAGCGGGATGCCGCAGGTGACGGCGTAGCTGACGGTGTGGATGATCGGGCCCGAATGGGTGGCGCAGCAGAAGAAGTTGGTGGCGAGCAGGATCAGGAACTGCGGCGAGCGCAGCGCCGCCGCGCGCGTCATCTCGGCCGGACCGTCGGTAGGGCCCGACGCGAGGGCGGCGTCGGGCGCTGACGATGGTGGACGGCCCACCAGCAGCGACGTCGGGATCATGATGGCGGCGACGATGGCGGCGATGCACTGCATCGCGGTGCGCCAGTCGTAGCTGGACACGAGCCAGGCCGCGAGCGGCGACATCGTCATCGGCGCGACACCCATGCCGGCCGAGACCAGCGAGACCGCGAGGCTGCGGTGGGTGTCGAACCAGCCGGTGACGGTCGCCATGACCGGCGGGAAGATCGCCGCTGTCGCGATGCCAGCGATCAGTCCGAACAGCAGTTGGAACGCCAGCAGCGAGGACGTCAGGCTTGCCAGCAGCAGGCTGACGGCGAGCAGGACCGATCCGATCAGCAGCACGGGACGCGGGCCGATCCGGTCGGACAGCGTGCCCCAGCCCATGCTGGTGACGGCCATCGCCAGGAAGCCGATGGTCATCGCGCTTGAGATCCCCGCGACCGACCAGCCGGTCTCGGCGGCCATCGGCTTGAGGAACACCGGCAGCGAGAACAGGCCGCCGACCGCGACGCAGCCGAGCACGCCCCCGGCCGCCACGATCACCCAGCGATAGTGCGATGTGCTCATTCGTCTCCTCCTCTGCCGTTCGATGACAAGACGAACGGCGCGGGGCTCGGACGACATACGCGCGGACCATTTTTCGTCGCCCCTGGACCGTCGAAGGGATCGGCCGACGCGCGCAACCGGCAGCCGCGCCCCAAGCCGGTGCCGATGCGCTGGTCGCTTCCGATCCGTGCCTACTCCGTCTCGATCTCGGGAAAGGGCGAGTAGACGCGCTTTGCGTCGCAGCTGAGCATCGCGATCTCGCGCCGGCCTTTCAGACCTGCGTGATTCAGGCGCTTGTTGGTGAAGGAAATCGATTCGACCACCGTCCGCGGGCTGAGCTCCTGTCCAAAAGCACGCGGCCTGGTCATGTAGCGCACGCAGATGCCGACCACGGTTCCACCATTGAGGATGTCACCGAACTCCTTGGCGGGGTTCGATATCTGGGCCTTGGTGATGGGCATGCCAGCGTAGTCCGGCCAAGTCTTGAAATCGTTGGCGAGGATCTGACGATAGTCGGCCGTCAGATGCGTCGCCATCGCGGCGGCTTCCGCAGCCTTGTCATTTTCCGCGCTCTGCGTGACGCAGCCGGTCAGCAACGGAGGGATGAGAGATACGAGAGGCCAGCGACGCATGAGTCCTTCCATTCGTTTTCAGCACACGTCCTTCCATAGGGCGCGGCGGGGCGAAGTTCCATGCGGAAGTTGCGAGGCACGTGACGTCCAGGACGATCCTTGCCCCTCGCCGCCTCACACCGGCGTCATGCCGTGCTGGCGCTTGGTTTCGGCGGTCTCGTCGGAGACAAGATATTCGATGAACGCGCGTGCGGCGTCGGTGTGTGCGCCGGCCTTGCACAACGCGGCGGCGAACACGGTGCCCGGCTGCAGCGCGTCCGGCAGCAGACCGACGATGTCGATGCCAGGTGCGCCGAGCATCTCGCTGAGCTGCTGGAAGCCGACATCGACCTCGCCATCGGCGAGCAGCTTGGCCACGGGAATGCCGGGCTTGGCCTGGACCAGGCGCGAGGCGCCATCGCCCTCCAGGCCCCAGTCGCGGACGAGCTTCTGCACATATGTGCCGCTCGGGCCGGTGGAGATGCCGATCGCCTTGGCGTTCTCCATCGCCTTGCGCACGGCGGCTTCGTCGAGCGGATCGGGCTTGGCGCTGCCGGCGCGCACCGCCATCGCCATCGGCGATTCCGCGATCTCGATGATGCTGCCGGGCACGAGGTGGCCGTCGGCCTCGAGCTTCTGCAACGCGTCGGAAGCCAGCACCGCGAAATCGAACGCTTCGCCGGCGCGGATGCGTTTGGCGGCATCGACGCCGCCGACGGATTCGATCGTGATCACCTCGCCGGTCGCCTCCTCATAGGCGGCCGCGAGCTCGGCGAGGATCTGCCTCGTCGCCATCGAGGAAATGCCGGCGGCGGTCACGCTCATGGGGGGCTCCGTTTGAAGAGGCAATTGCAGCGCCGCAAACTACGCTGCGACGCTTCTTCGGATATGGCAAGCGGGGCAGCGGAGCAAGACGGTGGGAGGCAACAGCGGTTACGGCGAGCGCCGCTGCGCTCCCTCTCCCCGTTCTTACGGGGAGAGGGAGCGCACCGCCCGTGATGCAAAACGGTGCGCCATCAACATGCCACGAGAACTGCGTCCCTCACTTCGGCACGCTCTCCAGGTCCTCCAGCCACGCCGTCGCATTGCCGTCCGACGGCGCGCGCCAGTCGCCGCGGGGCGATAATGCGCCGCCGGCCACCACCTTCGGGCCGTTGGGCATCGCCGAGCGCTTGAACTGGCTGAAGGCGAAGAAGCGCTTGAGGAACACTTCGAGCCACTTCCTGATGTCGCCGAGCGCATAGGCGTTGCGCTTGTCGGGCGGAAAGTGCGGCGGCCAGGCGCCCTCGCCCGCATCCTTCCAGGCGTGATGCGCCATGAAGGCGATCTTCGACGGGCGCATACCGTAGCGCAGCGTATAGAACAGGTTGAAGTCCTGCAGCTCATACGGGCCGATCGTGGCCTGCGTGCTCTGCGGCGTCTCGCCCTCCTTCACCGGCACCAGCTCCGGCGAGATCTCGGCCGACAGCACCGCCTCCAGGGTGCGGTCGACATCGGCCGAGAACTGATGCGAGGCGATAACCCAGCGGATGAGATGCTGGATCAGGGTCTTCGGCACGCCGGCATTGACGTTGTAGTGCGCCATCTGATCGCCGACGCCATAGGTGCACCAGCCGAGCGCGAGCTCGGAGAGATCGCCGGTGCCGAGCACGAGGCCGCCGCGGTCGTTGGCGAGGCGGAACAGATAGTCGGTGCGCAGGCCGGCCTGCACGTTCTCGAAGGTGACGTCGTAGACCTCTTCGCCGCGGCCGAACGGATGGCCGATGTCCTTCAGCATCTGCGTGGCGGCGGGGCGGATGTCGAGCTCGGCGGCACTGACTTGAAGCGAAGACATCAGCGCATGCGCGTAGGACTTGCTCTGCGCGCCCGTGGCAAAGCCCGGCATCGTGTAGGCCAGGATGTTGGTGCGGGGTAGGCCGAGCAGATCCATCGCCTTCGCCGCGACGATCAGCGCATGCGTGGAATCGAGCCCGCCGGAGACGCCGATCACGATGCGCTTGGTGCCGGTGGCGCGCAGCCGCTGCGTCAGGCCGGCGACCTGGATGTTGTAGGCCTCGTAGCAGTCCTGATCGAGCCGCGCGGCATCGCTCGGCACGAACGGAAAGCGCTCGATGCTGCGCCTGAAGCCGATGTCGCCCTCGGCCGGCTGCAGCTCGAAGCCGATGCGGCGCCAGTGCACGCCGGCGCCTTGCGCGCGCGCATTGTCGTCGAACGTGCCCATCAGCGCGCGCTCCTGGCGCAGCAAATCGAGATCGACGTCGGCGACGATGGTCTGGCCGGTCTGGCGGAAGCGCCCGCTCTCGGCGAGCAGCACGCCGTTCTCGAAGATCGAGGTCTGGCCGTCCCAGGCGAGGTCCGTGGTGGATTCGCCGGCGCCGGCCGCCGCGTAGACATAGGCGGCGAGGCAGCGCGCCGAGGTCGAGCGGCACAAGAGTGAGCGAGACTCGGCGCGGCCGACCGTGATCGGGCTGCCGGAGAGATTGGCGAGCACGGTGGCGCCGGCAAGCGCAAGTTCGGACGCCGGCGTGACAGGGATCCACATGTCCTCGCAGATCTCGACGCCGATCACGAGCCCGGCGACATCGGCGGCGGCGAACAGCAGGTCGGTGCCGAACGGCGCCATGGTCTCGGCGACCTCGATCATCTCGCCGCGGATGCCGGCACCGGAGGCGAAGTGGCGGCCTTCGTAGAACTCGCGATAGGTCGGCAGGTAGCTCTTGGGGATGACGCCGAGCACCTCGCCGCGATGGATCACGACGGCGCAATTGTAGACCCGGTGGGCGAAGCGCAGCGGCGCGCCGACGATCAGCACCGGCATCAGGTCGTGCGAGGCTTCGACGAGGGTGAGCAGCCCGCGCTGCACGGCATCGAGCAGCGGGTCCTGCTTGACCAGGTCCTCGATCGCGTAGCCGGACAGACAGAGCTCCGGAAACACCGCGACCGCCGCGCCCTGATCATGGCAGGCGCGCGCCGCCGCCAGGATCGCCGCCGCGTTGGCGCTGGGGTTGGCGACGCTGGAGGCCGTGACGCAGGCGGCGACGCGGGCAAAGCCATGGCGGTAGATCGAATGGAAATTCATCGTGGCAGTCCATCTCCTGTCGCCGGAGCATACGACATGGACCATGACGGGAGCCATAACAAGCGCGGCAGGTCAGCACCGCCCCGTCCGCAGGCTGACTCCGCACGCGTCATTTGAATTGCGCGGGGCACCCGGTGCCGGGTAACTCGGAGGCTCATCTATTCGCGCAGTCCAGGTGAACGGCCTCCATGAACCTCTTCGTCATCGGCTTCGGCTACACCGCCCAGCGCTTCGTCGAGCTGCACCGTGGCGCGTTCGCCCGCATCGGCGGCACGGTGCGCAGCGCCGCCAAGCGCGCGGAGCTGGCGCCTGATGACATCGACCTCTTCGACAGCACGGCGCCCGCCGCCGCGACGCTGGTGAAGGCGGCGGATGCCGACGTCGTACTGATCTCGGTGCCCCCCGGAGCGGGCGACGACCCGGTGCTGGCCGCCTTCGGCGACGCGATCACGGCGGGGCGCGCGCGGCGCGTGGTCTATCTCTCGACCGTCGGCGTGTACGGCGACCACCAGGGCGGCTGGATCGACGAGGACACGCCGCTGGCACCCGAGCACGACCGGGTGCAGGCCCGTGTCCGCGTCGAGGCGGAATGGCGCGCTGTCATCGGCGACCGGCTCGCGGTGCTCCGGCTCGGCGGCATCTACGGGCCCGGCCGCAACGCGCTGGTCGAGCTGCAGGCCGGGCGGGCGCGCCGCATCGTCAAGCCGGGCCAGGTGTTCAACCGCATCCATGTCGATGATGCCGCCAGCGCGATCATGGGTGCGATCCGGCACGGACAAGGCGGCGCCTGGAACATCGTGGACGACGAGCCGGCGCCGCCGCAGGACGTCATCGCCTATGCCGCCAGCCTGATGGGCATCGCGCCGCCGCCCGAGCTGCCGTTCGACAGCGCCGAGCTGTCGCCGATGGCGCGCAGCTTCTATGCCAGCAACCGGCGCATCCGGAATATTCGCGCTAGGCAGGAGCTCGGCGTCGGCTTCGCCTACCCGACCTATCGCGCCGGGCTCGACGCGCTGTGGGCCGCCGGCGACGGGCGCTGACTCGAGATTTTCGCCGCCGGGCGGGAAACCTTTCATGCCACCGGCGATTGCAACGAACAGAGATTGTCATGCGGGTTTGACGCGACTGCACGTCGCGCAGCCCTCACGGATCAAAGGATGTTCGAGATGCAAGGCGATCAACCCATCAGCTGGCTGATGTTCTTCACGCTCGCGGCCGCGATCATCATCGCGGCCGGCGCGTTCCTGGCCTTCCTGCGCTCGCGGCACAACCGGGAGATCGCGGCGGTGGCGCTCGAGGGCGACGGCCGGAGCCGCGGCGTCGCCCCATCTGGCGCGCTGCCCGAGCTCGGCGGCCTGTTCGTGCTCGGGCTCGTGGTCGCCGGCCTGCTGGTCGCCGGCTATCAGAGCGGCGGCGCGACGCGCTTTGCCGGCGGCGACAAGCCGACGCCGGTGCCGTCGGCGCCGAGCAACACCGATCGCGGCACCACGGTCGGCGCCGGCGCCGCGATCACCCCGCCGGAAGCTCCGACCATGACCCAGCCGGCGCGGCCGGCCCCGGACCTGCGCACCGCGCCCGCGTCGTCGCCGACCGGAGCCGGTCCCGAGAGCGGCGGGCATCCAGAGGCCAATCCGCCGGCGCGGTAAAAGACCCCCTCGAACAGCGAAGGCCGCGCAATGCGCGGCCTTTTGACGTGTTCACGGCAGGGATCGCCCGGATCAGATCGCAGCTGCGACCTTGTCGAGGCCGATCGTGCGCGCAAGCCGCCGCACTTCGTCCTTCTGGTCCTCGCGCAACTGCCAGAGCAGCGGCATCGCGGCCGACTTCAGCTGTTGCACCTCATCCGAATCCGGATCGAGCGCCACCGCGCCCGGCTTCGCCGCACCCTGCCGTCCGGCGTGGATCTTACGGGCGACGGCGCGCAGCGCGGTCTCGACCGCCGGCCAATAATATTCCTGGCTCGACGAGAGCCGCAGCCGCTCCTTGATGCCGGCGATCTGGCCGTCCGACAGCAGCGAATAGGCCTTCTGCACCTCGGGCTTCAGCGGCGCTGGCGTCGGCTCGCTCCGGGCGAGAATCTTGGACTTCGGCACCACCGGCTCGGCAGCAACGACCGCAGCGGCCGACGCCTTGGCCATTTCGGCCTCGGACGGCGCATAGGCATAGGCCTGGCGGAGAGTCGTCTTCGGGGCGGCACTCGGCTGCTGCACCTCGGGGGCCGCAAGTGTGACCATCGCCAGGCGGTCGCCCTTGGCTTCACGGTTGGAGAGCGGGCTCTTCGCCACCACGGGCGGCATCATCGCACCGGCCGAAGGCACGCTGTCCTGCATCAGGACGCTCGTCACGGCCGCGCCTGCGATCAGCACGCCCAGCAAAGCGACAAAAGCGATCGACTTCGTCACGCAATTCTCCGTATCCCGGCGGAAAGCCGCACTTTGCCGAAAAGTGGGAGTTAATTAAGGCTTTACGATGCCACAGAAACACGCCGGCCACCATTCCGCCCTGTGAACATGACGGATATTTTTTTCACGCCGCCGAAGACAGCTCGGCCGGGATCAGCAGATCGTACGCGGCCTGGATGTCGGCAACGATGTCGGAGGCCTCCCAAAGCGCCGCCGGTTCCACCGAATGCAGGCTGATGGTCCAGTTCCCGCCGCGGGCGTTGCGGGGAACGCTCATGATGTCGAACTGGACGTTGCGGCACAGCGGATGCCGCTGCAGGGCATGCCCGACACGGATCCGGATCTCCTCAAGCGTCGCCCGCTCTTTGTCCTGCCGTAGCCCGATGCCCATCGCACGATTCCGCCAAGTTCAAGCTCCGCGGATTGTGGGACCCGATGGTTAATGGTGCCTTAAGGACACACATCACGTTTTCTCACGAGCGTGGCCACCGGCGCCCATGTACTCATCGGCCGTGCGCGCGACCAGTTCGGCAACGGACGGAATGTCGGTGACCCCAGAGGTCGCGTGCCCCGCACTCCAGATGTCGCGCCAGCGTTTCGGCCGCGCCTCGCGCGCAGCAATGTCGATGTCGCTGCCGATCTCGATCGCGCCGCGCGCCGGCAAGGCTTCGGGGTCGAGCCCGGCGGCGACGATCGACGGCCGCAGCATGCTGGTCGGCAGGCCGGTGAAGGCGGACGTCAGCAGCACGTCGTCGGCCGAGCTCGCGACCAGCATCGCCTTGTAGCGATCATCGGCCAGGCTTTCGCGTGTGGCGATGAACTTCGTGCCCATATAGGCGAGGTCGCAGCCGAGCACCTCCGCCGCGCGTAGCGCGACGCCGTCGCTGATGCCGCCGGCAAGCACGATGGGACCATCGAAGAACGCCCTGACCGCGCGCACGAAGGCGAATGGATTGAGCCAGCCGGTCTGGCCGCCGGCCCCGGCCGTGAGCAGCACCAGGCCATCGGCGCCGGCCTCGACCGCGCGCTCGGCATGACGGATCGAGGCAACGTCAGCGAACACCAGCGCGCCCGCATCATGCAGGGGCGCAACGACCTTCGCCGGCGAGCCGACCGAGGTGATCACGATCTCCGGACGGTGCCGCAACAGCACCGCGAGATCGTCCTGCAGCCGCGCGTTGGAATGGTGCACGATCAGGTTCGGGCAGACCGGCGCAGCCGCCCGCCCACCGGCATCGCTGCGGCGCGCGAGCCGATCGGCGATCTCGCGCAGCCAGGCATCGAGCTCATCGGGAGTACGACAATTGACGGTCGGGAACGCGCCGATCACGCCGTTCCCGCAGGCCGCGCTCACCAGCTCGATCCCCGACACCAGAAACATCGGCGCTGCGATCAGCGGCAATCGCAGCCGCGTCCGCAGCCCTCCCCATCGCGTGTCCTGCACTTCAGGTCCCTCCCTGATCCTTCGTTGGGCTCAGGGATAGCGACGCGACCGCGTGCGATCAATCGTCGCCGAAGAAGCTGAAGCGCGGTCCATCCATGCCGACCGGCTGCGCCGCATAGGCGCGCGGCGTCGTGTCATCGCGCACCGCCTGCTCGACGGCGCGCATATCCTGCTCGCGGCGCTGCCGCCGGCGCTCGACATATTGCCGGTGCCGCTCGGCGCGGCGCTGCTCCGCGGCGCGCTTGCGCTCGGCCCCGCGCGCCTTGAGATCCGCGTCCTCGGGCTTCACTGCGGCCGTGTCCTGCTTCTCTTGGACGTCCTCGACGGAGCCGACCTGGGTGCTGGCCTGCGCCGAAGCCGCAGTGGGCATCGTCGTCGCGTCCGGAGCGGCAGCTTGCGGCGGGGGCGAGTGATTGGTCGAGACCGGCGTCGCCGGCCCCGTCTCCGTTGCAGCAGGCGCCACCTTGACCGGCGTGATCGCAGCCGCCTGCGTTGCCGCAAGATACGAGGTGACCGTCGGACTTGGCGACGGCGCCTCCGGCACGGAACGCTCGAGCTTGGCCTGCTCGAGCGCCGGCGATCTCGGATGCATGCCTTCCGCGATCATGAGCCCGCCGCCGAGACCGGCCGCAACGGCAATGGCAACCGTTCCGGCTCCCGCAAAAAAAGCTGTCGAGGTGCGCATGGCCTTGCTCCGTTGTTGTTCGGCCGGGCAACGCGGCGCGCGCAGCGATGTTCCGAGGATGACAAGCGCACCTTGAGCGCAATCGGCTTTCTGATAGCGTCGGCGACAAGCCACGCGACGCAACAACGATCGCGGCATCTCGGGAGGATCGTCCATGAGCCCACAGCTTCATTCGTTTCCGGTCGTCTGCGAGCAGACCCTGCTCACGCTGTCGCGTCATCCGTCGCGCACCGCCTTCAGCTGGCCGGACGGATCGCTGACCTATCAGGGCGCGATCGACCTGATCGGCCGCATGCAGAGCGTGTTCATGCGACTCGGCCTGCCGCCGGGAACACGCGTCGCGTTCCTCAGCGCGAACCGCGCCGATGCCTGGTGCGCCGGCACGGCGGCGCAGCTGTCGCGGCTCGCCATCACCTGGCTGCATCCGCTGGGCTCGCTTGACGACCAGCTGTTCCAGCTTGCCGATTCCGAATCGCAGGCGCTGGTGATCGATGCCGCCGCGTTCCACGACCGCGGCGGCGAGCTGGCCGCGCGCTCGGGCGGCCTGCGCCACGTGTTCACGCTGGGCGCAGCCGGCTACGGCGTCGACCTCCTCGCCGCGATCGAGCAGTCCGGCCACGCCAGCGCGCGCAACTTCGCCACGCCGGAGGACATCGCGACCTTGAACTACACCGGTGGCACCACCGGGAAGTCGAAGGGCGCGCTGCGCCATCACCGGGAATATGGCGGCTTCGCCACCGCGATCCTCGCCGATTTCGAGATTCCGGACCGCGCACGCTACCTGACGGTCGCCCCGATCAGCCATGTCGCCGGCACCAAGGTGCTGCCGACCCTGATGCGCGGCGGCACCGTGCACATGCTGAAGGGATTCGATCCCGAGGCGGTGCTGGCGACCATCGCGCGCGAGCGCATCAACTTCACGCTGTTCGTGCCGACGATGATCTACGTGCTGCTCGACCATCCCGCGCTGGCCAGGACCGATCTCTCCTCGCTCGAGCTGGTGCTGTACGGCGCCTCGGCGATGTCGCCGACGCGGCTCGTCGAGGGCATCGAGCGCATCGGCCCGGTGTTCTCGCAGCTCTACGGCCAGACCGAATGTTATCCGGTGTCGGTGCTGCGCAAGGCCGACCACGATCCGAAGCAGCCAGAGCTGTTCCTGTCCTGCGGCTTTCCGATCGCGGCCTGCGAGGTCAAGATCCTCGATGACAATGATCAGGAGGTTGCGCAGGGCGAGGCCGGCGAGATCTGCGTGCGCGCGCCGCATGTGATGAGTGAATATTGGAAGCGGCCGGACACCACCGCCGAGACCCTGAAGAACGGCTGGCTGCACACCGGCGACATCGCCCGCCGCGACGAGCGCGGCTACATGTACATCCTCGACCGCAAGAAGGACATGATCGTCTCCGGCGGCTTCAACATCTTCCCACGCGAGATCGAGGATGTGCTGACGCAGCACGCCGATGTGGCGATGTGCGCCGTGGTGGGCGTGCCCGACGACAAATGGGGCGAAGCCGTCACCGCCATCGTGGTGCCGCGCGCGGGCGCGCAGATCGACGCCAGCGAGCTGATCGAGCTGGTCAAGGCGCGCAAGGGCTCCGCGCACGCGCCGAAGCGCGTCGAGTTCGTGCAGGAGCTGCCGGTCACCGGCGTCGGCAAGATCGACAAGAAGGTGTTGCGCGCGCGGTACTGGGAGGGACGCGGGCGGATGGTGGGGTAGCGGCACGGCAGCGCGGCTTCGGTGGTCGTCGTCATTGCGAGCGAAGCGAAGCAATCCCGGGTCATCGCGGGACTCTGGATTGCTTCGTCGCTGCGCTCCTCGCAATGACGGCGAACCATTCATTGATCGAGACCAGACGAAACGACGGCGCGAATGTCTGGTTAGCCCTGCTCGCAGCCGCCGCACTCCGCTGTCGTCCCGGGCAAGCGAAGCGCGACCCGGGATCCATAACCACAGGAGGGCGTGGTGAGCGCGGATGTCGCGGCAGGCGAGCCTCATACAACGTCCTGTGGTTATGGGTCCCCGCGTTCGCGGGGACGACACTATTTGCGTGGCCCGAGGCGCCGGAATCCAATAGGTCACCCTCGACCGATATGCGCCGCTCAAATCGACCTGAACGTCTGTTGCACGATCTGCAAACATGACATCGCCATCTCGCGACGCATCGGCGTCCGAGTCTTGCTGACGTTCTCCCCTCCATCAGACGGAGGGTGCAGGGAAGGCCAGGCCTCGACCGAGGCCTGCGGTCCGCGTGCAGCAAAAAAGCACGCGGCAGAACCACAGGTTCGGCCGGACGACCCGGCCCTCCCTGCGCGATGGCTTTACGATTTATACGCAGTCTCCCCGGCGACCGGGCTTGTTTGCCACCGTCGTCCCGCAAGCTGCCGTTAGGCTGCCTCACGAAACTTGACCTCAGCGTCGGGAGGCCAGGACCCTGCGACTTCACCGTCCGCGACGAGACGTACGTCGGCATGCTCCGAGCACGCTGCGCCTCATCGCGGCCACCGCCTCCCACCCCAACGCGTCGTGACGTTCGCGAAGCGCCCCTCGTAGATGAGGCGGGATGGAGACGAGGAAAGCAGATATTTCTGATAATGCAAAGTCGAATATTTTTCGTCGAGGATCTGGACAGACCAAATCGGCTTGAAGGCGTTGCCGAATTTCACATTTCGGCGCACGCGGTTTCCGCTGCGCGGGGCGGCCCTCGAACCACGGTGAATGTGAGAGAGGCCGCTCGTCGGGCAAATCACCTCCGTCGGTTAATGGCCCCGCTCTGCGCGATTGCCAGGATACTGCTCGAGTCGTTCGTCGGGTCCAGCGCGGCCGCGCCGACGCGCGGCTTCATCACAGCGCACCGAACGCGTCGCGCGAAGGCGCGAGCGGCAGCCAGCCGGGAATCCGGCGTTTGGCAAGCCAATAGGGCCGCCACAGCGCGCGCCAAGTGACGAGGTCGAGCGGCGCCTGGCCCCACTTCATCCTGGCCGGCTCGATCTGTGAGAGATCGTGCAGGTGCAGCCAGCGTCGCGCGATCCACCACAGGTCGTGCGACACGGCCGCGTTTCCGGCCCCCTTGAGCTGGACGATGTTCAGCAAAGGATCGCGCCAGTGGCGGCCGACCTCCAGCGGCGCGACGCGTTCACCCCGGTGACGGACGCTCCACAGCCGCGAGCGGTTGTGGACGATGTCAGCGCCGTAGGTGCGGACACAATTGCGCATGGCGGCCGCTTCGTCGACCAGGTCCGGAATCTTGTCGAGCGGCCTGAACTCATGGTCCCCGATCCGGCCGGGATCGAGCCACATGTCGCTGATCGGCAATTGACCGAGATTGAGATGCAGCGAGATCCGACCGCGCCAGTTGGATGCGGCCGTGGTTGCGGCATCGAGCCTCATGTCCGGCGTCCACGGCCGTTCGATGAGATCGTGGGCGAGACGGCCGGGCTGGCCAGAGAACCAGGTCCACAGGGCGAGCAGATGCACGCGGTCGCGGTTCACGATCTTCGGCGCACGGACGTACTCCCGCGCGATCCAGACGGCGGCGGCCTCATCGGCGATGGTCGCCATCTCCGAGACGAGTTGCAGCCATATCGGCATCAGCTTCGGCGAGCGCGGCAAGTGATTGCCGATCTGCCTGCGGAACAGATCGCCATCCGGCAGCCGCGGGATCGGACACACGAACGCCTCCGGCGGCAGCTTGCGCAGCCACATTGGCAAGCCCGCCGCGGCGGCCGCCTCGGCAAGCGAACGTCCCGCGATCACGCGAGCAATCGCCGGCTCCGGGTCAACCTGTTTGCACGGCACCGCCAGCGCGAACAACAGCGCCGGAAAGCTCAGCGCGAGGTCGGCGAGATGCGGATGGCGCTGCGCCAGCGCAGTGACGCGGGACTGGAAACGAGACGCATAGCGCCGCAGCCGACGTTCACACAACGACGAACGCACCGGCTCCCGGCGGGGAGTCAGCAGAGGATGAGATGTCATGACACAAGTGTTCAAGCGCAGGCCAAGAGGGCCGCGGGCTTTTCGATGAGTTGTGAAAGAGTCAGATCATATCCGGGACAATCATCCCGGTGGCCGCGTCAATGATCGCGCAGCGAGCCCGGGAAGCGTGCGAGTCTGGACATCGTCGCCTCCTGCGTTGAAGTTGGGGTGGCGCTGAATAGCCGGTTTCGCTGCGCGGCGCAACTCCAGCGAGTTCGTCAGGTGCTCGACCGTTTCCTGCAACGGGAGTGCTTCGCTAAGCCTGTCATCGCGCCGCGCATGCGCAGCGGCCCGTTGGCTCGCGAGCCCGGGCGGGCAGCGACGCGTGAGGATTGCCGTCCGCTGCTGCGCCGACCTCGCTTACGCTTTCCGACCGCTCCGCTTCGTCCCATTCAGCGCCACCGCGGCGCGGATCAGCGCCATGAACGCCGCCTCGTCGATCACGTCGCCTTCGTGAAGGTCGATGGCGCGGCGGGTGTTGCCGTCGAGGCTGGCGTTGAAGAGGCCGGAAGGGTCAGGCACCGAGGCTCCCTTGAGGAAGGTGAGCTTCACGGCCGCCTTGTAGGTTTCGCCGGTGCAGACGATGCCGTCATGCGACCACACGGGAACGCCGCGCCACTTCCATTCTTCGACGATATCGGGATCGGCCTGTCTGATGAGATCACGCACATGGCCGAGCGTGATGCCGCGCCAGTCACCGAGTTCCTTGATCCGGACGTCGATCAGTTCCGACGGAGACTGGTTCCCCTCGCCGGCACCTTCAGCCTTCGTTGATTTCGCCATGACGCTTGTTCCGATCACCTGCGCGTAGTTCCATCTGCGTGTAGTTCGCAGCGCGCCGTATTTATACGGCTATCCTGGTCCGCTCAAGTTTAGAGCAATCTTTATAACTCCCCGGCCAAATCGGGCGCACACGCGGACCACGACGCCTCACCGACGAGCGCTCGTCGCGCCGATCTGCAGCCACGCGCTCTCTTCGAGCCGGCTGCACCCAATCCCTGGACCTATCGAAGCCGGAGTCGCAGATGCCGTCGTTTTCCAACCTGTCCATTCGCAACAAGGTCCTGCTGGCGTTCGGCATCGTGCTGGTCACGGCGATGGGGCTCGGCGGCTTCTCGATCGATCGTCTCGGTATCGTCAACGGCTCGGCTGCCGAAGTGCGCGACAACTGGCTGCCGGCGACCGGATGGCTCGGAACCATCTCCAAATCGATCGAGCAATATCGCGCCCGGCAGGGTCAGTTCCTGCTGGCGACCACGGCCGACGAAAAGGCAATCCAGGAACGGCAGATCGCCGAAAGCCGCGAGCTGTTCGACAAGACCTGGCGCCTCTACGAGCCGACGGTGACGACGTCGGAGGAGAAGGCGCTGGTGGCTGCGTTCAAGACGCCGTGGACCACCTATCTCGACGACAGCAAGCAGTTGCTCGAACTGTCGCGCAAGAACCAGGTCGAGGCCGCCACCGCGCTGTTCATGGGCAAGCTGCGCGACGACTTCGTCCTGGCCCGCAAGGCGCTGGAGCAGGACCTTGCCTGGAACGTCGAGCAGGGCAAGACGGAAGCCGACAAGGGCGCCGCGGTCTATCTGTCCTCGCGCGCCTGGATTATGGGCGTGATCGCACTGGCGGCGCTGCTGTGCATCGCAATGGGCTACCTGATTGTGGCCGGCGTGTCGCGCCCGATCACGGCGATGACGGAGGCGATGCGCCGGCTCGCCGGCGGCGACATGGCGGCGCCGATTCCCGGCACAGACCGCAAGGACGAGATCGGCAACATGGCGGGCGCCGTGCTGGTGTTCAAGAACAACGCCATCGAGACCGAGAAGCTGCGCGCCGAGCAGGCGGAGGCCGAGAAGCTCGCCGTCGAGCGGCGCAAGCGCGACATGCATGACCTGGCCAACAGCTTCGAGAGCGCGGTCGGCGAGATCATCAACACGGTCTCCTCGGCCTCGACCGAGCTCGAAGCGTCGGCCACGACGCTGACCTCGACCGCCGAGCGCACACAGCAGCGCACCACCACCGTCGCGGCCGCATCCGAGCAGGCGACCGCCAACGTGCAGTCGGTCGCATCCGCCACGGAGGAGCTGAGCTCGTCGGTCACCGAGATCAGCCGGCAGGTGCAGGAATCCGCGCGGATGGCCAACGAGGCCGTCGACCAGGCGCGCAAGACCAACGACCGCGTCGGCGAGTTGTCCAAGGCCGCAGCGCGCATCGGCGACGTCGTCGAGCTGATCAACACCATTGCCGGGCAGACCAACCTGCTCGCGCTCAATGCCACCATCGAGGCGGCGCGCGCGGGCGAAGCCGGCCGCGGCTTCGCCGTGGTCGCCTCCGAGGTCAAGGCGCTGGCCGAGCAGACCGCCAAGGCGACCGGCGAGATCGGCCAGCAGATCTCCGGCATCCAGGCGGCGACCCAGGAGTCGGTCGGCGCGATCAGGGAGATCAGCGGCACCATCGAACGGCTGTCCGAGATTTCCTCGACCATCGCCGCGGCGGTGGAGGAACAGGGCGCCGCGACGCAGGAGATCTCGCGCAACATCCAGCAGGCGGCGCAGGGCACCCACGAGGTGTCGTCCAACATCACCGAGGTGCAGCATGGCGCCAGCGAAACCGGCTCGGCCTCGTCCCAGGTGCTTTCGGCGGCGCAGTCGCTGTCGCAGGACAGCAACCGGCTGAAGCTGGAGGTCGGACGCTTCCTCGGCACGGTGCGGGCGGCGTGAGAGCGAGATCATTCGTCGTCGAACTCGTTCACCCGCGACAACGGCAGTGCATTCCCTCTCCCGCTTGCGGGGGAGGGCTAGGGAGGGGGCCGCTCCAGCGGCGGCGTGCGTGGCGCCCCCTCTCCAACTCTCCCCCGCGAGCGGGGGAGAGGGCGCAGCGGAGCTTGGCGCAGGGTTGATTGGTTCACCCGTAACGAAGCAAGCAACCGCCGATCACCGGCGCAACCTCATGACACCTCGCCGCGGCGCGTCGTTGGAAACGAAGCAGCACTGGTGCGGCGATCAGTTCGCCAACCCGCTATGAACGCGATACGGACGGCGGACCGCCCCCTCACCGCTTCTCGATCACGAGGCTCTGCACCACGCGGCCGAAATAGCCGCTCGCGTCGCCCAGGCGCGCCATCGCCAGCCCCGCACCGTCCGGGCCGATCCAGCTTTCGGCGTCGAGCAGAATCCAGTCCCCGAGCGGCTCGCGGGCCATGTTCACGGTGAGGTCGGCATTGAGGAACGTGTAGCTGTGGAAGTCGAGCGCGGCCGAGGTGCCGTTGCAGAAGTCGCTCGCGACCACGGCGCGCATCGCCTGCGATACGGCATGGCCTTCGACGAGCGGCCAGTCGACACGGTACCAGATCGCGCCCGGACCCTTGACGCCGAAGCGGCCGCGCGCGGCGCGGAGCGTCATGCCGCGCACGAAGGGGCTGGTCGAGAAATCAGCCGGCTCCGGCAGGGCCTCGTCGGGGCCGACCAGATCGACCGGCAGCTCGCGGACATCATCCGGCAGCGGCACCGCGTCCTGCCTGATCTTGAGCACCGTCGCGGTGACGACCACCGTGTCGCCGGCGCGCAAGCGCACGGCGCAGAGCTGGATCTTGCGCCCCTCGCGCAGCACCTCGGTCTCGATGAGGAGCTCTGCGAGCGGCACCGGGCGCATCAGGTCGATGGTGACGCGGGCGATGCGCATCGGCGACTTCGTGGGAATGCGCTCGGCCGCCCACACGGCCAGCGCCGATGGCGCAGACCCATGTTGCATGGTCGGATCCCATGGTCCCGCAGCATCGGGGCTGACGGCGACCCGATTGTCCGCGATGCGGAAGATCGGCCGCATCAGCGCGCGCCTCGCCACGTCTCAGCCGGCGCTGGCAAAGGCGCGGTCGGCGCCGTTGGGCAGTTCGATGTCGACCTCGAGCGTCGAGACATGCTTTCCCCGGTCCATGCGAACGATGACCTTGTCCGGATCAAGTACCACATGGCGCGAAACCACGGCGAGGATTTCCTCGCGCAGCTGCATCAGGAGATCGGGCTGGCCGCGCAGGCTGCGCTCATGCGCGAGCAGGATCTGCAGCCGCTCCCGCGCGACGGGCGCGGAGGCCGCACGCCCCGTAAAGAGCCGCAGCACACTCATGCAGCCCTCCGTCCCAGGAGCAGGTTCATCAGGCCCTTGCGCTCGGTCGGGATCTGCATCTCGACCTCCTCGCCGAGCAGGCGGCGCATCGCATCGTGATAGGCGCGCGCGGGGGCGCTGGCCGGGCTGTTGAGCGTCACCGGGCAGCCGACATTGGAGGCGCGCAGCACGTCCTGACTCTCCGGCACGATACCGAGCAGCGGCGTCGCCAGGATCTCCAGCACGTCGTCGATCGACAGCATCTCGCCGCGCGCGGCACGGCCGGCATCGTAGCGGGTGATGAGGATGTGCTTCTCGACGCGCTCGCCGTTCTCGGCGCGCACGGTCTTGGAATCGAGCATGCCGATGATGCGGTCGGAATCGCGCACCGACGACACTTCCGGATTGGTGACGATGAGGGCCTCGTCGGCATAGCGCATCGCCAGCATGGCGCCGCGCTCGATGCCGGCCGGGCTGTCGCAGATCACCCAGTCGAATGTCTTGCGCAGCTCGGTGATGACGCGGCCGACGCCGTCCTCGGTCAGCGCGTCCTTGTCCTTGGTCTGCGAGGCCGGCAGCAGCCACAGATTCTCCAGCCGCTTGTCGCGGATCAGGGCCTGCGGCAGCTTGGCGACGCCATGCACCACGTTGATGAGATCGAACACGACGCGGCGCTCCGCGCCCATCACCAGGTCGAGGTTGCGCAGGCCGACGTCGAAATCGACGACGACGACCTTCTCGCCGGCCTGCGCCAGCGCCGCGCCCATCGCCGCCGTCGTGGTGGTCTTGCCGACGCCACCCTTGCCCGACGTCACTACGAGTACTTTCGACATGTCACGAATCCTCCTGCTACTCAGTTCAATGCAACGATCTTCATGGAATGACCTTCGAGCCGCGCCTGCACGGCCCGGCCGCGCAACGCGGCGTCGATCTGCTCGGCGGTCTGGTAGTAGCCGTCGATCGCGACCAGCTCGGCCTCGATCTTCTGGCAGTAGATGCGCGCCGCCGCGTTGCCGTTGATACCGGCCATCGCGCGGCCGCGCAGCGCGCCGTAGACGTGGATCGAGCCGCCGGCGACGATCTCGGCGCCCGACGACACCGCGCCGAGCACGGTGACGTCGCCATCGGGAAACACGATCGACTGGCCCGAGCGTACGGGCTGGTCGAGCAGCAGCGAGGTCGGCTGCTGCAGCTGTGGCTTCTCCGGCTCGATCTCCTGCACGGCGCAGTGACGGCCGCCGGACAACAAGGGCGGCATGCCGAGCGACAGCCGCCCCTGCTCGACGCCTTCGAGCCCGAGCACGCGGATGTTGCGCGACTCGATGCTCTTGATGAGATGGGTGATGGCGAGCGGGCTCAGATCCAGCGCCGAGAGATCGAGCACGATCGGCTTGCCGACGAAGAAGCCGGGCGAGCCCGCGAGCGTTGCATCGAGCTCAGCCAGCCAATCGGCAATCGGCACAACCGGCGAAAACACGAAGGCGACGTAGGAGCGCCCGCGCAGACGAATAACAGGACGCACCGTTTCAGCGCTGGCACTCATGACCATCCGACCCAACCCTTCTTAGTGATTGGTTAACTGTCGGCGCCAGATGGTTAACGGATGGTTAAATCGACGCTAAGCCGCTCAAAAATCGACAGCGGCCCGCCCGACATAGTTCGATGATGATCGAATCAAGGCGCAATGTTGGCATCAATGAGACGCAATTCATGAGCATCTGCGTCAAGACCTGTCATGCCTCATTTTAATCACATCATGATGATAACTTTAACGTACATATAATTCGGAACCGACGGCTTTAGGAAGTTCCGATCGATTGACACTCGTCAGGGGGCGGGGCATGGGATCGATAGAGGCGCCCAAGGCACGGCAAACGTGCCACGGCGCCTTGCAGGAAGGGACTGCTGGCGTGCGATCGCTGATCGACGCGAAACGTCTGATTCTGCAAATGATTCCGTGTGATCTGAAGTGGCAGAACCGCTCCCGCTCTTCGTTTGAAACTAGCTCTCATACGACCGTGGCAGAAGCGTATCAGTTTACCGGAATCGAGCGTCAGAGGAGTAGCGTATGAGTTCGTTGAGTGAACAGAATCCGATGAACCCGCAGGACCCGCTGCACTATGCACCGCGGTGGCTGCGCGAACGTCCGGAAGCCGCGCGTCTATCTCTCGTCGGTGACAATGCCAAGGCAGCGGAGGCGGCCGAGCGTCCCGCTTCGGGACAGCAAGGACCGCTCGATGCTCGCCTGGAGACCGCCGTGTTCGAATCCCTTCGCCAATCGCTGAATCCCCAGGTCATGCGCGAGCCGCCGGATCTGGAGCGCGAGCGCGACCGCCGCTCGGTCGTGTTCAAGGTGGCCGGCCGCTTCGCCGCCGCAACCGGCGTCGCCGCCGTCGTCGCGCTGTTCTTCGTCAACATCGTGCCGGTGTGGCGCCAGCCCGACGCGAGCTCGTCCTTCGTCGCCGCCGTGCAGTCGATGAAGACGCTGCCGCCGGTCGCCGCCGACGTGCAGGACGCCAAGGCGGATCAGACCAGCGCGCTGCCGGAGCGGGTCGAGGCTCAGGCCGCCCCGGCGCTGTCGCAGTTCAAGTCGCTGCTCGCGGACGCTCCGGAGCCCGCGGCAGATTCCGACAATCCCGAAAAGCCCATGCTGCAGCAGTTCATGCAGTGGAACCAGAAGACGGGTCAGATGGAGCGGGTTCGCTAACCCTCTACGACTGATCCAGCTTCCAACACTTCACAGGCGACGATGATCGACGTCCTACCGCAGAAAGCGGCAGCACGCCGTCCGCTGGCTCACGCCCGTGTGGCAGCCATCCTGCTCGCGTCCCTCGTGGCCGGCGAGGCCGTTGCCGCGCCCGGCGAGAGTGTGAGCGTGGCGCGCCAGCTCGGCAGCCGCGTCGGCCCGATCATTGGCGCAGCACTCGCGTGCCGCGACATCGCCCGGCCGCGCATCCAGGCCATCATCGAGAAATTCCAGCTCGTCATCCGCGAGGCCGCGTCCAGCGAGGCCGACCGTGACGAGCTGACGCGCCTGCTCGACCGCTATGTGGCCGAAGGCCGCAGCCTTGTCACGTCAGGCCGGATGGATTGCGGCGGCGCCGACCGGCAGCTTGCCGATCTCGAACGATCCATCGCAGCGCCGCCTCCGGCGCGCGCGAACCTGCCTGCCGTGAGCATCGGACCTGCGACGGCGCAGGCCGCGACCGTCCCGGCGCAACTGCTGCCGCCGGCCGGCAACGTGCGCGGGGTGACGCAGAGCGAGATCAAGCTCGGCATGGTCATTCCCTACAGCGGACCGGTGAAGGAGAGCGGGCGACTGCTCAAGATCGGCGTCGAGACGGCGTTCAATCGCGCCAACGAGGCCGGCGGCGTCAACGGCCGCATGCTCAAGCTCGTCACCGCCGATGACGGCTACGATCCCGCGCGCACGCTGGATGCGATGAAGCAGCTCTACGAGAAGGAGCAGGTGTTCGGCTATATCTGCAATTTCGGCTCGGCCACCGCCGCGGTCGCCATCCCCTACGCGCTCGAGCGCCGCACGCTGTTCTTCGCGCCCTATACCGGCGCCAACGTCGTGCGCCACGATCCGCCCGACCGCTACGTCTTCAACTACCGGCCGAGCTATGCCGAGGAGACCGACGCGCTGGTCCATTATCTCGTGAAGATGCGAAGGCTGCATCCGCGCCAGATCGTCGTGTTCGCGCAGAACGACGCCTTCGGCGACGCGGGCTTCGCCGGCGTGGCAAAGGCATTCCGGACGCTCGGGGTGAGCGACAATTCGATCGTCCGGGTCAACTATCCGCGCAACACGGTCGAGGTCGACGACGCCATCAATCAGCTGAAGCTGCTGAAGACCCCGGTCAAGGCGGTGGTGATGCTGGCGACGACGCGTGCCGCCGCCAAGTTCATCGAGAAGGCCCAGGGCGTATTTCCAGGCGTCATCTTCGCCAACATCTCGGCGGTTGCTGGCTCGGCGCTCGCCAGCGAGCTGATGCTGCTCGGACCGCGCTACGCCGAGGGCGTGATCGTCAGCCAGACCGTGCCCGGCGTCTCCGGCTATTCGAGCCTGGTGCTCGAATACAAGACCGCACTTGCGAAATATGCCCCGGGCGAGCCGGCCGACTACACCTCGCTCGAGGGCTACATCGCGGCGAGCATCCTGATCGAGGGACTGAAGCGCGCCGGTCCGAACTTCGATACCGAGCAACTGGTCGAAACGCTCGAGAACATGCGCAACGTCGATCTCGGCCTCGGCACGCAGCTCGGCTTCGGCCGCGCCGAACACCAGGCTTCGCACAAGATCTGGGGCACGGCGCTTGACAACAGCGGCACCTACCAACCCGTCGAACTTGAATAGGATACCGCTGGAGGCGCGACGGCCTCGACTACCACGACAAAAGAGCGACAGAGAAACCCGACATTAATTCGAAATGCCACGAATAGTAGAACGAAGAGGGTTTGAAACAGGCTGAGCAGGTGGAAGGTTCGATGGCCGTGCGTTGGTCCACGTTGATCATCGGGAGTGTTTTCGCAGCTCCCTTCAGCCCCGCTCTGGCGGCGGCTCCCGACGTCGTCAGGGAGCTCGGCAGCCGGGTTGGGCCGATCGTGGGACAGGCCTCCGCCTGCCCGGACATCGCGCAGGGCCGCGTCCAGGGCATGGTCGACAAATTCCGCGAAGCCATCCGCCAGGCGACGAGGAATGACGGCGAGCGCGATCAGCTGACCCGCAGCTTCAATGGCTACATCGCCGAGGGCCGTAGTCGTACGGGCGCCTCGCAGGCGACCTGCGCGGCCGCGGAGCGGCAACTGACGGAGCTCGAACGCTCGCTCGGCGAGCCGGCTGCGGCGACGGCCCCGATCACACCGGTCAAGGCCGAAACGACGACCGGCGCCGTCACCGCCGGCCCCGTGCGCGGCATCACCGACCGCGAGATCCGCTTCGGCATGGTCCTGCCGTTCTCCGGCATCCGCAAGGAGACCGGGCGTCAGATGCGCCAGGGCATCGAGGCCGCGTTCGCACGCACCAACGATGCCGGCGGCGTCAACGGGCGCATGCTCCGCCTCGTGGCGGCGGACGACGGCTACGATCCGAACCGCACGCTGGCGGCGATGACGCAGCTCTACGACAAGGAGCAGGTGTTCGGCTTCATCGGCAACGTCGGCACCGCCAACTCGCAGGTGGCGATCCCCTATGCGCTGGAGCGGCGCACGCTGTTCTTCGCGCCGAACACCGGCGCAGCCGTGGTGCGACGCGATCCGCCGGATCGCTACGTCTTCAACTATCGGGCGAGCTACGCAGAGGAGACTGCCGCGCTGGTGCGCTACCTGATCAGGATGAAGCGCGTCTCGCCCAAGCAGATCGCAGTGTTCACCCAGCAGGACCCATTCGGCGACGACGGTTACACCGGTGTCGCGAAGGCCTACCGACAGTTGAACATCGGCGATACCGTGACGCGAATCAACTATCCGCGCGCGACGATGGACGTGGAAGAGGCGGTCAATCAGGTCAAGGCGCACAAGCCGGGACTGAAGGCGATCATCATGGTCGCGACCGATCGCGCCGCCGCGAAGTTCATCGAGAAGACGCGCGACGCGGTGCCGGGCCTGATCTACGCCAACGTGTCCGCCGTCGGCTCGACCTCGCTCGCGACCGAGCTCAAGCTGCTCGGCCCGCGCTTCACCAACGGCGTCATCGTGACGCAGGGCGTGCCGGCGGTTTCGGGCTACTCAAGCCTCGTGCTCGACTACAAGAACGCCCTGGCCAAATACGCGCCCGGCGAGGCACCGGACTACACGTCACTCGAAGGCTATATCTCGGCGACGATTTTGATCCAGGCGCTGAAGCAGACCAATCCGCTCGACACCGAGCGGCTGATCGACACGCTCGAATCGATGCGCAGCCTCGATCTCGGCCTCGGCACGACGCTCGCATTTGGACGCGCGGAGCACCAGGCCTCGCACAAGATCTGGGGCACCGCACTCGACGAAACCGGCACGTATCAGGCAATCGAACTTGAGTAGAATTAGCTTCGAAGGGGAAGAACTGGTGAAGACGTTTCGTTAGCAGGTCCTAAAGTATGATCGGAAAAAGGCGTGTCGGGTTACCGAAATGGTCATGCTCTTAGGAAAGGCTGGTCTGTGCATGGTGACGGTCTTATGTCTTCTCCGTCGCAGACACGGCGTCAATTCACCAGGCGGAAGACCTGGATGGGGTCCAAAGTGGGATAGTGGCAATGAACTTTCGTTGTAGCGTGTTCTTGGTTGCGGCATTGCTCGCAACGCCCGCCAGCGCGGCGGGCACCAATGCGGATGTGGTGCGTAATCTTGCGAGCCGGGTCGGGCCGATCGTGGGAGCAGCATCCGCCTGTCAGGCGATCGACCAGGGCCGCGTTCAGGCCATTGTCGACAAGTTTCGCGAGGTGATCCGGGAGGCCTCCACCGGCGGCTCGGATCGTGACGAGCTCACCCGCGTCTTCAACGGCTACGTCGCCGATGGACGCAACCGCGTCGGGGCGGCTCAGACCGACTGTAACTCCGCGGGCCGCCAGCTCGCCGAGCTCGAGCGCTCGCTCGGGCAAAGCGCGCCGAGCCAGACCGCCACCAGCCTCGCCGGGGTGATCGCCCCGTCCGCGGCTGTCGCTGCGACGGCACCGACCGCGACGCTGCCGCCGGCGTCCACGACCAACGTCCAGGGCGTCACCGCCAACGAGATCCGCTTCGGCATCGCCGCTCCGTTCTCCGGCGCTGCCAAGGAGCTCGGCCGCCAGATGAAGATGGGCATCGAGGCCGCCTTCAACCGCGCCAACGACGCCGGCGGCATCGCCGGGCGCTCGCTGCGGCTCTATTCGGCCGACGACGGCTACGAGCCGTCGCGGACGCTGGACGCGATGAAGCAGCTCTACGAGAAGGACAAGGTGTTCGGCTTCGTCGGCAATGTCGGCACGCCGACCTCTGCCGTGGCGATGCCTTACGCCCTGCAGCGTCGCGTGCTGTTCTACGGCGCGTTCACCGGCGCCAACCTGCTGCGCAACGATCCGCCGGATCGCTACGTGTTCAACTACCGCGCCAGCTACGCGGAAGAGACCGACACCGTGGTGCGCTACCTCGTCAAGCTCCGCCGCCTGCCGGCCAAGGACATTGCCGTGTTCGCGCAGCAGGACGCCTATGGTGATGCCGGCTTCTCCGGCGTGGCCAAGGCCTTCCGCTCGCTCGGTCTCGCCGACACGTCCATCTTGCGCCTCAACTACAAGCGCAACACGGTCGACGTCGACGACGCGGTCAACCAGCTGAGGGCGTTGAAGAACCCGCCCAAGGCGATCGTCATGGTCGCAACCTATCGCGCCGCCGCGAAGTTCATCGAGAAGACGCGCGATCTGTTCCCGCACATGATCTACACCAACGTCTCCTTCGTGGGTTCGACCGAGCTCTCCGACGAGCTGATGCTGCTCGGCCCGCGCTATGCCAGCGGCGTGATCGTCACCCAGGTGGTGCCGGCCGTCGGCGGCTATTCGAGCGCCGTGCTCGAATACAAGAGCGCGCTGGAGAAGTACTTCCCGGGCGAGGCGCCGTCCTACGTGTCGTTCGAGGGCTACGTCTCGGCCAACGTGCTGATCCAGGCGCTGCGCCGGGTCGGCCCGCAGCTCGACACCGAGGCGCTGATCGACACGCTGGAGAACATGCGTGACATCGATCTCGGTCTCGGCGCCAAGCTCGGCTTCGGCCGCGCCGAGCACCAGGCCTCGCACAAGATCTGGGGCACCGCGCTGGACGAGCGCGGCAAGTTCCAGGCGATCGAGCTGGAGTAGCTCGCCCGCTCTGTTGCGGCCTCGGCAAAAAAAAGCGCGACAGCCCTGGCTGCCGCGCTTTTCTTCTGTCCGGCGCGAAGCCGCTCAGAGCGGCGGATCGATCGCTTCGTCATATTCCTTCTTGAAGCGCGCGATCAGCTCGGCGGCGGGCAGCACGTCCTTGATGGCGCCGATGCCCTGCCCCGATCCCCAGATCTCCTTCCATGCCTTCGGCTTGGCGCGCTCGCCCGAGGCATCGGTGCCGAAGCTCATCTTCGACGGGTCGGAGGTCGGGAGGTTGTCCGGATCGAGGCCCGCGGCGACGATCGACGGCTTCAGGTAGTTGCCGTGCACGCCGGTGAACAGGTTCGAATAGACGATGTCGTCGGCGCCGGACTTGGTGATCATGTCCTTGTAGCTTTCGACCGCATTCGCCTCCTTGGTGGCGATGAAGGCCGAGCCGATATAGGCGAAGTCGGCGCCGAGGACGCGCGCGGCGCGGATGGCACGGCCGTTCGCGATCGCGCCGGACAGCGCGATGGGGCCGTCGAACCAGCTCCGGGTCTCCGCCACGAAGGCAAACGGCGAGATCGTGCCGGCATGTCCACCGGCGCCGGCCGCGACCAGGATCAGGCCGTCGGCGCCCTTCTCGATCGCCTTGTGGGCGAAGAACTGATTGATGACGTCGTGGAAGACGATGCCGCCCCAGGCATGCGCCGCCTGGTTCAGCTCCTCGCGCGCGCCGAGCGAGGTGATCATCATCGGCACCTTGTACTTCTCGCACAGCGCGAGATCCTGCTCGAGCCGGTTGTTGGAGCGGTGCACGATCTGGTTGACGGCGAACGGCGCCGACGGGCGCTCCGGATGCGCCCGGTCATAGGCGGCGAGCTCTTCCGTGATGCGCGCCAGCCATTCGTCGAGCAGCGCGGCCGGCCGCGCGTTCAGCGCCGGAAACGAACCGACCACGCCGGCCTTGCACTGCGCGATCACCAGGTCGGGCACGGAGATGATGAACAGCGGCGAGCCGATCACCGGGATCGACAGGCGACCCTTGAACAAGGCGGGCATGGACATGGATGGGAATTCCTCGTTGTGAAATGCGGAGACGCTCGTGATCGCGAGCATGCCCGACATCAAGCTGTGATGGCAATTCGCCCGCAGAGGGACCGGAAAAGCCCGATCACGGTCTTGCGTTGAGGCGCTGGCATGCAGGCGTCATTGGCAGAGTGCCGAGGTGACGAAGGTATCTGTGCGGCAGTCGCCCGGCTTGCGCTGCCGGCCCGGGATCAGCACCCTGGCCGAGCAGGTCTCTGCGGAATCGGTGTTGAGGCTTTTGCCTTCCTTGTAGCCCTTGCCCTGGCACAGCCGGTCGGCGCCGAGCTTGCAATCCGGCGTGCCATTGGTGGCAATCGGGCAGACCGAGCGGCCGGTGATCATGCTCGAGGGCTTGGCGAGGCGCGACAAGGTCTCGCCGGTCTCCTTCAGCACGTCCTTGGTGTCGGCGCCGCCCTTCGGCGCGACCGGGCCACTGGGCTGCGGTGAAGCGGCGGGCGGATCCGCGGCAGCGCCGGTGGGATCGCTGCCGGCCGCCGGCGGCTCGGCGCGGGCATCGCCCGAAGGTTTCAGCGGAATGATCGACATCTTCTCGAACAGCTTGCCGAGCTCCTCCACCAGACCCGGATTGGGGGGCGGCGCAGGCTGGACGGCAGGCGCCTGCTGCGGTGGCTGTTGCGGCGCTTCTCGCAGCCCCAAGGAAGGCGTCGTTTGCGCGCATGCCGCGGCGGCAGAGAGCACGGAGACGACCACGAGCAGCGCCGCCCCCGCCCCCCGCCCCGGGCGCAGCGGCCGCATCAGATCAGCTTCACGGCAATGACGAAGCCGGCCACCAGCACGGCCGCGCCGATCGCCACCCACAGGCCGAGATGCCTCTCGATGCGCACCCTGATCCATTCGCCATAGCGGTTGAGCAATATCGCGGCGATAAAGAAGCGGCCACCGCGCGCGATGATCGAGCAGACGATGAACAGAAACAGATTATAGCCGGCGAAGCCCGACGTGATCGTGACCAGCTTGTAGGGGATCGGCGTCAATCCCTTCAGCAGGATGATGACGGCGCCCCACTCGGCATAGGACGCCCGGAACGCCTCGACCTTGTCGCCGAGGCCGTAGAGCTGGATCAGCCAATGGCCGAGCGAGTCATAGAGCAGCGCACCGATGCCGTAGCCGACGATGCCACCGAGGACCGAGGCCACCGTGCAGACGCCGGCGAACAGCCAGGCCCGCTGCGGCTTCGCCAGCGACATCGGGATCAGCATCACATCCGGCGGCACCGGAAAGAACGAGCTTTCAGCGAAGGCGACCGCGGCCATGATCCACATGGCATGCGGCTTGTGGGCGGCGTCGATACACCAGTCGTAGATCCGTCTGAGCATGGTGGCGATGAAGCAAACCGGGCAGGATTTGTCCATGGCCCATATGCCGGTCCGAATCGGACCGCCACACTAGTGCCGCTTGCGGATCGTCCGGTCGGCCGCGACGATCGGTCGCCCCGCCACCCGTCCGGGCGCGGCCTTGGCGACCTTCGCGGGCGATTTCGGCAGCTTCTCGGCGATGCCGAGCATCAGCTCGCGCCGTTCCATCTCGCGCCAGACGTCCTCGGGCTGGACATCGAGCTCGGCCCACAGCACGGCCAGATTGTAGATCAGGTCGGCGCTTTCGCGCACCACGGCCTGGGCGTCGCCGCCGACGGCATCGATCGCGACCTCGATCGCCTCTTCGGCGAGCTTCTTGGCCATCTTGGCCGTGCCCTGCTGCATCAGCTTGGCCGTGCGCGATCGCGCGGGGTCGAGATCCCTGGCCGCCAGGACAGCGCGATAGAGCCGATCGATCGAATCAGTCATCTCGCCACACTAGTTAAAATCGATGGCCCGCATATTAACGTTCGCAGCAGGCAAGAAAAAATCCGCCGGCACGGGGCCGGCGGATCGTCTCATCCGATCTCACATCACCAATGCGGGTGATGATGATAGCCGCCACCGTAATAGGGGCCGCCGCCGTAATACTGATAGCGCGGCCCGTAGCCGTAATAGGCCGGCCGGCCATAGTAATAATTGTCCTCGTAGTAGGAACGGCGGTTCTGCGCCGCCGCGATGGCGAGGCCGGTGCCGACGATGCCGGCAAAGGCAGCCGCAGCCGCCGCACCGCCATTGCCGCGATAGTGGCGCCGGCGCGCGCTGACATCGGTCAGGCCGCCATCATTGGCCGTCTTGGCGACGACGCCCTTCTCGGCCGGCGCGGAGCCGGCAAAGGCGAGTGTCGGCTGCACGGCCGTCAAAGTCACCGCGGCCACCGTCGCCAGGACGGTAGCACGGCCAAAGCGGGAAAAACTTCCGCGCTGTGCGATCATATGTTTTCTCCGTACGATCCAATCTCGCGCACCAACTCGCGAACTGCGCCCACAGTTCCCCTCGCGAAACCCGGAGTCGAAGCCGCAAATCGCCGCAGGCCTTGCTCATGGACCATTCACATTCGATCCGACATGATTAGGCACCGCCGGCCCCGAGCGGGCAGCGAGACAGCGACGTTGTCACGAAATTGACATAACGATCCCGCGGCTCGATCCCGCGACGGCCGGCGAACTGATTAGAATACCGGCGTGACAAGACCGGTACGGCCTGCGAATACCGGCGTGACATGATGCGCATGCGACGATCCCTCACCCTGCTTGCTTTGGCGCTCCTCGCCGTCGTCGTCGTGCCCTCATGCCTGTCGCGACAGGAAGCTGCGGCGGAGGAGCCGAAACGTCCGGTCGCCGTCATGTTCGCGCTGGATCGGCCGCTCGATGGCAGCATGGCGCCACTGGTCCTCGCCGCCAGCCGCGGGCTGTTTGCCACCGAAAGCGTGACGGTCACCATCACCACGGCCAAGGGCTCTCCCGATGCGATCGCGCGGGTCGCTTCCGGCGAGGCCGACATGGCGCTCGCCGACATCAACGAGCTGATCCGCTATCGCGACGCGTCGAACAGCCAGCCGGTCAAGGCCGTGTTCGTGCTGTTCAACAGGGCGCCTTACGCGATCATCGCGCGCAGGAGTCGCGGCATCAACGGGCTCGGCGACATCGAAGGCAAAACGCTCGGCGTCGCCGAGGGCGATCTCTCGATCCGGCTGTGGCCGGCGGTCGTGAGGCACAACCATCTCAGGCCCGAGACCATCAAGCTGTCGCGCGTCGGCGCGGCCGTGCGCGAGCCGATCCTGTCGGCCGGCCAGGTCGATGCCGTCAGCGGCTTCTCGTATCTCTCGGCGATCAATCTGCGCGACCGCGGCGTGCCCGCCGCCGATCTCGCGGTGCTGCGCTTCGCTGATTATGGCTGCGAGGCCTATGGCCATGCGGTGATCGTCAATCCCGGCTTTGCGGCCAAGCAGCCGGCTGCCGTGAAGGGCTTCCTGCGCGCGCTGACGTCGGGCCTCCAGCTTGCCATCAAGGACCCTGCCGGCGCGATCGCCGACGTGGTGGGCCGGATGGATGACGGCTCCCGCGAGCTCGAGCTGCAGCGGCTGCAGAGCGTGCTCGTCGAGAACGTGCTGACGCCGGACGTCCGACGCGATGGCATCGGCGGCATCGATCCCGCCCGGTTCGAGCGGGCCCTCGACCAACTCGCCGAGGACGGCAAATTCCACCACAAGCGTCCGCAACCCGCCGACATCTTCGACGACAGCTTCCTGCCGCCCGCCGACAGCCGGCTGGTCAACTGAGCGCTCGCCGCGGCGGCCGTTCCCTTGCTAACATGGCGCCGCGCGCCCAGCGCTGATTCCAACTGCCGACACGAAGCGCCCCGCCCATGTCCCTGCTCCGCATCTATGCCCGCGTGCTCCATCTGCTCGGAAAGGAGGCGCGGCTCGGCTGGTTTCTCGCGATCGCCAACCTGGCGCTGGCGGTGGCGCAGTTCGCCGAGCCGGTGCTGTTCGGACGCATTGTCGACTCGCTCTCGGGAAACGCCTCGACCAGCACCGCCTGGCCGCTGCTGGCGGCCTGGGCCGGATTCGGGCTGTTCACGATACTGGCCAGCGCCTGGGTCGCGCTGCAGGCCGACCGGCTGGCGCACCGGCAGCGCCATGCGGTGCTGACGAGCTATTTCGAGCACATCTTGCAGCTACCGCTGACGTTCCATTCCGGCACCCATTCCGGCCGACTGATGAAGGTGATGATCAACGGCACCGACGCGCTGTGGAAGCTGTGGCTGTCGTTCTTCCGCGAGCACTTCGCCGCGATCATGTCGGTGCTGGTGCTGCTGCCGCTGTCGCTCTATCTGAACTGGCGGCTCGCGATCCTCTTGTTCGTGCTGTGCGTCGTGTTCACCGTGCTGACGACCCTGGTCGTGCGCAAGACCTACGGCATGCAGAGCGAGGTCGAGGAGCATTACAGCGACCTGTCGGCGCGTGCCTCCGACGCGCTCGGCAACGTCGCGCTGGTGCAGAGCTTCGTGCGCATCGATGCCGAGGTGCAGGGCCTGCGCACCGTGGCCGGACAATTGCTGTCGGTGCAGATGCCGGTGCTCGGCTGGTGGGCGCTGGTGACGGTCATCACGCGTGCCTCGACCACCATCACCGTGCTCGCGATCTTCACGCTGGGCATCGCCCTGCATCAGGCCGGGCTGACGTCCGTGGGCGAGATCGTGATGTTCGTGTCGTTCGCGACCATGCTGATCCAGAAGCTCGAGCAGGTCGTGTCCTTCATCAACAACGTGTTCATGGAGGCGCCGCGGCTGGCCGAGTTCTTCACCGTGCTCGATGCGGTGCCGGCCGTGCGCGACCGCCCCGACGCGATCGAGGTCGGCCGGCTCTCGGGCCTGGTCGAATTCAACGACGTCTCGTTCTCCTATGACGGCAAGCGTCCGGCGGTGGAGGACCTCACCTTCACCGCGCTGCCCGGCCAGACCATCGCGCTGGTCGGACCGACCGGCGCCGGCAAGTCGACCGCGATTGCACTCTTGCATCGCGCCTTCGATCCGCAATCCGGCTTCATCAGGATCGACGGCATGGACGTCCGCGGATTGAAGCTCGCGGCACTGCGCAGGAACATCGGCGTCGTGTTCCAGGAGGCGCTGCTGTTCAATCGCTCGATCCGCGAGAACCTTTTGGTCGGCAAGCCGGACGCGACCGACGAGGAGCTGCGCACCGCCGCCGCGCGCGCCCAGGCGCTCGATTTCATCGATCGTGCCGACCAGGGCTTCGATACCAACGCCGGCGAGCGCGGCCGCATGCTGTCCGGTGGCGAGCGCCAGCGGCTCTCGATCGCGCGTGCCCTCTTGAAGGATCCTCCGATCCTGATTCTCGACGAGGCGACCTCCGCGCTCGATGCCGTCACCGAGGCCAAGCTCAACGCGGCGCTCGACGAGGTGATGAAGGGACGCACGACCTTCGTGATCGCACACCGGCTCTCGACGATTCGCAATGCAACGAGAATCCTGGTGTTCGAGAACGGGCGCGTGATCGAAAGCGGAACGTTCGATGAACTCGTTGCCAAGGGCGGCCATTTCGCGGAACTCGCGAAGGCCCAGTTCATGGTGCAGGAGAACGCACGCGCGTCGCTTGTCGCGCCGGACAGCGACGGCACCACCGTCAAGGCCTGATCGCGGGACGCTTTCATCGTGGAATTGAATGGCTGGGCTCTGTTCGCCAGCGTCGAGCCGGTATAGGTTCGCGACCTGCCGCAACCGAAGCGGCACCGGACACGCTTGAAACCCGAAAGCCCGTTTGCCCACCTCGCCGCGCGAGGCGGGTCTCAAAGGACCGGATCTGACCAGTGCAGACGCTTCGCCTGTTGTTCCGCTATTCCCCGATCAAGATCATCGTTCTCGCTGCCGCTCTCGTGCTCGCGCCGCGCTGGGCCCATGCCGAGGCGCTGCTGCTCGTCGAAGCCGACACCGGCAAGGTGCTGGAAGCGCAGAACGCGACCTATCCCTGGTACCCAGCATCGGTCACCAAGCTGATGACCGCCTATGTCACCTTGAAGGCGGTCAAGGACGGCAGGATTACGCTCGACACGCTGTTCACGGTCTCGCCGACCGCGGCTTCGCAGTCGCCGTCGAAGATGGGCTACCGGCCGGGCACGCAGCTCACCGTCGACAACGCGCTCAAGATGATGCTGGTGAAGTCCGCCAATGACATGGCGGTGGTGCTCGCCGAGGGCGTCGGCGGCTCCATCGACGGCTTCTCGGCGATGATGAACGACACCGCCCGCAAGCTCGGCATGACGCAGACCAGCTACGTCAATCCGAACGGACTGCCCGCCGACGGCCAGATCACTTCGGCGCGTGATCTCGCGATCCTGGCGCGCGCCATCATCCGCGATCTTCCCGAGTACGAATACTTCGTCCACATCCCGTCGATCCGCTACGGCCGCCGCGTGGTGCAGAACTTCAACAAGCTGATCGGGCGCTATCCCGGCGCCGACGGTTTCAAGACCGGTTTCATCTGCGCCTCGGGCTACAATCTGGTGGCGTCGGCGACCCGCAACGGCAAGCGCCTGATCGCGGTGGTGCTCGGCGCCTCCTCGGGACAGATGCGCGCCGTGCGCGCGATCCAGATGCTCGACCGCGGCTTCAACGGCAACCAGCTGAGCTGGCTGAAGTCGCCGCTCGGCACGGTCGATCAGTTGGCCCCGGTCGACGCGACGCCGCCCAACCTGCGCGACGACATGTGCAACGGCCGCCGCCACCGGCCGGCCAGCGATGAGGACGAGGACACCGTTGCCGGTGCGGACGGCGAAGCGACCGGCGGCACCCTGCTCGCCGGCCTGCAGGCGCCGTCCATGAAGCCGTCCGAACTGCTGGCGGCGGCCCCCGCTCCGTCCGAGCCGGTCGTGGTCTACACCGGCCCGACGCGCACCGGCGCGGCGCTGATCGCAGCTGTCGCCGCCGATGCCGACGCGCAGACCCCGGCCAGGCACCGCGGCAAGAAGGCGCATGCCGCCGCCCGCAAGGATGCCAAGCCGGCGACCCGGACCGCCGCCAAGACCGATGCGGATGCGAAGGCCGCGGCCAAGCCGTCGGATGCCAAGCCGTCGAACGCCAAGCCGGGCGCGGCACGCCACGTCGCCGCCAAGCACGAAGCCGGCGGAAAACCGGCGGAAAAAGCCGGCTCCGACGCGCCCAAGCCCACCAAGCCCAAGGCCGCCGCAAAGCCGAAGACGGACGGCAAGCCCGCGCCGAAGGACGGCTGATCCCGCGCGGCGCATACTGACGCAGCCAGCAACTGGCGCGGGCCCTCGGCCCGGACTGCCTGTACCTCCCCTTTCATCGACGCGCCGGCCGCTTGCCTTGAACGGCCGGAAATTCGATATTGGCGCCGCCGGCCCCAGAGAGGCGGCTGCCGATATACGAACAAGAGACGATCAGAGAGGAAGGGTCATGGAGCGCATCTGGCTCAAGCACTATCCGGCCGGCGTTCCCGCCGATATCGATCCGGGCAAATACCCGTCGCTCGTCGACCTGCTGGAAGAGAGCTTCAAGAAATTCGCCGATCGCCGCGCCTTCATCTGCATGGACAAGGCGATCAGCTATCGCGAGCTCGACGAGACGTCGGTCGCGATGGGCGCCTATCTGCAGGGCCTGGGTCTGGCGAAGGGGGCGCGCGTCGCACTGATGATGCCGAACGTGCTGCAATATCCGATCGCGATCTCCGCGGTGCTGCGCGCGGGCTACGCCGTCGTCAACGTCAACCCGCTCTACACGCCGCGCGAGCTCGAGCACCAGCTCAAGGATTCCGGCGCCGAGGCGATCATCGTGTTGGAGAATTTCGCCCACACCGTGCAGCAGGTGGTGGGACACACCCAGGTCAAACACATCGTCGTCGCCAGCATGGGCGACCTGCTCGGCTTCAAGGGCGTGATCGTCAACCTCGTCGTCCGCCGCCTGAAGAAGATGGTGCCGGCGTTCTCGCTGCCGGGCGCCGTGCCGTTCAACGATGCGCTCGCCGCCGGCCG
The DNA here is from genome assembly GCF_051167615.1 of Bradyrhizobium sp. HKCCYLS3013. Classification (NCBI taxonomy): domain Bacteria; kingdom Pseudomonadati; phylum Pseudomonadota; class Alphaproteobacteria; order Hyphomicrobiales; family Nitrobacteraceae; genus Bradyrhizobium; species Bradyrhizobium sp. HKCCYLS3013. The sequence continues at coordinate 172,090 of NZ_JBNPTK010000012.1, forward strand.
AGGCAAGCGCTTCCAGAAGCCCACCATCGGCCCCGACGAGGTCGCCTTCCTGCAATATACCGGCGGCACCACCGGCGTCTCCAAGGGCGCCACCTTGCTCCACCGCAACGTCGTCGCCAACGTGCTGCAGAACGACGCCTGGCTGCAGCCGGTCATGGACCGGCCGCCGCATGTCGATCAGCTGCTGATCGTCTGCGCGCTGCCGCTCTACCACATCTTCGCGCTGACCTGCTGCTTCCTGCTCGCAGTGCGCGCCGGCGGCGCCAATCTGCTGATTCCCAATCCCCGCGACATTCCCGGCTTCATCAAGGAGCTGATGAAGTATCAGGTCAACACCTTCCCGGCCGTCAACACGCTCTACAACGGCCTGCTGCATCATCCTGACTTCAAGAAGATCGACTTCTCCAAGCTCAAGGTCTCCAACGGCGGCGGCATGGCCGTGCAGCGCCCGGTCGCCGAGCAGTGGAAGCAGGTGACGGGCTGCAGCATCGCCGAGGGCTACGGCCTGTCGGAGACCGCGCCGGTGCTGACCTGCAACGTGCCGACCTCGACCGAGTTCACCGGCACCATCGGCCTGCCGTTGCCGTCGACCTGGCTGTCGATCCGCGACGATGACGGCAACGAAGTGCCGCTCGGCCAGGCCGGCGAGATCTGCGCCAAGGGCCCGCAGGTGATGGCCGGCTACTGGAATCGTCCCGACGAGACCGCCAAGGTGATGACGGCGGACGGCTTCTTCCGCACCGGAGACGTCGGCGTCATGGCCACGGACGGCTCGGTCAAGATCGTGGACCGCAAGAAGGACATGATCCTCGTCTCCGGCTTCAACGTCTATCCGAACGAGGTCGAGGAGGTCATCGCGACCCATCCGGGCGTGCTGGAGACCGCCGTGATCGGGTTGCCGGACGAGAAGACCGGCGAGGTCGTCAAGGCGTTCGTGGTGAAGAAGGACCCCAACCTCACCTCCGAGGACATCATCAAGCACTGCCACGAGCAGCTCACGAACTACAAGGTGCCGAAGCAGATCGAGTTCAGGACCGAGCTGCCGAAGACCAATGTCGGCAAGATCCTGCGCCGGGAGCTGCGCGACGAGAAGAAGAAGCCGGCAGCGGCGGCCTGATCCGTTGGCGGGGCGGCAGCGTTGTGCGATGACGGAGTCGTGATCGCGGCGGGCCGTTGCCGTTTCCGGCCTGCCGAATAGTGTAGCGCGCACCGCGCAAGACGCGTTCGCAAAGACACGCTTGCAAGACACATCCAGGGGAAGGAGTTTTGATATGACGATCCAGGTTGGCGATAAGCTGCCGCAGGCCCAGTTCCGCGTGATGACCGGCGAAGGCCCGCAGGTCAAAACCACCGACGACATCTTCAAGGGCAAGAAGGTCGCGCTGTTCGCGGTGCCCGGCGCCTACACCGGCACCTGCCACAAGATGCATCTGCCCAGCATCTTCCTCAACGCCTATGCGCTGAAGGACAAGGGCGTCGATACCATCGCCATCGTCTCGGTCAACGACGCCTTCGTCATGAACGCCTGGAAGCGCGACACCGACCAGCGCGACGAGGCCGTGTTCCTGGCCGACGGCAATGCCGAGTTCACCAAGGCGATCGGCATGGAGCTCGACGCCTCCGGCGCCGGCCTTGGCATCCGCTCCAAGCGCTATTCGATGCTGGTCGAGGACGGCAAGGTCACCAAGCTGAACCTCGAAGCCGCCCCGGGCAAGGTCGAGGTCTCCGGCGGCGACACGCTGCTCGGGCAGCTGTGAGTCGCTGACTTCTCAATTTGGGGAACACGGCCCTTCCCAACAACGGTCATTCCCCGCGAAGGCGGGGAATCCAGCACCGCGACCTCTCGGTTGAGCACGACTTTCAATGACTACTGGATCGCCCGGTCAAGCCGGGCGATGACAGTGGAGTGTAGGGCGATGCCCTCGACCAACTAATTCCTCAGCCCCGCACGTTCTTCTGCATCCTGGCCATCGCCACGCCGTCGCGCGCGAGCTGGTCGGCGCGCTCGTTCTCGGCGTGCCCGGCATGGCCCTTGACCCAGTGCCAGTTGACCTTGTGCGGCTTCAGCGCCGCGTCGAGCCGCTGCCACAGCTCGGCGTTCTTGACCGGCTTCTTGTCGGCGGTCTTCCAGCCATTGCGCTTCCAGCCGTGGATCCAGCCGGTGATGCCCTGCCGGACATATTGGCTGTCGGTGTAGAGCTCGACCTGGCACGATTTCTTCAGCGCTTCCAGCGCCGAGATCGCGGCCATCAGCTCCATGCGGTTGTTGGTGGTGTGCGGCTCGCCGCCCTTCAGCTCTTTTTCCTTGTCGCCGAAGCGCAGGATCGCGCCCCAGCCGCCCGGCCCCGGATTCCCCGAGCAGGCGCCGTCGGTGTAGATGCTGACGACCGGATGCTCGCTCATGCCGTGGCTCCGCCGATGCCGTAGTCGCGTACGCTGGCGACATTCTGGTGGAAGCGCAGCTTGCGGACATATTCCAGCGGGTCCTTCGGCTTGACCAGCGCGCCCGCGGGCACGTTGAGCCAGTCGACCAGCCGCGTCAGCAGGAAGCGGATGGCGGCGCCGCGCGCCAGCAGCGGCAGCGCTTGCAGCTCGGCCTCGGACAGCGGCCGGACGCGGCCATAGGCGTTGAAGAAGGCGCGCGCCTTGGTGACGTTGAGCGAATGATCGGCCTCGAAGCACCAGGCGTTGAGGCAGATCGCGACGTCATACGCCAAAATGTCGTTGCAGGAGAACGGGAAGTCGATCAGCCCCGAGAGCTTGTCACCGAGGAAGAACACGTTGTCCGGAAACAGGTCGGCATGGATGACGCCCTCCGGCAGATGCGTCGGCCAGGCGCGCGCGAGATGATCGAGCTCGGTGGAGAGCAGCGCGGCGAGGCCGGCCTGCACGGTGTCGGCGCGATCAGCGGCCTGGGCGAACAATGACCGCCAGCCGGCAACCGACAGCGGATTCTTGCGAACCAGCGGAAAGTCGCGCCCGGCGAGGTGCATCTGCGCCAGCGCCGCCCCGACGCCGGCACAGTGGGTGACGTTCGGCTTGCGCGGCCACATGCCTTCCAGGAAGTTGATGATCGCCGCGGGCCGGCCGGACAGACTGGAATACACCGCGCCGTCACGGTTGCGCGCCGGCTGCGGACAGCTCACGCCGCGCTCGGCCAGATGCGCCATCAGTCCCAGGAAGTACGGCAGATCGTCCACCGCCACGCGCTTCTCGTAAAGCGTGAGGATGAAGGAGCCTTTGGTGGTGTGGAGCAGGAAGTTGGAGTTCTCGACGCCCTCGGCGATGCCCTTGTAGGACAGCAGCTCGCCGATGTCGTAGGTCTTGAGGAAATCCGCAAGCTCGTCGGCGGCGACGTCGGTATAGACCGCCATGCGCTATCCCAGTGATCGAAGTTCGCCTGCCCCCGCCTCTCCGATGCGAACTTCGTCACCGGACAGGCCCGTTGCGCCCTTCATCGCGCATGCCGGCGCCGGGTTCAAGGCCGAGACGCCGCCGAGGGTGGAAAAGAAGCGTCCGACCTACTCGGCGGCCGCTTCCGGCCGCAGCGAGCGCGGCAGCGGGAAGAACTCGTTCTCCTCGGCCGCCGACACCGTCTCGACATGCAGCACGTAGCGCTCGGCAAAGGCGCCCATGATCTCCTCGACGATCACCTCCGGCGCCGAGGCACCGGCGGTGATGCCAAGGCTCTTGATGCCCTCGAAGCGCGCCCAGTCGATGTCCGAGGCGCGCTGCGCCAACACGGCAATCGGGCAGCCCTCGCGCTCGGCGACCTCGCGCAGGCGCTGCGAGTTCGAGGAGTTCGGCGCGCCGACCACGATCAGCGCGTCGACCACCGGCGCCACCTTCTTCACCGCCAGCTGGCGGTTGGTGGTGGCGTAGCAGATGTCTTCCTTGTGCGGGCCCGAGATGTTCGGGAACCGGCCCTTGAGGATCGCGACGATATCCTTGGTGTCGTCGATCGACAGCGTGGTCTGGGTAACGAAAGCGAGGTTGTTGGGATCTTTCGGCGTGAAGGTCGCTGCGTCCTCGGCGGTCTCGATCAGCGTGACGGCGCCGGCCGGAAGCTGGCCGACGGTGCCGACCACCTCCGGATGGTGCGAATGCCCGATCAGCAGGATCTCGCGGCCGCGCTTGAAGTGGATCGCCGCCTCGCGGTGGACCTTGGTCACCAGCGGACAGGTCGCGTCCAGGGAGAAGAAATTGCGCGCCTGGGCCTCGGCCGGAACCGATTTCGGCACGCCATGGGCCGAAAATACCACCGGTGCGTTGGTACTGTCGGGAATCTCGGCCAGTTCCTCGACGAAGATGGCGCCCTTGGTCTTGAGGCTGTCGACGACGTATTTGTTGTGCACGATCTCGTGGCGGACATAGACCGGGGCGCCATAGATGGCGAGCGCCCGTTCCACGGTGTCGATAGCGCGCACCACGCCGGCGCAGAAGCCGCGGGGCGAGCAAAGCACGATTTTGAGGTCTGGTTTGGCTGCCATGGGGCTGGTCTGAGCTGATCTTTGCGGGCTGGTTTCGGCGACAAGGGACCCCCGGGCCGGCAAGCGGGGGCGGTCGATACGCGAAGAGCTTGGGTCTGACACTCGTTTGGGTAGGACTTGGGACTGCTTTCGAGCGCTGTCAAGGCCGTTTTCTCCAGGCCATTGCGCCATGCCCCCGGGACGGCTTATATAGGGCCAATTCCCGTCATCGCCGATGACCACAGGTTTCGCCTCCCAGGGCCGGGGCGGAGCACAAAGGAGATTTGCCATGAGCAACGCCCCGCTGATGCCGAAGGCAACTGCCGTGTGGCTGGTCGACAATACCGCCTTGACCTTCGACCAGATCGCCGATTTTACCAAGATGCACCCGCTCGAGGTGCGCGCCATCGCCGACGGGGACGCCGCCCAGGGCATCAAGGGCATGGATCCGATCTCGACCGGACAGCTCACCCGCGAGGAGATCGAGAAGGCCGAGCGCGACCCGAACTACCGCCTGCGGTTGCAGGAGAGCAAGGTGGTGCTGCCCCCGCAGCCCAAGCGCAAGGGCCCCCGTTACACCCCGGTGTCGCGCCGCCACGAGCGCCCGAGCGCCATTCTCTGGCTGGTGCGGAACCATCCCGAGCTCAAGGACGCCCAGATCATGCGCCTGGTCGGCACCACCAAGACAACGATCGCCAGCGTGCGCGACCGCACCCATTGGAACGCGCAGACCTTGACACCGATGGATCCGGTGACGCTCGGCCTGTGCTCGCAGATCGAGCTCGACTTCGAGGTCCAGCGCGCGGCCAAGGAGAAGCCGCTCGACGCCAATTACAGCGGCGCCACCCTGCTGCCGGCCTCCGAGACCACCCGCAAGGATGAGTACGAGCCGGCGGGCCGCGACGAGGACGATCTCAACGTCGACGCCGTGTTCGCCAAGCTCAAGACCATCGGCGGCAAGAAGCAGGACGAGGACGAAGAGTAGGACGCGCGGGCGTCCATCTCTATCGGCCATCAACAGCGCCTGCCACAATCATCGGTGTCGTCCCCGCGAACGCGGGGACCCATAACCACAGGCTTGCGGAACGGCCCAAGCCGGTCGTGGCTCAGCGCCTCGTCCTTCATTCCCGCCGCGGCGTATGGGTCCCGGCTCAAGGCCGGGACGACAGCGGTGGGGGAGGCGCGAGCTCCAGCCAAACTCAAAACTAGCCAGCAGCAATTCTCCCCCAAAAAAATGGCGCCGGGGATGCCGGCGCCATGCAGTCTTGGGAGGAACGCGACAAATCAGAACTTGTAGGTGACGCCGACGCCGACCAGCCACGGATCGATGTTGGCGCGGCCGGTGACCGGAATTGCGCCGTTGACGGTCGCCGAGTAGTTCGGCTGCAGCCACAGCTTCTTGACGTCGACGTTCAGGCCCCAGTGCCTGTCGAGCATGTAATCGAAGCCGAACTGGACCGCGGCGCCCCACTGGTTGGAGATGTGCAGGTTGGTGACGGCAAGGCCGTTCCAGACCTGGTTCGCGGCGCTCTGGTTGAAGAAGACCGTGTAGTTCACGCCCGCGCCGACATACGGCTTGAACGCGCCGAAATCGGTGAAGTGATATTGCAGGGTCAGCGTCGGCGGCAGCAGCCAGGCCTTGCCCATGTTGAGGCCGTCGAGCGAGCCGGTGCCGCCGATGGAATGCCGGGTGACGCCGAGAATCAGCTCGGCCGCGATGTTCCTGGTGAAGAAGTAGCTGATGTCGAGCTCGGGCACGACCGAGTTGGAGATCGACAGGCCGGAGTTCGGCGACGACAGGGCCGGCACGCCGGTCACGTTCACGGTGGAGCCGCCAGCATCCGGCAGCACACCCAGCGCGCGGACACGGAGCATCCACGGATTCCACGCCTCGACCACCGGCGCCTTGGTATAGACCGGCGCCGCCTGCAGGTCGGCTGCTTGCGCCGAGCCCATGGCTCCGCAGATCGCCGCCAGCACCAGCAGCGATGACGAGAGTTTCAAGATTCTGTTCATCGAGGTCCCCATAACCACCCTTGAGCAACGTTTGCGCGGGCACGGCCGCGCCTTGCGGTCACAGGTGTGGCAGGGACGCCATGGGCTTGGATTTGATCTCAATCAATCGGCATTGTTGCAGCGCCGATGTCACGCAACTGTTGCATCGAAGTCACGGGCCATGAGAGGCGCTTGCACTGGCGCTCAGGGCCGGTCGGGATGGTTCATCATGTATTCGCCGAGATCGCGCTGCCGGCGGTCGGCACGCGCCTCGGCGCGCTGCCGCTGCACGTCGCGATCCTTGCGGCAGGCGACATATTCGGCGGAGCCCGGCGCGACCTTGCCGCCGGCCTGACAGACCGCATCATCATCGTCATTGCCGAGCGCCACCGCAGGACCCTGGTTGCGCGAGGCGCAGGCCGAGAGCGAAAGCACGGCCATCAGCACCAGGGCCAGGCGGGCGGAGGTCTGTCGCATCGAACGTTCCATTCTCGTCAATTGGGCGGTCCGGCCCGTTGCTTGACGACAATGGGCGCCCGGGTCAAGCCCGAGGGCGCGGATGTCGACGCCTCATGATGCTCCAGGGCAGAGCCGTGTTCGAGTGCAACTTGTGCTCGTCACCCTGAGGAGCCCGCCAGAGGCGGGCGTCTCGAAGGCGAGGCCCCCACTGCAGCCTCATGGTTCGAGACGCGCCTGTCGGCGCTCCTCACCATGAGGGGCAAGCGACGGAGCGGCCGCTGCATACGGGACCATGAACACGCTGTTTGCGTGTTCATGGAGAGGCTTGAGAGTGACCCGCGCCGCCCGGTGACCTGAGCAGCGTGACGCTACACCCGGCTCTTCAGTGCCTCGCCGATTTCCTCGAGCACCTTGGGATCCTCGATCGTGGCCGGCATGCTCCATTGCTCGCCGTCGGCGATCTTCTTGATCGTGCCGCGCAGGATCTTGCCGGAGCGCGTCTTCGGCAGCCGGCCGACGGTGATGGCGAGCTTGAACGCGGCGACCGGTCCGAGCTTGTCGCGCACCAGCGCCACGATCTCCTTTTCGATCTGCGACGGGCTGCGCGAGACGCCGGCCTTGAGCACGATGAAGCCGCAGGGCACCTCGCCCTTGATCGCATCCTTGATGCCGAGCACGGCGCATTCCGCGACGTCGGGATGCGACGCCAATATCTCTTCCATGCCGCCGGTCGACAGCCTGTGGCCGGCGACATTGATGATGTCGTCGGTGCGGCCCATCACGAAGATATAGCCGTCCTCGTCCTTGTAGCCGGCATCGGAGGTCTTGTAGTAGCCGGGGAATTCGCTGAGATAGGATTCCTTGAAGCGCTCCTCCTGCTGCCACAAGGTCGGCAGGCAGCCCGGCGGCATCGGCAGCTTGATCACGATCGAGCCCATCGTGTTGGCGGGCACGGGCTTGGCGGCTTCGTCGACGATGTCGACCTGGTAGCCCGGCATAGGAACCGTCGGCGAGCCGTGCTTGACCGGCAATAGCCCGATGCCCACCGGATTGCCGGCGATGCACCAGCCGGTCTCGGTCTGCCACCAGTGGTCGATCACCGGCACCTTCAATTGCTGCTCGGCCCATTCCACCGTCGGCGGATCGGCGCGCTCGCCGGCCAGGAACAGGGTGCGGAAATGCGATAGATCATATTTGCGCAGGAAAGTGCCTTCCGGATCCTCCTTGCGGATGGCGCGGAATGCCGTGGGCGCGGTGAACAGAGCGACCGTCTTGTGATCGCTGATGACGCGCCAGAACGCGCCGGCATCGGGCGTTCCGACCGGCTTGCCCTCATACATCACCGAGGTCGCGCCATGGATCAGCGGGCCGTAGATGATGTAGCTGTGGCCGACCACCCAGCCGATGTCGGAGGCGCACCACCAGACCTCACCCGGCTTGATGCCGTAGAGATTCTCCATCGACCATTTCAGCGCGACGAGGTGCCCGCCATTGTCCCGCACCACGCCCTTCGGCTTGCCGGTCGTGCCGGACGTGTAGAGGATGTAGAGCGGATCGGTCGCCAGCACCGGCACGCATGGTGCCAGCTTGCCATTGGCGAGCGCGGATTTGCGCAGCGCCGCCCAGTCGTAGTCGCGGCCGGGCTTGAGCTCGCAGACATGCTCGGGACGCTGCAGGACGATGCAGGCCTTGGGCCTGTTGTCGGCGAGCTCGATCGCCTGGTCGAGCAGCGGCTTGTACTGCACGATGCGGCCGGGCTCGATGCCGCAGCTCGCCGACAGCACGAGCTTCGGCGTGGCGTCGTCGATGCGGGTGGCGAGCTCCTTGGCGGCGAAGCCGCCGAACACCACCGAATGCACCGCGCCGATGCGCGCGCAGGCGAGCATCGCCACCATGGCCTCCGGCACCATCGGCATATAGAGGATGACGCGGTCGCCCTTGGCCACGCCGAAATCCTGCATGATCGCGGCGAGCGTCTGCACCTCCTTCAGCATCTCGGCATAAGTGAGCTTCGTGACCGAGCCGGTGAGCGGCGAATCGTGGATCAGCGCCAGCTGATCGCCGCGGCCGGCGGCGACGTGACGGTCGAGCGCATTGTAGCAGGTGTTGACGACGGCCCCGGCAAACCAGCGGCCATAGGCGCCCATCGCGGGATCGAAGATGGTCTTGGCCGGCTCGATCCAGTCGATCGCGCGGGCGGCCTCGGCCCAGAACCCTTCCGGGTCCTGCAGCGACCGTGCATGGACCTCGTGATAGCGGCTCGCAGCGCTCATGACGTTTCCCCAAGATCTGTGTTTATTCCCGAGTATTGTCACGGGACAAAGCGACAGTTCAAGCCGTCATGAATTGATCCAGATCAGGCGCAACCTGGAGTCCGGTCACTTTCCCGGGCGGATCAATGCCCTGCGTCGCGCAGCATGTCCAAACGTCGCTGCAGGGCTAGACGAAGGTCGTAGCCGGGCTTGCCGAACCGGGCATTCCGTTCGGCGATGAAGTCACGCTGTGCGCTGCGCAGTTCGGCCGCAAGGCGACCACGGGACGATTTGAGCCGGCGAGCGTAGCTCTCGGCGATGCCGAGGTCCAGCACCGACAGCTGCGGGTCGGCACAGATGACCTTCTCGACCTCGCGCACGGCGGTGGTGCATTCGAACGACGGCCCGCTGCGCTCCGAAGGCGCATTCAACGGGCGCGGCGGCTCGGCGCCGAACGTCTTGATCTCGGCCAGCATGACGCGCCGGCCGGCGATGGCATTGTCGTTGCCGGGATCCAGCCGCAGCGCCGCCTCGTAATCCGCCAGCGCCTTGGCGCGTTCGCCCATCTTCTTGTACAGCACCGCACGGTTGTTGTAGGCGAGCGCGAAAGTCGGATCGATCCGCAGCGCAGCGTCGTAGTCGCCGAGGGCCGCGCCGAGCTCGTTCTTGAACTGATGGGAATCGCCGCGATTGGTGAGGAAATTCGCCCGCTGCTCCATCCGGATCGCCTGGTTATAATCGGCGATCGCCTTGTCGTACTCCTTCATGGCGGCGTAGGTGAGGCCGCGATTGTCGTAATATTCCGACACCTTCGGATCGCGCCGGATCGCCTCGTCGTCATCGGCCAGCGCCTTGTCCATCTGGCCGAGCTTCTTGTAGGCGGCGGCACGGTTGGTGAAAGTGCGGGGACGTTCGGGGTCGAGCCGGATCGCCTCGTCATAGTCGCGCACCGCCTTCTCATTGTCGCCGCGCAGGTAGAAGGCGACGCCGCGGTCGGCATAGGCCTGCGCGAAGTCGCGCTTCAGGCGGATCGCCTGGTCATAGTCGGCCAGAGCGCGATCAAGACGGCGCTGCTCGGTATAGACAACGCCACGCAACTCATAGGCCTCGGCGTCATTCGGATCGAGCGAGATCGCCATGCTCAGATCGGCCGCCGCCTTGCCGGCATCGCCACCGGCCTCGCGCATCAGGTCGCCACGCAGCCGGTAGGCGCGCGCATTCTTGCCGTCGAGCGCGATGGCACGGTCGAGGTCCTTCAGGGCCTGGGTCATGCCGCCCGAGGTGCGGGCGCGGGCGTCGGCGCGGGCGACCAGGGCGATGGATTGATCCTTGGGCGAACTCGATGCCTGCTCGATTGCGGTCGAGCAGGCGGCAATGAGTTCGGACGGTGGCGCCTTGCCGCCCAAAGCGCATTCGGGGTCCGCAGCGAATGCAGGCTGGGCCCCGAGGCCAAGGACGAGGCCGGCCGCAAGACGCAGCGCGAGGTAGGATGAGCGGGATGAAATCGAATGGATGAAAGCGTGCATCGGCGTGGGCTCGGAATTTCGACTGTTGCGGGTTGAGACGCTGATCTCCCCCGTTGTCGTCTCCGGCCGGAACCCGGTTCAAGCGGCCACGCCGATGATCAATAGCCGTCGACGCCGTTCAGCCGCCGCAGGCGGTCCTGCATCGCCTTCTTGAGATCGTAGCCGGGTCTGCCAAAGCCGGCGTTGCGCCGCGCGATGAACGCGTCCTGCTCGCGCTGCAGGGCGCGTGCCGCGGCGGGGCCGGCCGCCTCGCGAACGACGCGGGCCTGCGCGCCGTCGATCTCGCGATCGAGATTGGCGAGCTCCGGATCGGCGCAGATCGCCTTTTCCACGGCGCGCCGCGCCGCGGCGCAATTGAAGCTCGGCCGGCCCGCGACGGCCATCTGCGCGCCCATGCGCTCGAGCTCCACTGCGAGCGCGTGATAGTTGCTGCGGGCGCTGGCGTGATCCGGATTGAGCCGCAGCGCCGCGGCGAAATCGGCCAGCGCCTTCGGACGGTCGCCCTTCTTGCGATGCAGTTCGCCGCGTGCATTGAAGATGCTGGCGAGCGTCGGGTTGAGCTGCAAGGTGACGCCGTAATCGGCGATGGCGCGATCGATCTCACCCCTGGTGATGAAGATCGAGGCGCGCGCGATCAGTGCGTTGATGCGATCGGCCCTCGCGGCCTTGGGATTGTCGATCACGGCACCGCATTCGGTGAGCACCTTGTCGCCATCGCGCGCCTCCGAGGCCGCCATGCAGGCACCGGCATCCACCGCCGGCTCCTTGCCAGGCTCGGCCGCGCCGACCGCATGGGCCTGGGTCGAAGCCAGCCATCCGAGCGTGACCAGCGCGGCAAGGCGCAGCAGCCCATCCCGGCGACCGGCTGCAGCCCATGAGGAGGCGGATGAGGTCAAGGCAGATGGCTCTCTCAGGTCGTGGGCGGTCCGGCACGGCGCGCGGGGCGTAACCGCCTCTGCGGCGACTTCAACTATACAGCGGCAGCAGCGGTGCGACAGTCCTTTCCTGCAGAAGGCAACCCTTGCGAATGGGGCTCGCGAGCCGATCGCGGCCCCCGGCTGAAATGCGCGTGATCGTGCCGCGCATTCCCTTCAAGATGTTGTGGATGCGCGCCCCGGCGACGTCCTCGATCGTCATTTGAACCTGTTGCGGTTCCCGCAGACACAACCGCATGACTATTCTGACCGACAATTCGCGCGCACGCGGCGTCGTTGCGTCCCCTGCGCGCTATTTCTATTTCAACATGGCTCTGGCCTGCATGGCCATTGCGATCATCGGCTTCGCGCCGACCTACTGGCTGCCACTGGCCCGCGGCTCATTCTCCGGCGCGCCCGTGATTCATTTCCACGGCTTCCTGTTCTTCACCTGGACCTTGTATTTCGCGCTGCAGAGCTGGCTTGCCGCATCCGGACGCACGGCGTGGCACCGCTCGTTCGGCATCTTCGGCGTATCGCTCGCCACGGCGATGACGATCTTTGGCTTCCTCGTTGCTATCGAGGCGATGAAGCGTTCCGCGGCGATGGGGCAGGCCAACGAGGGCATCGCCTTCGCCATCGTGCCGCTCAGCGGCATCGCCTTCTTTGCCGTGGTCTTTACGCTCGCGGTCGTCCATCTGCGCCGGCCGGAGACGCACAAGCGGCTGATGCTGCTCGCCGGCATCTCGCTGCTGGACGCCGCCGTGGCGCGCTGGTTCCTGACATTCCTGGCACCGCCCGGCCCGCTCGGCCCGCCGCCGGTGTTCGTGACGATCCCCCCGGCCTTCGTCGCCTACCTGCTGCTCGTCGTCGCGATCATCCACGACCGCCGCACGTTCGGACGGGTCCACCCGGTCTACGTCTATGGCGGACTCGCGCTGATCGCCGTGAAGCTGCTGAACTGGCCGATCAGCATGACGTCGGCGTGGCACGCGATCGGCGGCAGCATGCTGGCAATGGCGCAATAATCGCGCAGTGTATCGCACCTCGTCATTGCGAGGAGCCGCAGGCGACGAGGCAATCCAGAGTCCTTGCTCGGCCCTGGATTGCTTCGCTTCGCTCGCAATGACGCAGAGAGAGTTAGCTTCTGCAGGTCAGCCCGCCATCGACCACAAGCATGGTGCCGGTGACATAGCGCGACTCGTCGGAGGCGAGGAACAAGGCGGCATTGGCGACGTCGAAGGCGTCGCCCATATGTCCCATCGGCACCTGCGCATCCCGCTTCTTCCACATCTCCTCGATATCGCCCTTGGCGTAGCTCGCGGCCAGCCCCGCGGAGTGCTCGACCATCGGCGTCTTCATCAGCCCAGGCAGGATCGCATTGACGCGGACGTGCTTCGGCGCGAACTCGACCGCGGTCGTGCGTGTCATCTGGTTCATCGCCGCCTTGCTGGCGCCATAGCTGACATAGGAAATGCCGACCTGGCGGATCGAGGCCACTGAGGAGATGTTGATGATGGAGCCGCCGCCCTGCCCGATCATCACTGGAATGACGTGCTTCATGGCGAGATAGGCGCTCTTCAGGTTGACCGCGAACACGCGGTCCCATTCCGCTTCATCGACATCGACCACGCTGCCCATCTCGGCAATGCCGACATTGTTGTCGAGCACGTCGATGCGGCCATAGGCGGCAACGCAAGCCTTCACCATCGCCTCGACCTCGACGGCCTTCGAGACATCGGCGGTGAACGCCTCGGCCTGCCCGCCTTCGCCTGAAATGATCGAGGCCGTCTCCGCGGCGGCGTCCTTGTTGCGGTCGACGCAGAACACCTTGGCGCCCTGCCGCGCAAAGGTCACGGCCGTGGCCTTGCCGTTGCCCCAGCCCGGCCCGATCGAGCCCGCACCGACCACCAGCGCCACCTTGCCCCTGAGACGATCCATCGCGTTCTCCCGTCGTTTGTTCGTTATTCGGTACAGGCGCTCATCGTGATCGTCGCGGCGCCGATGTCATGGCCGAAGATGTCCGACAGCGTCCGGCATTGCCCGTCCGCGCAGATGCGCCACTCGCCGGCCGCGCCGGAATTGGCGAGCACGATCCGCGACAGCGGACCCCGCTGGGCCTGCCATTGGAACCAGCCATCGACCAGCCGTGCCTCCGGCGGCGGCTCCATGCCGGCGCCGGAGCCCTTGACGCGGGCCTGCACCAGTTCGAGACCGTCAGGTGTGACGCGCCAGTCCTCCTGCCACGCGGTCTTCTCGACCGAGTGGGTCCAGGCCAAGGTGAAGCCGGCGAGGGCCAGCGCCTTCACCACCCCCGATGACGCGAGGCAGAGGCTCAAGCGGAGGCCGCCACGGCAGCCGGCGGCCGCTGCCGCCACTGCCACGCCACGATCACCACCGCCAGTGCAAATCCCAGCATGTCGCTGTAGGGAAATTCGCCGAGCAGGCAGACCGACGCGACAAACGCCAGCAGGCGCTCGACCAGGGTCATGCGCACGTACAGGAAGCCGATCGCCACCATGCCGAACAGGCCGATCGAGATCAGCGCCTTGACGGAAGCATAGGCGACCGCGCCGATGAAGCCGAGTTGCGCCTCCATCGGGTCGCCTGGCTGCAGCATCAGCGCGGGCGAGTAGACAAACAGAAACGGAATGACATAGCCGGCGAGCGCGATCCGCATCGCCTCCCACCCGATCTTGTCGGGATTCTCCTTGGCGATCGGGGCGGCGGCCAGCGCGGCCAGCGCGACCGGTGGTGAAAGATCGGCCATGATGCCGTAGTAGAACGCGAACATGTGGCTCGCGATCAGCGGCACGCCCAGCTTGGCGAGCGCGGGGGCTGCGAGCGCTGCGGTGATGATGTAGGTCGGGATGGTCGGGATGCCGGTGCCGAGCAGGATCGACAGCAGCATGGTCATGATCAGCGCCGCGAACAGGCTGGTCTTGCCGAGGCCGATCACCCAGCTGCCGAAGATCGAGCCGACGCCGGTCTGGGTCATCATGCCGATGATGACGCCGACGATGGCGCAGGCCATGCCGACGGTCAGCGCCGACTTCGCACTTTCCGCCAGAGAATCGCGGCAGGCGTGCAAGGTGCCCATGCCGCCGCGCACGAAGCCGGTGATGACGATGAGCGCGACGACGACGGAGGCGACGGGTATGATCTGCAGGCCGTTGCGCGACAGCGCGCCGACGACGAGCGCGAGCCCGATCCAGAATACGTAGCGCAGCACCTGGTTGGAGAAGCCCATGGTGATCGAGGTGCCCAGGATCAGCGCCACCGTCAGCGCGAGTCCCATCGAGCCCGCATACAGCGGCGTGAAGCCCTCGAACAGCATGTAGACCAGCGCGGCGAGCGGCAGCACGAGATACCAGCGCGCCACCAGCGCCTTCCAGGCGCTCGGGATCTCCGACGTCTTCATGCCGGTCAGGCCGTGCTTGCCGGCCTCCAGGTGCACCATCCAGAACGCCGAGGCGAAATACAGGATCGCCGGGATCACGGCGGCCTTGACCACCACCGAGTAATCGACGCCCAGCGTCTCGGCCATGATGAAGGCGACCGCGCCCATCACGGGCGGCATGATCTGGCCGCCCATCGACGCGGTGGCTTCGACGCCGGCCGCAAAGGCGCGGCGGTAGCCGAACCGGATCATCAGCGGAATCGTGAACTGGCCGACGGTGACGACATTGGCGACGCCCGAGCCCGAGATCGTGCCCATCATGCCCGAGGCGAATACCGCGACCTTGGCCGGACCGCCGCGGGTGCGACCGAACAGGCCGAGCGAGACGTCGGTGAACAGCTGGATCATGCCGGCATGCTCGAGGAACGAGCCGAACAGGATGAACAGGAAGATGTAGGTCGCCGAGACGTAGATCGGCACGCCGTAGAAGCCCTCGGTGCCAAACGACAGATGCGTCACGATCTGATCGAAATCATAGCCGCGATGGTTGAGCGGCGCCGGCAGATACTGGCCGAAGAACCAGTACAACAGGCAGGCGCCGCACATCAGCGGCAGCGCGAGTCCCATCAGCCGGCGCGTGCCCTCGAAGATCAGGACCGCCAGCAGGGTTCCGACCACGAGATCGACGCGGGTCGGATCGCCGTCACGCGCGATCAGGTCGGCGTAGAAGATCCACTGATAGAGGCCGCAAAGGAAACCGATGGCGCCGATGGTCCAGCCCGCGATCCGTCCCGCATCGGTCCTGGCGGTGAAGTTGCCGATCAGGCCGAAGGTGAGCAGCAGCAGGAAGCCGACATGGACGCCGCGCACGACCTGGCTCGGCAGATAGTTAAAGGCGGCGACATAAAGCTGGAACAGGGCGAACGCGAGACCGATGCCGTAGGCCAGATAGCCCCAGCGGCCGGGACCGAAGCCCTCCGGAAAGCCGTGCTCGAAATTGTCGAACTCGACCTTGACCGGCGTTTCCATGTTCACGGCTTCGATCGTCATGATCCCCCCAACGCGCCCATCAGGCGCTGCTGACCATGGCCGCAATCACCTGAACGACAAGACTGCGCGGAAGGTTTCCCGCGCAGCCGGTTGCGAATGACCCGGCCTGCAAGGCACGCCGGGCGAGCAGCGTCCTTATTTCAGGATGCCCTTTTCCTTGTAGTAACGGATCGCGCCCGGGTGCAGCGGCACCGGGCTGTCCTGCGCCGCCGTCTCCAGCTTGATCTCCTTGCCGGCGGCGTGCGCATTGGCGAGCTCCGGCAGCGACTCGAAGATCAGCTTGGTCATCTGATAGGCGAGATCGTCTGATACCGCCGAGCTGGTGACGAGATAGTTGATCACGGCCGCGGTCGGCACGTCCTTGTCCTGGCCGGTATAGGTGTTGGCCGGGATGGTCGCCGCGACGAACGGGGGCCCGATCTTGTCGACGACCTCCTTCGGCACCGACACCACGGTGATCGGCGACGAGGTCGACAGATCCTTCAACGATGCGACGCCGAGGCCAGCCGACTGCAAGGTGGCGCCGAGCTGCCGGTTCTTCATCAGGTCGACGGATTCAGCGAAGGGCAGATACTCCACCTTGCCGAGATCCTTGTAGCTCATGCCGGCAGCGGCGAGGATCGCGCGCGAGTTGAGCTCGGTGCCGGACTTCGGCGCGCCGACCGACAGGCTCTTGCCCTTGAGGTCCGCCAGCGTCTTGATGCCGGATTCGGCCGTCGCGACGATCTGGATGTAGTTCGGATAGATCGCGCCGATGGTGCGCAGCTTGTCCAGCTTGGTCTTGAAACCGGCCTCCTCCTCGCCGTTCCAGGCGGCCTTCAGGGAGTCGCCGAGCGCGAAGGCGAGCTCGCCGCGTCCCTGCTGCAGCAGGATCAGGTTCTCGACCGAGGCCTTGGTCGCCTGCACCTGGGTTTTCACATTGGGGATCTTGTCGCCGTAGATCTTCCCGATGGCGACGCCGAGCGGATAGTAGACGCCCGACGTGCCGCCGGTGAGCACGTTGATGAAGCTCTGTGCCTGCGCCGCCGGCGCCGCGAGCATGCAGGCGGCCGCCAGAATGAAACCGGTTGCAGTGCCAGAGATTTTCGAGAAACGCATGGATCCTCCCATTGATTTTGCCGCAAATTGGACGGCTGCGGGCGCGGGGTCAACCCATCCGAAAGACTGGCGCACCAGCCTCTCCCGCTCCCACGGCGCGAGGCCGGGACCGATGCGCCCCCGCGTTCAATCTTACATTGACAGTAACACCAGCTTGAACCGCAGGTGCAGCCCAGAGCGGCGAGCTGCCTCCCTCGCAAGGCCGCCGCTCATTGGAACGTCATGTCGACGCACTTGGAGATGTCCGAGCCGAGCCCGGACGAGATCGTCATGCAGCCGCGCACTTTCTGCTGGGTCGTATCCGCCACCCAGATCGAATAGCCGCCATTGCCGAAGAAGGAGTTGGTGTTCGCCGGCTCGGTCTCGGTGGCATCGAACTCGTATTTGGAATCGGTGTCGAACACGCGCGGCTTCCTGGTGCAGCCGCCGTCGGTCTGGACGTTGATGACCTCCTTGTTGTCCCGGGTCAGCGACAGTGAGACCTGGCAGCGGAAATATTCCGAGGTCTTCACGTTGAAGAGGTAGGCGTAGGACTTGCAAACGGCCGTATTGAGCTTGCCGGCGGAGAGACCGCGGCTGCAGGCGATGCGCTGGTTGTTGGACAGCTTGAAGTCGTCGGCCCGGGCGGATGCCAACGTCACCAGCGACAACGCCGCAACCCAACCGATCTTCGTGACGAGGCTCATCCGAATCATCCCCAAAGTGTTTTCTTGGCCTATGTTTCTAAACCACGCTGCAGGATAATCGCGAGATCGGCGAATGGAAAATCCGCCAACGATCACCGCGCTGCGACGGGGCCACGATGATGCCAACGCGTTCGCGATTTGTTCGAGACGACATCGATTGGAGGAGGACATGAAGAGCCCGTTTCTGAAAGCCCTGATCGCCCTGGGGGCGCTCGGCGCACTGACCAGCGTGAGCTGTGCCGCACCGCCGGAGCCGTGGGAGCTGAAGCCCGACATGGGTTACGCCTATGGCAAGGACGGCAAGACGCTCGCCTACAAGATGGGCACCAAGAACGCCGACATGCTGCTCAAGGGTGCCAAGAAGGTGCCGAAGGGCACGCTGTTCTTCGTCGGCCAGAACGGTCAGCTCTACATGCGGACCGCCCCCTATCTCGACGGCGACGGCAGCTTCTCGTTCGGCGCGGATGAGTAGAGGCGAGCGCGCGCAGCCTCAGAACGCGGCCGCCAGCTCCTTGGCGCCGGGCAGGCTGCTGAGCGAGTCCATCCTGGAATCCGTCACCGCAAGCAGCTTCGCCACGGTGTTGTGGCGAACGGCGACCGGATTGCGCTCATAGCCGCCGCGCTGGAAGAAGTTGGCGGTCGGAACCTGATCGCGCATCTCGAGCGGCATCGTCACCATGTCGAAGCCCGTGCCGTCGCCGGTGAGATTCATCATTTCGAGCTCGGCGGCCGAAAGCGGCCTCGTGTAGCCCTTGGCGCGTGCGAACAGCACCGACGTCAGGAGCTTGTGCGTCTGCAGCATCGGCCCGACGTCGATGTCGAGCACCATCGCGTGCATGGCCCAGCCCTGCGGCGTGTTGCCGATCTTCTCAT
The DNA here is from genome assembly GCF_051167615.1 of Bradyrhizobium sp. HKCCYLS3013. Taxonomy (NCBI): domain Bacteria; kingdom Pseudomonadati; phylum Pseudomonadota; class Alphaproteobacteria; order Hyphomicrobiales; family Nitrobacteraceae; genus Bradyrhizobium; species Bradyrhizobium sp. HKCCYLS3013. The sequence continues at coordinate 190,812 of NZ_JBNPTK010000012.1, forward strand.
GCGCCGACCAGTCGTCCGGTACGGAGCGCGCGATTGCGACCATCTTCTTCAGGACCGCGAGCTTGTGCTCCATCGCGCCGCGTGCCGGCCCGGACGTCCGCGCCACGCGTTCACCGAGCAGGCGGATGAACAGCGGGCCCTGCTCGGCCAGCAGCTCGACGCTGTTGGTGGTCAAGAGCTGATTGTAGCCGATCGCCGTCGAGATCGCGCGGTTGCCCTTGAAGCCCGATTGCGAATCGTGCTTGCCGTTGCCGCCGGTCTCGAAGGCATAGACGCGCACCGCCTGCTCGCGAGTCAGTCCCGACGCCGCGGCGAAGCGCGCATAGGCGCGCTTGAAATCGATGTCGCTGGCGGGGCGCTGCGGCGACCATTGGAAATGCTCCTGTGCCGCCTTCACGAGGTCGGCGACCACCGGGATGTATTTGCGCTCGCGCGGCTCGCCCTCAGGTTCCGGCTCGGGATTCACCGGCCGCTTCGGCCCGGTGTAGACCGGCGGCTGCTCCAGCACATAGTCGTCGAGCCCGATCGGCTGACGATCGCGGCGCTTGGCATTGCGCGCACGGCGCTTGTCGGCGATCGCCTTCCAATAGGCGCCCGCCTCCTGGTCGAACTCCGCGCGCGCCTGCTGATATTCGGCGAGTTTGCGCCGATACTCCGCAATCGCGGCGGGCGATGCCATCTGCGCCAAAGCTTCGCGCGGGGCGACCGGTGCGCCGGGTTCCGCGGCCAGCAGAGGCGGCGCGCCGGACCCGGCGCAGGCGACAATCAGGACAAGCGTGCGAATCGGCTGATGAAGCATGCCGCCCTTGTAGCCGAAACGGCGGCTACTTCCAGGCAAACACCGGCTGTTCCAGCTCATGCACCCGGGTGTCGCGGCCGGACAGCACCTCCCGGAACTGATAGATCAGCGCCGCGGTGGGTGCGTGAATGAGGCCCTCGCGGGCGTGAAACCGGATGACGCGCCGCGTGCTCTCGGGGATCGCGGTGAAATCGAACGCGTCATCCGCCGTGATCGCGTCGAGGCCGATCCGGTGCACCGACGCGACCTCGTCCGGATTCGGCCGCAGCGTGCGGCCATTGGCCGCCCATACGACGACGGGGGTAATCAGATAGCCCGACCGTGTCGGATAGTCGTCGAGCATGCCCAGCACCGCATCCGGCGCCAGGCTCAGCCCAAGCTCTTCCGCGAGCTCGCGGAGGGCGGCCTCGACCGTCGTCTCGCCGGCATCGCAGCGTCCGCCCGGCAGCGCCCATTGCCCGCCATGGCTGCGCAGCCCTGCAGCACGCAGCGTGAGCAGCAGCGCCGTGTTGCCGGTCTCGTGGTGGGGCGCCAGCGCGATCACCACCGCCGCGCGCTTCAGCGAGGCCGCCCCCGCAGTCGCCTCCAGCCGCACGAAACCGGCACAGCAGCCTGCGATTTTCCGCCTCGTGGCATCGTCGAACGGCATGGGCATGCAGCTTGACTACACCAGGCCAGCGACGGATGAAACGATCTGCGAGCCGGATTTCGGGCGCGACAGGAAAGGTCTTCAGCGATGACGAAATCAGCCGCGGCCAGGATGACGTCCGACGGCTGGGAGATCGTCGACACCTCGGGCTTCCTGCACCTGATCGGCCCGCTGTGGCAGCGCGTCGTCGACGGCGCCCATGAATACGCCATCGTCACCGAGGACAAGCATCACAACCGCCGCGGCCTGGTCCAGGGCGGCGTGATCATGACGCTGGCGGACCGCAGTTGCGGCATGATGGCCCGCCATGCCGCGGGCAAGGAGCACATGGCGACGATCCAGTTCGACACGCATTTCGTCGAGTCCGGCAAGATCGGCGAGACCCTGGTGTCGCGGCCGCATGTGGTGCGGATCACCCGCAGCCTGGTGTTCATCACCACCGAGGTGACGGCCGGGCATCGCGTGATCGCGATGGCGTCGGGCGTGTTCAAGATCCTGAAAAGCGAGTGAGAGCCCTACTCTCTCCGCCGTCATTGCGAGGAGCGCAGCGACGACGCGTCCGCCGAAGCCGATCGGGCGAAGGCGGAAGCAATCCAGAGTCCCGCCCCGGCTCTGGATTGCTTCGCGGAGCCTGTCATCGGGCCGCGCATCCGCGCGGACCCGGTGGCTCGCAATGACGCGCAGAGAGAGCTATCGTATCCACTCCGTCCGCGGGCGGTGATGGTTTGGAAATGAGGCAAGAATGCAATATCGCCAGCTCGGCCGTTCCGGCCTGAAAGTGTCGCCGATCTGCCTGGGCACGATGATGTTCGGAGGTCCCACCGACGAGCCGACATCGGCCCGCATCATCGCCAAGGCGCGTGACGCCGGCGTCAACTTCATCGACACTGCGGATGCCTACAACAAGGGCGCGTCGGAGGAGGTGGTCGGCCGCACCATCGCGCGCGAGCGCGACCGCTGGATCGTCGCCACCAAGCTCGCCAACCCGATGGGCGACGATCCGAACCGCGCCGGCCTGTCGCGGCGCTGGGTAATGCAGGCCGCGGACGAAAGCCTGCGGCGGCTCTGCACCGGGCAGATCGACATCTACTATTTGCACAAGGAGGATCACGCGACGCCGCTGGAGGAAACGGTCCGCGCGATTGGCGACCTCATGCGCGCCGGCAAGATCCGGTATTTCGGCGTCTCCAACTACCGCGCCTGGCGGCTCGCCGAGATCTGCAATCTCTGCGACGGCATGGGCATTGACCGTCCTGTCGTCAGCCAGCCCTACTACAACGCGATGAACCGGATGCCCGAGGTCGAGCACTTGCCGGCCTGCGGCTATTACGGCCTCGGCGTCGTGCCTTACAGCCCGCTGGCGCGCGGCGTGCTCACCGGCAAGTACAGCCCCGATGCGCCGCCGGACAAGGAGACCCGCGCCGGCCGCAACGACACCAGGATGATGCAGACCGAGTGGCGGCCCGAATCGCTGAAGCTGGCGCAGGAGATCAAGCGCCACGCCGAGACGAAGGGCTTCACGCCGGGGCAGTTCGCCGTGTCCTGGGTGCTCAACTCCGCCTTCATCAGCTCGGTGATCGCGGGTCCGCGCACCGAGGCGCAATGGGACGACTACATCCGCGCGCTCGACTATCCCTTCGCCGCCGACGACGAGGCGCTGATCGACCGGCTGGTCGTGACCGGTCACGCTTCGACGCCCGGCTACAACGATCCGGCCTATCCGATCGAGGGCCGCAGGCCGCGGGTGGGCTGAGATGGAGGAGGATCGCTACGGCCTGCCCCTGTCGACCGCCTCCACTGATGCGGCCGCGGCCTATCGCGAGGGCGTCGACCTGCTGCTCGCCTTCTGGCCCAGCGCGGCAGATGCGTTCGAGCGGGCGATCATGCTCGATCCGGATTTCGCGCTGGCGCACGCCGCCCGCGCGCGCATTCATGCCATCTATATGCAGCGCGAGGCGGCGCTGCAGACCATCAAGCGCGCCCGCGACCTCGTCGCCAGGCGCGGCACGCCGCGCGAGCAGAGCCATGTCGCGACCCTGGTGCTCGCCATCGAGGGCCGCGGCACCGACGCGCTCGACGCGACCTTGGCCCATCTGGAAAGCTGGCCGCGTGACGCCATGATCATGGCGCTGCCGCTCGGCGCCTTCGGCCTGCTGGCCTTTTCCGGTCGCAGAGATCACGACGCCGCCCGACGCGAGCTGTGCGACCGGTTTGCCGCCGCCTATGGCGAGGACTGGTGGTTCCTATCGAACCACGGCTGGGCGCTCACCGAGGCCGGTGATATCGCGCAGGGACGCGCCGTCACCGAGCGCAGCTTCGCGTTGCGCCGGCACAACGCTTATGCCGTGCATGCGCTGCTTCATGCGATGTTCGAGGCTGGTGCGCTGGACGAGGCCGATGCGCTCGTCGAGGGGTGGATCGGCGACTACGATCGCACCGGAATGCTGCACGGTCATATCTGCTGGCACCAGGCGCTCGGCGCCCTGGACCGCGGCGATGCCGCCGGGGCGCTCAAAGTCTACACCGACGTGCTGGTCCCGACGATGGACACCGCGCCGCCGCTCAACACGCTGTCGGACTGCGCCTCGCTGCTGTGGCGACTGCTGGCGGAGAACTACACCGTGCCGGGTGGCGCTTGGGCCGAGGTGGCGGCCTATGCCAGCCCCCGTTTCACGGGCTCGACGCTCGCCTTCATCGAGATGCACCTGGTGATGATCGCTGCGGCCACCGATGATACCGCGGCGCTCAAGGGCCGTCTCGCCGCGATCGAGCGGCGGCAGACCGAAGGCACGCTGCCGGCGGGCCGCATCGTGCCGCACATGCTGCGGGCGCTGCGCGCCTTCGCCGAAGAGAATTGGCGCGCCTGCGCGCGTGAGCTCACCCCTGTCATCGGCGACCTCGCCCGCATCGGCGGCAGCCACGCCCAGCGCGAGGTGATCGAGGACACCTACATCCTGTCCCTGATCCGCAGCGGCGCGCTGACCCAGGCCCGCGAGGTGCTCGACACCCGCCTGCACCGCCGGCCGTCGGCGCGCGACACGCGCTGGCGGGCCCTCACGACCCCTGCGCCTGCTTAGCCCTCGGTTTCCAGCCCGGTCGGCATCGGCACGTTTTCCGGCTGCAGCTTGAGACCGGCGGCGAGCGCCACCGTCTCCAGCAGCGCCGCAAAATCCTTCTCCAGATAAGCGGTCGGGTCCGATTGCAGCGAGGCGGCGCCGACATGGGCCTGCAGCGCCTCGCGCGTCGCCGCCGTCACCGGCATGGCGACGTCGAGCTGGCGCGCCGCCGACAGGCCGAGATCGAGATCCTTGCGCAAGAGCGGCGGCGTGAAGGTCGTGGTCCAATCGAGATTGACCAGCGCGTTGCTCTTGTACTTCGTGAAGGTCGAGCCCATCACGCTGGCATTCATGAAGTTGAGAAAGGCATGGCGCGGCACGCCGGCCTTCTGCGCCAGGATGGTGATCTCGGCGAGGTTCTGGATCACGACGCCGAGGAACACGTTGTGCGCGATCTTGCAGATGCGCGCGAGCTCGCCCTCGCCGACATAGGACACGCCGGAGACGGCGATCTTGGCGAGATACGGCTCGATCGTATCGAACGCGGCCTTGGGGCCGGAGACGACCGACGACAGCTTGCCGGCCTTGACGCATTTGCCATTGCCGGACACCGGCGCGCGAACGAACTCGCAACCGAGCTGATTCAGCTTGGCGGCGATCGCCTCCGACTGCTCGATACCGATCGAGGAGCAGTCCACCAGGATCTGGGGACGCGATCCAGAACTTGCGGCCACCAGGCCGTGGTCGCCGAAATACACCTGCTCGAGATCCTTGCCGGTCGACACCATCGTGAACACGATGTCGCACGCGGCGAGATCGCGGGGATGATCGACGATGACGCCGCCTTTCGCCGCCAGCGGCTCGGCCTTGGCGCGGGTGCGATTGTAGATCGACACCTTGTGGCCGGCCTTGAGCAGGCGCTCAGCCATCGGATAGCCCATGCGCCCCATGCCGATCCAGCCGAGCGAATGCGTCGCGGTCATCGTCCTCTCCTCGTTACTGATCACAGTCTTCGTCATTGCGAGGAGCGAAGCGACGAAGCAATCCAGAGTCACGACTCCCGCCCTGGATTGCTTCGCTTCGCTCGCAATGACGAAAATCACAAAGATCGCTCTATTGGGCGCATTGCCCATCCGCTCAGTAGCGGTTGGCGATCGGCAGCTCTTCCGCAGGAAACAGCGTGATCACCTGGCAGCCCTTGTCGGTGACCACGACCTCCTCCTCGATCCGCGCAGCCGAGAAGCCGTCGGTCGCCGGACAGTAGGTCTCGAGCGCGAACACCATGCCGGTCTTGATCTCCATCGGATTGTCCAGCGAGACCAGCCGGGAGATGATCGGACGCTCATGCAGCGCAAGTCCAAGTCCATGGCCGAACTGCAAGCCGAAGGCCGCCATCTCCGAGGGAAAGCCGAACTCCTCGGCCTTTGGCCAGACCTTGGCGACGGTGTCGGTCGAGACGCCCGGCTTGATCAGCGCGATCGCATTGTCGAGCCATTCGCGGCACTGCTTGTAGGCATCGTGCTGCGCCGGCGTGGCGCGGCCGACGTTGAAGGTGCGGTAGTAGCAGGTCCGGTAGCCCTGATAGGACTGCAGGATGTCGAAGAACGCCTGGTCGCCCGGACGCAGGATGCGGTCGGTGAAATTGTGCGGATGCGGATTGCAGCGCTCGCCGGAGATGGCATTGATCGCCTCGACGTCGTCGGAGCCCATCTCGTAGAGCATCTTGTTGGCGAGCGCGACGATGTCGTTCTCGCGCACGCCCGGCTTCAGGTGCTCGTAGATCGAATGATAGACACCGTCGACCATGGCCGCGGCCTGATTCAACAGCATGATCTCGTCGATGTTCTTGATCTCGCGCGCGTCCAGCATGACCTGCTGGCCGTCGACCACCTTCATGCCGGCCTTCTGCAACTCGAAGAACATCGCGGTCTCGGCGAGGTCGACGCCGACCGGCATGTCGGCAACGCCGGCTGCGCGCAAAAGGCTCATCACTTCCTCGGCATGCGCCTTCATCAGCCCGACCGCCGGCGGCACGGTGCCGCGCATGCCGAGCATGCCGGCCCGGCAGTTCTCCGGCGCCAGCCAGTCGCAGAACAGACGATGATGGACGGCTGCCGAACCGAAATCCCACACGATCGGCTCGCCGTCGCCGGCCAGCAGCGCGAAACGGCACAGCTTGTCGCGCTCCCATTCGCCGATCTTGGTGCCGGACACGTAGCGAATGTTGTTGACGTCGAACAGCAGCAGCGCACCATAGCCCGACGCCTTCAGCGCCGCGCGCGCCCGCGCCAGCCGGTAGCGCCGCAACCTGTCGAAATCGACGCGGCGCTCGAAATCCACCGAGACATGGCCATGCGATGGAATCGCCCGCCCCCAGCGCCAATGCGGATCGAGATGCTCCGGGCTGACCAGATGCGGCTTCAACGCGCTGGCTGTCATGTGGGCGTTTCCCATTGTGCTATTGCAATCGATTGCAGAGCCGGGTTTATTGCATGCACGCAAAATGTGTCAAGGTACCGCGCGATCAAAACGTCGTTGCGCTGCGGCATCAGGGAGCGGAGATGAAAAGGACGTCGCCATCGACAAGGAGCCCGCGCGCAGCGGCGTCCTCACGTCCGACGATCAAGGATGTCGCGGCGCGCTGCGACGTGCATCCCTCCACGGTGTCGCGCGCGCTCAGCCCGGCCATGAAGCATCTGGTGGCGGGCGATGTCGTGGAGCGGATCCAGGCCGCCGCCAACGCGCTCGGCTATCGGCTGAACATGGCCGCCAAGGGCCTGCGCACCGGGCGCAGCGGCCTGATCGGTGTGCTCGCGCCCGATATCGCCGATCCCGGCTTCCCGCCCGTGCTGTCCGGCATCGCCGATCATCTCAACGCCGAGGGTTATGCGACGATCGTCGTCGACGTCGGCAGCAAGGGCTCGGAGCAGGATCTGGTCGACCGGCTGATTGCCCGCGGCGTCGACGGTCTGGTGCTGGCGACGGTGAGCCTGCGCGACGATGTCGTGAAGCACTGCATGGACGCGGCGCTCCCTGTTGTGCTGGTCAATCGCGTCGATGCCGCCGGACTGCTGCCGTCGGCCGCCAGCGACGATGCCGCCGGCATGCGTCTCGCCGTCCAGCATCTCGTCGCGCTCGGCCACCGCCGCATCGGTCACGTCGCGGGCCCGCAGCACATCTCGACCGGCGCGCGCCGCCGCGCCGGCTTCGAGGCCAGCATCGCGGCTGCGGGACTGTCCGCCCGCCATGCGCCGGTCGAAGCCGTCGAAGCCTATACGCGGGCTGCGGGTCGCGAGGCTGCGCTGCGCCTGCTCGCGCGGCGGACGCGCCCAACCGCCATCGTCGCCGCCAATGACCTGCTGGCGCTCGGCGTCTATGACGCGCTCGCCGCGCGCGGCCTCGCCTGCCCCGGCGATGTCTCCGTGGTCGGCCACAACGACATGCCGTTCGTCGACATGGTCGCGCCACCGCTGACCACGGTGCGGATCGCCCAGCGCGACATGGGCGAAGCCGCCGCGCGGCTGCTGCTCGACCGCCTTGCCGGGCGCGAGGCAGCGACCGACCACATCGTCCTGGCGCCGGAGCTCATCATCCGCGGCTCGACGATCGCATACGAGCACTGACAGACCTGCGGCCCATCGCTACACTCGGCGGCCAAGCAACAACGGGAGGATAAGCCGATGACGGAGATGGTCGGCCTGGAGGCGCTCGTCGCATCCATCGCACCGGGGCAATCGATCGCGATCCCGGTCGACCGTGCCGGCGTCTCGATGGCGGCGACGGCGGCCATGATCGAGGCCGGCCTCACCAGCCTGCATCTCGTCTGCGTGCCGATATCAGGCCTGCAGGCCGATCTGCTGATCGGCGCCGGCGTGGCGACGGTGGTGGAAACCAGCGCCGTCTCGCTCGGCGAGGCCGGCGGCGCACCGCGCTTCGTCGCGGCCGTGCGCGACGGCAGCATCACCTTGCGCGATGCCACCTGCCCTGCGATCCATGCCGGCCTGCTGGCCGGGCAGAAGGGCGTGCCGTTCATGCCGATCGCCGGCATCATCGGCAGCGACCTATTGCGGGTCCGCCCCGACTGGAAGGTGATCGACAGTCCCGTCGGCGAGCCCGGCAAGGTCGTCGTGGTGCCGGCGATCACGCCCGACGTGGCGCTGTTTCATGCGCCCGAGGCCGACCGCTTCGGCAACGTCCGCATCGGCCGCTACCGTGAGCTGGCGACCATGGCCTATGCGGCGAAGCGCACGCTGGTCACCGTCGAGCGCATCGTCGATCGCGATCTGATGGCGACCGAAGACTCGGCCGCCGGCGTACTGCCGGCGCTCTATGTCGATGCCATCGCGGTCGCCGAGAACGGCGCCTGGCCGCTGCCGCTGTGGGACGAGTACGAGACCGATGGCGCCGAGCTTTCGCGCTACGCCGCGATGGCGCGTACGGACGAAGGCTTTCGCACCTATCTCTCCGCCTTCCTGAGCCGCAGCAAGGAGGTGGCATGACCATGCACGACGAGCAGGCACGCAAAGAACTGCTGATCACCGTCATCGCCGACCTGCTCGACGGCGTCCGCCACGTCGCCGTCGGCGCCTCGTCGCCGATCCCGGCGGCCGGCGCGATGCTGCTGCGCGCACGCAACGCGCAAAGGGGCAAGCCGCCGGTCCGCATCTCGATCCTCGGCTCCAGCCGGCACAATTTCTTCACCAATGGCGGCGTCGAGCTGTTCGACTGCGCCGCGCAGGGCCGCGTCGACGCGTTCTTTCTCGGCGGCGGCCAGATCGACGGTGCCGGGAATATCAACCTGGTCGGCACCGGCGACTATCCGCGGATGGACGTACGCTGGCCGGGCTCGTTCGGCTCGGCCTATCTCTATCATCTCATCCCGCGGGTGATCCTGTTTCGCGAGGAGCATTCGCCGCGCGTGCTGGTGCCGAAGGTGGACTTCGTCAGCGCCGCCGCGACCACGCCGGAGGTGAAGCGGCGCGGCGGCCCGCATGCGCTGCTGACCAACCTGGCGCTGTTCGATTTCGACCGCGAGCGCGGCGGCTTCCGGCTGCGCTCGGTGCATCCCGGCTACACGGCCGAGGACGTCCGCGACCGAACCGGGTTCGACTACGCTTCCCCGGAAATGGTACCGCCGACGGCCGGCCCTGATCGCGCCACGGTCGAGCTGATCCGCGGCCGGATCCGCGACGAGCTCGCGGAATGCTATCCGGAATTCGCGCGCGCGATGGCCGCGTAGCTCACTGCAGCGTACCGCGGGTGATCACCTGCCCCGCATGCGCCTTCTGATGCGCGCCCTGCCACCAGGTCAGCGCGCCATTGACGATGACGGCCTCGATGCCGGCGGCCGGCACGCAGGGGGCATCATAGGTCGCGCTGTCGCGCACGCTGGCCGCATCGAAGATCGTGATGTCGGCATGGTTGCCGACCGCGAGCGTGCCGCGTCCCTTGATGCCGAAATTCCGCGCCGTCAGCCCGCTCATCTTCCACACCGCGGTTTCCAGCGAGAACAGCTCGAGCTCGCGGCAGTAGTAGCCGAGCACACGCGGGAACGTGCCCCAGAGCCGCGGATGCGGACGCTCGCCGAACGGCAGGCCGTCGGAGCCGATCATGGTCGGCTCGTAGGCGAGGATGGTCTGCACGTCGGCCTCGTCCATCGCGAAGTAGATCGCCGACGCCGGCTGCAGCCGCTTCGCGGCTTCGAGCCGGTCGACGCCCCAATCGGCGGCGATGTCGGCGAGATCGCGCCCCGCCACGTCCGGATGGGGTCCGGAGGCCGCGACGACGACCTTGACCTGCAGCTTGGCCGGATCGGTATGCAGCATGGTCGAGGAGGCGTTGTAGGGATAGCAGTCGAGCGCGACGCACTGGCAGCTCATCGCCTTGGTGATCAGCGGCAGCGTCTCCCTGGTGCGGCCGAAATTGGCAGGGCCCACCACCTTGTGATGCGAGATCACGACCTGGACGTCGAGCGCCTTGCCGATGGCGAAGCTTTCCTCCAGCGATTGGATGACCTCGTTCGCCTCGTTGCGCATATGCGTCGCATACACGCCGCCGCTGCCGGTGAGCGGACGGCAGACCTCGATGATCTCCTCGGTCGGCGCCGCCTCCGCCGGCGGATAGAACGTCCCGGTCGAGACGCCGATGGCGCCGGCGTCGAGCGCCTCCTGCACATGCGCGCGCATCTCGGCGATCTCCACGTCCGTCGCGGCCCGACCGAGATCGCTCACGACCGAGGCGCGCAGCGCGGTGTGGCCGACCATCGGCGCGACGTTGACCGCAGCCGGCGCCGCGCGCAACGCGGCGACGTAGTCGGCGAACGCGGCATACTCGACCACCTGTCCCTCGCTTGGCGATAGCAGGCCGAGCGGCATCGGCCGCGGCGAGCCCGGCTTCAGCGGCGCGATGCTGACGCCGCAATTGCCGGTCACGACGGAGGTCACGCCCTGCGAGACCTTGCAGGTCATGTCGGGATCGACCAGCACGGCGCTGTCGTCATGGGTGTGGGAGTCGATGAAGCCCGGCGCAACGATGAGGCCGGAGGCGTCGATCACGCGCGTGGCCTTCCGGCCGTCAAGCCCGCCGATGGCGACGATGCGGCCATCCTTGATGCCGACATCAGCCTCGAAGCGTGGCGCACGCGTGCCGTCGATGACGGTGCCGCCGCGGATGATCAGGTCGAAGGACACGGACGAAGGCTGGTTGTCGGTCATGAAATCTCGCGCGGAATGGTAGGAAGCCGCGAGACTATCCGCGAGCCGCGCCGATGCGTCCAGAGCGATGCGCATGTGATCTGAGCCGGGCTGGACTGCATTGGAGGCGCGACGCGCGTCCGCCGTCCGCATTTCGCCCTGGCCACCCGGGACACACGATAGTGATGGGGACTCTGGTCAGGATTGATACGCCTCAACGGCGCGCGACCTCTCTTGCGCCATCCATCCTCCGGGCAGAAACCTGCGGAGGTAAGTCATGAAAGCCCTGGTCTATCATGGTCCCGGCAAGAAATCCCTCGACGAGCGCCCGAAGCCGACCATCATCGAGCCGGGCGACGCGGTGGTCAAAATCCTGAAGACGACGATCTGCGGGACCGACCTTCATATTCTCAAGGGTGACGTGCCGACATGTACGCCGGGCCGCATTCTCGGCCACGAGGGCGTCGGCGTGGTCGACGCGGTCGGCAGCGCCGTGCGCGCGTTCAAGCCGGGTGACCACGTCATCGTCTCCTGCATCTCGGCCTGCGGAACCTGCGACTATTGCCGGCGCGGCATGTACTCGCATTGCCGCCATGGCGGCTGGATCCTCGGCCATAGGATCGACGGCACGCAGGCGGAGTATGTTCGCACGCCTCATGCCGACACCAGCCTCTATCACGTGCCCGCCGACACCGAGGAGGAGGCGCTGGTGATGTTGAGCGACATCCTCCCCACCGGCTTCGAATGCGGCGTCCTCAATGGCAAGGTCGAGCCGGGTTCGACGGTCGCGATCGTTGGCGCCGGTCCGATCGGATTGGCGGCGCTGCTGACGGCACAATTCTATTCGCCGGCCGAAATCATCATGATCGACCTCGACGACAACCGCCTCGAGGTCGCCACCCGTTTCGGCGCCACCAGCGTCGTCAACAACGCCGACGGCAAGGCCGTCGAGAAGGTCATGGCGCTGACGAACGGGCGCGGCGTCGACACAGCGATCGAGGCGGTCGGCATGCCCGCGACGTTCGTGACCTGCGAGGACATCATCGCCCCCGGCGGCGTGATCGCCAATGTCGGCGTGCACGGGGTCAAGGCCGACTTGCATCTGGAGAAGCTGTGGGACCGCAACATCGCGATCACGACGCGGCTGGTCGATACGGTGACGACGCCGATGCTGCTGAAGACGGTGCAGTCGCGCAAGCTCGAACCGAACCGGCTGATCACCCACCGCTTCAGGCTTGATCAGATCCTCGATGCCTACGAGACGTTCGGCGCCGCGGCCAAGACCCATGCGTTGAAGGTTCTCATCGAGACATAGGCGTCCTGACCCGCACGCCGCGGCGCTCAGCCTGCCGGACGCCGCTGCGCGACGATCTGCCGGTAAAGTTCGGCATAACGACCGGCGCGGTGGCGCCAGGAGACGTCGGTCAGCATCGCATTGAGCTGCATGCGGGTCCAATTCGAGGCGTTGCTGCGCGCGGCGTAGAACGCGGCGGCGGCGCGGCGCAGGGTCTGGTCGAGCGCCTCCGCTGTCACGGACGCGCACTTGAACCCGGTTGCGGCGACGCCGGCCTCCGTCTCGTCAATGACGGTGTCGGCGAGACCGCCCACCGCAGTGACGATCGGCAGCGCGCCATAACGCAACGCGCAGAGCTGTGTCAGCCCGCACGGCTCGAACCGCGACGGCACGACCAGCGCATCGCAGCCGGCCTGGACGAGATGCGCCAAGCCCTCGTCGTAGCCGATGACGACGCCGATCTTTCCGGGATCGTTCGCAGCCGCTGCGCGGAACGCGTCGCGCAGCTCGGCCTCGCCGTCGCCGAGCAGCGCCAGCTGGATGCCGCTACTGGTCAAGGTCGGCAGGCAGGACAGCAGCAGGTCGAGCCCCTTCTGCGAGGTCAACCGGCTGACGACGCCGAGCAGGAACGTCTCCGGCGCCACCTGCAGGCCCATGCGCGTCTGCAGCGCGGCCTTGTTGGGCGCCCGCGCCTCGATCCGGTCAATGCCGAAATGCGAGACGATCGCCGGATCGCTGCCGGGATCCCACACCGCCGTGTCGATCCCGTTGAGGATGCCGACGAGGTCGGACGATCGCTGCCGCAGCAGGCCGCCGAGGCCCATGCCGTGCTCGTCGCTCTGGATCTCCCGCGCATAGGTCGGCGACACCGTCGTGATCTTGTCGGCGAACTGCAACCCCGCCTTGAGGAAGCTGATGTCGCCGTAATATTCGAGGCCGTAGATCGAGAACGATTCCGGCGGCAGTCCGAGCGGCGGCAGGAAGTGGCGCGGAAAGCGGCCCTGGAACGCCAGATTGTGCACGGTCATGACCGTGCCCGGATGCGGCCGGTGGCTGTAGAGCAGATAGGCCGGCACCAGCCCGGCCTGCCAATCGTGACCGTGGACGATGTCGGGCACGAAGGCCGGCACCGCGCCGAGCCCGATATAGGAGGCCGCGCGGGCCAGCGCGGCAAAGCGGAACGCATTGTCCGGCCAGTCCTTGCCGTCGGGCCCCAGATAGGGGTTGCCCTCGCGGTCGTAGAGATGCGGCGCATCGAGCACGAACAGATCGAGCGCGCCATGGCTGCCGCCAAGCAGCCTGGCGTTGCCGCCGAAGAAGTTTGGCAGCGAGCTGATCTCGCTGGCCTGCTCCAGCGCGGTCATGACCGCGGGATAGCCGGGAATCAGCGTGCGGACCTCGACGTCCTCGGCCAGCAGCGCCCATGGCAGCGCGCCGACGACGTCGGCGAGGCCGCCTGTCTTGATGATGGGATAGACCTCGGAGGCAACCGACAGAACGCGCAGCGGCGTCATGAATTGAGCCCATCGATCATCGGCTGGGTAATCAAGGTCACGCCGTTCTCCGTGGTCCTGAACCGCTTGGCGTCGAACTCCGGATCCTCGCCGACAACCAGCCCTTCCGGAATCTGCACGCCGCGGTCGACCACGACGTTGGTCAGGCGGGCGTGGCGGGCGACGTTGACGTAGGGCAGCAGCACCGCGTTCTGCACTCTGGCGTAGGAATGCAGGTGCGCGCCGGTGAACAGCAGCGAGCGCTGCACCTGCGCGCCGGAGACGATGCAGCCGCCGGAGACCAGCGAGCAGGTCGCCTCGCCGCGGCGGCCATCCGTGTCGTGAACGAACTTGGCCGGCGGCGTGATCTCGGAATAGGTCCAGAGCGGCCAGGAGCGATCGTAGAGATCGAGCTCGGGCACGACGTCCGTCAGATCCAGATTGGCCGCCCAATAGGCGTCCACCGTTCCAACGTCGCGCCAGTAGCTGCCCTGATCGTGGGCGGCGCGGACACAGGAGCGCGAGAACTGGTGCGCCACGGCGCGGCCGTTCCTGACGATGTAGGGAATGATGTCGCGGCCGAAATCATGGTTGGAATTGGGGTCCGCTGCGTCGCGCTTCAGCTCCTCGAACAGGAATTTGGCGTCGAACACGTAGATGCCCATGCTCGCGAGCGACTTGTCGGGCTTGCCCGGCATCGGCGGCGGATCGGCCGGCTTCTCGATGAAGTCGCGGATCGTGTCGTCCTCATTGATGTGCATGACGCCGAAGCCTGAGGATTCCTCGCGCGGCATCTCCAGGCAGCCGACGGTGACGTCGGCGCGCTGGTCGACATGCTGCTGCAGCATCAGCTCGTAGTCCATCTTGTAGATGTGGTCGCCGGCCAGCACGACGATGTATTTCGTGTTGTAGGTCTCGAGAATGTCGATGTTCTGGTACACGGCGTCGGCCGTGCCGACGTACCACATCGTCTCGGAGACGCGCTGGCTCGCCGGCAGGATGTCGAAGCTCTCGTTGCGCTCGGGGCGGAAGAAATTCCAGCCCATCTGCAGATGGCGGATCAGGCTGTGCGCCTTGTACTGTGTCGCCACGGCGATGCGCCGGATGCCGGAATTGACGGCGTTCGACAGCGCGAAATCGATGATGCGCGACTTGCCGCCGAAATAGACCGCGGGCTTGGCGCGCCGGTCGGTCAGCTCCAGCAGCCGGCTGCCGCGCCCGCCAGCCAACACGAAGGCCAGCGCGTGACGGGACAGCGGCTCGGTCCGTGCGGCGGGTGCCATGGTTCTCCTCCCTGCAACTCGTTGTCGCGTCAAGATTTCCGCGGCCCGGGCAGAGGAGTCTCGCGATCGCGCTTCCTCGTCCGGTACTCACATATGACGGGGGAACAGCCAACCAGTTCCCAATGACGAGTGCAATGGGGAGCTTCAGCCCAGGCGATCCCAGGTTGCAGCCACGTCGTCCCAGCGCGGCGGGTCGGCGCCCTCGCGGGTGCAGGTGACGGCCGCACACGCCCCGGCAAAGGCGAGCGCCTTGCGCAATTCGCCCTGGCTCAATTCCTTCAGGGCCTCCCGGCCGATGCGCCCGAGCTTGCGCAACGCGAACAGGAGCCCCGCCTGGAACGTATCGCCGGCGCCGATCGTATCGACCACCTCGACCGGGGGGACCGCGACTTCGACCGCGCCGGCCTGCGCATGCCAGCCAAGCGCCCCGTTGGGGCCGCGGGTGAGGACGACCAGGCTGGTGCCGCGCGAAAGCAGCGCGTCGGCCCGTGCGGCGTAGTCGTCGTGCCCATGCAGATAGTCGAAATCCACATCCGACATCTTGATCAGATCGGCACTCGCCGCAAACTCATCCATGCCGGCGCGATAGGCGGCCTTGTCGGTCACGAGATTCGGCCGGCAGTTCGGGTCGAAGGAGATCGTCACCGTGCCCTGCGTGGCGGCGATCAGCGCACGGGTCTCCGCGGCACCGAGATCGTGGATCAGCGTGGTCGATCCGACATGGATGGCGTCGATGTCAGCAAAAGGGATGCTGCCGGGTCTGAACGTCCATTTCCGCGCGGCGGTGTCGGCGTCGTAGAAGGCATACTGCGCCTCGCTGCCGACATGGCGCACGAAAGCGAGCGTGGTCTGGTCCGGGCTGCGCGTGGCGTAGCCGAGGTCGACGTTCGAGCCTTGGGCGTGCGCTGCGATCATGCTGCCGAACAGGTCGGTCGAGATGCCGCCGACGAAGCCCGTCGGCGCGCCGAGCCGGGCCACGCCGACGGCGACGTTCAGGCACGAGCCGCCGACCACCGGCCGCAAGGCATCGCGCCCGTCGGGCAATCTGGCCGGGACGAAATCGATCAGCGCATCACCGCAGCTCAGGATCATGGTCATGCCTCCCCGTGGCCCCCATGCATCATGGAACGGCTGTCGCGATCAAGCGTCCGCAGCATGCCGTGGATGCGCCGCTTGCGGCGGTGAAAGGCCGCGATGTTCGGATCGGTCGGATCGCTGAGACGCCCGAGCGAGGACATCGAGGCCATCGTGTCGCCGATCGAGCGGAAGGCGCCGCTGGCGACCGCGCCCAGCATGGCCGCCCCGAGCAGCACCGGCTCCTGGGTGCCCGGCAGCGCCACCGTCAATCCCGTCGTATCGGCCATGATCTGGCGCACCAGCGGGCTGCGCGAGGCGCCGCCCGCCATGACCAGCGTCCGGCTGGTGACACCGTTGGCGGCGAAGGCATCGATGACGTCGGCCAGGCCATAGGCGAGCCCGCACAACCCCGCCACGAACAGCCGCTCCAGCGCCGCGATATCGGCATCGAGATCGAGGCCGGCGATGATGGCGCGCGAGTCTGGGTCAGCATAGGGCGAGCGGTTGCCGAGAAATTCTGGGAGAATGTGGAGATCACGCGCCAGCAGCGCCGCGCTGCCGGCATTCGGCACCCGCGCCATGATCCGCTTTTCGAGCAGGCTGATCAGGTCGAGCCCTTCTGCGCGCGCCGCAGCGGTCGCCTCGACAGAAGCCGGGTGCGAGCGCAGCAGATGGTCGATCGCCGCGCCCGCGGCGGACTGGCCACCCTCGTTGAGCCAGAACCCGGGCACCATGCCTTGATAATAAGGTCCCCATACGCCGGGCACGAAGGACGGCGCCTGCGTCGTCGCCATGATGCAAGCCGAGGTCCCCATGATGTAGGCGAGGCGGTCGCCGACATTCACCTCACCGCCGTCGGCCGCGCGGCCGCCGATGGCGCCGATGCCGCCGGCATGGGCATCGATCAGCGCGGCTCCGACCGGCGTGCCCGGGGCCAGCCCAAGTTCGTCCGCCGCAGCGAGCGACAGCCCGCGGCCGAGCGGCGTGCCGGGTGCCACGATCTCGGTGCCGATCCGCGCGTAGTCGTCTGCGACGAAATCGTCCAGCCCGATGCGCCGGAAATAGGCCGCGCTCCAGCGCGTCTCGTGCGCGAGATAATTCCATTTGCAGGTGACGGTGCACATCGAGCGCGCCAGCGAGCCTGACGCGCGCCAGGTCAGGAAGTCGGCCAGATCGAAGAAGTGGCCGGCGGCGTCGAAGCTCTTGCGGAGATGCCGCTTCAGCCACAAGAGCTTGGGCATCTCCATTTCCGGCGAGATCGAGCCGCCGACATAGCGCAGCACGTCGTCCCCGGTCGCATTGATGTCGCGTGCCTCCGTCAGCGCGCGATGATCCATCCAGACGATGACGTTGCGGCGGGCGTCGCCGGAGCTGCTGACCGTGACCGGCGCGCCCGTGGGATCGAGCGCCACCAGCGAGCAGGTCGCATCGAAGCCGATGCCCCTGATCAGATCCGGCGCGATCCCCGCTTCCGCCAGCGCGGCTTTGACCGACGCGCAGCACGCGCGCCAGATGTCGTCGGACGACTGTTCGACGACATCACCGGCCTCGTGCCAGGTCTGGATCGGATGCCGCGCCGCGGCAAGCAGCCGGCCGTGACCGTCGAAAATCCCGGCGCGCGTACTGGTTGTGCCGACGTCGACACCGATGAACGCCTGCCGCATGTTTCGCTCCCGTCAATTTGACGAGAGCTTACCAGCAAGTGTAGCCGCCATCGACAACGACGACGCTGCCGGTCATCAAACTTGCCGCCTCGGAGGCCAGGAACAGCACCACCGAGGCGATCTCCTCGACCTGACCCATGCGGCCCATTGGGGTTCCGCCGATCCAGGCGTCGTACATGCGCGGATTGCTCTTCACGAAGGCGTTGAGCGGCGTCTCGATATAGGTCGGCGCCACCGCGTTGACGCGGATGCCCCGCGCGCCCCACTCGGCCGCCAGCGACTTGGTCAGATGGTGCACCGCAGCCTTGGAGGCGTTGTAGAAGCACTGCTCCTGCGGCTTGTTGACGATGAATCCGGACATCGAGCCGATATTGACGATGCTGCCGCTCTTGGCTGCCAGCATGTGCTGGCCGAAGGCGCGGCAGCACCAGAAGGTGCCGTTGAGGTTGACATCGAGCACGTTGAGCCAGTGCTCGTCGGTGACGGTCTCGGCCGGTGTCTCGCTGCGCGCGATGCCGGCATTGTTGACGAGGATGTCGACCTTGCCGTAGCGCGCCACCAGATCGTCGGCGACCGCCGCAACCTGCGCCGAATTGGTCACGTCCATCAGCGCGGTCTCGGTGGTGAAGCCCTTGGCCTTCATCGCCGCCTGCGCGTCCGCGGCCGCCTTCGCATCCCGATCGGCGATCACCACATGCGCGCCCGCCTCCGCCAGCGCCTCGACGCAGGCCAGGCCGATGCCCTGCCCGCCGCCGGTGACCAACGCGGTCTTGCCGTTCAGTTTGAATTTTTCGAGATACATCGTCGTGGTCCGTTGTTGTCGTTGACGCCCGGAGGGGACGTCACCTCTCATGCGAAGATCGAATTGCCGCTCTGGTCGAAGCGGTAGATGCGGCTGGGCTCGGGCCGCAGCGTTACAGCGTCGCCGGCACTGAGCCGTTTCTCGCCGACGACGCGCACTGTCAGCGTGCCCAGCGCGCCGGCGTCGACGTAGAGAAAGGTGTCGCTGCCGAGATGCTCGGCGATCACGACCTTGCCGAGCCAGCCCCCGCCGCCCTCATCGACGACCGCGACATGCTCGGGCCGCACGCCGATCGTAGTCGCATGGTGTTTGTCCGCTTCCGCGCCGGTGATGAAGTTCATCTTCGGCGAGCCGATGAAGCCGGCGACGAACAGATTGGCGGGTCGCTGATAGAGCTCGATCGGCGAGCCATATTGCTCGATGCGGCCGGCGTTCAGCACCACGATCTTGTCGGCCATGGTCATGGCCTCGACCTGGTCGTGCGTCACGTAGATCGCCGTCGTACCGAGCTGCTTCTGCAGCCGCGTCACCTCGAGCCGCATCTGCACGCGCAGCGCGGCATCGAGATTGGATAGCGGCTCGTCGAACAGGAACGCTTTCGGCTCGCGCACGATGGCGCGGCCGATCGCGACGCGCTGGCGCTGGCCGCCGGAGAGCTCGCGCGGCTTGCGGTCGAGATAGGGCGTGAGGTTCAAGGTCGCCGCGGCGGCCTCGACCTTGCTGTTGATCTCGGCCTTTGGCAGCCCGGCCATCTTCAGGCCGAAGGCGATGTTGCCGCGCACGCTCATGTGCGGATACAGCGCATAGGACTGGAACACCATCGACAGGCCGCGCTTGGCCGGCGGCACGTCGACGACATTGTTGCCGTCGATCAGGATGCGGCCGCCGGAGACATCTTCCAGCCCTGCGATCAGGCGCAGCAGCGTGGTCTTGCCACAGCCGGAGGGGCCGACGAACACCACGAAGGCACCGTCGGGAATGTCGAGATCGGCGCCCTTGATGATGTGGACCGGCCCGAACGATTTCTGCACACCCTCAAGCGTGATCCGTCCCATGATTCAGCCCCTTTATTACTTCACTGCGCCGAAGGTCAGCCCGCGCACGAGCTGCTTCTGGCTGAACCAGCCGATGATCAGGATCGGCGCGATCGCGAGCGTCGAAGCCGCCGACAGCCGCGCCCAGAACAGGCCTTCGGGGCTCGAATAGGAGGCGATGAAGGTCGTCAGCGGCGCCGCCTCCAGGGTCGACAGGTTCAAGGTCCAGAACGCCTCGTTCCAGGCCAGGATCAGGTTGAGCAGCAATGTCGAGGCGAGGCCCGGGATCGCCATCGGCGTCAGCACGTAGATCAGCTCGCGCCCGATCGTGGCGCCGTCCATTCGCGCTGCCTCGAGAATGTCCTTGGGGATCTCCTTGAAGTAGGTGAACAGCATCCAGATCACGATCGGCAGATTGCCGAGGCACAGGATGAAGACCAGCCCAGTCCGCGTATCGAGCAGCCCCATGTTCTTGTAGATCAGATAGATCGGAACGAGCACGCCGACCGGCGGCATCATCTTGGTCGACAGCATCCAGAGCAGGATGTCCTTGGTGCGCCTGGTCGGCGCAAACGCCATCGACCACGCCGCCGGAATGGCGATCAGCATCGCAATGAGCGTCGAGCCGCCGGCGACGATCAGCGAGTTCAGCGCGTGGTGCAGATAGTCGCTGCGCTCCTGCACGGTGACGTAGTTCTCGGTGGTCCAGTGGAAGAACAGGAACGACGGCGGCGTCGCGAACGCCTCGAGCTCGGTCTTGAAGCTCGCCAGCACCATCCACAGGATCGGGAAGAAGATCACGAAGCCCGCAAGCCAGGCGGCGACGGTGGAGATCGCGACATGACGTCCGGTGACCTTGCGCGCCATGGTGTTACGCCTCGAGGTTACGGCCGACGATGCGGACCAGGAAGAAGGCGACGATGTTGGCGATGACCACCGCGACGAGGCCGCCGGCCGAGGCGGTGCCGACGTCGAACTGGATCAGCGCCTGCGAATAGACCAAGAAGGCGATGTTGGTGGTCTGCAGCCCCGGCCCGCCGCCGGTTGTGACGAAGATCTCGGCAAACACCGTGAGCAGGAAGATGGTCTCGATCAGGATCACCACGGTGATCGGGCGCGCCAGATGCGGCACAGTCAGGTAGATGAAGCGCGACAGCGCGCTGGCGCCGTCCATCTCGGCGGCCTCCTTCTGCTCCTCGTCGAGCGACTGCAGCGCGGTCAGCAGGATGAGCGTGGCGAACGGCAGCCACTGCCAGGCCACGATGAAGATGACCGCGAGCAGCGGCGCGTCGGTAAACCAGTCGACCGGTGTCATTCCGAGCGAGGTCGCGATCCACGCGAACAGGCCGGACACCGGGTGCATCAGCAGGTTCTTCCACACCAGCGCGCTGACCGTCGGCATCACGAAGAACGGCGCGATCACCATCAGCCGGATGAAGTTGCGGCCGATGACGGGCTGGTCGAGCAGGATCGCAAGGGGAATGCCGAGGCCGACGGTCAGCAGCAGCACCGAGCCGACCAGCACCAGCGTGTTCTGCAGCGAGGCGAGGAAGGCCGGATCGGTGAGGAAGTAGGTAAAGTTCTCGAAGCCGACGAAACTTTCCGAGCCGGGATCGAGCAGGCTGTAATGCAAGGTCGAGAAGTAGATCGTCAGCGCCAGCGGCACGATCATCCAGATGAACAGCAGGATCACGGCCGGCGACATCAGCGCCCGCGCGAGCAGTTGGGTTTGTCGGGTGGCCATGTCGCGATCCATTCTGCTCGATGAACACTGCCGTCATTGCAAGCGAAACGACGAAATCTAGGGGCGTCGATGGGACTCTGGATTGCTTCGTCGCTTCGCTCCTCGCAATGACGAGGTGACAGCTTGCTGTCGCACTAAACAACTCTCACCGTAGCGCTCGAGCGCGGTGCCCGTTACTGCGCCCTCTCCCCTTGCGGGAGAGGGCATTTAGGAAAGTGCGGCAAGCTCGGTCGGGTGAGGGGTTTCTCTCGCCGAACTCCGCTTGCGGAGACATACCCCTCACCCAACCGAGCGCGCGGATGGGCTGCTGATGCCCTCTCCCGCAAGGGGAGAGGGCGCATTCGTCGGCAGCGGCCTCGTGGCGCGGCGGTAGCTGCGCTTTGCCCACCCTACGGATCTCGCGTTAGACCAGAGAGAAAATGCGGCCATCCCTGTGGGGAGGGATGGCCGCCAGTGATCAGCTCGGGAGGAGTTTCTTGTCGAGCTGATAGACTTGGCACGCCTATTTGATGTAGCCGGCGCGTTTCATCTCACGTTCGGTGGCGGACTGTGCCGCCGCGAGCGCCGCATCCACTGTCATCGATCCGGCGAGCGCGGCAGAAAACTGCTGCCCGACCGCGGTGCCGATGCCCTGGAATTCAGGAATGGCGGCGTATTGCACGCCGACATAAGGCACCGGCTTCACCGTCGGATGGTTCGGATCGGCGGCGTCGATCGAAGCCAAGGTCAGCTTGGCGAACGGCGCGACCTTCAGGTACTCCTCGTTCTTGTAGAGCGAGGTGCGCGTCCCCGGCGGCACGTTGGCCCAGCCATCCTTCGAGGCGACGAGCTTGAGATAGTCCTTGCTGGTCGCCCAGGCGATGAACTTCTCCGCCGCCTCGACCTTCTTGGAGCCGGCGGGCACCGCGAGGCTCCAGGCCCACAGCCAGTTGGCGTTCTTGCCGAGGCCGGTGTTCGGCGCCAGCGCGAAGCCGACCTTGTCGGCGACCTTGGACTCCTTCGGATTGGTCACGAACGAGGCCGCCACGGTGGCGTCGATCCACATCGCGCATTTGCCGGAGTTGAACAGCGCGAGATTCTCGTTGAAGCCGTTGGAGCTGGCGCCGGGAGGACCGGCCTCCTTCATCAGCTCGACATACGTCGTGAGCGTCTTCTTCCATTCTGGCGTGTTGAACTGCGGTTGCCACTTCTCGTCGAACCAGCGCGCGCCGAACGAGTTCGACATCGCGGTCAGGAACGCCATGTTCTCGCCCCAGCCGGCCTTGCCGCGCAGGCAGATGCCGAACACGCCGGCCTGCTTGTCGGTGAGCTTCTTGGCGGCGTCGATGACAAAGTCCCAGGTCGGGCTCTCCGGCATCTTCAGCCCGGCCTTGTCGAACAAATCGGTGCGATACATCACCATCGAGCTCTCGCCATAGAACGGCGCGGCATAGAGCTTGCCGTCGACCGACACGGCGTCCTTGATCTTCGGCAGGATGTCGTTCGCGTCGTAGTCGGCGCCGAGCTTGTCGAGCGGCACCAGCCAGTTCTTCTTGGCCCAGATCGGCACCTCGTAGGTGCCGATGGTGAGGATGTCGAACTGGCCGCCCTTGGTGGCGATGTCGGTGGTGACGCGCTGGCGCAGCACGTTCTCTTCCAGGGTCACCCATTTCACGGAGATGTCGGGATTGGCCTTGGTGAATTCGCTGGTGAGGCCCTGCATCCGGATCATGTCGCCGTTGTTGACGGTGGCGATGGTCAGGCTCGTCTCCGCCAGTGCGGGCGTAACTGTCAGCAGCGTGGCGGCGCCCATCAGGGCGGCAAGCGTGCGCGTCCGAGTGAAGATGGTCTTCACGGTGTCCTCCCTTCCCGTGTCTTTTGAACATATGCTCACGGGCTGAGCTGATGTTCACAACACTGGTCGGGCTTTGTCAAGCATGCGCCGGCGCCCACAGGTTGTGCGCCGCGACAGAGATCGGACGTTGATAGAAGGAAGCGCAGCGCCGCGGGCATTCACCCCAGGACGGCGCGCGCCGTGGCCTCGTCGGTGATCAGGCCATTGATGAGACGACCGGTCAGTGCGGCGCGGATCGCCGGGATCTTCGCCGGCCCCAGCGCCGCCGCGATGGTCATGGCGCGGGCCGGCACCTCGGGCGGAATGCTGGTGAGCCGGCGGTTGGTGCCGCCAGCGATCACCTTGCCGCCGGCGTCATAGGCCCAGCCGGTGATCTCGCCGATGGCCCCGAGCCGCATCATCTCGGTGAGCTCGTCGCGGGTGACGAAGCCATCGACATGCATCTGCGCCTTCTGGTCCATCTGGCCGATGCCGACCAGCTTGAGATCGGCCTTGTCGGCGACCGCCTTGACCTTGGCGATGGCATCCAGCCGGACCATGCGGTCGCGCTCGTCCTCGCTGCCCATCAGGAACGGCAGCGGCATCGGATAATGCCGCGCGCCGGTGCGGTCGGCGAGCCGGCCGACGGTGTCGAAGAAGCTGGCGGAGCCGTCGGCCAGGATGTTGCCGACCAGCGAGACGATCTGGTGCTCGGGACGGTCGACCGGCGAGACGCGCTCGACCGCGGCGCGCACCGCCCGCCCCGTTCCGAGCGCAATGATGACCGGCGTCTCGGCGCGCAAGGTCGTCTCCAGCAGGTTGGCGCAGCGCTCGGCGATCCCCGCGGCGCCCGCCGGGGCGGCCGGATCGGTCGGTACCACCTCGCAATGCACCAGCGCGAACCGCTCCCTGAGCTGCGCCGCGAGCGCCATGCAGGACGCGATCGGGTGTTCGAGTCGGAAGGTGATCAGCCGCTCGGCGAGGCACAGCGACACCAGCCGCTGCGCCGAGGCGCGCGACACCTGCAGCATCCGGGCGATCTCGTCCTGGGTGTGGCCGGCGATGAAATACAGCCAGCCGGCGCGGGCGGCGTCGTCGAGCCGGGATTTTTCGCTGTCGCCTGCCATGACGCAGAGCGGTCTCCTTCTCAGACACGTCGTCCCCCGGCCGAGCAGGGGCGCGACGGTGATCGGCCGGCACTATGGCATGGCCGCCACGGCGCCGGGAACCGAAGCCCGCCACCATCCCCAGCCGGACGCGGCGGGGTCATTCAGACCAGATCATATGCCCCGATCATGGGCAATAGCCCAGGCTCGGAAGGTTGCAACCCAAGCCCCGGAACCTCGCTCGCCGCACGACGGCTGCGCATCCGCGAGGGATGCGGCGCCTCGGCCGGCCGCTTAGCTCGGAGGCATGGCCCTCCCAGCTCTCGTCCGCCCCCGCCGCGCCGCTCCGGTGCTCGTCTGCCGCAAATGCCTGAAGCGCAGCGATGACCCCAAGGAAATCAGGAAGGCCATCAAGCACGCGCTGAAATCCCACGACAGCCCTGGTCACGGCGCAGGCGAGAAGCCGGCGCGCATCGTCATGACGAGCTGCTTCGGCCTGTGCCCGAAGCGGGCGGTCGCGGTCACCGGCGGCGTCCGCGCGGCGCGTGGCGAATATGTACTCGTCTCCGCAGCCAAGGACGTGCCCAGCGCCTTGGCGCTGCTGCGCGATGATCCGAACAGGCCGGGTTGAGATCGTGATGGTGAACAGGACCTTACGCCGGACGCTCGAGTCTCATCGGCGGTCTTGACGCTTGCTTGGTGCGCCGCGGGCTTAGCTGACGCATCACGTCACCAGCAAGCGCCGCCATGAGCCCCACCGCCACCATCGCAGTCTCCGGCATGCAGGCCGCCTCGCGCCGGCTCGAGGTGTCCGCCTCGAACATCGCCAATGCCCGGAGCACGGGCGCGCTGCCCAATGCCGACGGCTCGCTGCCGGCCGGCGCGCCGAAGGCCTACGACCCGCTCGCGCTGGTGCAGAGCGACGTCGCCGGCGGCGGCACGCAGACGACCATCGCGCGTTCAAGCTCGGGCACGTCCGCGAGCTACGATCCCTCCGCGCCATTCGCCAACAAGGACGGCCTGGTCGCCGCGCCCAACGTCGATCTCGCGCAGGAGATGATCAGCCAGCTCGTCGCCAAATACAGCTTTGCCGCGAACGCGAAAGTGCTGAAGGCGAGCGACGAGATGAGCCGCACCGTGATCGACATGAAGGTGTGAGCGCGACCGCGTGGGAAAATCTCGCTAGGCGCTCTTCGCGACCACGCCCTGCCCGGCGCGCTCGCCGGTCACCTCGCCGGCCGGCTCCGGGCTCAGCCAGCGATAGATGAAGCCGCCGGCCGCGCCGCCGAGCAGCGGCGCCACCCAGAACAGCCAGAGCTGCGCCAGCGCCCAGCCGCCGACGAACAGCGCCGGCCCGGTGCTGCGCGCCGGGTTCACCGAGGTGTTGGTGACGTAGATGCTGATGAGGTGAATGAGCGTCAGCGCGAGCCCGATCGCCAGCGGCGCAAATCCGGCCGGCGCCTTGCCATGGGTCGCGCCCATGATCACGAACAGGAACATCATCGTCAGCACGAATTCGCTGAGCAGGCAGGCCCCCAGCCCATATTTGCCCGGCGAATGCTCCGCGTAGCCATTGGCGGCAAAGCCGCCGGCCGTGCTGAAGTCCGGCGCCCCGCTGGCGATCGCATACAGCACGGCCGCACCGACGATCGCGCCGACCACCTGCGCGAGGATGTAGGGCACGATCAGGCCGGTCGGGAACCGCCCGCCGCACGCCAGCCCGACCGTCACGGCCGGATTGAGATGACAGCCCGAGATGTGCCCGATCGCATAGGCCATGGTCACCACCGTGAGCCCGAACGCCAGCGCCACGCCGAGCATCCCGATCCCGACATCGGGCACCCCGGCCGCGATCACCGCACTGCCGCAACCGCCGAAGGTGAGCCAGAACGTCCCGATCGCCTCCGCCACGAGCTTGTTGTTGTTGCCGTTCATCATCGCCTCCCTGGGTGCGTGTGATTGGCTGGAGCCTGCCTCTCCCGTCAGTGGCGAAGATGATCACTTCGACAACCTGGAGTCAAAGGCGGATTCGCGGTCGGCCGTGGGATGCCTGCAACTTTGAGTCCGCACCAGATGGCGGAGTTCGTAGGGCGGATGAGCGCAGCGTCATCCGCCGCCGGCTTGCGTTGCTATGCCAACGGTCGCCGGCCCTCATTCGCTCGTTCGTGCCATGGACCCGCTGGATTGGCGAGGAGCTGCTCATCGAGCTTGCGGCCCACGGTCCAAAGCCGACATCGATGATCCCGCAGGGCGGATGACGCTCCGCTCATCCGCCCGACGCGCTATCGATCTTGCCGGCACGCCGGCGAGAGCATCGGCACGTTCGCCCATGGCCAATTGTGCCAGCGCCCATCGTCGCCGACGCAAGCGGCGGATGCCGGGGACGGACTCGTTGTCGCGTCCGACGATGCTTCGAGCGCGGCAAATCGGTGGTCGACATAGGTCGTGGACAGAACTCCGGCGACGGTCACCACCAGGACGACCGCAAATCCCTTGGCTGAGTCGCTCCAGCGCATGTCATCACCTCCCTTGCTCGACGTGCCAGGACCACATGGGACGACATTGACGCGCCATCGCGTGGCGGGCTGTGAGAGAGGTCACATCGACATCTAACCGGATGCGCGCATCCCTGACGCCGCAAGCCCCGGGAGAGGAATGCAGTGCAGGCCCAAAATTACGGTGACAGTGCTGGACTGTCACCGTATCCCAGCTTCTGCAGTGCTCCGCCTTCGCACTCGCGAACTCACATGCGAAGACCTTTGATTGATTTCGGCTGAGGTCTCCGGAGGCTTTCGAACGTCGGCTGCCGCACGACCGACGCGGCTCCTCAAGCAGCCGGCATCCCAAACCGCCAAAGGTCTGGGTCTCCCATCAAACAATCTCAAGGTGCATTACCCAGCTGATGTTGATTTAGCGCAATGGTTGTACCGAGTGGCTGGTCTATTGTTCGTTTGGAACTCCAGAGAGAGCGTCCGTATGGACCATACTCAAGCGGCATTCCGCAATCAGTCAGAAATTTTTGGCTTTCCTACTCGAGGCCTTGGTCATCAGCGGCCTCGTTGCCTTGCGCCATTTATCTCGACTTCGACGCTGATGCCAATCTACCGGACGCCGCTATGAGCGATGTTTTCGTCAGCTATGCGAACGAAGACCGGGCGTGGGCTGAAATGCTTGCGCGCGCACTTGAAGGCCGCGGCTGGTCGATCTTTTGGGATCGGACTATTCCGATCGGCAAGACATTTCGCGATACTATCGGACGAGAACTCAACGAGGCGCGCTGTGTCGTTGTCATCTGGTCCAAGGCCTCGATCGCCTCCAGCTGGGTGCAGGAAGAGGCGGACGATGCAAAGCGGCGAGGGATACTGGTCCCGGTGTTTATCGAAGGTGTTGTCGAGGCTCCTCTCGGATTTCGGAGTCTTCAAGCTGCGGATCTGTCGGATTGGAAGGCCACGGAGCCGACCCAAGCGTTCCAGAGGCTGATCAATGATATTTCGCAGCTTATCGCCTCCCCGTCGAAAACGCCTGAAGAGGCACACCCCGGAAAACCGCCGCCGATTCTGCCCTCTGTCCCGAAACTTCGTGCGCCGCGGGGCCGGTGGGCGCTGGCAATTGCTGGCGCAGCGATCGTGGTAGCGGGCGCAGCTGCCTATCAATTCCTGGGCCCGCAAGACAGCTCGAATCGCGATAATTCGTATGATGCACGTCACCAGAATACGGCCGCCAAAGAGCCCTTCGGAGTGACAACAGCCAAGGAGGTTGCCGGAGTGACAACACCCAAGGAGCCTCTCGGAGCGACGACGGCCAAACAGGCTCCGGAAGTCCCGCCAGCGAACGAGACGCCGCCGAGTCGCCTCGATAACTACACACTGCAATACAACCAAGACATTGATAAACAAGACATCGTGCAACCTGATGGCCAAGCTGGCATTCGCGATTCGGAAATCAACGCCTGCGCCTTGCAGTGCGACGCGAACCCGGCATGCGTCGCATTCAGCTTCGATCGCTGGAATAAAATGTGCTTTCTAAAGCGGAAAATCTCAACGTCCGTACTTGAGCCGCGCTCCGCAATCGGCATCAAGAAACCTTTCGCGCTGCCGACCCGTTCAACGCTGCCAGTACAATTGGCTACTGTTCATAATCATCGGTTTGATGCACGACCGATTGCAACCGCCAACGTCTCCGACCTGACGGCGTGCCAAGTGGCTTGCGCCGGCGACCGGCGATGTTTGGCGTTCAGCTTCTTAAGAGGGAGCGGGCAGGCGAAGAACTGTCAGATCTTCGACAATGTACAAGATGCATATATCGACGATCCTTTGGCAGACAGCGGCTGGAAGGAACAGGCCCGCTAGCTCTCTGTAGGAGGCTGCCACGAGGACGATGCGACTCAAAAGGTGCCAAGTTGCTGAGCTCGACATTCCGCAAGAAATCCTCGGTACTCGCGCTCGCCGGACGGCGGATCGATGGCGCTGATACCGCTCCCTCTCGCTTTGCGCCCGAAAGCATCCCGGTTGTACGCCAACGGCTTGCCGACCTGCTCACCAGAGAATGCGTCGTCACCATCGTCAGCTCCGCCGCCTGCGGCGCTGACCTCCTTGCACTCGAGGAGGCGGAGCGTCTCGGTTTACGACGTCGAATTGTCGTGCCGGCTCCGCTGGAGCGATTTCGACAAACCTCAGTGATCGACCGACCGGGCGATTGGGGCCGGCTATTTGACCGTCTCGTCTCGGCTGCCGACGCCGCAGGAGACCTGATCGTGCTCTCCGGCAATCACACCAGCGACGCTGCCGCCTATGCCGCCGTGAACGAAGCCGTCATCCGCGAGGCCAGGACGCTTGCAGGAGAGGGTGCTCTGCATCGGCTCGTCGCCGCAGTTGTCTGGGAGGGGTCAGCCAGATCCGAAAGCGATATAACCGGTCAATTCCGGAAATTGGCGGCGGAGGCGGGGTTTGAGGGGCGGGTCATTCTCACGCGCTCTGCTGCCAATGAAGCACAGGAGTACCTGCGAGGCCATCAGCTCTCGCCCGAACGGGTGAAGGATTTGGTGGTCAGCCTGAAGAACGAGGACAGGTTCGGCGTGGCGCGGAAAGTCCTCGCGAGAATTCGTGAAGAGTCGACCTCTGAAGTCGCTCTTCGGGTTTGGTTTGCCCAGCAGCACGCGCTGTGCACCTACAAAGATCCTGATTTGCCCGTATTGAAGGCTCTTGATCAAGCGCTTGCGATCCTCAAAGGAACCTTCGATATCGCGAACACCTCCGACCAGGAGACTCTCGGCATCGTGGGCGCCATCTGCAAGCGCCGCTGGCAGGCCACCGGGCAAAAGGACCAACTGGAACGTTCATATCACTACTACCGTCGTGGCTTCGAGGTTGGTCCGGAGCAGGATTATGGCTACAGCGCGATCAACGCCGCGTTCGTTTTGGACCAACTTGCCGACATCGAATCATCTGAAGGGACGCCATCGGTCGAGGGACGCCGAATGGAGGCCAGAGCGATACGAGAGGCCGTCGTGGCGAAGCTGTTACCGTTGCGCACCACAGATCCCACGCTCAACAACAACTGGTGGTATCTTGTCACGCTTTCCGATGCGCTGTTTGGACTAGGAAGGTACGACGAGGCCGAGCGCTGGCTCTCGGCGGCCAAGGCTCTCCCAAGCGTCCCTGATTGGGAATTCCGGAGCACCGCCACACAGCTTGCGACGCTCTGTCAGCTCCAGAACCGAGGCATCCCATCACCGAACGAGCCCGTGGTAGCGAAGGCTGCGAAGGCGCTCGACGCTTTTGTTGGCTCCGCCGCCGCACGCGAAAGCGCCTTTATTGGAAAGGTCGGCCTGGCCCTGTCCGGTGGCGGCTTTCGTGCTTCGCTCTTTCATATCGGGGTGCTTGCAAAACTGGCCGAGCTCGATGTCCTGCGCCGCGTGGAGGTCCTTTCGTGTGTTTCCGGTGGCTCAATCATCGGCGCCCACTACTACCTTCAGCTACGGGAGACGATGGAGACCGAGGGGCTTGAGAATTTGAACGACATCGAGCTACGCGATGCGTACATTAGGCTAATTCGGCGCGTAGCGGCGGATTTTTTGGCCGGCGTGCAGACAAATATACGGATGCGCGTATTTGCCAACCCTCTACCGCTCCTGCGTTCAATCGTTAGCCGCGCCTACACGCGAACGGTTCGACTAGGCGAACTCCTCGAGGCCCAGCTCTTCGCAAGGGTGTGGACGAACGCAGTGAGTGAGCGCAAGCCGAAGGGCCCGTTGCTTCTCAAAGATCTGAAAATCCAGCCTTACGGAGGAGAAGAGGATTTCGAGCCGAACAAATACAACTGGCGTCGTCAAACGAAAGTTCCAGTATTGATACTCAATTCCACGACGCTGAATACGGGACATGCTTGGCAATATACGACGAGCTTCATGGGTGAGTCTCCTTGGGGAATCGATCCCAATGCAGACGGCACGAACCGGCTCCGAAGAATGTACCATAGTGAGGCGCCACCAGAGCACCGAGCGACCAGCCTCTCTCAGGCTGTTGTTGCTTCTGCGTGCGTGCCCGGCCTCTTCGAGCCAATCAGAATCGATGGTCTATATCGTCTCGAAGAACGAGGTAAAAAGTCCGAGCCACTTATACTGAGACAGGTCGACGGCGGAGTGCACGATAACCAGGGGATCGCGAGCCTCTTCGAACAAGGCTGCAGCGTTGTTCTCGTGAGCGACGCCTCGGGACAAACCGCATTTGCGCCAGATCCTGGTGGGGGCACGCTAGCGTCGCTAACGCGGAGCAATTCCATTCTTATGGAACGCGTTCGACAGGAGCAATATGCCCGCTTAGAGACCATGGAAAGAGGCGGCCTGCTCAAGGGAATGATGTTCATTCACCTTAAAAAGGATCTCGATGTCGTACCGATCGACTGGTTGGGATGCGAAGAGCCGCGCGATGATTCAAACCAAACAGACGAACCGGTGACCGAATACGGTATTCGGAAGCGAGTTCAGGAACTTCTTGCAGGGATTCGCACTGACCTTGACAGCTTCTCCGAGGTCGAGGCGTACGCCCTGATGGCCAGCGGCTATCGCATGACCGAGTACTACTTACCTCAAGTTCAGGTCCTCCCCATCCACACTCAAGAAAGTGTCGAATGGGACTTTCTGGCCATTGAGTCAGTGCTACGAGATTCCATGACCTCGGACAAAAACTACAGATACCTATTGCGACTGCTCGGAAGTGCAGGCAGCCGGATGTCTAGAATCTGCTCGCTGTGCCGTGTTCTACCTCTGATCATCTCTCTTACTGCCGCTGCAGGAATTGTGCTGGCAGCCGCTTGGCTAATCCATAACGGCGGACCCGCCACAATAAACATCTCGGTGAACGGATGGGTGATTCCCCTGCTTGTTGTTCTCGTGATTCCGCTCGCATCACCTTCAGTTCGCGAGCACGCGGGTCGAATCTCGATGGGCATTCTCAGCCTCGTCCTCTGGATCCCCGCGCAATTCCATCTCAGGGTGACTGATCAAATTTTCCTAAGGATGGGTCGGCTAAATAGGTTGCAATAGAATCCGAGTTTCTGCGCGCTCCGTCGATGGAGAAGTTGTTGCAATCAAGGGGACCTTTCATCTTCGAGCTCGAATCGCCGTAACAGTGCACATTTCTTCCAGACTCGGATTCCATCGGCCAACGCATTCCCGGTCTGCACAAACTGCCCGTCGTGCCACTCTGCCGCAGTGATTCCGCTTGCGCCGTCGGGCAAATCACCTCCACATTTCTGGCCATCCCGCCCGCACTGAGAGGGGCGTATCGCGATCGTCACGGGACGTTGCGGCGGGGGGCGATGGCCGCGGGGCGACGCAGCATCTCATGGAGGTGCGGACGAACGTCGTTGCGCGGACGGTCAAGCCGTGTGGTCCCGACACCCCGATGCTGGTGTCTTGGTCGGCGACATCCCGATGACGGGGGCAACAAGCCCGGTCCCCTGGGAGAGCACGGAGCAGCCGTAAACCCATTGCGCAGGGAAGGCCGGGTGGATTCCGGCTGAGCCTGTGGTTCCTGCCCCGTGCACTTCTTTCGCACGGGGGCCATGGGTGCCAGTCGGCACTCGGCCTTCCCTGCGCCCTCTCTTTTCAAGAGGACGCCAACTGCAGCAGAGCTCGGGCTGATTTGGCCGCGAGATCGCGGCGGCATGGGCGCGAGCTACGGCTGCGGCGAGTAGCGGGCTGTTTGACAGGGTTGATCGGAGATCAGAGAGCGGGGGGCTCAAGCAAGAGCTGGGGGCTCAAACGCCCGGCTTCGCGAAGGCGCTACGCCGGGCACGCTTCGCCCTGCGGACTACTGCGCGGCTGCGCCACGCGTAGCCCGAAGGGCGAAGCGTGGTGCCCAGGGGCGGAATCGAACCACCGACACTGCGATTTTCAGTCGCATGCTCTACCAACTGAGCTACCTGGGCAGGTCTCGTGAAGGGCAGAAAAGCCCGGCGAGCCGGCGGGTTATAGTCAGAGCGGGCGGCGCTGTCTACCGCCCTGAGGCGAAGTTTTCACATTCCTTTTGCGGTTGCGCAGCCACGCCGAGTGCGCGCCGATGCCGCCCGGCACCGCCGCCGCAACAGCATGAGAATATTGATCTATTCGACGTCGTCCTCGTCGCCTTCGGCGGCCGGAATGACATAGGAGCCGCTCAGCCAGCGATGCAGGTCGACGTCGCGGCAGCGGGGCGAGCAGAACGGGCGCGAGCCTTCGGCGGCCGGCCGGTTGCAGATCGGGCAGCGGCGGACGGGCTTGGCCGGGGTGGCGGTCTTCGGGCTGGTCGATTCGTCGGGCATGGCCGCTATCTAGGCGCGCGCGGCGACCGATGCATCCCCTCGTTCGCGTCAGACGCCGACCGTGTTCAGCCAGCCGAAGCGGATCGGGAAGCCCTCGCCGGCGAGCAGCGTCGTGGTCTCGTACAGCGGCAGGCCGACGACATTGGTGTAGGAGCCGACCATCTTCACCACGAACGAGCCGGCGATGCCCTGGACGGCGTAGCCGCCGGCCTTCCCCCGCCATTCGCCGGAGCCGATATAGGCCTGGATGTCGTCCTCGCTGAGCCGCTTGAAGCGGACGCGGGTCTCGACCAGGCGCTGGCGAAACGCCTCCTTCGGCGTCACCAGGGTGATCGCGGTGTAGACGCGATGGTTGCGGCCCGACAGCAGCCGCAGGCACTGCGAGGCCTCGTCGACCAGGTTAGCCTTCGGCAGGATGCGGCGGCCGACGGCGACCACGGTATCGGCGGAGATGATGAAGGCGCCGCGCAGCTCATCGTCGAGCTGGACCGATTTCAGCGCCGCATCGGCCTTGGCGCGGGCGAGACGGTTGGCGCAGGCGCGCGGCAGCTCGCCGCGCTTCGGCGTCTCGTCGACATCGGCGGGGCGGAGCGCGTCGGGCTCGATGCCGGCCTGGTTGAGCAGCGCCAGACGCCTGGGCGAACCGGATGCAAGAACGATTTTGGGACGGCCGAGCATGCTGATTTCGCTGAGGGATTCGGAAGCGGCGGGGCGGGCGCGCGGAACCTATCGGAAGGGCTGTCATTCCACAACCCGAAGGCTGCGACAAGGCTGCGACAGGCCTGCTCTACGGCGCGAATTTGAGCGGGGGACGACGTTGGTATTTCGGTTCGATGACACCTGTGCTGGAACCGAAAATCTACAGACCGGCGGGCCCGGGCTTGCCGAAGCGCTTGCGGATCCGCGTGAACAGCCCGTCGCAGACCTCGCGATAGGCTGACAGCTTCTGCTCGCGGTTGCCGTCGGCGCCGGTCGGGTCCGGCGTCGGCCAATATTCGACGTCGGCGGCGATGGTGCGGGTCAGCTCCAGCGCCTTGTGATGCGCCTCGGGCGAGAGGGTGATGATGAGGTCGAAGTTCAGGCCCTCCCAGTCCTCGAGCTCCTCGAAGGTGGTGGGCTTGTGCTGCGAGATGTCCTGGCCGAGCTCGGCCATCACCGACACCGCGAATGGGTCGAGCTCGCCCTTCTTGACCCCGGCGGAGCGGACGTACAGCGCCTGCGGAAACATCTGGCGCAGCAGGCTCTCGGCCATCGGCGAGCGCACGCTGTTCTGGCCGCAGGCGAACAGCACCGCCTGCGGCTGGCGCGCGCGCGGCGGCCCCTCGGCCATGCGCCTACGCGCCCTTGGCCGAAAGCTGGGAGGCGCGCATCGCGGCCGGCGGCATCACTGGCCCTCGCCCTTCCAGTGCAGCACCGTGATCAAAGTGAACAGCCGGCGCGAGGTCTCGAAGTCGACCCGCACCTTGCCCTTGAGCCGCTCCTGCAGGGTGCGCGAGCCCTCGTCATGGATGCCGCGGCGGCCCATGTCGATCGCCTCGATCTTGTCGGGCGTCGCAGTGCGGATCGCTTGGTAGTAGCTGTCGCAGATCATGAAGTAGTCCTTCACGATCCGCCGGAACGGCGACAGCGACAACAGGTGCGTCACCACCGGCGTGCCGTCCTCCCTGCGGATGTCGAACATCAGCCGGTTGGCGGTGATGCCGAGATGCAGGGTGAAGGGGCCGGCGCCGTCGGCGCCCTCGGGCGCGAACAAATTCTCCTCGACGAGGTCGTAGATCGCGATCGCCCGCTCATGCTCGATGTCCGGACCGGAGCGGCCGATCGACTCCTCGTCGAGCGTCACCGCCACGATGCGATTGGTCCGGTCGTCGCCTGGCGGGTGCTGGGTCATGGCAGAT
Source organism: Bradyrhizobium sp. HKCCYLS3013 (assembly GCF_051167615.1). Lineage (NCBI taxonomy): Bacteria > Pseudomonadati > Pseudomonadota > Alphaproteobacteria > Hyphomicrobiales > Nitrobacteraceae > Bradyrhizobium > Bradyrhizobium sp. HKCCYLS3013. The sequence goes on from NZ_JBNPTK010000012.1 coordinate 226,018, forward strand.
TGAGGCGTATTCCCACGGAGCGTGAATGGGCGTCGAGACCCTCGGCCTTGCCCAGAGTCATCGCCGCTGGTCCCAGCGCGCGCAACTGCTCGGGGCCGCATTTCAACAGCGACGTGCGCTTCATGAAGTCGAGCACGCCGAGACCGGAGGAGAACCGCGCCGAGCGCGCGGTGGGCAGCACGTGATTGGAGCCGCCGACATAGTCGCCGATCGCCTCCGGCGTGTGCGCGCCGAGGAAGATGGCGCCGGCATTGCGAACCCTCGCGGCGAACGCGTCCGCGTCGGCGGTCATGATCTCCAGATGCTCGGCGGCGATGGCGTCGGCGAGCGGCACGGCCTGGTCGAGATGGTCGACCTCGATGATGGCGCCGAAATCGGCCCATGACGCGCCGGCGATCTCCGCGCGAGGAAGCGTCTTGAGCTGGCCCTCGACGGCGCGGGCGACGTCATCGGCCAGGCGGCGGCTGTCGGTGATCAGGATCGACTGCGCGCTGGCGTCGTGCTCGGCCTGCGCGAGCAGGTCGGCGGCGATCCAGTCGGCATTGCCGCTGTCGTCGGCGATCACCAGCACCTCGGAGGGGCCGGCGATCATGTCGATGCCGACCTTGCCGAACACCAGCCGCTTGGCGGCGGCGACATAGGCATTGCCCGGACCGACGATCTTTGCCACCGGCGCGATCGTCGCGGTGCCATGCGCCAGCGCGGCCACCGCCTGGGCGCCGCCGACGCGGTAGATCTCGGACACGCCGCCGAGATGGGCGGCCGCCAGCACCAGCGGATTGAGCTTGCCGTCCGGCGCCGGCACCACCATCACGAGGCGCCCGACGCCGGCGACCTTGGCGGGAATGGCGTTCATCAGCACCGAGGACGGATAGGCCGCAGTGCCGCCGGGGACGTAAAGACCGGCGGATTCGATCGCGCTCCAGCGCCAGCCGAGCTCGACGCCGGCGGCGTCGGTGAAGCGCTGGTCGGCCGGCAGTTGCTTGAGGTGAAAGGCCTCGATGCGGTCACGGGCGAATTTCAGCGCGTCGACGGTAGCCGCGTCGCAGGCCTTCACCGCGGCCTCGATCTCGGCGGGCTTCACGCGCAGCGACGCGGCGGTCAGCTCGAGCCGGTCGAACTTGCGCGTCGCCTCGAGCAGCGCCGCATCGCCGCGCCTGGCGACGTCGTCCACGATGGCGCGGGCGGCGGCTTCGACGTCGGCGGAGGTCTCGCGCTTGGCGGCGAGAAACTGCCGAAACTGGGCGTCGAAATCGGTGCTGGCGCGGGACAGGCGAATGGGCATCTCTGGCACTTTCCGAAGGGGTGGCTGCCCCCGACCTCCTGCTCAATGGCGCGGCGGCGCGGGGCCGTCAACCCTTTGAACCAGCCCCTACCCCGTCAGCGGCGGAACGCCATCGATATCGCTGGTGCCGAGGTCGTCCTCGCCGAGATCGGTCAGCTCGCATTCCAGGCATTCGACATCCAGCCGCAATGCGCCGCCGTGGGAGAACAGCAGCAGCGCGCTGCCGGCCGGCGGCTCGGCGCCGGCGTGGAATTCGATGCCGATCAGCTCCAGCGCTGCCTCGGGCGCGGCAAGGTCGATGCGGCGCGACTTGCAGGCCAGCACGCGGTCGAAGCGCAGCGCTGCCAGCAGCCGGCGCGGCTCGCTCTCGCCATGCAGCGCCTGATCCCAGTCGAGCCGGTTCATGCCGATCACCAGCCGCTTCTCGGCCTGGCGCCAGATGATGTCCGCCGCCTGCACCCGCGCGTCCTGCACATGGGCCGAGATGACGGCGAGATCGTCGGCGTCGAGCGCGATCAGTTTGAGCCGGTCGGTCACGGCATCATCCCTTCAACCTCACTCGCGAATGCGCTCGATCGTGGCGCCGCAGGCCTTGAGCTTGTCCTCCAGCCGCTCGAAGCCGCGATCGAGATGGTAGACGCGATTGATCATGGTTTCGCCTTCCGCAGCAAGGCCGGCAATCACCAGCGACACCGAGGCGCGCAGGTCGGTCGCCATCACGGGCGCGCCACGCAGATTCGAGGTGCCCTCGATCCGCGCGGTCTCGCCGTCGAGACTGATACGCGCGCCGAACCGCGCGAGTTCCTGCACGTGCATGAAACGGTTCTCGAAGATGGTCTCGGTGATCGCCGAGGCGCCCTGCGCGCAGACCATCAGCGCCATCAGCTGGGCCTGCAGGTCGGTCGGGAAGCCGGGGAACGGCGCGGTCGTCACCTGCACCGGGCGGATGCCGTGGCCGTTTCTGACGACGCGGATGCCCTCGGCATCGCTCGAGATCTCGGCGCCCGCCTCGGTCAGCACGTCGAGCGCCGATTGCAGCAGCTCCGGCCGCGCGCCGGCAAGGCGGACGTCGCCACCGGTCATGGCGGTCGCGATCGCATAGGTGCCGGCCTCGATGCGGTCGGGCAGCACGGTATGGCGCGCGCCATGCAGCGACGCCACGCCCTCGATCTCGATACGGGGCGTGCCGGCGCCAGAGATACGCGCGCCCATCTTGTTGAGACACTCGGCGAGATCGGTGATCTCCGGCTCGCAGGCGGCGTTGGTGATGACGGTCGTGCCCTTGGCGAGCGCGGCCGCCATGACCGCGACATGAGTGCCGCCGACGGTGACCTTGGGGAAATCGATCGTCCCGCCGCGCAGGCCGCCCGGCGCCTTGGCGACGACATAGCCTGCGTCGATGTCAATGCTGGCCCCGAGCCGCTCCAGCGCCATGATCAGGAGATCGACCGGCCGCGTGCCGATGGCGCAGCCGCCGGGCAACGACACCCGCGCCTCGTGCATGCGCGCGAGCAGCGGCGCGATCACCCAGAAGCTGGCGCGCATCCGCGACACCAGCTCGTAAGGAGCGATGGTGTCGATGATGTTGGCCGCGGAGATCTGCAGCGTCTGACCCTGGTATTGGCCATCGCCGGGACGCTTGCCGACCGACATGATGTCCACGCCGTGATTGCCGAGAATGCGCTGCAGTTGCGCGACGTCGGCCAGCCGCGGGACGTTGTCCAGGATCAGTGTCTCCGGCGTCAGAAGACCCGCGATCATCAGCGGCAGGGCGGCATTCTTCGCGCCCGAAATCGGGATGGTGCCGTGAAGCGGGTTGCCGCCGACGATGCGAATGCGATCCATGCTGGTCCTGCTGGCTGGCCGGGAAATTGGGTGAGATGGGCGCAACAGGACCGACATTACGGCGATTTGATGAGTTCGCAACGGCAGGTCGCATCGTCGGGAAAGTCATCCCCGGCGGTGCGGGCTGCCGCGTGAATCAGACCGGCGGGACCAGCGCATCGGCCAGAAACCCGTGCAGCGCGGCGACGACCTGGGCGCCCTCGCCGATGGCGCCGCCGACGCGCTTGACCGAGCCGGAGCGGACGTCGCCGACCGCATAGACCCCGGGCACCGAGGTCTCGAGCGGCGACACCATCCGCCCGGCATTCTGCTCCGACTGCGCGCCGGTGACGACGAAGCCGGCGCGATCGAGCGTGATGCCGCAGCCGTCGAGCCAGCCGGTGGCGGGATCGGCGCCGACGAACAGAAAGAGATTGCTGATGTCGGCCGGCGTCTCTTCGCCGGACAGCCGGCTCTTCAAGGTGATGCGTTCGAGCCCCGTGTCTGCCCCGCCATCGAGCGCGACCACCTCGGTGTTGAACAACAGCTCGATGTTCGGCGTCGCCTCGATGCGCTCGATGAGATAGCGCGACATCGACGCGGCGAGCCCGCCGCCGCGGATGATCATCCGCACCTTCTTGACGTGACCCGACAGAAACACCGCGGCCTGCCCCGCGGAATTGCCGCCGCCGACCAGCGCAACCTCCTGCCCGGCGCACAGCCGCGCCTCGATCGGCGAGGCCCAGTACCACACGCCCCTGCCTTCGAACTCCTTGAGCCGGGCAAGATCAGGCCGGCGATAGCGCGCGCCGCTCGCGACCACGACCGCGCGCGCCCGCACCTCGTCGCCGCCCTCGAGCGCCAGCACGAAGGCGCCGGCCTTGCGCTCGCAGTCGAGCGCATTGACCGACACCGGGATCATGATCTCGGCGCCGAACTTCTGTGCCTGGTTGAAGGCGCGCGCGGTCAGCGCGAGGCCGGTGATGCCGGTCGGGAAGCCGAAATAGTTCTCGATGCGCGCGCTGGCGCCGGCCTGGCCGCCGAACGCGCGCGAATCCAGCACCGCGACCGTCAGCCCCTCCGACGCGCCATACACGGCGGTGGCAAGGCCCGCCGGCCCGCAGCCGACGACCGCGACGTCGTAGACCTTCTCGCCGCGCGGCCCGCCGATCATCCCGACGGCACGCGCCAGCTCGGTCTCGCTGGGATTGCGCAGCACGCTGCCGTCGGACACCACCACCAGCGGCAGCTCGGCCGGCGTCGGCGAATAGCGCACGATCAGATCGGCCGCGTCGTGATCTGTGGCGGGATCGAGCAGATGGTGCGGAAATCCGTTGCGGGTGAGGAAGCTCTGCAGCCGCGCGATCGCGGCCGATTGCGGCGGCCCGATCATGACCGGGCCGCCGGCGCCGCCCTGAATGAGATTCACCCGGCGCAGGATCAGCGCCCGCATGATGCGCTCACCGAGCTCGGCCTCGGCGATCAACAGCGCGCGCAGCCGTTCGGGACGAATCAGGATGACCTCGACGTCGCCCTCGGCATGGCCGTCGACCAGCGCGACGCGGCCGGAGAGCTGGGCGATCTCGGCCAGAAACTGCCCTGGCCCCTGGTCGATCACCGGCGTGACGTGACCGAGACCGTCACGCTGGGTGATCGCGACATGGCCTTTGAGAATCACGAACATGCCGGGGCCGGGCTTGCCGGTCTCGAACAGCAGCTCGCCGTCACGATAGCTCTGGATCTCGCCGAAGCCGCGCAGACGCGCGATCTCCGGCGGCGTCAGCTCCGGAAACGTCTGGTCGAAGCGCGGCAGCGTCTTCGCGAGCTCCGCCCGTTGTGCCGCCGCATCCGCCGTCATCCCGTCATCCGCTGCCATCACGCCCACCCCGCCTGTCATCTGCTCAACACTTCGAATCGTCCGGACCGCCGGCAGCGGCCTCGTCCAGGCCTCGCTCCTCGGCCGTCACCGGCTGGCTGCGCGCGCGGCTCTGTGCCTTGCGGCGCTTCAGGTTCTCGCGCAGCGCCTGCTTCAGCCGCTCCTCGCGCGCGCCCTTCGGCGCCGCCTTCCCGGTCTTATCCGTCATCCCTTCCCCCCGGTCACCCCATACCAGAGGCACAATTGGGGCCGCAGATGCGAAAGCCAAGAGGCGTTGGCGACGCAGACGGTAGGTTCCGCCCGGCCGGCCGTCGCCTGCCCGGATGGGGAGTTGCCGCCGCGGCGACGGCCAGTTGGGCACCTTGAGCGGCCAACCGCGAGAATCCGCCGCGAGCGGGCGATTTCGCGCCGATTCGGAGGTCTTTCGCTCCATTTCCATGCATCACGCTGACGTCTTTCCCGGAAAACCGGGCGAGCCGCGCTTGCGCAGGCGGGGACCTTGTGGCAAGAACCGCCCGCGTTCGGTCGCGCCCTTCGGGCCGGTCCCCGCCAGTCCCTTTGCTGCCGTAGCTCAGTGGTAGAGCACTCCCTTGGTAAGGGAGAGGTCGACAGTTCAATCCTGTCCGGCAGCACCAGGGCATCATTCCCCCAACATGATCTTCGGCGACGCCTCGGGACCACAGGCTACGCGCGGATGCGCGTCATCGGCCTCGCGGCGCAATTTGCGTCCGAGCTCTGCTGCAGCACCGCCCTCTCCGGAAATCGAGGGCGCAGGGAAGGCCGGGCGCTGGCCGCGCCCGTGGCCCGCCTGCGAAAGAAAATGCAGGCGGCAGGTACCACAGGTCTGGCCGAACACACCCGGCCCTCCCTGCGCAATGGGCTTACGGCTTATACGCGCTCTTGTGTGTTCGAAACCTGCCAGAATGTGCGAACGGGCGGTTCTGACCAACCGCCCGTCGCTGGATCTGAGCCCGATCGTGCTCAAAGGCCCTAGAGCCTGTCGGGGAGCGTGGGACAGGTCCGGTGTCTTCCTTCAACCCGAACAGTTGCACGGGCTTCGAGCCCGCACCTTGCAAGGAAGGGAGCTGGATGATGGCACAGAATGATCTCGTTGTCGCGGGTGTCGATGTCGCCAAGGATAAGGTCGATGCTTGTACCCGAGCGCCCGGGTCCAAGCAGATGTTTGAAAGGACGAAGGAAGGCCAGCGCGACTTCGTGGCGTGGCTGCGCCGGCACGGCGTCACCAAGGTCGTGATGGAGGCCAGCGGCGGCTACGAGCGGGAGTGGGCCAAACTGGTGCGAGCCGCCAAGATCGACGTTCGTATCGTCGATCCAAAGCGGGTGCGGAGCTTCGCTCAATCGGCCGGGCGCCTGGCCAAGAACGACAGTATCGATGCGGACACGATCGCCTGGTTCGCCGAGACCTTCAACGAAGCTGCGGTGCAAGCCTACGATGCCGCCCGAGAGAAGCTTCAGCAGATGGTCAATGTGCGCCAAGCGACGAAAGATATGCTGGTCAGACTGAAGAACCAGGGCGAGCATAAATTGCCTGTAGAAGTACAGCGTCTGCATACGCGCATCGCCAAGGCGATCAGCGCCGAGCTGGCCGAGCTCGAGGCAGAGATCTCCGCCCTGATCGAAAGCACGCCGCATTTTGCGGAGCTCGCCGAGATCATCGAAAGCGTTCCGGGCATCGGCCGCACGACGTGTGCTACGCTGATAGCAACCATGCCGGAGCTCGGCCAGACCAGCGACAAAGCCGTCGCGGCGCTGCTGGGTGTTGCGCCGTACGATGATGACAGTGGCCGGCGTCGCGGGGATCGGCACGTCAAGGGCGGACGCCGCAGAACTCGCAACACATTCTACATGGCCTGCGTGGGCGCCGCGACGCGGTGCAATCCAGTCCTGAAGGCCTTCTACGAGCGCCTGCTCGCCCAAGGTAAGTTGAAGAAGGTCGCGCTGACCGCCTGCATGCGCAAGCTGATCTGCATTCTCAACGTCATGGTCAAACGCCGCCAAAAGTGGAATCCGGCGCTCCACGTTGTGAACGGGTCGAGCGCCTCATAGCCGCTCGGGCTCCGCCCGAGCGCACGCCAAGCCAACAGACCGGCGAGCGGACGGGGTCAAGGCCGTCAGCCGCCGAAGGCGGTGGCGCGCCTTCGCGCCAGCCTTGAGGCCGGCCGATCACCGGTCTACAAAAAAGACAGTTGCTCCCTGGGGACCGGGCTTTGTTGCCCCCATCACCCGCGATGCGCGCGACGCACACCAGCGAGCTTGACCTCAGCGTCGGGAGGCCAGGACCACGCGATTTCACCGTCCGTATCGAAGTTGTTCGTCCGCTCGCGAATGCGCGCTGCAACTCCGACCCGGCCACCGCATCCCCCACCCAACGCTCGTGACGACTCGCGAACGCCCCTCTTCGATGAGCGCGGGACGGCCGGAAATGTGCAGGTGATTTGCCCGACGGCACAAGGGGAAATGTTGCGGCAGAGTGGCACGACGGGCAGTTTGGGCATGGCGGGTATGTGCTGAGCTACGGCGGGAGGCCGAATAAGTGCACTGGCAATCCTCATCGTAACCCGCAATGGGACTGAAGGCAGGCTCGCTTCGGATACTAGGGTTGAGTTGATTCCGGGCCACTACCGGAGAGGCGGCACTCACGGACACCGAGCTCGCTTGTCTCGCACTTTGCGGCCCCAACAATTGCTACGTGTCTTGCAAAAAATTCTTTGGACCAGTCCCGCATATCGGCCTTCTGGATTGCTTCCAACATGATCCCGCGCTGAGGATCGTCTCGAAGCGTTCCGATAACGATTCCACGCCCGACGCCGACGTGGCCGCAGCTATTTGGGTGGACAAAAATACTGATATACTCGGCATCGACCGATCCCTTGATCACTCGATCTACTCGCGCTTTCATCAGTGTGATAGTATGGCCTCCCGAGTAACTCACATCCGTTTCGTCGTAGATGGTGGCTTCGAGTGCAACCGGTGCGTCAATATCGGTTGGGACATGCTCGAAGAGGATACCTAATAGCGATGCTGGTGTACCCGGCAGCGTGCAGGCCACTCCGCTCGTGCAAGCAGCACAATAGGCGATCAAACAGACGCCCCATTTACGCATATCGGAAAGCAGGTCGTTGATCATCACGCCAGCGTGCCAATTCCGTGCAATTTCCGCAATGGGTCACACTGCATCGTGGCGGCTTCCGCGTACTGGTCAATCGCCACCATGATCGCCTGGGCATGGCGATAGCACCACCCCTCAGTGGTCAGTAGCCGCCTGGTCTCATGCAGTGACTTCAGGATCGGCGGCGGGTTCTGCTCGTCGCTGTACCACTTCGCCGTTAAGTGCACTGGACTGCACCCCTCAAGTGAGACACACGGTGACAGTGCACTTAACGGTAGATCGGCACTGCATACGTTTCATGCACTGTCACCGTAATACGTTGCTTCCACTCGCGCCAATCGGCGTAAAACCCACTCGGACTCTAAATGCTGCTGGATGAAACTTCGGTGGCAGGTCAGCTAAATGAAAGTGTATGGTTGTGGAGGGAAACATATTGGCAATCGATCTGGACGAATTGATCTCCGAACGAGGTGAATTTTTTGGCCATGCGCTTCCACGCGACAGCTCAACCGCGACTGTGCTACGGCTTGAGCCGGACTGGTGGGCACTGGAAGATCATCTTGGTGAGCAAAGGGCGGAGTTGCTCAATTCAGGAGGAGCCGATCCTACTGATGATGAAATTGGCCTCATGCTCAGGTGGCAGGTAAAGAACGCGCTTGAGGCCCCGGATGACGATGTGACACCCGGTATTTGGTTTTGTGACGAGCAAGAAAATAAGATCGTTGTCATCGTGTGCTGGGGCGCAGGATGGGAGACATCGCGCCATGTCTTCGGCATCTTTCTGAACCGGGGCGAGGCGGTGGAAGCACTGCGCAACCAATTCATTCTTGATGACGGCCTGCCAGCATAAGACAATAATCTGGGATAGCTGGAACGTACGACCTGTGTCGTATGTCTGAATACGATGAGCAGCAGGCCAGGCGACAAGGGCTATTATATAGGTTCGTACAATGAGCCGCTTACCGAAAATCCCGATGTTGCCGTCGGAAATGCCGCAGCAAAGAATTTCTGAAGTGCTATCCCTGCCGTCTCGTCCAGTCCCGTTCAATTTCGAGGTAGGCTATGGGAGTTTTGCGCCGGACGTAGTGCCAAAACAGGGTGTACCACGATCACCCGAACTATTGGTCCAGGCCGAGTGGGCAGAAGGCCCCATGAACAATGGTATCTGCGCGTTCTATCTCCAAGCGCGAAAGAAGTACTGGGTCATGTGGCTACGTACCCTTGACGACAACTCCTATCCATGGCGATGGGATTGGCAGGCGATCGGATACTGTAACAGGACGAATGTTGACAAAGACGTTGCAGCAAAACATCTGCTTTTGGAGTACTTGAAGTTCAGTGGAAACAGGGGCGAAAATAGCGTCGATTGGATAAATCAAGAGGGACTTCTTTCCGTTGCAGACATTAGGGCGATCGTGCGTGAGCTAAGTCGGCAACAACAGGCGTTAGGATAAGCGTACTCTGCAGGCGAGTTGTGCAACAACGCCACGGAGATATCGATGCCCCCGGAGCTTATCGTGCGGGGGTGCGCGTTGCCCATCGCCGAAGGCGCCTATAGCTCATGACGGGCATAAGCTCGCGTAAGCAATAAGGGACTGCTCGCCGCGGGTCTCGCGCAGCGGCCAAGTTCACCCGGAAGGGCCACTACGTCAGCTTACCATCGTGTTCGAAAGCTTTAGGAATGGGGCCAAATGATGCTTAAGCTCTCAGCGAACCAAATAGACGCGATTAGAAACTCTGAATTGAGAGCCAAGCTCGCTGAGCACATGAAAAGTAATCAGCATTTGATCCAACCTCTTTCTGAGCTAGATCAGGATAGCTTCGATTGCCTTTCGGCAGGCGTGCATCGATGTGCTCGGAAATCAAGCTCCTGCAATCGAAGAATTTCACGCGGAACAGGATCTCGGGCGGTATCCCGTTGGTATTCGTGGCGTGCCCGGCGCCTATTTTGTCTTTTCGGCTGACCGGGATGATCTCGGCGTCTTTTCAGATCTGGAGGAAGCACGCTCAGTATTACTTCTCTACTATGGAGAGTTTATCGTCGCCGATTAGGTCGACGCGCAGGGATCGGCAGGCATGCCACGGCTTCGCGCCGAGTCGGGATTGGCTAAGCACAATAGAGTACCGATAGGTATTAAATTACTGGCAATCAGCATGCCGGGAAGGGTGCAGCACAGTTCAATCCTGTCCGGCAGCACCAGGGCTGTTGCAACCTTCCCACTTCAATTCCGGCGCCGTGAGCGCCACGCTTCACCGAGGCCGCAGCCGGCGCTGCCTCACGCCGCCCGCACCGAGTCCAGGAAGCGGCTGACTTCGTCGCGGAGGCGGCTGCTCTGGCCGGACAGCGACTTCGCGGCGGACAGCACCTGCGACGAGGCCGAGCCGGTCTCGTCGGCGCCATGCCGGACGCTGGCGATGTTCGCCGATACCTGCTGGGTGCCATGCGCCGCCTGCTGGACGTTGCGGGAGATCTCGCGCGTCGCCGAGCTCTGCTCCTCGACGGCGGAGGCGATGGCCGAGGCGATCTCCGACATCCGGGCGATGGTCTCGCCGATCTCCTTGATCGAGCCGACCGACTCCTGGGTCGCCGCCTGGATGCCGCCGATCTGCTGGCCGATCTCGCCGGTGGCCTTGGCGGTCTGCTCGGCCAGCGCCTTCACCTCCGAGGCGACCACCGCGAAGCCGCGTCCGGCCTCGCCGGCGCGGGCGGCCTCGATGGTGGCGTTGAGCGCGAGCAGGTTGGTCTGCCCGGCGATCGCGTTGATCAGCTCGACGACGTCGCCGATCCGCGCCGCCGCCTTGGTATTACGGTGACAGTGCACTTAACGGTAGAGCGGCACTGCATACGTTTCGTGCACTGTCACCGTAATACCCGCGATGAGCTTCATCGGCGCCCTGTCGATCGACAATTACAACGGTGCGGCGCGTAGCTTTAATGTACATAAAGTTATGCGGTTTAAATCGATCTTTGAAGTTGACTCGATCATACTAGTGATACATCCTAAGGGTGTATCTTAGTGACGAGAAAACCTGGCTGGTCTTCGATGCAACGGGAGCAGATCGAAGCCATAACTCGCGATATTGGGCAACAAGAAGTTCTTGAACGTGAAATTCTTGCGATTGCCTCTCGCGAGAGGCAGCGCATCGGGCGTGAACTCCACGACGGGCTCTGCCAATCGCTCGCCGGCTTAGCGGCGCTAGCTGCGGCGCTGTGGCGAAGTTTGGCGGCGAGTGGCCAACCGAGTCCCGCCGCGGCCGCGGCCGAACTCGTACGATTGCTGAACGAGACCATCGGCGAGGCGCGTGACCTCGCTCGTGGGCTCAGCTCGATCGGCCTGAATAGCGCGGATCTTGTCGGCTCCCTTGAGAGCCTCGCCCGCAACGTCAGCGCCGCTCATGGCGCCTTTTGTGCGTTTGTGGAAGATAACCCTTGTCCCGATCTTGGCCGCGAAACCACGAGCCACCTCGTGCGCATCGCCCAAGAAGCCGTCCGCAATGCGGTCAGCCACGGCCGAGCCGACGAAATCGAGATCCGTCTGGCGTGCACTGCAGGCTCGGGACTATTGAGCATCCGGGATAACGGTGTCGGGCTTCCCGAAAAATGGCGCGATCATGACGGCATCGGGCTTTATACCATGGACTACCGCGCGCGGGCGATCGGCGGTTCTCTCACTGTGGAGCCGCAGGCCCGTCGCGGCGTCATGGTTGCGTGCGCGTTTCCGCTGTTATCGAATTACGAACGGCAGGAAAGTATCGGCGATGCCCACTTGCCTGGCTGAAGCCGCGGACGCGGTGCGGAAGAGGCTGCTTGTCGTCGACGATCATCCCGTGCTGTGCCGCGGGTTGATCGCCCTCATCGAGGCGGAAAATGGCCTCGCCGTTCACGGCGCGGTCGGTACGCGCGTGGCCGCGCTCAAGACCATCGCGATCAGTCGCCCTGATCTGGTGATCGTAGACCTTGCTCTCGGCGACGAGGACGGCCTAGACCTCGTCAAGGAAATCAAGGCGCGTCATCCCGGCGTTCGCTCGCTGGTGCTTTCGATGTACGACGAAGAGGTGTTCGCCGAGCGCGCGCTTTGCGCCGGCGCCCTCGGCTATGTCACCAAACAACAGCTCGAATCGACCGTGATCGCTGCCATTCGTCGGGTGCTTGCAGGCGAGACCTACATGAGCGAGGCTCTGCAGCGGCGGCTGGCTGAACGATGCGTCGGCGCGCGACCGCTCGAGGCCGCCTCGCCAGTGCGCACGCTGAGCGATCGCGAATTGCAGGTATTTCGGCTCGTTGGTCAGGGCCGAACCACGCGGCAGATCGCTGGTCTACTGAACCGCAGCGTCAAAACGGTAGAATCCCATCTTGAGCACATCAAGAATAAGCTGGCGATCGAATCGGCTGCTGAACTCGCCCAACGCGCGGCTCAATGGGTTACAATCGCCCGATTGGGTTGAGTCATAAAGTTCGCCCAAGTGCGCGGTTAGTGTCATACACGTCTGCCATGGCGCCGATGACTTCTCGACCAAGCCGCTTTCCGGCAAGCGCGACGGCCGAACACGCGGTCTGGTCCATGGCGCTAAAGCGGACTGCGCGATCGGCACGGCGCAAGCGGCGTCTGCTCATTGTGGACAGTCACCCCTGATGCGGCGCAGGCTGACCGCGCTGATCAATGCTGAGCCCGATATTGTCGTATGTGCCTTGGCGGCCATCCAACGGGATGCGCTCGTGGCCATCGCGGCCACGAAACCCGATCTAGGGATCGTCGATCTGTTCCTTGGCGATAGCAATGGTTTGGATCTGGTGAGAGACGTTCGCGCGCGCTTTGTTCGTCTGCCGCTACCTGGATTGAACAGGCATGATTCGCCGCAATACGTCCGCCGCGCTTTCGAATCCGGCACCGACGGCTACGTCGCCAAGCGGGAGATGACGGAAGACCTTCTGGTGGCGATCCGCAGCGTGCTGCTCGGCGACCCTTACGGCGCACCGGCGCCTTGATCCATGCCCGCCTGCGTCCGGCAAGTTCACGCGTGCGAAGCTGGGCGGCCCATGGGGGATTCTCCCAATGCGAAAACGGGGTGCGACCCCGATGTCGGTTTAAGTCTCCAGCGTTAGCATTGGTAGCTACCAATGTCGTGCCCGCTTTGACGACCGAAATGCTGGTCGAGCCCTTCGCTTATCGGCTCGATCGAGACCATCACCGCTTCAAATGGGAAAAAACGATGAGAAATATCTGCACCGCCGCCGCAATAGTCGCGATTGTTTTCATTCCTTGGACCGTCCATGCGGGCACTTGCTACAAAAACCTAGGTTGCAAGGGCACGACGTCGACCACTTCTTGCAAGACATGTCTTGGAAACCCCTCAAAGGGAGAGGGTTGGAAGGAAAACTCAAAGAGCAGCTGTATCGGAAACTTCAACCATTGTCCGGCGGTCCGTTAACGGTACTGGCGCTGGTCCCGCGCCCCGGCACCAGCAAGGCCGTCTCCGGCCACAAGATCCATCCCTATCTGCTGCGCGGCGTCAGCATCACCGATGCCCAATCACGTCTGGGCGGCCGACATCACCTACATTCCGATGGCGCAGGGGTTCCTGTATCTGGTGGCGATCATCGACTGAGCCACCCGGGCGGTGCTGGCGTGGCGCTTGTCGAACACGATGGATACGGGCTTTTGCATCGCTGCGCCCGACGAGGCGATGGCGCGGCACGGCCGGCCTAAGATCTTCAACACCGATCAGGGCGCGCAGTTCACCAGCTCAGCCTTCACCGGCAGGCTGGAGGCTGCAGGCATTGCGATTTCGATCGACGGACGCGGCCGTTTCATGGACAACATCTTCATCGAACGATTGTGGCGCTCGATCAAGTATGAGGAAGTGCATCTGAAAGCCTATGCTGACGGGCGCGAAGCGCGAGACGGCATCGGCTCATGGATGACCTTTTATAATCATCGCCGCCCGCACCAGGCGATGAACAATCAGTTTCCCATGGCGGCATGGCGCGCCGGCATGGATGTGATCGAGGCGGCCCAGACTGTGGATATGCCGCTTCGCTTGGACAACGCAAACGCGTTGCCCACATCCCCACAGCAGGCCCAAACGCAGCAGCAGGAAGCTGCTTGATTTGAACGACAAGGCAGGCGCGATCACACCTTAATTTTCGGCGATCCATGGTCCCGTGCGTGGGGTCCACTTCAGTTGAACGTGTCTCGCAAGCTAACATCCGCCTGGGGTTGTGGATTCCCGCGTTCGCGGGAGAACGGGGCAGCCGAGAAGAACAAAGGGCGCGATCAGTCCGATCGCGGAGCATCGGCAGCAGCGCAGATCTGAGTAGCTGTAGCCCGCATGAGCGGCACCGATATCTGAGGGGGCCTGCCCCGCATGTCGCTTGCGCTCATGCGGGCTACAGCTGCTGCGATCGGGTGGCGATGCGCGGCCCTCGTCGAGGCCACGCAAAATGCACCCTCACGCCGCCCGCACCGAGTCGAGGAACCTGCTGACCTCGTCGCGGAGGCGGCTGCTCTGGCCGGACAGCGACTTCGCGGCGGACAGCACCTGCGACGAGGCCGAGCCGGTCTC
>NZ_JBNPTK010000013.1:0-230191 GCF_051167615.1 Bradyrhizobium sp. HKCCYLS3013
CGGGCTCAGATCCAGCGACGGGCGGTTGGTCAGAACCGCCCGTTCGCACATTCTGGCAGGTTTCGAACACACAAGAGTGCGAAGCAGCCGTAACACCATTGCGCAGGGAAGGCCGGGCAAACCCGGCTGAACCTGTGGTTCCTGCCCCGTGCATTCCTTTCCGCACGGGGGCCGCAGGAATCAGCCGATGCCTGGTCTTCCCTGCGCCCTCGATGACGTGAGGGCTTCGCTGCACAAAGCTCGGGCGCCTGACGCGTCGCGACGACGAAACTCCGTGGGAACTCGACACCTGACCCACCGGAACTGGCAGGGAACCGGCCGTCTCCTTGGACGATACCTTTGATTATCGCATGTTAATTCGAACGATCGCCACCCCGGGTCGGGTTGGTTGTTCTCTGGCCTGAGTTCGCGTGAGTGGATGATTTGTCCAAAAACTAATTAGTTCGCCGGGGTTCGGGCGGCACGGATAGCAAACCATTAATGTACGGTTGGTATCGTGCATACAGTCCACGCAACGAGAACCAGAAAATGCGACACCTGACTGTCTATCAGCGTCTCGCGGCGATCATCGCCGTGATGTCGATCGCACTGTTCGCCGTCTCCGCCATGCAGATCCTGATGCTGCGCGGAACCGTTCTCGAGGAGCGGCAGACCATGGTCCGCAACCTCGTCGAGTCCGCCGTCAAGGTGCTGAGCTATTATGACGCCGCTGCGACAGCCGGCAAGATGGCGCCGGAGCAGGCGCGGCAGCAGGCTTACGCCGCGATCGGCGCCATGCGCTGGGGCCAATACAACGACTATCTCGGCGTCTACGGAACAGGATCGTCGGATGCGGGCGTGACCTACGTCCACGCCAACCCGAAATACATCAACGTCAACCGCTGGGACTTCAAGGATTCCACCGGCAAGCTCCTGATCCAGGACATCGTCCGCATGGCCCGCGCCGGCGGTGGATTCGTCGAGTACAAGGTGCCGCGTGCCGGGGGCACGACCGAGCTGCCGAAGATGTCCTATGTCGGCGCCTATGGCAGCGGAGACAAGATGCTGGCGATCCAGGCCGGCGTGTATGTCGACGACGTCGATGCGGTCGTCTATCAGCGCGCGATGTGGGCCGGCTTCGGCGCGCTTGCCGGTCTGCTGGTTGCCGCGATCGTCGCCTTCTGGCTCGGACGCAGCGTCGTCGTTCCGCTCGACCGCACCTGCGCCGTGATGGACGAGCTGAGCAAGGGCAATCTGAGCTTCGAGGTGCCGTTCACCGATCGCCGGAACGAGATCGGCCGCATGGCGCGCAGCCTGCAGATCTTCAAGGAGCATCTCGCCGAGAGCGAGCGGCTCCGGGCCGAGCAGGAGCAGTCCAAGCAGCAGGCCGCCGAGGAGCGCCGTACGGTGCTGGTGCGGATCGCCGACGAGTTCGAGCGCTCGATCGGGGGCGTGATCCAGACCACCGCGACCGCCGCCGGCGAGCTGCAGACCTCGGCACAGTCGATGTCGAGCATCGTCTCCGGCACCACCGACCAGAGCGCGAAGGTGGCCGCGGCCGCGGAGCAGACCGCCAGGAACGTGCAGACGGTGTCGGCATCCGCCGAGCAACTGTCGTCATCGATCCAGGAGATCGCCAAGCAGGTTACGCAGTCGTCGTCGATCGCCCAGAACGCGGTCGGGCAGGCGACGCGGACGGAGGCGATGGTCGACCGGCTGGTCCACGCCTCGCAGAAGATCGGCGAGGTCATGGCGCTGATCCAGACCATCGCCGGCCAGACCAACCTGCTGGCGCTGAACGCCACCATCGAATCGGCGCGTGCCGGCGAGGCCGGCAAGGGCTTCGCGGTGGTCGCCAACGAGGTCAAGGCGCTGTCGGCGCAGACCGCCAAGGCGACCGAGGAGATCACCAGCCAGATCGAAGCCATCCGCGACGCCACCGGCTCCACCGTCAACGCCATCCGCGAGATCGGCGCGACCATCGGCCAGATGAACGAGATCACCGACGCGATCGCGGCCGCGGTTGAGGAGCAGGGCGCGGCGACGAAGGAAATCGCCCGCAGCGTGCAGCAGGCGGCGCAGGGCACGCAGGGCGTCATGCAGCACATCGTCGGCGTGCGCGAGGCGTCCGGCCAGGTCGGCGCCGCGGCGGCGCAGGTGCTGAGCGCAGCCTCCCAGCTCGGCAGTCAGTCGGATCAGCTCAAGACCCAGACCGGACGATTCCTCGGCAACGTCCGCGCGGCGTGACGCCGGCGGCGGATGGTGACAGCTCACCCTCCGCCGATCGCCACGAGGCGGTCGAGCAGTGTGGCCTGGGCCGGATTGATCCGGACCCTCGCCTCGGCGAGGTCGAACCAGGCGGCGCGGTCGACCTCGGGAAAACGCTGGAGACGGCCGCTGCGCGGCGGCCATTCGAGCTCGAATGCGTTGCTGGTGATGCCGCCGGCATCGAGATCGGTCTCGGCGGCGAATGCCTCGACCACCTTGCCGCCGCGCTGCTTGATCTCGCCGAGCGGGACGAGCGGCACCGTCAGCGCGGTGCCAAGCTCCTCGGCGAATTCGCGCCGCGCCACGGCTTCGGCCGCCTCGCCGGCGCCGAATTCGCCCTTCGGGATCGACCAGGCGCCGAGATCCTTGTGGCGCCAGAACGGGCCGCCGGGATGCACCAGCAGTACTTCCAATCCGTCGGCGGTCCTGCGAAACGCGAGCACGCCCGCGCTGCGCGCCGGCATGCCGCTACGCCTCGCCGGTGCGCTGGATGAGATCGCGCTCCCAGCCGAACACCGAGCGGCCGTCGAGCTCGGGCGAGGCGGCGCGCTCGGTGGCGATGTAGGCCTCGAGCGAGGGGCCGGTCGCGCTGCGCTCCAGCCGGCGCGCTTGGTCGTCGAGCCGCTTCAGGGCCGACAGCGCCTCGTCGCGGCCGAGCCTGGCGTTGCCGACGGCTGATTTGAGCACGCGGATGGTCTCGTCATAGACCTTGATCGGCACCGGATAGGGATGCCGGTCCTTGCCGCCATGCGCCAGCGAGAACCGCGCCGGATCGCTGAATCGATAGGGCGCGCCGTGCACGACCTCGGCGACCATGGCGAGCGAGCGCACGGTGCGGGCGCCGACGCCCGGCGTCAGCAGCAGGTCGGGAAAGTCGACGGGACCGCGCTCGGCCGCGGCAGCGAGCGTGCCGTGGAGGCGGCGGGCGAACACGTCCTTCGGCCTGACGTCGTGATGATCAGGCATGACCAGATGCGGCAGCAGGCCTTGGGCGGGCTCCGGCGTGCTCAGCCGCTCGAACTCGGTGACGACCCGGTCGGGGCCGAGATCGGTGAGCAGCTCGAGCTGCGCGTCGCGCGACGGCGCGGCGCGCTTGTCGGTGAGGTTGACGATCTCGCCCTGGACGGGACCATCGATGGCGCTGTGCGGCGCGTCGACGAAGCTCGCAAGCTCGCGCGAGTGCCAGTGATAGCGCCGCGCTTGGCGGGCGTCGCCATTCATGCCCTGCTGCACCACGGTCCATTTGCCGTCCGCGGTGACGAAGAAGCCGTGCAGATAGAGGTCGAAGCCGTCCTGCACCGCGGCGCTGTCGACCTTGGCGACCAGCTTGCTGGTCCGCACCAGCTCCTCGCCGTCGAGGCCGAGCCGGTCGCTGAGCAGGCGCAACTCGTCGGGCGTCTTGCGCGAGTGTTCGCCGCGGCCGCCGCAGACGTAGATGCCGAGCTCGCCGGACAGCGGCTTCAGTCCGCGCTTCAGCGCGCCGATCACGCTGGTGGTGATGCCGGAGGAATGCCAGTCCATGCCCATCACGGCGCCGAACGACTGGAACCAGAACGGATGCGACATCCGCGCCAGGAATTCGTCGCGGCCGTAATGATGCACGATCGCCTGGGTGATGATGGCGCCAAGCGAGGCCATGCGCATGCCGAGCCAGGCCGGCACGCGTCCGGAATGGAGCGGAAGATCGGCGCTGCCGGTACGTCGGGCCATCGGAACCTTGCAGAGGAGGCGTGTCGCACCAATCTAACAGAAGGCGCGCCGATGCGCGATCGATCCGATGTCGGGCGGACTTTGGCGTTAGCCGGTCTGCCCGAGATGGGCGATCCAGTTCCTGAACAGCGTCTGTGCAGCGCTTTCGGCGGCGAGGTCAGGCCGCAACGTCAACCCCGGAAGCTCGGCCGCCAGCGTCGGGTCGCGCCTTTCCTTGGCCCGCCACTCGAACGCGTTGAGCACCGCCTCGCTCTCGGCGCTGAAGTAGGATTTCGGCAGCCGCGGATAGTCGTCGCGCTGACCGGCGAGAAACCGCGCGATGTCGCGCATGTATTCGCGCTGCAGGGAGAGCGCGTCATATTCGGGATGGCCCTGGAAGAACACGAACCGGCTTGGCATCGAGCGCGCGAAGATGTCGACGCCGACCTCGTCAGACCGGGTCAGGATGTCGTAGCCGCGCTCCGCCAGCAGCGGCTCGTTGACGGCGTTGAGGCGGGAGTGCGGCACTTGGAGCGGCAAATGGATGCCGTGCGTGAGCCAGTCGTCCTGGACCTTCTCGCAGTCGAAGATGCCGGAGCATTTGCTCGCCAGCCGCTGCCGCTCGATGTCGTCGAGATGCAGCACGGCCGCGTGGGCCGCGAGACAGGACCAGATCGTCGAGCGGGTGTTGGTTCTGGCCCAGTCGATGACCGAGGTGAGGTCCGACCAATAAGGCTCGTCGCGCAAGGCCGCCGCGACGGGCTCGGCGCCGGTCACGATCAGGCCGTCGATGCCGAGCCGGTCGAGCGACCCGATGTCGGCGTAGGACTGGGCGACGTGGTGCCTCGCCGCCTGCGAGCGCATGATGGAGGGCAGCGAGAAGCAGTGCAGGCGGATGCGGACGTGCCGCGGCGCGCACTGTTGCAGCAGGCGGGCGATCTGGAGATCGGTCGCCTTCAGGGCGCTGTCCGGCATGTTGTTGACGAGGCCGATCGACAGCTCGACCGGGCGCCGTCCGCTGTCATCGAATTCGGCGGGCGCGAGGGCAGGGCTCGCGATCCTGCGATGTCGGTCGAACAGCAGGGTCATCGGCTGATCGCTCTACTCCGCCGCATCCAGCTGGCGCGGGCGAGGGCAGGCCTGGGCTAGCGCCTGGTCGAGATCCTCGATGATGTCGCTGATGTGCTCGATGCCGATCGACAGCCGGATCGTCTCGGGCAGGACGCCCGCCTTGCGCTGGTCGTCCGGCGGCATCTGCCGATGCGTGGTCGATGCGGGATGGCAGGCCAGCGACTTCGCATCGCCGATATTGACCAGCCGCGTGACCAGCTTCAGGGCGTCGTAGAACGCTTTGCCCGCCTCCATGCCGCCCTTGATCCCGAACGTGAACAGCGACGACGCGCGACCGTCGAGATATTTCTGTACCAGCGGGTAATAGCGGCTGTCGGCGAAGCCCGCGTAGTTGACCCATGCCACGCGCGGATCGTTGCGGAGGAATTCGGCGACCTTGCGCGCATTCTCGACGTGACGCTCCATGCGCAGCGCGACGGTCTCGATGCCCTGCAGCAGCAGGAAGGCATTGAACGGCGACAGCACCGCGCCCATCGTGCGCTGATAGACGCTGCGCGCGCGCTGGATATAGGCGCTGCGGCCGAAATGATCAGTGTAGACCATTCCGTGATAGGACGCGTCGGGCTGCGTGAAGGCGGGAAAGCGGTCGGCGTGATCCTTCCAGGGAAAGTTGCCGCTGTCGACAAGCATGCCGCCCAGCGTCGTGCCGTGACCGCCGAGAAACTTGGTCAGCGAATGCACCGCGATGTCGGCGCCGTAGTCGAACGGCCGCAGCAGGATCGGCGTTGCGACGGTGTTGTCGACGATCAGTGGCACGCCGTTGCGATGTGCGACCTTCGCCAACGCTTCGATGTCGCAGACATTGCCGGCGGGGTTGCCGATCGTTTCGGCAAACACGGCCTTGGTGTTGTCATCGATGAGACGCTCGATGGCGTCGGGCGCATCGCTGTCGGCAAAGCGTCCAGTGATGCCCTGGCGCGGCAGGATGTGACCGAGCAGCGTGTGCGTGGTGCCGTAGAGCTGCGGCACCGAGACGATGTTGCCGCCGCCATCGGCGAGGTTGACGAATGCAAAGTGGAGCGCCGCCTGTCCGGTGCCGACGGCGAGCGCGCCGACGCCGCCCTCGAGCTCGCTGACGCGCTTCTCGAGCACCGCCGTGGTCGGGTTGGAGATGCGGCTGTAGCGGTAGCCCTCGGTTTCGAGATTGAACAGGGCGGCGCCGTGGTCGGCGCTGTCGAAGGCGTAGGCGGCGGTCTGATAGATCGGAACCGCGACGGCCTTGGTGGTCGCCTCCGGCTCATAGCCGGCGTGGATTGCAATCGTCTCGTTGCGCATCGGCGATCTCCCCGCTCGCTTCGATCAACGCGGCGAGCTGCTCGTATTCCGCGAGTGGTGCCGTTGTAGGAGCGCAGGCGTAAAGCGGGCAATAATTCGCGACAACAACGACGAAATAACCCTAACGAGATGTGGCCGAAGAACTTCGAATTAGCGCATAGAAGAAACCCGCAGCAGCGACCGGATCTGCTGCCCGACCAGCTCCAGCGCGACCTTGGCCTGCGGCAGGATCGCACCGAGCGCGTGGAAATTGTGGACCATGCCGTCGTGACAGACATGCGCGACCGTGACGCCGGTCTCCGCAAGCCGTGCCGCATAGGCATTGCCCTCGTCACGCATCGGATCGAACTCTGCGGTGTGGATCACGGCGGGTGGAAGCCCGGCCAGCGTCTCGCGGCACAGCGGCGATATCAGTGGATGCGCGACATCGGTCTTGCCGTCCAGACAGTCGGCGAGGTCCGCCTGCCACGTTCCCCTGTCGATCAGGTAGCCAGTCCCGAACAGCTCGCGCGACGGCCAGGGATTGAAAAAGTCGAGCACCGGGCAGATCAGGCACTGCACCGCGATTCTGAGGTCGGCGCGGACGTGGGCCTGCTGACAAACCGCGGCGGCGAGCGTCGCGCCCGCGGAATCGCCGCCGATCACCATCCGATTGCCGTCGATGCCGAGTACGGCCGCGTGATCGATGGCGAAGTGAACCGCGGCGATTGCATCCTCGACCGCTGCGGGAAACGGGTGCTCGGGCGCGAGGCGATAGTCGATCGAGAGCAGCCGGCAGCGGGAGGCGGCGGCAAGCGCGGCGGCGACCTTGTCGTGCGTGTCGATGCTGCCCGCCACGAGACCGCCGCCATGAAAATAGACGAAGCCAGGGCGCGCTCCGCTATCGTGCGGATCTGCTGCCGGCGTATAAAGGCGATAACGAAGCGGCCCGGAGGGGCCGGCGAACGTGCCATCCCGCGTGATGACGGCGCCGCAGTCGTTCCGCGCGAACTGCATCAGCTTGGCCAGCGACTGCCGGCGTTGCCCGACACTCGGATGCTGCCGGCTTTCCGGCATAGCGGCAGCTACCATCGAAAGCAGGCGCTGGGCGCGAGGGTCGAGCGGCATGACAGCTCCAGTTAACCAAGGCAGCGACCATTGTGCCCATCAGCAGTGAATCGATCATGAGCGGCAGGCCGCGGCGGGGAAATCCTTAAAATCTTCAAGCCAGAAGTGCAGATACGATCGATGCCGAACGGGAGCGCCGCCATGACCCACATCGTCAAGCCTGTCAGCTACTCGCAGACCTGGACCTTCTTCGACGGCGAATGGCGCGAGGGCAATGCGCCGATCATGGGCGTGCGGACCCACGCGACCTGGCTCGCATCGACCGTGTTCGACGGGGCGCGCGCGTTCGAAGGCGTGACGCCCGATCTCGATCGGCACTGCGCGCGTGTGAATCAGTCCGCGATCAATTTCCGGCTCAAACCCGTGGTGGACGTCGAGACCTGGATGGGGCTGGCGCGGGAAGGGATCGCGCGGTTCGGAGCGGGAGCCGAGCTCTACATCCGCCCGATGTACTGGGCGCAGCATGGCGCCGGCGGCGGTGTCCTTTTCGATCCCGAGACCACCAATTGGTGCCTCTGCATCTATGAGGCGCCGATGCCGCAGCCGACGGGCAACGCCATCACGCTCTCGCCGTTCCGGCGGCCGACGGCCGAATGTGCACCGGTCGATGCCAAGGCGGCCTGCCTCTATCCGAACAATTCGCGCGCGCTGATCGAAGCGGCCTCGCGCGGCTTCAACAACTGCCTGATGCTGGATCTGCTCGGCAACGTCGCGGAGTTCGGCAATGCCAACGTGTTCATGGTCAAGGACGGCGTTGTCTTCACGCCGGTGCCGAACGGAACCTTCCTCAACGGGATCACGCGACAGCGCGTGATCGAATTGCTGCGAGGCGATGGTGTCAGTGTGGTCGAGACGACGCTCCGATATGACGATTTCCTGAACGCCGACGAGATCTTCTCGTCGGGCAACTTCGCCAAGGTCGCGCCGGTGATCCGCATCGACGACCGGACGCTGCCAATCGGTCCCGTCTTCAGCCGCGCACGCAGGCTGTACTGGGACTATGCCCACCGGGTCAGGGCCGCGGCATAGGTCAGGACCCATAGACGGGAAGTTCGGTATCGCTGAGCTCGCCGAGCCGCCCCGGCTCCGGTCCCTTGATGTATTTGCGGCCGCGGCGTTCGGTGTAGACGCCGTAGAGCCCGGCAATCGGCCCGTCGGCGTCGACGACGACGGACACGCGTCCGCGCGGCAGCAGAAAACGGCCCACGGCGCCGGCGCAGGCAACATAGTCGGAGGTGTCACGGCAGTAGATCAGCTGCATTGCCGGCAATGCGAACCGTCCTTGCCGGACCCGGAGCTGCTGCAACACCAACGGAATCGGGCCATGCTTCGACCGGACCACGATGCTGAGGCAGCCATAGCCTGCGTGGCGGATCAGCAGGTCGGCCTCGCTGGGCGGAAGTCCATCAAGCGCCTGGGCGTCAGCGGCGACCTGCTCCACTTGCGCGCCGCGGCCGGCAAATGACATGGCGGGCACTGAAAAGAACAAGCCGTGACAATAGGGACGAAAGCCCTGCGCCTCGATGATCGGCCATGTCTGGCGCGCGGCGCTGATGTTGATGTAGGTCACCTCAGGCAAACGCTGTGCGATCCGGGTCAGCATCGTCGCATAGTTGCGAAACGACGGCTCGACATACCAGCTCGACAGGTTGCACCAGATCTGCGGCTGCGCGGGTGTGCCCCGGTTGCTGTAGATCAGCAGCAGCACGCCGGCGGCCGCGCCGTCGTTCTCGAGCAGATAGCCATAGCGGGGATAGCCTCCGGGCGCCGGACGCGTCGTCTGTCGGTGCAGGCCCGTGGCCCAATACGCGCGGGACCGCCGCGGAAATCCGCGCGTGAGCAGATCGGCGACCGCGTCGAGATCGGGCTCCCCGATCTCCCGGCAGCGGATCAGCGGCTTGCGCGCGGTCATGAGATTGCCTGCCGATCTCCCGACGATGGCGGTAGGACGTCAGCCGACGACGTCGGGCTGACGCTCCACCAGCAGCGCGTCGCGCACGCGCGACGGCCAGCGCGTCGGATCGATGCCGTGCGTGTGGAACAGCGCGACCGCGAGGCGGTCCATGCCGAACGCCACGCAACCGGTGTGCGCCGGCGCGCCGTCGGCGTCGTCGATGCCCCAGGTCGTGCCGAAATGCTCGCGGTGATAGTTGAAGCTCATGCAGGCGGTCGGCTGCTCTTCCGATCGCAACGGCACCAAGAGCTCGAATTTCAGCGCCTGCTGCTTCTGGCTGACCGCCTTCATCTGGCCGACGCGACCGAAGAACGGGTCGCTGGCGTGATCGACGCGGAACGACAGCCCGAGATCGTGGGCGATCGTTTGCGCCTTCACCATCCAACGGTCGCGGAATGCCGAGACGTCGTCGGGTGTGCCGATGCAGACATATTCGCGCATACGGAACGACTGCAGGCGGTCGAGATGCCGCGACGGCTCGCGGCGGAAGCAATCGGCCGCGACGTCGAAGCGTAGGCCGCCGACCGGCAGTGCACCACGGCTCGCCGCGATCGGATACACCGGATAGCAGGCTGCGGGCGACAGCACGAGGTCGGCCGGCGACAACGAGGTGGTCCAGTCGCCGCCCTTGTCGAAACGTGCCACGGCTTCGTGGATGTCCCGCTCGGTGCCGTGCAGGCCACAGACGCAGCCGAGCAGATTTGGAAAGCTCTTGAGATAGCCGGACTTCTCAAGCTGCGTCCGGCTCATGACCGGCGGGAAGCGCATGACCTCCGTGCCGGGCTCACGATGCCGCGTGATGAGCGTCGTGAGCCGCTCCACAACACCTTCATACAGCGCGGTCCGTGCATAGACGCCATCCGCGCCCATGCGATGGAACAGGGCGTCGGTCAGATGATCGAGCGCGTCGGCCGGCTGGGGCGCAATCTCGGGCGACTGCGGGAGAACGGGGATCGTCATTGTGCAAATCCTGGGTGGAGGCAATGGCTGCGATCGGCGCGGTCATTCATGGAGCGAGGCCGGTACCGTGCTCATCAAATTGGCCGTGGCAACGTTCGTGAGAATACGGTCGTTGTTGATCATGATCGGCGCCGACAGAACATCGCGCAGGTGGCGGCCGATCGAGAACTCGCCGTCGTTGCGATAACCCGAGAGCCCGCAGGCGCGCATCGCATGCATCACGGTCTCAACGGCAAGCTCCGAGGCCTGCACCTTCAACAGCGTGATCGAGGATTGGAAGTCGAGCGAGCTCAGCGCCCGCTCGTCATATTCATGGGCGACGAAGGCATCCGTGTTGGTGACGATCATTGCGCGCAGCCGGGCCAGCGCCATCTTAGCCGCGGTGTAATGTGCAGCTGCCGGCGGCATCTGTCCGCCGGCGCCGCGAGCGGCCTTGCGCAGGAAGCGCTGGGCGCGCTCCACCGCGGCCGCAGCAATGCCGGCCCAGGCCGATGACCAGCAGAGATGCGCGAACGGCGTCATCGTCTGGCCGTGGATGCGGTCATAGGATTCGGTGAACATGCGGTCGGACGGACAGCTCACCTCCAGCGCGAATCCTGTCGAGCAGGTGCCGCGCATGCCCAGCGTTTCCCAGCCAAGGGTACGCGAGATCGTATAATCGTCCGTCGTCAGCGCCAGCAACACCTGATCAGAGGCGGCTGCGCTGTCGGCGCGACGGGCAATGGTGACGAGGCCGTCGGCTTCGGCACCATAGGAGATCACCGTGGCGTCGCGCTTCAGCGAGATGCGGTTACCGTCGTGGCCGACGGCCGCGGCGCTGGCGCGGATGTTGCCGCCGTTCTGTCCCTCGGTGGTGGAAGAGGCCATCAGCAGCTGCTCGGATGCGATACGGCGCATCAGGGATTCCATGTAGGCGCTGCCGCGGCCGTGACGCACAAGGCAGGCGACCTTGGTCTGGTGCATGGCGAAGATCATGGCGCTGGAGGCGCAGGCGCGGCCGAGCGCATAGCAGACGTCGGCGATGTCGTGGATCGAGGCTCCGAAGCCGCCGAACTCGACCGGGATCTGCATCCCGAGCAGCTTGTGCTCGCGTGCCGCATCGATTGCGGCCTTGGGGAAGCGGCCGTCACTGTCGACCTCGTCGGCTTCCGCGGCGGCCTGCGCCGCAACAGCGGCGGTCCGCTGCAGGAACAAGGAGCTGCGATCGAGCAGAAGGCTCTCGCCATCATCGGGGATCGGGTTGCGAAGCGCGGTTCCCTGGAGAGTCATGACCGATCGATACTCCGGATTTTGTCTCGTTGAGAGATCGGCACGTGCGTCCTCGCAAGATCAGGACAGATGCACTGCGCCTTCTTTTTTGGGCTGCACGCAGGGTATGGATTTGATTCAAATACGTCGACGAAATTCAGGGTAAACGCTGTGCGATCGACGGGTGGGGGTTAATTCCTGGTTGTTTCGGTCCGAGAATTTCGGGCCAAGCCGTTAGCGTTAAGACGAGTTCAGACCTGGAACGGGGATGCGGCGTAACTCTTTCGCCGCCGGATTGCGTTATCTCCTGCGCGAGCGTCGATCAGATTCGACGTGCCGGAACAAGCCGCGAGTGAAGAGGTCCCCATGCCGAGTTTCGATGTCGATGTCAGTCACAGGATCGTGGCGCTCGTGCGCGATATCCTCGCGCAGAACGCCAGTTCTACCGACGTGACGGCGGATGCAAAGCTCGTCGACATCGGGCTGACGTCCATGGACATGGTCAACCTGATGCTGGCGCTCGAATCGGAGTTCGATTTCACCATTCCGCAGGAGCTGATCACGCCGGAGAACTTCCAGTCTGTCGCCACGCTGGAGCGTCTGGTGAGCGGTCAGCTGGCGGCAGCGAAGGCCGCCTGACCCGCTGCCACGCCCCGCGGTTCACCGCGTCGCTGTTTTCAATCCGTCGCAAAGCTGGCATTCTCGTCTCCGTTGGAGATGGGGACGTCATGACGAAGGCTGTGCTTGGCATTATCGGCGGCTCGGGCATCTATGATCTGCCGGGACTGGAAGATGCCCGCGAAGAGGTGATCGCGAGCCCCTGGGGCGAGCCGTCGGCGCCATTGCGCCGGGGAACGATCGCGGGGCTGCCGATCGTGTTCCTGCCGCGCCATGACAAGGGACACCGGCTGTCCCCGTCCGACATCAACTACCGCGCCAACATCGACGTGCTGAAGCGCGCTGGCGTCACCGACCTGGTGTCGCTGTCGGCCTGCGGCTCGTTCAAGGAAGAGCTGCCGCCGGGCACCTTCGTGCTGGTCGATCAGTTCGTCGATCGCACCTACAAGCGCGAGAGCTCGTTCTTCGGCAGGGGATGCGTCGCTCACGTCTCGATGGCGCATCCGGTTTCACCGCGGTTGCGCATTCACCTGGCGGCGGCGGCCGAGGCCGAAGGCATCGCGATCGCGCGCGGCGGCACCTATGTCTGCATGGAGGGACCGCAATTCTCGACCTATGCCGAGAGCATAACCTACAAGGCGTCGGGCTATTCGGTGATCGGCATGACCAACATGCCGGAGGCGAAGCTCGCTCGCGAGGCCGAGATCTGCTACGCGACGGTCGCGATGGTGACCGACTTCGACTGCTGGCATCCGGATCACGACGCCGTTACCGTGCAGGACATCATTCGCGTGCTCACCACCAACGCCGACAAGGCCAAATCACTAGTGGCGCGGCTCGCCCGCGAGTTTCCGCGCGAGCACGAACCGTGCCCGATCGGCTCCGACCGTGCGCTCGACACCGCCTTGATCACTGCGCCGGAGGCGCGCGATCCCGAGCTTCTGAACAAGCTCGATGCGGTCGCAGGCCGTATCTTGCGCGGTTGAAGGGGGATCGAACATGAAGGTGGACGGCCGGCACTATCGCAGCATCTGGCTCGACTCCGACGGCTGGTCGGTCTGCGCGATCGATCAGCGCCGGTTGCCGCACGAGTTCGTGGTGGCGAAGATCACGACATGCGAGGTGGCGGCGGACGCGATCCGCGGCATGCTGGTTCGCGGCGCGCCGCTGATCGGCGCCACCGCCGCCTTCGGCATGGCGCTGGCGATGCGCGACGACCGCTCCGATCCCGGCATCGACCGCGCCTACGAGATGTTGATCGCGACGCGGCCGACGGCGATCAACCTGAAATGGGCGCTCGACACGATGGGCACGATGCTGCGCCGGCTGGCGCCGTCGGAGCGGCGAGATGCGGCGTATTCCCGCGCCGTCGACATTGCCGGCGAGGACGTCACGATCAACCAGGGCATCGCCACGCATGGCCTCGCGCTGATCGAAGCGGCCGCGGCGCGCAAGAAGCCGGGCGAAATCGTGAACGTGCTGACCCACTGCAATGCCGGCTGGCTTGCGACCGTCGATTGGGGCACGGCGACCGCGCCGATCTATCTCGCGCATGATCGCGGCATTCCGATCCATGTGTGGGTCGACGAGACCAGGCCGCGCAATCAGGGCGCGTCGCTGACCGCCTGGGAGCTCGGTCATCATGGCGTGGCGCACACCGTCATCCCGGACAACACCGGCGGCCACCTCATGCAGCATGGGATGGTCGATCTCGCCATCGTCGGCACCGACCGCGTCGCCGCCAACGGCGATGTCTGTAACAAGATCGGCACCTATCTCAAGGCGCTCGCGGCGCACGACAATGGCGTGCCGTTCTATGTCGCGCTGCCGTCGCCGACGATCGATTTCGCGGTCGCCGAGGGACGACAGATCCCGATCGAGCAGCGCAGTGCGCAGGAAGTGACCGAGATGACCGGCCGCACCGCCGACGGCCGTATCGAGACCGTGCGCATCGTGCCGCCGGGATCGCCGGTCGCAAACTACGGCTTCGACGTCACGCCGGCGCGGCTGGTGAGCGGGCTGATCACCGAGCGTGGCGTGCTGCGGGCCGACGGCGCGGCACTGGCGGCGGCATTTCCGGATCGGGCCAAACAGACGAACGATTAGGATCAGCGCCGTTGCGAGGGCAGCGACGTAATCCAGAATCCCACGAAGCCTTCGGATTGCTTCGGCGCAAGGATGCCTCGCAACGACGATCAGCGCAGGCTCAGACCCGTCGCGGCTTCCAACTCGGCGATCGCCTGCGCTGCGCTGATCACCTTGATCGTCGTCATGCCCATCTCGCGCGCCGGCTTCAGGTTGATGCCGAGATCGTCGAGGTAGACGCAGT
Organism: Bradyrhizobium sp. HKCCYLS3013; assembly: GCF_051167615.1. NCBI lineage: Bacteria > Pseudomonadati > Pseudomonadota > Alphaproteobacteria > Hyphomicrobiales > Nitrobacteraceae > Bradyrhizobium > Bradyrhizobium sp. HKCCYLS3013. The sequence continues at coordinate 14,559 of NZ_JBNPTK010000013.1, forward strand.
CCGCGGGGCTGACGCCCAGCGTCTCGGTCATCATCTGGTAGATCCGGGGATCGGGCTTGCGCAGGCCGATCTTGGCCGACTCGATCACGTGATCGAACAGCGCCATCACCTCCGCGACGTACAACGAGCGGCCGCCCTGGCTGCCGATTGCGTTCGCCGGCAGATTGTTGGTGATGCAGCCGGTCTTGCACTCCGCCTTGATGCGGCGGAGCGCCTCGACCATGTCGGGACGGAGGTCGCCGGTGAGCAGTGGCAGCACCTCCCGCCCGCTGACCGCAGCGCCGCCCAGCGCCAGCGACTCCTCCGCGAACAGCCGGTCGAAAGTGTCGAGGTCGATCTCGGCCCGCTCGAATTTCGCCCAGGCGTTCTCGAGATGGTTGGCGGCATTGGTGTTGCGGATGATGTCGACAGGATAGCCGCGCTCCTTCTCGAACCGTGCGAATGCCTCGAACGGCGATGTCGTCAGCACGCCACCGAAATCGAAGATCACCGCCTCGACCATGTCAGTCCTGTCCTTCCTTGATCCCTGGATGATCGCTAGCATGGGATGCCGCACTTGGCGACCTCGGTCGCACTTGGCGACCTCGGCGTCAGCCGCTATTGCTGCCGCGATGAAGCCGTATCACGCAATCATTGCAGCCGCCGCTCTGCTGGCGCCGTCGCAGGCCCTGGCCATCGTCGGCAATGCGCCGGCGCTGAATGATGGCATCGGCCGCGCCGTGGTCACGATCGTCGGCTCGCGCGGCAATTTCTGCAGCGGCGCGCTGATTGCCCCGAAGCTGGTGCTGACCGCCGGGCATTGCGTGCAGCCGGGTCTCGATTACCGCATCGTGGAATACGATCGCGACCGCAGGCCGGTTCTCAAGACGGTCCGGCGGGTGGCGGTGCATCCCAGCTTCAGCGTGCAGGCCATCCTGGCGCATCGCGCCACCGCCGATGTCGCGCTGCTGGAATTGGAGGCGCCAGCGAAGGAGCGCGTGCCGGTGGCGCTCGGCGTGCCGCAGCCGCCGCTTGCCGCCGGCAACGCATTCACGGTCGCAGGCATCGGTGTCGCCGTCCCCGGCGACGGCAAGAGCGGGGGCGTGGTGCGCGGCGCGGCGCTGGTGGCCACAGGCAGGCCGGGCACGTTGCAGATCCGGCTGGTCGATCCGGCGACGCAAGGCGTGCGGTCCGGGCTCGGTGGCTGCACCGGGGATTCCGGCGGGCCTGCATTCGAGACGCAGGCGCAAGGACAGGTGCTGATCGGCGTCATCTCATGGTCGACCGGGCCAAATCTCGGCGATGGCTGCGGCGGCATGACCGGCGTCACGCCGCTCACGTTGTATCGCGATTGGGTCGTGCAGACCGCGCGGCAGTGGGGCATGCCGCTCGGCGGAAATTGAGGCGCAGCGTTCACGACGCCGCGCTTCGCGATGGGTTGACCGTCGCTGTGATCGGGTTCAGCCTGTCACGCGAGGAAACAACATCAAGACCAAAGCCCAGGGACTCCCATGAACGTCATCGCGCCCATCCGGGAGGCCGCGTCCTCTCACGCGACCGAACATTTCGACGTGCTCATCGTCGGCGCCGGCATCTCCGGTGTCGGCAGCGCCTATCAGTTGACCAGGCAGATGCCCGACAAGCGCTTCGTGATCCTGGAGAGCCAGGACGGCTTCGGCGGCACCTGGCGGACGCACCGCTATCCCGGCATCCGCTCCGACAGCGACCTGCACACGTTTGGATACAGCTTCAAGCCGTGGGTCGGGCCGCCGATCGCGACCGCGGAAGAAATCCTCAGCTACATGGGCGAGGTGATTGAAGAGAACGATCTCGGCCGCCACATCCGCTACGGCCATCGCATCGTGTCGGCCAGTTGGTCGAGCGCGACCAATCTCTGGACGGTCCAAGCCGTGAAGGGCAGGGATCAGCAGCCCGTCACCTTCACCACGAATTTCCTCTGGATGTGCCAGGGCTACTACCGCCACTCCAAGGGCTACACGCCGGAGTGGCCGAACATGGCGAAATTCAAGGGCCGCATCGTGCATCCGCAACTCTGGCCCGAGGATCTCGATCTCACCGGCAAGCAGGTCGTGGTCATCGGCTCCGGTGCGACGGCCGCGACCATCCTGCCGTCGATCGCCGGAAAATGCGCGCATGTGACGATGCTGCAGCGCTCGCCGACCTACTTCCGCATCGGCCGCAACGCGATCGAGCTGGCCGAGGAGTTGCGTCGGCTTGATGTCAAGGAGGAGTGGATCCACGAGATCGTCAGGCGCAAGATCCTGTTCGAGCAGGATTGGTTCACCAAGCGCTGCTTGACGGAGCCCGAGCAGGTCAAGAAGGAGCTGATCGGCCAGATCAGCGCCATCATCGGCCCCGAACAGGCGGCCAAGCATTTCACCCCGAGCTATCGCCCGTGGCGACAGCGCATCGCGTTCGTGCCGGATGCCGATCTGTTCGAGGGCATCAAGAGTGGCAAAGCCTCCGTCGTCACCGACGAGATCGAACGCTTCACCGAAGGCGGCATCAAGCTGAAGTCCGGCGACGAGCTCAAGGCCGACATCATCATCACTGCCACCGGCTTTGATCTTTGCGTGCTCGGCGACATTGCATTCTCGATCGACGGCAAGCCGCTCGACTTTGCCGACACCGTGACCTATCGCGGCATGATGTTCACGGGTGTGCCGAACCTCGCCTGGGTGTTCGGCTATTTCCGCGCCAGCTGGACGTTGCGCACCGATCTGGTCGCGGATTTCGTGTGCCGCCTGCTCGCGCACATGAAGGAGAAGGGCGTGAGCAAGGTCGTGCCGGCGCTGCGCCCGGAGGATCACAACATGCCGCTGCTGCCATGGATCGACCCGGAGAACTTCAATCCCGGCTATATGATGCGCAACATGCATCTGCTGCCCAAGCGCGGCGACAAGCCGGAGTGGCAGCACAGCCAGGACTATTGGAGCGAGAAGGACCAGATTCCGGCGATCGATCTGGATGATCCGGCGTTCGTATATGGGTGAGCGCCGAGGGGTGGAGTACTCGCTGTCGCTCTAACCTCGGTGTCATCCCCGCGAACGCGGGGATCCATAACCACAGCCGGATATGTGAGGCACGACGCCAGCTTACATCCTGCCCCAAGCGAGATCACGCGGTATGGGTCCCGGGTCGGCGCCCGTTGACGCTGTGCGTCAGCGGGCTTGCCCGGGACGACAGCGAGTTTCAGAGCGCGCTTCTGAGTGCGCCGCCCGTCTCATCCCTCCCGCCGCGTCACCCCCGTCGCGATCGCCGCGGCGGCGGTTCGGTTCTCGACGCCGAGCTTGGCGTAGATCTGCTCGAGGTGCTTGTCGACGGTCCGCGGGCTCAGTCCCAGGATCTGTGCGATGTCGCGGTTGGTCTTGCCCTTAGAGAGCCATGACAGCACTTCGCCCTCGCGCGTCGTGAGACCGAACTCGCTGGAGAATTCCTTTGGCAACTCACCGGAGGACTCCTTGGCGAGCCGCAGCAGGAACTCGTTGGGCCCGGCTCCGCCCATGTAGTAGAGGCGCAATTCGGGATGATCGGGGATCGAAGCGGCGGCCTTCCCGCCGCCGTTCTGCGCCTGATCCAGCCAGAGCCGCAGCGCTTCGGGAAGAACGAGCTCCTCGGCGGTGCCAAAACTGTCCGACAGCAGCTTCTGCGCCTGCGGCGTTGCCCACATCAGCCGTCCCTCGCGGTTGACGGCGAGCAGGAAGCGGCCGGAGACGTCGAGCGCGGCGCGCGCACTCTGCGTCATCCGGGCGTTGGCGAGATGCACGCGGATGCGCGCCAGCATCTCCGAGACGGCGATCGGCTTGGTGACGTAGTCGACGCCGCCGGCCTCCAGTCCCTTCACGATATGCTCGGTATCGGCGAGCCCGGTCATGAAGATGACGGGGACGTTGGAGAGACCCGTCTCGCGCTTGAGCTTGCGGCACGTCTCGAAGCCGTCCATGCCGGGCATGACGGCGTCGAGCAGGATGATGTCCGGCGTGATCTGGTCGATGATGCGCATGGCCGCGGCGCCATCGAGTGCGACCATGACCGTCATGCCGGCACCATCCAGCGCGTCGGTGAGCAGCCGAAGCGTCTCCGGCGAGTCGTCCACCACCAGCGCGACATCGCGCTTCCTGCTGTCAGTGCTCATAGGCATGCAAGGTCTTCAGAGTGGCCATGTACTGATCGAGATCGAAGCGGTCGATAAGCGTGCGCATCTGGGCGACGAAGTCGGCATGCTCCGGATGCGCGTTGCTGATGTCGTCGAGCTTGAGCTGAATGGCCCTGATGTAGCCGATCTGGCCGAGGCTCATCAGCTCCTCGACATAGTTGAGCGGGGGCCGGGACCCGGTGTCCGGCCGCCAGCGTGGCGGCGCCGCTGGGATGTCGGTCTGGTAGCTCCATTCGAGCTTCAGCAATTGACGTATCGCCTCCAGCAGCCTTGGGATGTCGATCGGCTTCATCAGGTAGCTGTCGTGGAATGGTTGCGCCAGCGGCCGGCCATGCGCTTCGAGCGCGCTCGCAGATGTCATCAGGATCCGGGCCTGATGATGACCGCTGTTGCGCAAGGTCTCGGCCACCGTCCAGCCGTCCATGCCGGGCATCGAGATGTCCAGAATGAACAGATCCGGCTGGCAGTGCTGTGCGAGCGCGAGGCAGGCGGGACCGTCGGGCGCGCTCAGCAGGATGAATCCGAGCGGCGTCAGCACCTCGCGCAGGAGGTCGCGATGAACGGGATCGTCGTCGGTGATCAGGATCGTCCTGCGCGGTCCGAGATAGCCGGCGACCGGCGCCTTCACCGGTGCATGCCGCGTCGGGTTGGTGACCTCGGACAGCAGGATCTTGACCTTGAACGTGCTGCCGACGCCGACCCTGCTCTCGACCTTGATGTCGCCGCCCATCACCCCGGCGAGCAGGCGGCTGATCGTCAGGCCCAGTCCCGTGCCGGTCTGCGGTTGAGCGACCCCGAGCGCGCCGCGCTCGAACGGCGCAAAGATGCGCTCGAGGTCGTCGGGCTGGATGCCGGGCCCGGTATCAATCACCTCGAACTCCGCGACCGGACTGCGATAATGCACGACGAACTGGACGCTGCCTTCCGCGGTGAATTTGATCGCATTCGACAGCAGGTTGATCAGGATCTGGCGCAGCCGTTTCTCGTCGGCGTAGACGACCAGCGGCAGCACCGCCGGCCGCTTGAACACGAAGTCGACGCCCTTGGCGGCGGCTTGCAATCGGAACATGCCCACAAGCTGGTCGAGGAATTCGCTGAGACGGACCTCGTCGCGCGACAGATACAGCCGCCCGGCTTCGATCTTGGAGATATCGAGGATGCCGTCGATCAGGCCGGACAGATGATCGGCGCTGCGGCGGACGACGCGGACCTGGTCCCGCGGCTTTGGTGCGAGGCTCGTGTCCTGCTCGAGCAGTTGCGCATAGCCGGAGATCGCGTTCAGCGGCGAGCGCAGCTCGTGGCTGAGGCCGACGACATAGCGGCTCTTGGCAAGGTTGGCGGACTCCGCAACCTCCTTGGCGCGCTGCAGCTCGGCGTCGGTGCGCTTGTGCGCCTCGATCTCCTGAATCAACAGCTGCGTCTGCCGGCGTGTCTCGGCCTCGGCGGCGCGACGGCTCTGCTGCGCCAGCACGAACAGCCAGGTCACGACGCCGATGATGATGGAGAGAGCGAAGAACACCTTCCACAGCACGTCGGAGATGATGCCCTTGAATCCTGGCAGCGCCGCCGAGGTCTCCAGATAGATCATGCCGAGCGTCAGCGCGACGAGTCCGGCCGATGTCAGAAAGACACCGACATAGTGACCGAGCTGCGAGTTGATCTTGGCGAGCACCGACCCCGGCAGCATGCCGCCAAGCGCCGCGGCGACCTGGGCTTGCGCCCGCGCGTGCGGTTTGCACAGATCGTGACAGCGAGCGTCGAGCGAGCAGCACAGCGAGCAGATCGGGCCGGCATAGGCCGGGCAGGAGGCGGTGTCCTCCGGCTCGAAATGATGCTCACAGATGCAGCATTGGATCTGCTCGATGTTCTGCCAGCTCCGCTTCGGCTTGCGCGCCAGATAGTACTTTCCGTCGGTCAGATAGGCGATCGCGGGCGCGGTGACGAGCGCGACGCCGAGCGCGACGAAAGTCGACAGCGCCTTTCCGGTCGGACCGAACAGGCCATAGAAGGCGCAGATCGAGACGATCGTGGCGATCGTCATCGCGCCGACGCCGACCGGATTGATGTCGTAGAGATGGGCGCGCTTGAACTCCATCTGCGGTGGGCGCAGGCCCAGCGGCTTGTTGATCACGAGGTCCGCGACCAGCGCGCCGACCCAGGAGATGGCGATGTTGGAGTACAGCGCCAGCGTCTGCTCCAGCGCCTTGTAGACGCCGATCTCCATCAGCAGCAGCGCGACAACGACGTTGAATACGAGCCACACGACGCGTCCCGGATGACTGTGGGTCAGGCGGGAGAAGAAGTTCGACCAGGCGATCGAGCCGGCATAGGCATTGGTGACGTTGATCTTGATCTGGGACACGATCACGAAGGTACCTGTCAGCGCAAGCGCCAGGTCCGGCCGGGCCAGCACGTAGCGGAACGCCTCGAGATACATGTGTGCCGGTTCGGCGGCGCGGTCGGCCGAGACTCCATGGCTGAGCGCGAAGTAGGCCAGGAACGAGCCCGCCAGCAGCTTCAGCGCACCGAGCACGATCCAGCCGGGGCCTGCGGATAACAGCGCAATCCACCATGACCGTTTCGACGTGCGGCGATCGCGCGGCAGAAAGCGCAGGAAGTCGACCTGCTCGCCGATCTGGGCGACCAGCGAGAACACGACCGCCGCCGCGGTCCCGAACAGCGCCAGATCGAGATGGCCCATGGGATCGCCATGCTCGCCGGGAAACTGCAGCCAATCGGCGAAGGAGTGCGGGCTCGCATAGGCGATTGCGGCAAAGGGCAGGACGTGCAGCACGACCCACAGCGGCTGCGTCCATAGTTGGAAGCGGCTGATCAGCGTGATGCCGTAGGTCACGAGCGGGATGATGACGACGGCGCTGATGAGATAGCCGACCGGGCGCGGAATGCCGAAGCACATCTCGAGGGCGGAGGCGAGGATCACCGCCTCGATGGCGAAGAAGATGAAGGTGAAGGAGGCGTAGATGAGCGAGGTGATGGTGGAGCCGATGTAGCCGAAGCCGGCGCCACGCGTCAGCAGGTCGATGTCGATACCGCATTTCGCCGCATGATAGGCGATCGGCAGGCCGCAGCAGAAGATGATCACGCTGGCGACCAGGATGGCGGCGGTCGCATTGGTCACGCCGTAGTTCAAGGTGATTGTGCCGCCGATGGCCTCCAGCGCCAGGAACGAGATTGCGCCCAGCGCGGTGTTGGCGACGCGGGCGGCCGACCAGCGCCGCGCGCTCTTGGCCGTGAAGCGGAGCGCATAGTCCTCCAACGTCTGGTTGGCGACCCACTGGTTGTACTGGCGCCTGACGCGGTCGATCCGCTGCCGCCCTGCCACTTTCGAACTCCTCACCCGCGGGCGCTTGTCCGCAACTCGCCTGCCCCTCGCAAGACCTACGCAGAGCCTACGTCGCGCTTTTGCGGTGCAGTATACGCAATCTTGCGTATCCGTGCGTTGCACAAACCGCGCCATCCTTCGTCTGACCCAACGCGTGTCCTCGAACCAATGAATGGGGTGCTCATGTCAGACGAAACCAAAAAGGGCCTGAAGTCGCCGCTTCGGCGCCAATTGCTGATGGGAATGGCCGCAATCCCGGCGCTGGCCATGATGCCGCGGCCATCCTTTGGCGCCGGTCCCGCAACCTCCGCTGTCAACACCACCGGACTTGCAGTCACCGATAGCGAAGTGACGGTCGGCATCCTGCATTCGGTCACCGGCACGATGGCGATCTCCGAGACAGGGTCGGTGCAGGCCGAGAAGCTCGCGATCGAGCAGATCAATGCCGCCGGCGGCGTGCTCGGCCGCAAGATCAAGTACATCCAGGAGGACGGCGCCTCGGATTGGCCGACCTTCGCGGAGAAGGCCAAGAAGCTCCTGGTCAACGACAAGTGCGCCGCCGTGATGGGCTGCTGGACCTCGGCCTCGCGCAAGGCGGTGCTGCCGGTGTTCGAGCAGTACAACGGCATGCTGTACTACCCGACCTTCTACGAAGGCCTCGAGCAGTCCAAGAACGTCATCTACACCGGCCAGGAAGCCACCCAGCAGATCATCGCCGGCCTCGACTGGGTCAACAAGACCAAGGGTGCGAAGACCTTCTACCTGCTCGGCTCCGACTACATCTGGCCGCGCACCTCGAACAAGATCGCGCGCAAGCACATCGAGGGCCATCTGCAGGGCTGCAAGGTCGTCGGCGAAGAGTACTTCCCGCTCGGCCACACCCAGTTCAACTCGGTCATCAACAAGATCAAGCTGACCAAGCCGGACGTGATCTACGCGATCATCGTCGGCGGCTCCAATGTCGCGTTCTACAAGCAGCTGAAAGCCGCCGGCATCGACATGTCGAAGCAGACCTTGCTCACCATCTCCGTGACTGAAGACGAGATCGATGGCATCGGCGGTGAGAACATCGCGGGCGCCTATGCCTGCATGAAGTACTTCCAGTCGCTCGACAACCCCAACAACAAGGCCTTCGTCGCCGATTTCAAGAAGATGTGGGGTGAGAAGACCGTGATCGGCGACGTGACGCAAGCCGCCTATCTCGGTCCGTGGCTGTGGAAGCTGACCGTCGAGAAGGCCGGCAGCTTCGACATCGACAAGGTCGCCGCCGCCTCGCCCGGCATCGAGTTCAAGGGCGCGCCGGAAGGCTATGTCCGGATCCATGAGAACCACCATCTCTGGTCCAAGACCCGCGTCGGCCGCGCCAAGGCGGACGGTCAGTACGAGCTGATCTACGAGACCGCCGACCTGGTCGAGCCCGATCCGTTCCCGAAGGGCTATCAGTAAGTCGCGAGTCGCGCATTGCGACGGCCGATGAAGCGACGCCGTTGCCGCACAACCAGTGCGCTCCCTCCCCCCTTGTGGGGGAGGGTTGGGGAGGGGGGTACCCCACCCACAGTTCGTCGTGTGGACCCCCCTCCCTGGCCCTCCCCCACAAGGGGGGAGGGAACGACCTTACCGGCGGCAATGCTGCGGGCGCCAACGCGCATCGCAAGTCAGTGCGCACCGACACCACGCATCACGAGAGGACGGATCATGTTCGGTGACTATTCCATCGGCGACCTCGGGGCCATCTTCGCGATGCAGGGGTTCGCAGGCCTCATCCTGTTTTCGGTCTACGTGCTGATGGCGCTGGGGCTTGCCATCATCTTCGGCCAGATGGGCGTCATCAACATGGCGCATGGCGAGTTCATGATCCTCGGCGCCTACGTCACCTGGATGACCTCGAACGCCTTCCAGCATTTCCTGCCGTCGTTGTTTCCAGGCTACTTCTTCGTCGCGATGATGCTGGCCTTCATCGCCTCCGGAGCGCTCGGCATGCTGGTCGAGTGGGCGATGATCCGCCGGCTCTACAAGCGGCCGCTCGATACGCTGCTCGCGACCTGGGGCCTCAGCCTGATCCTGCAGCAGGCTTATCGCTCGGTGTTTGGCGCGCGCGAGGTCGGCGTCGAACTGCCTGAGTGGATGATGGGCTCCTGGCAGGCGACTGACGCGATCCAGATTCCGATCAACGGCATGTTCGTGATGTGCCTGACCATTCTGATCACGATCGTGGTCGCCTATGTCCTCTTCCTGTCGCGCTGGGGCAAGCAGGTCCGCGCCGTCGTGCAGAACCGCGTGATGGCCGGCGCCGTCGGCATCAACACCGAGAAGGTCGACCGCTACACCTTCGGTCTCGGCTGCGGCATCGCCGGTGTCGCCGGCTCCGCCTTCACGATGATCGGCTCGACCGGCCCGACCGCCGGCCAGCTCTACATCGTCGACACCTTCCTGGTCGTCGTGTTCGGCGGCGCCGCCAGCCTGATCGGCACCATCGCCTCTGCCTTCACCATCTCCCAGGCGCAGTCGACGATGGAGTTCTTCATGTCCGGCTCGATGGCCAAGGTGCTCACTCTGCTGGCGATCGTCGCCATCCTGATGCTGCGGCCGCAGGGCCTGTTCGCCCTCAAGGTCCGCAAATAGCCGGAACGCGCAGGAATCGGGAATCAGAAAGCACCGTCATGATCATCAATACGCGCTTCTTCAATCGCTCCGAGCTCATCGGCTTCGTCTCTCTGCTGCTTCTGCTCGTGGTCATCCTGCCGCTGGCGGTCGACATCTTCCGCCTCAACCTGGTCGCGAAGTACCTGACGTACTCCTTCGTCGCCATCGGCCTGGTGCTGTGCTGGGGCTATGGCGGCATTCTCAGCCTGGGGCAGGGTGTGTTCTTCGGCCTCGGCGGCTACTGCATGGCGATGTTTCTGAAACTGGAGGCCTCCAGCGTCGCCAACACCAAGATCCAGTCGACCCCTGGCATTCCCGACTTCATGGACTGGAATCAGCTGACGCAGCTGCCGTTCTTCTGGAAGCCGTTCCAGAGCTTCCCGTTCGCGCTCGCCGCGATCATCCTGGTGCCGGCGATCTTCGCCTTCATCATCGGCGCTGCGATGTTCAAGCGGCGTGTCGGCGGCGTCTACTTCGCCATCATCACCCAGGCGATCGCGGCCATCATGACCATCCTGATCGTGGGACAGCAGGGCTACACCGGCGGCATCAACGGCATCACCGACCTGCGCACCCTGCACGGCTGGGACATCCGCACCGATCACGCCAAATACATCCTCTACTTCGTCGAGGTGTTCTTCCTGTTCGCCGCCATCCTGGTCGCGCAGTTCATCCGTCTCACCAAGCTCGGCCGCATCCTGGTGGCGATGCGGGAGCAGGAGGACCGGGTCCGCTTCTCCGGCTACAGCGTCGCGAATTTCAAGATCTTCGCCTTCTGCGCCGCGGCGGTATTCGCCGCGGTCGGCGGCGCGCTGTTCACGCTCGAGGTCGGCTTCATGTCGCCGTCCTTCGTCGGCATCGTGCCGTCGATCGAGATGGTGATCTACACGGCGGTCGGCGGCCGGCTCTCGATCTTCGGCGCGGTCTATGGCTCGCTCCTCGTCAACTTCGCCAAGACCAGCCTGTCGGAGACCTTCCCGCAGCTCTGGCTGTTCGGCTTGGGTGCCTTGTTCATCGCCGTGGTTCTCGCCTTCCCGAACGGATTGGCCGGAATCTGGGGTGACTACGTGCAGCCGCGCATCGACCGGCTGCTGGCGTCCCGCAGCAAGAAGCCCGGCAATGGCGGCCTGGTCGCCAACGGCGCCCCCGCAGAGTGAGGAGACAGCGATGCTCATCGGTCATCAGCCCAAGGAATTCCTGCTCGCGGTCGAAGCCCTCACCGTCTCGTTCGACGGCTTCAAGGCGGTCAACGATCTCTCCTTCTACGTCGAAGAGAACGAGATCCGCGTCATCATCGGCCCGAACGGCGCCGGCAAGACCACGGTGCTCGACCTGATCTGCGGCAAAACCAAAGCGACCTCGGGCTCGATCCAGTTCCGCGGCAAGGAGCTGACCAAGCTGCGCGAGAACGAGATCGTCAAGACCGGTGTTGGCCGCAAGTTCCAGACGCCGTCGGTGTTCGAGGATCTCAGCGTGTTCGAGAATCTCGAGATATCCTTTCCGCGCGGCCGCACCGTGTTCGGCTCGCTGACCTTCCAGCGCGACGCGGTCGTCAAGGATCGCGTCGAGGAGGTCGCGGAGATGATCTTCCTGAAGGATCGTCTCAAGACCTCGGCGGCCGAGCTCAGCCATGGCCAGAAGCAGTGGCTCGAAATCGGCATGCTGCTGATCCAGAACCCGGACCTTCTGATGCTCGACGAGCCCGTGGCCGGCATGAGCGTGAGCGAGCGCGCCAAGACCGCCGAGCTGCTCAACCGCATCATCAAGGACCGCTCGGTGCTCGTGATCGAGCACGACATGAAGTTCGTCGAGGACATCGCCCACAAGGTCACCGTGCTGCACCAGGGGCAGATCCTGTCCGAGGGCACGATGGACAAGGTCAAGAACGACCCCAAGGTCGTCGAAGTCTATCTGGGGCACTGAGCGATGATCGCGATCTTGTTTGCTCCGAGTGACGCTGCGTTCCCCTCCCCCTTGTGGGGAGGGGCTAGGGGAGGGGGCCCACGGCGGCAGTATCGCTTGGGGCTACCCCCCTCCCCAACCCTCCCCCACAAGGGGGGAGGGAGCGCACTGCCGATGTTGCTGCAGCCTTGTCCCAATTCATCACTTTGCAGGAGCCATTGATGCTCGCAATCTCCGATCTCCATGTCGCCTATGGCCAGAGCGAAGTGCTGCATGGCCTGAATGTCAAGGTCGCGCCCAACGAGATCGTTGCGATCATGGGGCGCAACGGCATGGGCAAGACCACGCTGATGAAGTCGCTGATGGGCATCCTGCCATCCAAGAGCGGCTCCATCGACATGAACGGCACCGAGCTGTCGGGCCTGAAGAGCTACGAGCGCGTCGCCAAGGGTCTCGCCTACGTGCCGCAGGGCCGCATGATCTTCTCGACGATGACGGTCAAGGAGAATATCGAGACCGGCCTCGTCGTCTCCGGCGAGTCCGAGGTGCCCGGCGACATCTACGAGCTGTTTCCAGTGCTGCTCGAGATGAAGGGCCGACGCGGCGGCAATCTCTCCGGCGGCCAGCAGCAGCAGCTCGCGATCGCCCGCGCGCTCGCCACCAAGCCGAAGGTGCTGCTGCTCGATGAGCCGACCGAGGGCATCCAGCCGTCGATCATCAAGGAGATGGCGCGCACCCTGAAGCGCATCCGCGACGAGAAAGGGCTGTCCATCGTTGTCTCCGAGCAGGTGCTGAGCTTCGCGCTCGACATCGCCGACCGCGTGCTGGTGATCGAGAACGGCGAGATCGTCCGCGACGATCCGCGCGAGCAGGTCGATGCCGCGCAGGTCTCGAAATATCTGTCCGTCTAACCACTCCGTCCAAGCAAAGGTAAAGGGGAGCTCTTGATGCCTGACACACTGATCAAGGTCGATCTGACCAAGTCGGCCTACGAGAACGACAAGGTGCACAACCGCTGGCACCCGGACATTCCGATGGTGGAGTGGGTCAATCCCGGCGACGACTTCATCATCGAGACCTATGACTGGACCGGCGGCTTCATCAAGAACAACGACTCGGCCGACGACGTGCGCGACATCGACCTGTCGATCGTGCACTTCCTCTCGGGCCCGATCGGCGTCAAGGGCGCCGAGCCGGGCGACCTGCTGGTCGTCGACCTGCTCGACGTCGGTCCGCTGAAGGAGAGCCTGTGGGGCTTCAACGGTTTCTTCTCCAAGCAGAACGGCGGCGGTTTCCTGACCGACCACTTCCCGCTGGCGCAGAAGTCGATCTGGGACATCAAGGGCCTCTACACCTCTTCGCGTCACGTCCCTGGCGTGAACTTCGCCGGCCTGATCCATCCCGGCCTGATCGGCTGTCTGCCTGATCCGAAGCTGCTCGCGACCTGGAACGAGCGTGAGACGGCGCTGATCGCGACCAACCCGACCCGCGTGCCGGGCCTCGCCAATCCGCCATTCGCGCCGACCGCGCATGCCGGCCAGGCCAAGGGTGACGTCAAGGCCAAGATCGGCGCCGAGGGTGCCCGCACCGTGCCGCCGCGCGAGCATGGCGGCAATTGCGACATCAAGGACCTGTCGCGCGGTTCGAAGATCTACTTCCCCGTCTATGTGCCCGGCGGCGGCCTCTCGATGGGCGATCTGCACTTCAGCCAGGGCGACGGCGAGATCACCTTCTGCGGCGCCATTGAAATGGCGGGCTGGCTGCACATCAAGGTCGACGTCATCAAGGACGGCGTGGCGAAATACGGCATCAAGAACCCGATCTTCAAGCCGTCGCCGATCACGCCGAACTATCGCGACTACCTGATCTTCGAGGGCATCTCGGTCGACGAGGCCGGCAAGCAGCATTACCTCGACGTCCATATCGCCTATCGCCAGGCCTGTCTCAACGCGATCGAGTACCTGAAGAAGTTCGGCTACTCCGGCGCCCAGGCCTATTCGATCCTCGGCACCGCGCCGGTGCAGGGTCACATCTCCGGCGTGGTCGACGTGCCCAATGCCTGCGCGACCTTGTGGCTGCCGACCGAGATCTTCGACTTCGACGTGATGCCGTCGGCGGCAGGCCCGATCAAGCACATCAAGGGCGACATCCAGATGCCGATCTCGCCGGACAAATAACCCTCTCCCTGTGCGACGGGATGCGGGACGGCCGCGTATTTGGCCGCCCCGCATCCGCCGCGCGGACGAGAGAGACGATGTTGCGCAGGAGACGAGACAATGCCGGTCTATGAATATCTCTGTGACGAATGCGGCCCCTTCACCGACATGCGCCCGATGTCGGAATGTGATGAGCCGCAGGTCTGTCCGCAATGCCAGAACATGGCGCCGCGGGTAATCCTCACCGCGCCCGCCTTCGCCTGCATGCCGGCGGAGCGGCGTACGGCGCATGCCACCAACGAGCGCAGCCGCCACGCGCCGCAGACAGTGGCCGAATACAAGGCCAAGCACGGTGCGGGCTGCGGCTGCTGCTCGCCGAAGAAGCCGGCGCGGCTGATGACCAAGTCCAAGAGTGGCGCCAAGGGCTTTCCGACGGCGCGACCGTGGATGATCAGCCACTGAGCGAATGCGAGGGGCGGCGCGGCCGCCCCTCAGCGTGACGCCGGCACCCGCCGCGGTCCCGGCGCGGGCTGGCCGCCGAACTTGACGCTCATCGCATTGGCGCCGTCGCTGATGTCGAGCAGCGTCTTGCGGCTCTCGTCGATCACCTTGGCGGACTTGCGCTTGAAGCCGTCGACGAGCTCGCGCATCGATTTGATCTGATCGAACAGCTGCCCGGGATTGCCGTCGGCGAAACCGGGAATGGCGCCGTCGATCTTGGTCACCAGCGTGTCGAAGCCCTTGAAGATGTCCTCGGCCTTGTCGATCGCGGAGTCGAAGGCCGCGGTCTTGGCCTGGAGCGAGGCGGTCTCGGTCTCGAAGCTCTGCAGCGCATCCTTGATCGCCGGCGCATTGCTGACGATGTATTTGTCGATGTTGTGCACCGTCTCGACCATCGTCTCCTGGTCCTTGAGATCGGCCGTCAGCACCGGCACGCCGTCGCGATCGAGCGGGACCGGCGGGGCCGTTGGCGCGCCGCCGACCAGCGAGATCGCGGCGATGCCGGTCAGGCCCTGGAACTCGATGCCTGCCGTTGTGTCCCTGCGGATCGGCGCCGAATTGTCGAGCGTGATCATGGCAACGATCTTGCGCGGGCTTTCGAGCTTGATCGACAGGATCTGCCCGGCCTGTACGCCGTCGAAATTCACCGGCCCGCCCTTGCGCAGGCCCGCCGCCGAGCCGCCGTCGAACACGACACGCATCATGCTGCGCTGCTCGGCAATGCGACGCTTCTGTTTGATCAGGACGCCGCTGATCCCGGCCGCGACGGCGGCGATCGTCAGGGTTCCCACGATGAGATTGATGGCGCGCATTCCGTGTCCACTGCTGCCTCTGCTCGATTTTAACCGCAATGTCTCCCGGTTGAAAGCTCAGCGCGCGAGGCCCGGCCGGGAGGGCGCGGCGAGGCCGGCCAGCAGCACCGCCAGGATACCGGTGAGAAAAATGCCATCGAACGTCCCGGCGCCGCCGATCGAGGCCACGGGCGCGCCGAGGCTGCCGATCTTGTCGAGGTTCATCAGGTCGGCGCCGACCAGCGTGCCCATCGAGCCGCCGATATAGGCCAGCGGCGCGGCATATTCGCGCGACAGCAGGAACGCCAGGATCGCGGTCACGACCACCGGCGCGAACACCGGCACGGCGATGCCGACGCCCTGCACCGGCGTCGCCATCGCGTGGATGATCACGGCGATCACCAGCACCGCGATCGCGGCGCGCAGCCAGAGCTGGTAGCGCAGCATGAGATAGGTCGACATGATCGTCGGGATCACCGCGCCGCCGACATTCACGGCGAGCAGAGTACCCGGCCATTGATGCACCAACGGCACGACATATTGCATGCCGAAAAAGTCGATGATCTCGCCAGAGCGCGCGACCTGCCCAGGCAGCATGGTGATCGGGATGTTGAAATAGCTGCCGACCAGCGAGCCGAACAGCAGCAGCATCGCGGTGCCCGAGCTGACGCCGAGCTTCATGTAGGCGTAGCGCAGGATGCCGAGCTGGATCAGGACGATCAGGACGCCGAAGGCGAGCACCAGGATCGCAAAGAATACGGGCGTGATCGGCAGATATTGGATCTGGGAATGCATGTCGAAAGCGCTTCGATGATGGACCGTGCCGCCCGCGCAGGATCATCTCACGCGGGCGACAGGGTGACAAATGGTCATTCGGCGCCTGGTTCCCAAGGGCAGCCATGGTCTCGTTCATTCTTCAGACGCGATCAGCGTGGCGTGCAGCACGTAGCGCTCCGGGCCCTGCGTCAGCGCGTCGAACGGCCAGCAGGTGGAGAGCACGAGCTCAGGGCGTTCGGTGTCCGGATCGATGCCGGACGCATCGAAACGCACGACGCTGGCCCCGTCGGCGCGATAGCGGAAGGTCTTGCCGTCGCGCCTGACGATGTCGATCTCGTCGCCGATGCTGACGTCCTTCAGGAAGCGGAAGTGCGTGTCGCGATGGGCGGAATAGACGGCGATTCCGGTCTCGCCCGGCTCGGCCGTGCCCTCGACATGGCCGGCGCCGAAGGCGAGTGCCTGGCCGCTCGAGCCGGCCAGCGCGATGGTGGAGACGCCGAGGCTCTTCACCTCGATGCGCGCCACCGGGACCATGTCGGCCCAGGACCACGGCTTGACCGCATGGCCGGTCGCAATGGTCTGGGTGAAGGCGCGATCGAGCAGCACCTGCGCCACGATCGCCTTGGCATGGATGAGGGCGCCGTGGCCGAACAGGATGAGGCCGACAAGCGCGACTGCGAGCGGGATGACAAATCGTGGCATTCTCTCTCCTCCGTCATTGCGAGCAAAGCGAAGCAATCCAGAGTCGTTGTGCAGCCCCTGGATTGCTTCGTCGCTTCGCTCCTCGCAATGACGACATTGCTTAGTTGGCAGCCCGCCGCCTGATCGCGACGAGCCAGATCAGTTCGAGCATCAGCAGGCCCAACCCGAGCAGCATGCTGAGCTCCGCATCGGTCGCCGTCTTCGGCAGCGTGACCGTCGCAGGCGCTGCCGGCACCACCGGCCGCTTCAGCGCGGCGAGCTGGACGTCGTGGTCTGCTTCAGCGCGGCGCTCCTTCTGCATCGCCGGAATCCGGCCGCGTTCGCCGAACACCTTCTCGTAGTCCCAGCCGGCCGGCAGGTTGATCGGCAGTTCGGCGAGCCTCAGCGGCTCGCCGTCGGGACGGCGCGGCGTCTTGTCGACGGCGACGAGGCTGGTCAGGCGGCTCACCAGCTGGTGCTCCAGCGCGAGCTTCAGAATGGCGCCGTCGGCTTCCTCCGGCGTCATCTGCCGCATCGTCTTCGCCACCTCGGCATCGCCGATCTTGCGCCGCGCCCACAGCTTTGAGAGGCCCTTGCCCTCGGCGGCGCCGGACAGCGGCAGCGTGATGGTCCAGGGCTGGTCGCCGATGCGGCCCTTGAGCTGCAGCGATCCGGCGAGGCGATCGATTTTGGCGGCCAGCACCAGCGGCTCGTTGCGATAGACGTCCGGCAGCACCGTGGGCGTGAGGTCGGCAGAGGCTTCGGAGAACGTCGCGCTCAGCCCAGTCACCACCGGGTTCTCCAGCTTGGCGAACAAATCGCGCATGCGGTCCTCGACCTGCTCGACCGAACCGATATGGGTGAAGGCGCCGCGTCCGAGCTCGGCGGCGCGCGTCATCAGATAGGTGTTCGGCGCCGAGCCGATGCCGACCATGAAGATGCGCGAGCGGCCGCGCATCGCGGTGATGGTCTCGAACAGCTGCTGCTCGTTGCCGATGGCACCATCGGTCAGAAACACCACCTGACGCACGCGGTCGGAGTCGCTGCCGTCGTCGGTCAGCGCCGCGCGCATCGCCGGCACCATCTCGGTGCCGCCGCGCGCGTCGAGCGCACTGACGAAGCTGGTCGCGCTGCCGACATGCTCGGCATCGGCCGGCACCGAGGCGGGAAACAGCACGGTCATGGTGTCGTCGAAGCGGATCACGTTGAAGCGGTCGCCCGGCTGCAGGCGGTTCAGCGCATAGAGCAGGCTGGCCTTGGCCTGGCGGATCGAGGTGCCGCCCATCGAGCCGGAATTGTCGATCACGAAGATCACGTCGCGCGGCTGCGGACGCTGTGCCGACGCCGTCACTGCGGGAGGCGTGACGAAGGCGAGCAGATAGTCGGCATCGCCGACCTGCTCGTGGAACAGGCCGACCGACGGCGTCGCGGCGGCCGCCGGCTTCCAGGTCAGCTCGAAATCGCGATCGGCCGGCACCACGCCCTCGGCGAGTGTCACGACACGCGTCTTCGCATCGGGGCTGTCGATCGTCACCTGGTGATGGTGGCTCTTGACCTCGCCGATGACGAAGCCTGCCTGCAGCCGCACCGTGATCCTCGTCGGATTGACCGGATCGGTCTTGGCTGGGTCGAGCACCTCCGGCGAGATGCGGTCGCGATCAGGCACGGGATCGTTGCTCGCTGCGCCCCAGCCGTTGCCGCCCGGGCGCAGATCGACGCTCTGCACGATCGGCGCCGGATTGTAGCGCGGCGCCACGACCAGCGGCACCCGCAGCGAGAACTCGCCGCCGCTCGCGGCCACCGGCTGCTGATATTCGATCTGCACCAGCACGGTCTCGCCGGGGCCGATATTGGCGAGCGAGTTGGTGAAGATGTTCGGTCGCTCCTGCTCGGTGAGCGCCGCGGTCTTGCCGTCGCGCTTGGCCTGCTCATAGATCACCTTGGCTTGTTCGCGCGGCTTGATGTCGCCGACCACGACGCGGTCGCCGACGATCATCTTCAGTGTGTCGACCGCGCTGTCGGGTGGCAGCGGATAGACATAGACCGCCTCCATCCATTGCGAGCTGGTGTTCTTGAACAGCTGCGTCACGCGCACCCGCGCGGTCGGGCCGGAGACGACGATGTCGACATCGATGCCGAGCCGCGGCGCCTCGGCATAGCGGCCGTCGGACTTGAACAGCAGTGCGCCGGAGCGGGCGTCGCCCGGCCTGGTCAGCGGCGCCAATGGCCCTTCGGCGGACCAGCCAGGGGTGACGCTGAGAAACAGCGCCGTGAAGCCGACCAGCAGCACGGCGGCGGCCTGGAGCAGCAGGAATAGCAGCATGGTCACGATCCATGACCTGACCGGATGGGTGCTGCTCCTGATATCGTGGTCCATTGTCTCGCTCATCATTGCCTCCGCAACGAACAAATTCGGCAGGCCGAGACTGGGCGCAGCGCGCCGGCACCGCGAGCGGAATGGTCGGTCTTGTTCGGCCGCCGCCCGCCCGCGCATGTCCTGTCGTGGTCGAGAGCGCGGCTGATCTGTCCGGGTTTGTGCTGATTTGTCCGTCTGCTAGAAGAGGTGCGCATCACGCGGCAGGGGACAGGATGTCGATACCGGACAACAGCGAGCTTTCCGACGAGCAGAGCCGGCAGGTCGCCGAGACCGTCCGCGAGGAGATCGCGCGGCGCCGGATGTCGCGGCAGGCGCTGGCGGAGCAGGCCAAGCTGAGCCTCTCGACCCTTGAGAAGGCGCTCGGCGGCCGCCGCCCGTTCACGCTCGCCACCATTGTCAGGCTCGAGCAGGCGCTCGGCATGTCCCTGCGCAAGGCGCCGAGCGCACCTCTCGCCGCGCCTGCCGCGAGCGGCGGCATTGCACCCGACAGCCTCGGCTCCTATTCGCGGCGGGCTGTGGAGTGGATCGAGGGCACCTACGTCACCTTGCGCCCGTCATTCGGCGACAAGGACGCGATCTACGCCTACCGCACCGACATCGTCTGGGACGATGCCGCGTCGTCGCTGACGTTTCGCGAAGGCGCGCGGCTCGATGCGTCGTTCACGCAGTTCGGCGAGGTGGCCGTGCCAAACCAGTCCGGCTTCGTCTACCTCGTCACCAACCGCCACGGCCAGCACCGCCTGATCACGGTCTCCAGGCCGACCATCACCGGCGAGATGTACGGCATCATCACGACGCTCCTGGCGGGCCGCGGCTCGCTGCTGACGCCGATCGCCGCGCCGATCGCGCTGCTGCCGCTGCGCAATGTGGTGGAGCCGAGCTTCGGCAGACTAGGGACTGACGATCTACATTACGGGTTTTATCGCGAGCATCTGCGCAAGACCGTCGAGGAGCCGTTTGCGCTGTTCGTGCAGGGCGTGCCGTGAGATTTGGGCACACGACTAACCACCGTCATTGCGAGGAGCGAAGCGACGAAGCAATCCAGAGTCGTGAACTCGGCCCTGGATTGCTTCGCTTCGCTCGCAATGACGGAGTTTGTAGTTGCCGCCGTGCTTCTAGCCATGCAGCGTCGTCCCGGCGAACGCCGGGACCCATACCCCCAGGGAGCGGTTTGAGTCCGGCTGGTCATTGGCTTTTTCGCGCCACATCACCGCCGCGGAGTATGGGTCCCGGATCGGCACCGTGCCGCGCTTCGCGCGTCACGGCTTGTCCGGGACGACGGCGGTGGGGTGAGGCGGATTCACGGGATCAAACAGCGCGACGTTCAAGCAGCCGAACGTCTCAACGACAGATCGGATCGATCAGCAGACAATCGACTAAGGACGTGTCATCGCAGTCTCGCGGCGACACTCGCCCGAGGTTTCAATCAGTCCGTCCCTCTTCACGTGCAGAGGGCGCAGGGAATGCCGGGTGAAGGCCTCACCCATGGCCCGCCTGCGAAAAAAATGCAGGCGGCAGGTACCACAGGCAAAGCCGAGCACGCCGGCATTCCCTGCGCGATGGGTTGAACGCTTATACGCAGTCTCCCTGGTGCACCGGCTTGTTGGCCACCATGCCGCGACAATGCTTGCGCGTTGCGCGGGAGACACCAGCTTCGGGGTGTCAGGACGCTGCGACTTCACGTCCGCAAGCGATCGTTCGTCCGCGCCTTCGTAAGAAGACGCTGCGATCTCTCGCGGCCACCGCATCCCCGCCTCGCGTGTCGTGACGATCGCGCGTAACGCCCCTCCGCAGTGAGGCGGGATGGCGAGAGAGAAACATGGATTCGGAAAAATAGCAAGAAGATTTTGCTTGGCAGAATTTGACCCGATACCGGTCGACTCCCCTCCCCGCAAGGGGGAGGGGAGTCGACCGGTATCGTGGTTAGAACGTGGGCATCAATTGCGCGCGGGTCTACCACCCGGCGCGTGCGTGAACCTACCCCCCGACGTCAGCGCTGATGATGTCGCCGAACAGATCCCACTTGCCGCCCTTGAACTGCATCATCTTGAGCTGCTCGATCGGGGCGAAATCATTCGGGCCGGTGTTGACCTTGATGCCGGGGATCAGGGTGTCCGGTGCAAAATCCTTCAGGCTGGCGGCCTGCTTCATGACGTTCTCGCGGGTCAGAGTGTCGCCGCACTGCTTCAGGGTCTGCACCATGGTCTGCGCCGCGGCATAGCCATAGGCGAGGTTGGCGTCGGAGATGTTGGCGCCGGGCATGTACTTGTCGATGAAGGCCATGAACTTCTTCATGCCCTCGTCGTCCTTCCACTGCGGATCCGACGGGTCCTTGAGATAGCCGGCGGAGAGCACGCCCTCGGAGGCTTCGAGGCCGGCCGGCTTCATCACGGCGCCGATCGAGATCGAGACGTCGGTCATCAGGTGCATCGGCTTCCACTCGAGCTCGGCGATCTTCTTGATCGCCTGGGCTGCGAATTTCGGCGTCGCGATGTTGACGAACACGTCGGCGCCGGTGCCCTTCAGCTTGACGATATGAGCATCGATCGACGGCTCCGAGGTCTCGTAGCTCTCCTCGGCCACGATCATGGTCTTGGCCTTGTCGCCCAGTACCTCCTTGATGCCGAGGACATAGTCCTTGCCGAAATCGTCATTGGCGTAGAAGATCGCGATCTTCGCGTTCGGCTTTTCCTTCAAGATATACTTGGCGAAGATCCGCGCCTCGACGCGATAGCTGGGCTGGAAGCCCATCGTCCAGGGGAATTCCTTCGGGTCGTTCCACTTGCTGGCGCCGGTGGCGAGGAACAGCTGCGGCACCTTCTTGGCGTTGTGATATTTCTGCACGGCGGTCTGCGTCGGCGTGCCCAGCGCGTTGAACACCAGGAACACCTCGTCGCTCTCGATCAGCTTGCGCACCTGCTCGACCGTCTTCGGCGGGCTGTAGCCGTCGTCATAGGAGATGAAGTTGATCCGGCGACCGTTGATGCCGCCCTGGTCGTTGATCATCTTGAAATAGGCTTCCTCGGTCTTGCCGATGATGCCGTAGGCCGAGGCCGGGCCGCTATAGGCCTCGACATTGCCGATCTTGATCTCGGTGTCGGTGGCGCCGGTGTCGTATTTCTTTTGCGCAAGGGCGCTCTGGCTCGCCAGTACGGAAAAGGCGGCCGCGGCCGCGAATGAGAGCAGTGTCCTGGTCGTCATCGGCAACATTCCCTGGGCTTCCTCTGGTTGAATTTTCGTGATTGTCGTTCTTGCTCTTGGCCTGCGGCGATGGCGACCGTGCAAGGCCGCTCACCACAACGAGTGGGCAGATGTGTGCAATGCACTGTCTTGCGTCCAGGCGCTGGCCCTGGGAAGCCGGCCGGGCCGACCGGGCGCGCCGCAGGTGATTTTGCCAGCCAGCCACTCCACGCAAGTTGATACGGGCGTTTCCGGCGCATCTTCTGAGGCGCACGAAGCAGGATCCTCCCGGCACCGCCATGACGAAAAGCCCGTTCTATACGGCCGAGCACGAGGCCTTCCGCGACGTCATCAAGCGCTTCGTCGACAAGGAGATCGCGCCGTTCGCGAGCGCGTGGGACGAGGCCGGCGAATTTCCGCGCGCGCTGTATCTGAAGGCGGCGGAGATCGGCCTGCTTGGGCTCGGCTTCCCGGAGGAATTCGGCGGTGTGCCGGCCGACCAGTTCATGAAGATCGTATCGTCGCAGGAATTGGCGCGTGCGGGGGCCGGCGGCATCAGTGCCAGCCTGATGAGCCATACGATCGGCGCGCCGCCGATCGCGCGCGCCGCGCAGCCGCAGGTGAGGGCGCGCGTGCTGCCGGAGATTCTTGCGGGGCGCAAGATCTCGGCGCTGGCGATCACCGAGCCGAGCGGTGGCTCTGACGTTGCCAATCTCAGGACCAGGGCCGTCCGCGACGGCGATCATTATGTCGTCAGCGGCGAGAAGACATTCATCACCTCCGGGATGCGGGCCGACTACATCACCGTCGCGGTGCGCACCGGCGGACCGGGGCCGGCGGGCGTCAGTCTGCTGCTCGTGCCCGGCGACACGCCGGGGCTGACGCGCACCAGGCTCGACAAGATGGGCTGGTGGGCGTCGGACACGGCGACCCTGCATTTCGACGGCTGCCGCGTGCCCGTCGAGAACCTGATCGGAGAGGAAGGGCAGGGCTTCAAGCTGATCATGCACAATTTCAACAGCGAGCGGATGGGCATGGCGGCGAGCTGCACGGGCTACGCCCGTGTCTGCCTCGACGATGCGATCTCCTACGCCCGGGAGCGCCACACCTTCGGCAAGCCGCTCGCGCAGCACCAGGTCATCCGCCACAAGCTGGTCGACATGGCGCAGCGCGTGGCGGCGTCGCAGGCGATGCTGGAAATGCTGGCGTGGCGGCTCGAACAGGGCGACAATCCGGTCGCCGAGATTTGCATGATGAAGAACCAGGCGACGCAGACGATGGCCTACTGCGCCTCGGATGCCGTGCAGATCTTCGGCGGCGCCGGTTTCATGCGGGGTGTCCGCGTGGAACGGATCTATCGCGAGGTCAAGGTCAACGCCATCGGCGGCGGCACGGAGGAGATCATGAAGGATCTGGCCAGCCGGCAGATGGGATTGTGAGTCGCGGCCTCTCCAAGCCCGTCATTCCAGGTTCAAGGCCTGCGGCCTTGAACCGGACTGACGATCGTGAAGCAGTTAGATAAGACATAGCGAGATTCCGGGGTCGGCCGCTGCGCGACCGCTCGGAATGACAGGGAATGAAACATGCTCTTCACCGCCGACCACGACGAACCGCGCCGCATCCTGCAGAAGTTCATCGCCGCCGAGATCAATCCTCACGTCGACGCATGGGAGGAGGCCGGCATCTTCCCCGCGCATGAGCTGTTCAAGAAGCTCGGCGACCTCGGCTTTCTCGGCCTCAACAAGCCGATCGAGTTCGGCGGCCAGGGGCTGGACTATTCCTACGCGCTGATGATGGCGGAAGAGCTCGGCGCCATCAATTGCGGCGCGATCCCGATGGCGATCGGCGTGCAGACCGACATGGCGACCCCGGCGCTGGCGCGGTTCGGCTCCGACGAGGTGCGCAAGGAGTTCCTGGCGCCCGCCATCTCAGGCGACTACGTCGCCTGCATCGGCGTGTCCGAGCCCGGTGCCGGCTCCGACGTCGCCTCGATCAAGACCCAGGCGCGCTCCGATGGCGACGACTACGTCATCAATGGCGGCAAGATGTGGATCACCAACGGCACCCAGGCCGATTTCATCTGCCTGCTCGCCAACACCAGCGACGGACCTGTCCATCGCAACAAGTCGCTGATCTGCGTGCCGATGAAGAGCAAGGGCGTGCAGGTCGCGCGCAAGCTCGACAAGATGGGCATGCGCTCGTCCGACACCGCGCAGATCTTCTTCGACAATGTCCGGGTGCCCAAGCGCAACCGCGTCGGCGAGGAGGGGCAGGGTTTTACCTATCAGATGATGCAGTTCCAGGAGGAGCGGCTGTGGGCCGGCGCCGCCTGCCTGAAGGCGCATGAGGCGATCATCAATGCGACCATCGAGTACACGCGCAACCGCAAGGCCTTCGGCCGCTCGATCCTCGACAACCAGGTCGTCCACTTCAAGCTCGCGGAGATGCAGACCGAGGTCGAGCTGCTGCGCGCGCTGACCTATCAGGCGGCGGAGGCGATGATCGCCGGCGAGGACGTGACGCGGCTCGCGACCATGGTGAAGCTCAAGACCGGCCGGCTCGGGCGCGAGCTCACCGACGCCTGCCTGCAATATTGGGGCGGCATGGGCTTCATGAACGAGACCCCGGTCAGCCGCGCCTATCGCGATTCGCGCCTGAGCTCGATCGGCGGCGGCGCCGACGAGGTCATGTTGACCATCCTGTGCAAGATGATGGGGACTTTGCCCGGCACCGCCAAAGCGGGGAACGCCTGATGATCACGCTGTATCATTGCGACGGCGCCCGGTCGTTTCGCCCGTTGTGGATGCTGGAAGAGCTTCGACTTAACTACGAGTTGAAGATGCTGCCGTTCCCGCCACGGGTGCTGGCGAAGGAATATCTGGCGATCAATCCGCTGGGTACGATCCCGCTTCTGATCGACGGCGAGACGAAGATGACGGAGTCTTCCGGCATCTGTCACTATCTCGGCATCAAGCACGGCCCGACGCCGCTGATGGTCGGACCTGAAGAGGCGGCCTACGGTGCGTTCCTCAACTGGATGTATTTCTCCGACGCGACGCTGACGTTCCCGCAGACGCTGGTATTGCGATACACTCAGCTCGAGCCGGAAGAGCGGCGTTCGCCGCAAGTCGCCGCCGACTACGCCAAATGGTTCCTGGGCCGGCTGCGCGCCGTTGAGGCAGCGACCGCGGGTGCCGAGTTCTTATGCGCCGGTCGCTTTACGGCGGCGGACATCGTGATCGGATATGCGTTGCGGCTCGCCGACACGCTCGGCCTTTCCAAGGAGTTCGGGCCGAATGTGGCGGCCTATTGGGCGCTCCTGCAGCAGCGCGATGGCTACCAGAGGGCGCGCGCCGCCGAGCAGCGCGCAGGTGTGGAGCAGGGCGTCAAGCCGCGCGTCAGGCCGTGAGTTGCGCACGTCATTCGCGGAATGACGGATGCATCCTTGAGCACTGGGTTAACCGCGACAAAAATCGGCAATCGTCGCCGATGACAGCGGCGCGAATTGCGCTATGGTTCTTCTCCAAAGAAGCGGCCGACAGAGCCGCGCCTCAGGAGGAAGACCATGGATGTGAAGACCATGGACGTGACGCGCCGGGACTCCGGCCATCTCATGCTGATCACGCCCGAGCGCGTCTTCTACGCCGGGCTGCTCGGTCGTCCGCGCCAGCGCTGCTCGGGCGCGTGCCATATCTACGTCGCGCTCACCGGCAGCCTGCGGCTGATTCCCGACGGCGGCGAGGAGCGTTGCGGCGAGCTGCTGGTCGTGCCGCCCAACAGGCAGCACACGATCGAGAGTGATTATCGCACCGTCATCGTCGTGACGATCGAGCCGGAGAGCGTGCCGATCGGCGCCTTGGACCGCTTCGCGAGCAAGGTCACCCGCGAGGCGGAGGCCTATGCCTGCCGCATCCGCGCCGCCTATGAGGAGCTGGTGCAGCGGCCGCTGAGCGGCGACGTCACCAGCGCCGTGTTCGACCGGCTGTGCTTCGGCGAGGTGCTGCCGCAGCGGACGCTCGATCCCCGCGTGGTCAAGGCGATCGGCCTGATCAGCCGCTTCTCCGGCGAGCCGGCGACCGCCGAGAGCTGCGCCGCCGCCGTCGGGCTCTCGACGTCGCGCTTCCTGCATCTGTTCAAGGAGGAGACCGACATCTCCTTCCGCTCGTTCCGCGCCTGGAAGCGCGCGCGGCATCTGCTCAACTACGCCAACCAGGACCTCAACCTGGCGCATCTCGCGCAGGACATCGGCTATCCCGATTCCACGCATTTCAGCCACTCGATCCGCCGCTTCTACGGGCTGAAGCCGCGCGCGATCTTCTCCGGCTCGCGCGATCTCGCGATCTACCGCGCCGGCGAGGCGGCCTTGACCACCTGATCCGGCTTGTCCGCGCGCCGCGACAGGGCGGCGCGCAGCGGAAACTTCGACAGTTCGAGCATGATCAGCGTCGTGATCGCGGCGGCTGCAGTCAGCGCGAGATCGTCGGCGTGCAGCGGTCCGAACCGGAACAGCGCCGCAGCGGCAGGCAGCGTCAGACTTGTCGCGAGCACGGCAACGACGAAGCCGATCACCAGCAGCAGCATGCGGTTCGGCCGCAGCAGCGCCTCGCGCAGCGAGCTCGAGAACGAGCGGTTGACGAAGATCAGGCTGACGATCACCGACACCAGGCTGAAGAACACCAGCGCGCGGAGCTCGTCGTCCGGCATGCCATTGCGGTGTGCAAGCAGCAGTACGCCACCCGTGGCGAGCATCGCCAGGATGCCCTGCAACGCCCCCCACAGCACCAGCGGCCGCGGCAGCAAAGGCTCCTGCGGATCGCGCGGCGGCCGCCGCATGATGTCGCTCTCCTCGGTCTCGGCCTCGAACACCAGCGAGCAGACGGGATCGATGATCATCTCGAGAAACGCGATGTGCACGGGTCCGAGCAGGAGCGGCAGGCCGGTGACGAGCGGCAGCAGCGCCAGCCCGGCGATGGGAAAGTGCACGGCGAGGATGAAGCTCATCGCCTTGCGCAGATTATCGTAGATGCGCCGGCCGAGCCGGATCGCCTTGACGATCGAGCCGAAATCATCGTCGAGCAGCACGATCGCCGAGGCCTCGCGCGCGACGTCGGTGCCGCGGCCGCCCATGGCGATGCCGATATGCGCGGCCTTGAGCGACGGCGCGTCGTTGACGCCGTCGCCGGTCATCGCGACGATCTCGCCGTCGGCCTTGAGCGCGGTGACGATGCGCAGCTTCTGCTCCGGCATGATGCGCGCGAACGCCGTCGGCGCGCGCGCCGCAAGCGCCAGGGCGTCGTCGTCGAGATCGGCAAGCTCGGGGCCCGCGATGACGTGCTCGGGATCGATCCCGGCCTGCCGCGCAATGGCGGTGGCCGTCGCGGGATAGTCGCCGGTGATCATGATGACGCGGACGCCGGCGGCGCGGCACTCGGCGACGGCATCCTTCACCTCCGGGCGCAGCGGGTCGGCGAAGCCGACGAGACCGCGGAATGAGAACGCGAAGTCCTGCTGCGCGTCGGGGAGCGCCTCGCCGCTCCAGCTCGCCTCGGCGACGCCGAGCACGCGCAGGCCCTCGGCGGCGAGCGTCTCGACGCGCGCCTGCAGCGCCGCCAGCGCGCCGCCGTCGACGCCGCACAGCTTCGCGATCGCTTCCGGAGCACCCTTGGCCGCCGCGACACCGGCGCCGTCGCGCGACCAGACGTTGGTCATCGCCAGCAGGTCGGGGCGCAAACCGTAGCGCCGCTGCAACGTGGCGCCCGCGGTGGCGTCGGCGCCGAGCGCGTGCAGCGCCTTCTCCATCGGATCATGCGACTGCGGGTCGCAGGCGAGCACGGCGGTGGCGACGAGATCGCGGAACGGCGGTGCGATGGCTTCCGGCGTCGCCGTCGCAGGCTGCAGCACGCCGCCGTCCGGCAGCACCAGCCGGGCCACCATCATGCGGTTTTGCGTCAGGGTGCCGGTCTTGTCGGAGCACAGCACGGTGGCGGCGCCGAGCGATTCGATTGCCGAGGCGCGCCGCGTCAGCACCCGCGCCTGCGAGATGCGCCAGGCGCCCATCGCCAGAAACACCGTCAGCACCACCGGGAATTCCTCAGGGAGCATCGACATGCCCAGCGCGATGCCGGCGAGGATTCCCTCCAGCCAGCCGCCGCGGTACATCGCATAGAGCACGACCGTGATCGCAACCACGATGGCGCCGCCGATCGCGAACGCCACCACCAGACGCCGGGTCTGCTGCCGCAGCCGCGGCGTCTCGGTCTCCAGGGCGGTCACCGACTGGCCGATCCTGCCGATCGCCGTGTGCGGCCCTGTCGCCATCACCTCGGCGATGCCGCCGCCGCGCACCACCAGGCTGCCGGAGAATACGAAGGGCTGGTCGTCGCCGCCGGCGATGGTTGCCGCGTCCATCGCTTCGCCGGCGGCCGGCCGCTTGCGCACCGGCACGGATTCGCCTGTCAACAGCGATTCATCCGTGAGCAGATCGTCGCAGTCGCGCAGCACCGCATCGGCTGCGACGCGATCGCCCTCCGAGAGCACGATGAGATCGCCGCGCACCACCTCGCGGCCGGCGATGCGGATGCGCTCGCCGTCGCGGATCACCAGGGCGCGCGGGCTGGACAGGTCGCGCAGCGATTCCAGCACGCGCTCGGTCCGCGCCTCCTGCACGATAGTGATGAAGACGGAAGCCGAGGCGAATACGCCGAGCAGGATCGCCTCCGCCATGTCGCCCAGCGCGAGATAGATGCCGGCGCCGCCCAGCAGCAACAGCAGCATCGGTTCCTTCAGAACGTCGGCGACGAGGCGCAGCATCGAGCGCGAGCCTGCTTGCGGCAGCTCGTTGAAGCCCTCCGTCTGCAGCCGGCGCGCGGCTTCCGCCGCGCTCAAGCCATCGGGAAACATCGGCGCAGGTTGTGGGTCGGTCGACATTGCACGCCCGTGAGGAGGAGAGCAGGAACCGCTTAGCGCCGTTTCCGGCCGCGGACTTGACGCAAAGCAATATCCGGTTGCGCTGCATGTCACCAGCGAGTCAACGCAAGCAGATCCCGGCGTGCGACCGTCATATACGGACCCTATCAGCACAGCGCCGCCTGCGCGCAGCCCATCGAACGAGTGCCATGAGCGACAAAGCCGTCATCACCTGCGCGCTGAACGGCGTGCTCACCGATCCCAGGCAGCATCACGTGCCGGTCACGCCCAAGGAGATGGCGCGCGAGGCGCGGCGCGCCTATGACGCGGGTGCGGCGATTATGCACATCCATCTGCGCCAGCAGGCCGCTGGCAAAGGGCATCTGCCGTCCTGGGACGTCGACGTCTCCCGCGAGATCCAGCAGGCGATCCGCGAGGCCTGCCCCGGCGTGATCATCAATCACACCTCGGGCGTGTCGGGACCGGACTATCAAGGCGCGCTCGACTGCATCCGGCAGACCCGGCCGGAGATCGCGGCCTGCAATGCCGGCTCGCTGAACTACCTCAAGGTCAAGGCCGACGACACCTGGGCCTGGCCGCCGATGATGTTCGACAACTCGGTGGAGAAGATCCAGGACTATCTCGCCGCGATGAAGGACGCGCACACGATCCCGGAATTCGAATGCTTCGATGTCGGCATCGTGCGCTGCGTCGGCATGTATCGCCAGACCGGCATGTATGACGGCCCGCTCGAATACAACTTCGTGATGGGCGTCGCGTCGGGCATGCCGGCTGATCCCGAGCTGCTGCCGATCCTGCTCAAGCTGAAGCTCGCCGAGGCGCATTGGCAGGTCACGGCGATCGGCCGCGCCGAGATCTGGCCGCTGCACCAGCGCTGCGCCGAGCTCGGCGGCCATCTCCGCACCGGGCTGGAGGACACGTTCTATCTCGCCGACGGCACCAAGGTGACCTCGAACGGCCAGCTGATCGAGGCGATCGCCGCCTGCGCAAGGCGGGCGGGCCGCGAGATCGCAAGCCCCGCCGAGGCGCGGAAGATGTTCGGCACCGTCAACTGATGCGAAGTGCTCCGTCATTGCGAGCGCAGCGAAGCAATCCAGAGTCGTGGGCGGGGCCCTGGATTGCTTCGTCGCTGCGCTCCTCGCAATGACGCCGATGGGGAGGAGTAAATCAATGACCAATCTTGAGACCACCGGCGGCGTGCCCGGTCCGGGCCGGATCGGCCGGGTTGCGATCGGCGATCTCCTGAAGCGCGCGGCGCGGCGCTTCCCGGAGCGGGTTGCGATCACCGATGGCGGCCGCCAGGTGACGTTCACCGAGCTCGAGCGCGATGCCAACCGGTTCGCGAACCATCTCCTCGCCAAGGGGCTGAAGCCGGGCGAGACAATCTCGACGGTCTGCAACAACTCGGTCGAGTTCGTCAAAGCGCTGTTCGGCATCCACCGTGCCGGCCTGGTCTGGGTGCCGATCAATACGATGCTCGGGCCCGCCGACATGGACTACATCCTCGGCCACGCCGAGGTCCGCTTCGCGCTCATCGACGACAATCTGTTTGCGCAGCCGGAGCGGCGGGCGGCGCTGGAACAGCGCGGCGTCGAGCTGATCGCCGTCGATCTCACCGGGACGGCGGGGGCCGCGGGGCTTGCCAGCTTCAACGACCTCATCCAGGGGCATTCGGACGTCGAACCCGAGATCGAGATCAACGACCGCGATCTCGCGATGATCATCTACACGTCGGGCACGACGTCGCGGCCGAAGGGCGCGATGCATTGTCACCTCGCCGTGGTCATGGCCGTGATGAGCAACTGCATCGAGATGCAGCTCTCGCGCGACGACGGCATCACCGGGCAGTTCCCGCTGTTCCACTGTGCCGGCCACGTGCTGCTGCTCAGCTATCTCTCGGTCGGCGGCCGCATGGCGCTGATGCGCGGCTTCGACCCGGTCGCCTGCATGGAGGCGATCGTGCGCGATCGGCTGACCGTGTTCGTCGGTCTGCCGTTGATGTACCAGGCCATCCTCGATCATCCGCGGCGCAAGGAGTTCGACCTCTCGCATCTGCGCACCTGCCTCTACACCATGGCGCCGATGGGTCGGCCGCTGCTCGAGCGCGCGATCAAGGAGCTGTGTCCGAACTTCGCGCTGACCAGCGGTCAGACCGAGATGTATCCGGCGACGACGATGTCGCGGCCCGAGGTCCAGCTCGACCGCTTCGGCAACTACTGGGGCGAGTCGCTGTTCGTCAACGAGACCGCGATCATGGACGATGCCGGCAATCTGCTGCCGCCGGGCGAGATCGGCGAGCTGGTGCATCGCGGCCCGAACGTGATGTTGGGCTACTACAAGGATCCTAAGTCGACCGAGGACGCCCGCAAGTTCGGCTGGCACCACACCGGCGATCTCGCGGTCATCGACAACGGCGAGGTGCTGTTCCTCGACCGCAAGAAGGACATGATCAAGTCCGGCGGCGAGAACGTTGCCTCGGTCAAGATCGAGGAGACCCTGCTGGCGCATCCGGCGGTGCAGAATGCCGCCGTCGTCGGCCTGCCGCATCCGCAATGGGGCGAGGCGGTGTCGGCCTTCGTCAAGCTCAAGCCCGGCGCGCAGGCCAGTGAGACCGAGCTGCTCGAGCACTGCCGCAAGTCGCTCGGCGGCTTCCAGGTGCCGAAGCTGGTGCGGGTGCTCGAGGAGATGCCGATGACGGCTACCGGCAAGCTGCGCAAGGTCGAGCTGCGCCAGGCCTATGGCGAGCATTTCGCGGCGAAGAGCGCGTGAGCCGTCTACTCCACTTCCTCCGTCATTGCGGGATGACCCGAAGGGCCAGGCCCGGAATCCATACTCCCCATCGTGGCGATGGATTCCGGGCTCGCGCTCCACGCGCCCCGGAATGACGCCAAATGAGAGAACCCGTCCGTGGCCGTGATCGACAACACCATCTCTCCGTCCGGCGCCGCCTTCCAGGCCAACCGTGACGGCATGCTCGGCCTGATCGCGCGGATGCGCGATCTCGAGGCGCGCACGCGCAATGCCTCGGCGGGGGCCAAGGAGCGCTTCCATCAGCGCGGCCAGTTGCTGCCGCGCGAGCGCGTCGCCCTGGTGCTCGACCCTGGCGCGCCGTTCCTCGAGCTGTCGACGCTTGCCGGCTACATGTTCGATACGCCGGACCCGGCCAAGAGCGTGCCGGGTGGCGGCGTCATTGCGGGTATCGGCTTCGTCGCCGGCGTGCGCTGCATGGTCTCGGCCAACGACGCCGGCATCGATGCCGGCGCGCTGCAGCCTTACGGCCTCGACAAGACCTTGCGCGTGCAGGAGCTGGCGCTGGAGAACAAGCTGCCCTACGTGCAGCTCGTCGAGAGCGCCGGCGCCAACCTGCTGCGCTACCGCGTCGAGGATTTCGTCCGCGGCGGCAACATCTTTCGCAACCTGGCGCGACTCTCGGCGGCCGGCCTGCCGGTGGTCACCGTGACGCATGGTTCGTCGACCGCGGGCGGTGCCTATCAGACCGGATTGTCCGACTACATCGTCATGGTGCGCGGCCGCACCCGCGCCTTCCTCGCCGGACCGCCGCTGCTGAAGGCCGCGACCGGGGAGATCGCCACCGAGGAGGAGCTCGGCGGCGCCGAGATGCACACCTCGATCTCCGGGCTCGGCGACTATCTCGCCGAGGACGATCGCGACGCGCTGCGCATCGCGCGCGAGATCATGGGCAAGCTCAACTGGGACCGGCCATCGCAGGAGCCATCGCCGGTCAAGCCGCCGCGCTACGATCAGGAGGAGCTGCTCGGCATCATGCCGCTCGACCACAAGCGTCCGGTCGACATGCGCCAGGTCATTGCGCGCATCGTCGACGACAGTGACTTCGTCGAGATGGCTCCGAACTACGGACCGGCCACGGTGTGCGGCCATGCCCGCGTCGAGGGCCAGGCGATCGGCATAGTCACCAACAACGGCCCGCTCGATCCGGCCGGCGCCAACAAGGCGACGCACTTCATCCAGTCCTGTTGCCAGAGCCGAACGCCGATCCTCTATCTCAACAACACCACAGGCTACATGGTCGGCCGCGCCTATGAGGAGGCCGGCATGATCAAGCACGGCTCCAAGATGATCCAGGCGGTGACCTCGGCAACCGTGCCGCAGATCACGCTCTATTGCGGCGCCTCGTTCGGCGCCGGCAATTACGGCATGTGTGGCCGTGGGTTCCACCCGCGCTTCTGCTTCTCCTGGCCCAACGCCAAGACCGCCGTGATGGGCGGAGAGCAGGCGGCGGAGACGATGGCGATCGTGACCGAAGCGGCCGCGGCCCGCCGCGGCAAGCCGGTGGAGCGCGAGAAGCTCGACGCCATGAAGGCGCAGATCATCGGCGTGTTCGACAGCCAGATGGACGTGTTTGCGACTTCGGCGCGCGTGCTCGACGACGGCGTGATCGATCCGCGCGACACCCGCGCGGTGCTGTCGGAGGTGCTGGCGATCTGCCGCGAGGCGGAGGCGCGACAGCCGCAGCGCATGCAATTCTCGGTGTCCAGGCCATGAGCGGAGAGATGACGGGCATGCAACGCAGGCCGTTCCACAAGGTGCTGATCGCCAACCGCGGCGAGATCGGCTTGCGGATCATGCGCACCGCGCGCCGGCTCGGCTACGGCGTGGTCGCAGTCTATTCCGATGCTGATCATGATGCGCCGCATGTCCGGCTCGCCGATCAGGCGGTCCGCATCGGCGCGCCGCCGCCGGCGCAATCCTATCTGAACATTGCCGCGATCATTGCTGCGGCCAAGGCGAGCGGGGCCGATGCCGTGCATCCCGGCTACGGCTTTCTCGCCGAGAACGAAGGATTCGCGCAGGCCTGCGAGGAGGCGGGGCTGGTCTTCATCGGACCATCGCCGGTGGCGATCGCGGCGATGGGCAACAAGGCCGGCGCCAAGGACATCATGCACCGCGCCGGGGTCCCCTGCGTGCCCGGCTATCAGGGCGAGGACCAGGGCGACGAGGCGATGCTGCGCGAAGCGCGCCGCATCGGCTTTCCCGTGATGATCAAGGCCGTGGCCGGTGGAGGTGGCCGCGGCATGCGGCTGGTGACGGATGCGGACGCCTTTCCCGACCTGCTGCGCAGCGCACGCTCGGAAGCCGCGACGGCGTTCGGCGACGGCACCGTCATCCTCGAGAAGGCGATCGCCAATCCGCGCCACATCGAGATCCAGGTGTTCGGCGATTCGTTCGGCAATGCAGTCCATCTCGGCGAGCGCGACTGCTCGGTACAGCGGCGGCATCAGAAGCTGATCGAGGAGGCGCCGTCGCCGGCGGTCGGGCCGGAGCTGCGCGCGCGCATGGGCGCGGTGGCGGTGCAGGCGGTGAAGGCGCTGGGCTATGAGGGAGCGGGGACGCTGGAATTCCTGCTCGACGGCGACGGGCAGTTCTACTTCATGGAGATGAACACGCGGCTGCAGGTCGAGCATCCCGTGACAGAGGCCTTGACGGGACTCGATCTCGTCGAATGGCAATTGCGCGTCGCCGCCGGCGAGCCGCTGCCGTTACGCCAGGAGCAGATCAGCTTCTCGGGTCATGCGATCGAGGTGCGACTATGCTCCGAGGATGCGGCGCACGACTTCATGCCGCAGTCCGGGCGGATGGCGCTGTGGCAGATGCCCGAGACGATCCGGGTCGAGCATGCGCTGGAGTCCGGCGCGGAGATCCCGCCCCATTACGATTCGATGATCGCCAAGCTGATCAGCCATGCTGCGACTCGTGAGGAGGCGCGCGCAAGGCTGATCGCCGGATTGGAGCAGGCCGTTGCCTTGGGCGTCCCGACCAACCGGGCCTTCCTGATGTCCTGCCTGCGGCATCCGGCCTTCGCCGCGGGCAAGGCGACCACCGCATTCATCGCGGCGCATCGCGACGAGCTGCGTGCGCCGGCCGCCGAAGCGGCAGACCTCGCGCTGGGCGCGCTGCTGCTCTCCGTCAGCCATCCGCTCGCGCATCCCGTCCGCCGCGGCCGCTCGCTCGCGGCCGCCTTCGCGACGCCGCTCCGGTTCGAGATCGCCGGCGAGGTGGCCGAGTGCGAGCTGCTGCGCGAGCGTGATGGAATCTATCGCGTGACGCGTGGCGATGCAGAGCATCGCTTCGAGATCGTATCGCTCACGGATGATGCGATTCGGGTTCGTCACGCCGAGATCGTCGAGAGCGTGCGCTTCGTCCGCGACAACGATCGGCTGTTCGTCCAGCATCGCGGCCAGACGCTGGCGCTGCGCGACGTGACGTTGGCCAGGCCGCAATCCTCAGCGGCTGGCGGCGGTGATGGCAGGGTTCGCGCGGCGTTGAATGGTCGTGTGGTCGCGGTGCTGGTGAAGCCGGGCGACAGCGTGGCTGTGGGACAGCCGGTGGTGACGCTCGAGGCGATGAAGATGGAGCACGTCCACACCGCCGGCATCGCCGGAACGGTGACCGCGATCGAGGTTGCCGAGGGCGACCAGGTGACGACGGGCCGGATCGTGGCGGAGATTGCGGCCTGATCGTCGGGCAGGGGAGTGAGCTACGGGAAGATCTGCGACGAAGGCAATCATTGCTTGTCGCAGCGCGTGTGTGCCGACATCTTACGGCTGGCTCGGTGCACCTCTCCCCGCCCGCGGCAAGCGGGGAGAGGCCGGATTGCATCGTCAGATGCAATCCGGGTGAGGGGGGTACAGGTCTATCCACGTATACTTCTCGTGCGGCTGCCCCTCACCCCACCCCTCTCCCCGTAAGAACGGGGCGAGGGAGCCTACCGTCCGTGCCGAAATGGCCCGTTTCTCGTCTCTGCGCGTGTCTCGTCTCCAGCTGTGTGCAAACGAATTCGTCGCGAAGAAGAAAGTACGCGAACCAGCGGGGATTTAAGCTCGGTCGCTTGCGACTCTCACTCGTGCAACTGACGGCGTAGCGCCGCGACCAGCCGTGACGTCTGGAACGGCTTCGACAGCAGCGGTGCCGTGGCGAATTCCTCCGGGCATTGATCGACGGAATAGCCGGTGACGGCGACGAAGGGCACGCCGGCCGCCGCCAAGGCGCGCGCGATCGGCGCCGATGTTTCCTGCCCGAGATTGACGTCGAGCACGGCAAGATCGCAATGATTCAGCTCCAGCAGATGGAGGGCTTTGTGCACGGTCGGCGCCACGCCGACCACCGTGAATCCGGCGGCTTCGAGCTCGACCGCGAGGTCGAAGCCGATCATGGGATCGTCCTCGACGATCAGGAGATGAGTCTTCTCACTGGCGCGCATGATGACGGTCGCGGCAGAGGCGTTGCAGGGGGCACCTCAGGTGCCAGCGCAGTCCGGCCGGCAGGAACTCGACCTCGACCGTTCCATCTAGGCCGGCGCGCACCAGGTCGGAAATCACCCGGCTGCCGAAACCGGTGTGCTCCGGCGGCGCGACCTCAGGCCCGCCGCTCTCGACCCAGGTCATGTCGAAGCTGTCATCGATGCGCGTCCAGCGGACCGTGATCCGTCCGTCGTCGTTCGACAGCGCACCATATTTGGCCGCGTTGGTGGCGAGCTCATGGACTGCCATGCCGATCGACTGAGCTGCCTCTGGCGTCAGCTCGATCGGCGGTCCGTCGATCGCGATGCGGTCGCCGATCAAGTCGCCGAACGCCCCGAGCTGCGAACGGACCAGGCCGCCGAGTGGAATGAAACGCCAGTCGTTCTGGATCAGGAGATCCTGATTGCTCGCGATCGCCTGCAGGCGCTCCAGAAAGCGGTTGAGGTCGAGCTGGCGGCCGTGACGGGTCATCTGCCGGGCGATCGCCTGCACCAGCGACAGCAGGTTCTTGCTGCGGTGGTTCACCTCGGCCAGCAAGGTGCGCAACTGCTCCCTTGTCTGGCGCTTGTCGGTGATGTCACGCACGATCTTGGAGGCGCCGATGATGCGGCCGCTGGAATCCCGGACCGGCGAGACCGTCACCGATACGTCGATGAGTGCCCCATCCTTGCGCAGGCGGATGGTCTCGAAATTGTCGATGATCTCGCCGGACAGCACGGTGGCAAGGATCCGGTCCTCCTCGGCCTGGCGCTCCTGCGGGATGATCGTGCGGATCGAGTGGTTGATCATCTCGCCTTCCGAGAAGCCGAAGATGCGTTCGGCGCTCTTGTTCCAGCTGGTGATCGTGCCGTCCAGCGTCTTGCTGACGACGCCGTCCGAGGACGAGGCGACGATGGCCGCGAGCATCGCCGAAGCACGCTCGGCCTTCTTCGACAGCGTGACGTCGCGGATGATTTTGGAGATGCCGACGATCACGCCGGTGCTGCTGCGGATCGGTGAAAACGTGATGGAAACCTCGATCGGGCGTCCCGGCTTGGTCAGCCGGACGGTCTCGAAGCTCTCGATCGCTTCGCCCGCGTTGACCCTGGCGCGCAAGGCGCTCGCTTCTTCCGCCAGCTCGGGGGGTATGATCTCGGAGACGGGTCTGCCGATCATCTCAGCCGCGGTGAACCCCAGCATCCGTTCGCTAGCCGCATTCCAGCTGCGGATGATACCGTCTGCGGTGGTGCCGACAATGGCGTCGGCCGAGCACTCCACGATCGCCGCCAGATAGGCCGTATCGTCGTCGGTTACGCGTGGGGCGGGGGAGGCGCCGGGCATTCCGTGCACGTCGCAGGCTCCTTGCTAACAGGTCGACAGAGAAGACGCCGCGCACGGGATTACCAACTTGTTTGTGTACAAATGCAAGGGCTATCTCGATCGCTGCTTGTTGTTGGTTTTTCCGGCAACGAGGACAGGACGGCTTGCCGCCAGCAGACCCCCCAGGGGCCGTGCGACGTGCTCCAGCTCACGACGGCGAACACCAAGAACGCAGGCTTGGGCGGTTTGTTCCAAGGGATCCTGTTAAATTGCCGCCGAACCGGCGCCAGGGTGCGCTTGCAGCCGGACGCCGCCGGCCGGGGGCTGCGGCTCAACCCATTGGCGAATGTGGCCTTAACTACTTCCTCAGGCTGAGAATGTAGCCTGCCAGGTCGGCCGCATCATTCGCACTGAGCGGATTGTTGGCCATCGTTGCGTGGGGAAGCAGGAGGAACTTGGTCAGCATCTCCTTCGTCACGTCGTCCCTGGCCGCGATGGCGACGAACGGCCGGGCGCGCCGGAACTTGGTCGGCTTGGTGGCCACCGCGTGGCAGGCGGCGCACCAGCGCTCGGCGAGCTGGCGGCCGTGGTCGAGATCCTCGGCGGCCGCCGGAGCGGAGAGCAGGACCAGCAGCAGCAGCGATGGTACGGAGGCACGTCGCACGCCCGGTTCTCCTCACAGCGGCTGGTCGTCGTCGGTCGACGGCTGGTCCTGCAGCGAGACGATGTCACCGCCGCCGAACTCGTCTTCTGGGGGCGGATAGACCCACATGTGGTCGCGCACGCTCCTGACGCCCTGGACGCTCTTGGCCGCCACGATCGCTGTGGCCCGCTCCTTCTCGTTGCGCACCGCCCCCGTGAGATGCGCGATGCCGTTGCGGACGACGACGTTGAAGCGGCAATGCTTGCAGGCGGCCTGGTCGAGTGAATCGAGGATGGCGCTGCGGATGCCGTCATCGTCGGGGGTGGGGCCCGGAACGGCAGTGGCGAGGTCGGCCACGGTTTGCAGGAAATCCGTATGTGTCACCACGCCGGCCAGCCGGTCGCCACTCATCACCGGGAGACGCTTGATGTTGCGCTTTTCCATGATCTCGGCGATCTCCGCCAGGCTGGCATCGGCGCTGACGGTGACCGGAGGCTGGCTCATGATGTCGCCGACCGTCCGGCCGTGGGAATGGACGAAGTCGGCGCCGATGCGACCGCGGCCGACCAGGAGGTCGAGCCAGCGGCCTTGCCTGCGCTCGGTGCCGAGCTCGGCGCGGCGCAGGAAATCACCGTCCGTCACCATGCCGACGAGCGTACCGGACGCGTCGACCACCGGCAGCCCGCCGATGTGGTTGTGCAGCATGATCCGCGCTGCCTCGGCCACCGGGGTTCCGGGCGTCACCGCGATCACGGATCTGGTCATGATTTGATGAGCGCGCATGTCGTCGTCTCGTGCAATCGCTACGGTCGCAATCGATGAAGAATAGCTCCGCGGCATCGCGCGCGCTTGACCAGGATCAATCCGAGGTCGTGCCGCCCTACACGATCCTTGATGTCTTGTTGCCCCAATAGCGGTCGCGCAGCAGGCGCTTGTAGAGCTTGCCGGTCGGCAGCCGCGGCAGCTCCTTCTCGAAATCGATCGAGCGCGGCACCTTCTGCCGCGACAGCGACTGCCGGCAGAACGCGATCAGCTCCTCTTCCAGCTCAGGCCCGGGCATGATGCCCGACATCGGCTGGACCACCGCCTTCACCTCCTCGCCGAGATCGGGATTGGGCACGCCGAACACGGCGGCATCGGCGACCTTCGGATGCGTGATCAGCAGGTTCTCGCATTCCTGCGGGTAGATGTTCACGCCGCCGGAGATGATCATGAAGGTGGCGCGGTCGGTGAGATAGAGATAGCCGTCGGCATCGACATAGCCGACGTCGCCCACGGTGCTCATGCTGCCGTCGGCCGAACGGGCCTCCTTGGTGCGCTCGGGGTCGTTGAAGTATTCGAACGGCGAGCCCGTCTTGAACCACACCGTGCCGGCGGTCCCGACCGGGCAAGGCTGCATGTTTTCGTCGAGGATGTGCAGGTCGCCGAACAGCACCTTGCCGACCGTGCCGCGATGCGCGAGCCATTCCGCGCTGTCGCAGGCGGTGAAGCCGAGGCCTTCGGTGGCGCCGTAATATTCGTGGATGATCGGCCCCCACCATCTGATCATGTCCTCCTTGACCTGTGCCGGGCAGGGCGCTGCGGCGTGGATTGCGACCTCGAGCGAGGAGAGGTCGTAGCGGGTCCGAACGTCCTCCGGCAGCTTGAGCATGCGCGAGAACATCGTCGGCACCAATTGGGTGTGCGTGATGCCCCATTGCTCGACGAGCTGGAGATAACGCTCGGGATCGAACGTCTCCATGATGATGGCGGTGCCGCCGACGCGGATGGTGAGGTTGACCGCGGCCTGCGGCGCGGAGTGATAGAGCGGCGCCGGCGACAGGTAGATCATGCCCTCGCGGTAGCGCCACAGCCTTTCCAGGAAGTCGAAGATCGGAAGCTGCTGCACCGGCGGCTGCTCGGGCAGCGGCCGCAGGATGCCCTTCGGCCGGCCCGTGGTGCCGGAGGAGTACAGCATTGCGGTGCCGACGCATTCGTCGGCGATCGGCGTCGCCGGCAGGCC
Organism: Bradyrhizobium sp. HKCCYLS3013; assembly: GCF_051167615.1. Classification (NCBI taxonomy): domain Bacteria; kingdom Pseudomonadati; phylum Pseudomonadota; class Alphaproteobacteria; order Hyphomicrobiales; family Nitrobacteraceae; genus Bradyrhizobium; species Bradyrhizobium sp. HKCCYLS3013. The sequence continues at coordinate 55,217 of NZ_JBNPTK010000013.1, forward strand.
GGCTGTGGCCTCGGCGAGGCCGACGATCCCCTCGCTCTCGCCTGCGCCATCGGCGACGATGCACAGCTCGATGCCGGGCGCCTCCTTCAGCGCCTCGCGCGCGACGTCGAGCTTGGCGAGGGAAGTGATCAGGAGCCGCGACCGGCTGTTATTGAGGATGTAGGCCAGCTCGCCGGGCGTGAGGTAGGAGTTCACGCAGGTGAAATACAGCCCGGAGCGCTCGCCGGCGCCGCACGCCTCCAGATAGCGGCTGTTGTTCTCCATGAAGATCGAATAGTGGTCGAGCCGCTTCAGGCCGCGTTGGCGGAACAGATGCGCCAGCCGGTTGCTGCGCGCCTCCAGCTCGCGATAGGTCACGACCTCGCCGGTCGAGGCCATGATGAAGGCAGGCTGCAATGGGCGCAGCCGGGCGTGCTTGCCGGTGTACATGTGTCCTCCTGCCGATACGCGCAGCTCGCCGCGGCGCGCGGGCGGGAGGAAGGCGCCTGCCGCGGCACCTTGGCATGGCGACGCGATGCAGACGATGCTGCCTCACGCGTCCAGGCGGTTTCCGTCCCTGCGCACCATCCCGGCGGGACGGCTCGTTGTTTGGGCGCGAATGTAGCGGAGGAGCCCGCCTCTCTCAACATGGCTGTCAGCCGATTGACTGAGGCGGGAAGGGATGGGCGCGGCCGGGGTTCTGGCATAACATGAGCGCGCATTCCAACGAATGACATCTCAAGACCAAGAAATGCGGGGAGAGACCATATGAAATCGGGTTTGCTGGCTATTGCGGCCGTCGGTGCGCTGCTGGCGGCGGCGCCGGCGTCGGCACAGGTCAAGATCGGCATCCTCAATGACCAGTCCGGCGTCTATGCCGACTACGGCGGCAAATATTCCGTCGAAGCGGCCAAGATGGCGATCGAGGATTTCGGCGGCGAGGTGCTGGGGCAGAAGGTCGAGCTGGTCACCGCCGACCACCAGAACAAGCCCGATCTCGCCTCCACGATCGCGCGGCGCTGGTACGACACCGAGGGTGTCGACATGATCACCGAGCTGACGACCTCCTCGGTCGCGCTGGCGATCCAGGAGCTGTCGAAGGAGAAGAAGAAGATCGACATCGTCGTCGGCGCCGCGACCTCGCGCATCACGGGCGATGCCTGCACGCCCTACGGCTTCCACTGGGCCTATGACACCCGCGCGCTCGCGGTCGGCACCGGCGGCGCGCTGGTCGAATCCGGCGGCGACACCTGGTTCTTCATGACCGCCGACTACGCCTTCGGCTATGCGCTCGAGAAGGACACCAGCGACATCGTGACGTCGAAGGGCGGCAAGGTGCTGGGCTCGGTGCGCATCCCGCTCAACTCGTCGGACTTCTCCTCCTTCCTGCTGCAGGCGCAGAGCTCGAAGGCCAAGATCATCGGGCTTGCCAATGCCGGCCTCGACACCACCAACTCGATCAAGCAGGCGGCCGAGTTCGGCATCGTCAAGGGCGGGCAGAAGCTCGCCGGCCTGCTGATGACCCTGTCCGAGGTGCATGGCCTCGGGCTGGAGGCGGCGCAGGGCCTGATCCTCACCGAAGGCTTCTACTGGGATCGTGACGACAAGTCCCGCGCCTTCAGCGAGCGCTTCATGAAGCGCACCGGCCGGATGCCGAGCATGATCCACGCCGGCACCTATTCCGCGACCTTGTCCTATCTGAAGGCGGTGAAGGCCGCCGGAACCAAGGACTCCGACGCGGTGGCTGCGAAGCTGAAGGAGCTGCCGGTCGACGACGCCTTTGCTCAAGGCAAGGTGCTCGCCAACGGTCGCATGGTCCACGACATGTATCTGTTCGAGGTCAAGAAGCCGTCGGAATCGAAGAAGCCGTGGGACTACTACAAGCAGCTCGCCACGGTGCCCGGCGACAAGGCGTTCTTCACCGCCAAGGAGAGCGGCTGCCCGCTGACGAAGTGATCCTGCCACGCTAAAGGGGTCGTCCCGGCGAAAGCCGGGACGACGGAAGAGGGCGGAGCGGTCAGCCGTGCAGCATGCGCCAGAGAATGGCGATGAGCGCGCCGACCAGCAGCGCCGAGGCGGCGAGCGCCTGCACGCCGAAGCCGGGGCCCCGCTTCTCCGCGGCCTTGGCGTAGGACAACATGTACATCGCGCGGCCCGCGATCCAGACGAGGCCGATCAGGGCCGCGATCGCGTCGCTGACATAGATCGCGAACAGCCACAGCGCCGGCAGGAAGATCGGCAGCCATTCCAGCGTATTCACCTGCACGCGATAGGTGCGCTCGAAATCGAGATTGCCGGTGACGGCCGGCGCCTTCACGCCGAACCGGGCGCGCGCCTGCGCGACGCGGACCGCCATGTAGAAATACAGCATGAGCGCGAGCACGGTGACGAGTGCGGTGAAATGATACATGCGCGGTTCCCCCCTTGATGACGGCCTGTTAATATCCCGTCAGCTCGAGATAGCCCACCCCGGTGTGGCTGCCCTTGAAGCTGATCGGTCCCTCCCAATACGGCACGCGCGTGCCCATCCAGGCCTTGGGGTTGAGCGGCGCGGTGTCGATGGCGATGCCGAGCGCGGCGATCTCGACGCGCCAGCCGACCGGCAGCTTGCGCTCACCGATCGTGACCGTCTCCTTCGGGCTCATGGCAATGTCTCCGGGCCCGAGCGGGCGCGAGGCGCCGTCGGCCGGGATCCAGGTGCCGGACGTGTAGTCGCCGTTGCCCTGCCGCATCCGGTACAGCATCAGCTTCTCGCCGCCGGAAAAATGCAGCGCGAACCAGTCCCAGCCGCTCTGGTCAGAGGCCAGCGGCTGGCTGCTCCATTCGCGGTCGAGCCAAGCCTGGCCTGAGACCTCGACCGGTTGATCGTCGAAGCTGATGCGGCCGCGGGCGCGGTAGAACGGCTGGCTGTAGTAGTAGGAGGCCTGACCGCGCTCGGATTTGCGGCTGTAGCCGCCGATGCCCTGCAGCACCACGGGACGATCGGCCTCGAGATGCAGCGCGTAGGAGAAGTCCGGTCCCGCGGCGCGCATGTCGAGCGGCGCCAGCGCTCGATCGTCGGTCGCGGCGGTACCGCGCAGTTGCCAATCATCGATCCAGGCCTGGAACGGCTTGGCCTCGACGCCGGCCTGGCCGACACCGCCGCGTGCGAACTTTTCCGTCGAGCGGTGGCTGTCGGCGCGCGTCACGGCGGCATGCGCCATCCACAGCTGCTGATTGTCGAAGCCTTCGCCTTGCGGCCCCGGCCGCGCCGCCGAGCGGAACAGCGTCCATTGCAGGCCGTAGGCCTTGCCGCTGGCGTCGCTGAGATTCGCGGTGACGTACCACCATTCGATGCGGAAATCGTCGTGCGGGCCGTGGTCAGCGGGGAATGAGAACGTCCTGCCCGGCGTCACCGGCGCAAAGCCCTCGGCGCTGTCGCTCAGGCCCGCAAAGCCCTGCGCGCGCGCGAGCCGCGGCAGCGCCAGCAGGCCGAGCCCGCCGATCAGCCCGCGCCGCGTGATGATCGCTCTAGCGCTCAATGGTGAAGGTCCTGACCAGATCGGCCGGCTGCATCCGCGCCAGCCGCAGCACCGGCAGCAGCGAGGCGATCACCGCCGCCGCCAACGTGACGATGAGCAGCCGGATGAGCTGCAGCGGAAACACGTCGAACGGCAACCGCCAGCCGAACGCCTTGACGTTGACGATCGCGATCAGGCACCACGCCACGACGAGCCCGAGCGGCAGCGCCAGAAGCGCGGTCAGGCCGGCGAGCGACAGCGTCTTCAACAGCTCCACTTCGGCGAGCCGCCGCCGCGTCAGCCCGATCGCCCAGAGCGGCGCGAGCTGCGGCAGCCGCGAGTTTGCCAAGGTCAGCAGGCTGGTCAGCAGCGCGATCGCGGCGACGCCCAGCGTGAAGGTGTTGAGCGCGCCGGTGACCGCGAAGGTCCGGTTGAAGATCTGCTTCGACTCCTGCTTCACGGTGGCCTGGTCGATGACATTGCGGCCGTCGAGGCCGAACCTGTCGCTGAGAGCAGCGATCAGTCCCGGCACGTCGGCCGGCGCCGCGCGCGCGGCCATGCGCGTGATCGGCGTCGCCGGAAAGCGCCGCGTCAGCGCGGCGACGTTGACCGTGACCTGGCCCTTCGGATTGCCATAGTCGGCATAGATCCCCACGATAGTGATGCGCCAATCGCCGGTCGGCGCGGCGAGGTCGATGCTGTCGCCGACAGACAGATTGAGCCGCCGCGCCAACTGCTCGCTGACGAAGCCTGCGTCGCCGCGCACCAACTGCTTCCACGCGTTGTCGCCGGCCTGCAGCAGCGGCCAGTGGTCGCGATAGGTGTCGTGATCGGGCAGGCCGAGAATGTCGATCGGCGCGCCCGCCAACTGCGTCTCGGCGCGGCCGCCCGGCAGCACGGCCTGGACATCGGGCCGCGCGCGCAGCCAGGTCTGGATGTCGCGCGCCTGCGCTTCATCCGCGGCGCTGATGTAGACGTCGGCGGCGAGCCGGCCGTCGAGCCAGACCAGGAAGGTGCGGCTGAAGGTCTCGACCATCGTCGCGACGCCGACATTGACGGCAAGCGCCAGCAGGAGCGCCATCAGCGCCAGCGACAGGCCCGAGATCTGCTGCCGGCTGTCGGCCCAGAACCACTGCGCCAGCGCCGCGCGCGCGCCGCGCTCGCCGAGCCGCAGCACGAGCTCCAGGATCGCCGGCAGCAGCAGCGCGGCACCGAGCATCATCGCCGCGAGCACGCCGAAGCCGGCCAGCAGCGATTGCCCGAACCACAGCAGCAGGCCGGCTGCGACGAAGAAGGCGAGCGCGAAGGCGCTCTGCAGCCGCAGCCAGCGCCGCTGCGCCTCCTGCCACGCATAGGGCTGCGCGGTGGACAGGATCGGCAGCCGCATCGATTTGATCAGGCTCGTGGTCGCCGCTGCCAGCTCGCCGGCGATGCTGATGACGAGGCCCGCCAGCCACCATTCCGGCTGCAGGCTCAGCTCGCCCGGCACCTGCGCGCCATACAGCCCGCGCAGCGATGCCGCCACGTTCGGCAGCAGCGCGGCGGCGATGACGTAGCCGCACACCAGTCCGGCCAGGCCCGCCACCAAGGCAAAGCCGATCAGCTCGCCGATCAGCACGCCATTGAGCTGCCGCGCCGACACGCCGCAGGCGCGCAAGGTGCGCAGCACCGGCAGCCGCTGCTCGAAGGCGAGGCCGATGGCGGAATTGACGATGAACAGGCCGACGACGAAGGACAGCAGGCCGAAGGCGGTGAGGTTGAGGTGGAAGCTGTCGGTCAGCCGCTCCAGGTCGGTCTCGGCCTCCGGCTGCAGGAGCTGTAGCCGGCCGCCGGCGAATGACCGCAACGGTGGCAATTGACCGGCCGCCTTGCCGACGAGCAGCCGCGACATCTGGCCGGGCTTGTCGAGCAGCCGCTGCGCGTCGCTGATATCGACCACGAGCACGCCGGGCGCGAGCTGCTGCTGCGCCATCAAGGGCGGCAGCTTGACATCGTTGCTGAGCCGCGGCGTCGCGCCGTCCTTGACTCCGAGATCGGCCAGCGTGTCCGGCGAGATCAGCGTCCGGTGCGGCGGTGTCAGGAACGCCTCGAGCTCGCTGCGGCCGACCATCGGCGCATCGCCGACCTCCCGGGGGATGCTGAACGGCTCGATGCCGAGCAGCCGCAGTGAATGGCCGTCGATCTGCACGCGGCCCTCCAGCACCGGCGACACCGCCCAGCCGGCGCGGCGCAATTCCGCGAACACGCTCTGCGGCAGCATCTTGCCGTCGGTCGCGACCAGCATCGGCGTGCGCGCGCCGCCGAAGATCGCGGCGGCGCGGTCATACGAGCTGCGGGCCTGCTGATTCAGCGCCTGCACGCCGCTCCACAGCGCGGTCGCCGAGATCAGCCCGATCAGCAAGGTCGCGAGCTGCATCGGATGCCGGCGCCAGTGGCTGAGCAGCACCGCTAATATCCACAGCGCGCGTCTCATGCGATGCGTCCGGCATGCAGGTGGACGTGACGGTCGAGCATCGCCGCGAGCCGCGCGCTGTGCGTCACCATCAGGAAGCCGCAGCCGGTGCGCGCGACGAGGTCGCGCGTCAGCGCCATCACCTCGTCGGCGGTGTCCTCGTCGAGGTTGCCGGTCGGCTCGTCAGCAAGCAGCAGCGCCGGCTTGATCGCCAGCGCGCGGCCGATCGCGACGCGCTGCTGCTGCCCGCCCGACAATTGCTCGGGATAGCGCTTGAGCAGCGGCTTCAGCCCGAGCCGCTCGACCAGCTCGCTGTGCCACGCCGGATCATGCCGACCGGCCAGCCGCGCCTGGAAACTGAGATTGTCCTGCACCGACAGGCTCGGCACCAGGTTGAACTGCTGGAACACGAGGCCGAGCCGCTCGCGCCGGACCGCCGCGCGTGCCGAATCGTCGAGCGCGCCGACCGCAGCGCCGTCCAGCAGGATGTCGCCACTGTCGGCGGCATCGAGCCCGGCGATCAGATGCAGCAGCGTGCTCTTGCCGGAGCCGGATTCGCCGGTCAGTGCGACGCGCTCGCCGGAGGAGACGTCGAGGTCGACGCCACGCAGAACATGGATCGGCTCGCCGCCGGATCGATAGGATTTGGTGAGATGACGGACGCTGAGCACGGGCATGATCGGGGTTGTTGCGTCACAACATAACAAGGGCCAACGCGAACATCACGTGCTCGTTCTTCGCGACGCCGCCGATGTGATGCCGGCCGCGCGCAATCAGGTTGCGAGGGTATCGCGATGCAGCCCAAGAGGGCGGATTCCCGCGTTGCAGCAACAACTTAGCGCGCGAGCCGGTTGCCTGCGGAGCCGCTTCGTGGGTAGCATCGTCGAAACGCCCGGATGACAGGGGCGGATCATGACAGAACGGGGAACGACCATGGCCGCGCCGACGACGCTGAAGGGCACATCCCGCGCAAGCGCGACCCCGAAGGGGGCCTGGAAGATCACCTTCCTGCTGTTCCTGTTCATGCTGGTGAACTTCGCCGACAAGATCGTGGTCGGGCTCGCCGGCGTGCCGATCATGACCGAGCTCAACCTGAACGCCGAGCAGTTCGGCCTGCTCGGATCGTCCTTTTTCTTCCTGTTCTCGATCTCCGCCATCGTCGTCGGCTTCGTCGTCAACAAGGTGCCGACGCGCTGGGTGCTGCTGGTGCTGGCGCTGATCTGGGCGGTGGCGCAGTTTCCGATGGTCGGCACCGTCGGCTTCACCACGCTGCTGATCTGCCGCGTCATTCTCGGCGCTGGCGAAGGTCCCGCCGCGTCCGTGGCCGTTCATGCCGTCTACAAATGGTTTCCCGATGAGAAACGAGCGATGCCGACCGCGATCCTGTCACAGGGGTCGGCGTTCGGCGTCATCCTCGCGGTGCCCGCGCTGAACTGGATCATTGTCAATCACGGCTGGCACTATGCCTTCGGCGCGCTCGGCGTGGTCGGGCTGATGTGGAGCGTAGCGTGGCTGTGGCTGGGCAAGGAAGGGCCGCTGGCCGAGGTCGAATTCGCCGGCCTGCGCGAGCAGCGCGTCCCGTATCTGCAATTGCTGACGTCGCGGACCTTCGTCGGTTGCGTTGCCGCGACCTTCGGCGCCTATTGGGCGCTGTCGCTCGGGCTCACCTGGTTCACGCCGTTCCTGGTGAAGGGTCTCGGCTTCTCGCAGCAGCAGGCCGGCTTCATCTCGATCCTGCCCTGGATCTTCGGCGCGTGCGTGGTGCTGACCACGGGCTTCGTGTCGCAGACGCTGATGGCGCGCGGCGTATCCACCCGCATGGCCCGCGGCGTGCTCGGCGCGACGCCGCTCGTGATCGGCGGCGCCCTGATGGCGATGATGCCGCATGTCGACGCCGCGTCGGCCAAGATCGCACTGCTCGTGGTCGGATCGGGATTGTGCGGCTCGATCTACGTCGTCTGCCCGCCGATGATCGGCGAGTTCACGCCGGTCAGGCAGCGGGGCGCCGCCATGGCGATCTACGGCGCGCTCTATACGCTGGCGGGCATCGTGGCGCCGGTGGTGATGGGCAAGATGATCCAGGCCTCCGGCAGCCTGCTCGAAGGCTACATGTCGGGCTTCACCATCAATGCGGTCATCATGGTGATCTCCGGCCTGCTCGGCCTGGCGCTGCTCTGGCCCAACAGCGAACGCGCCCGCCTGCAGGCGCAGCAGGCTGTCGCGCCGGAATTTGCGTGATACAACCCCAGCCGGGGGCATCGGGAGGCGGCCTCGCATTCATCCTTGCGGAGGTCCTGCACGATGCGCCTGTTCTATCATATGCTGCACTACTGGCGCGGCGCGCGATGCCTGAAGATCGAGGACTTCCCAGGTGCCATCCTCCACTTCAGCAAGGTGATCCAGCTCAACCCACGCAATTATTACGCCTACCATAATCGCGGTGTCGCACTTCAGGGCAGGGAAGCTACGCCAGTTCGATCGCCGATTTCGGCTTGGCCCTCAAGCTGAAGCCGAACGCGCAGACATTCGGCGCCCGCGGCGTGTCTCGGAAACTCCTTGGCGACTTCGACGGCGCCTTTGATGACCAGACGCGAGCTCTCGCTCTCGACCCCAGGGTCGCCGCGGCTCATGGCGAACTCGCGTTCCTTCATCACGTGAAGGGCGATTCGGATCGCGCGATCGTCGAGAGCACGACGGCGATCGGCCTCGCACCCAAGGACCCCATCATGCAGAGGGGGCGTGGCTATATCCAGTTTTGCCGCGGCAGGTTCGATGCCGCGGCAGCGGACATGGAAAGATCGCTCGCGCTCGAGTTCGATCCCTATGCGGTTCTGTTTCTTTACCTGTCGCTCGCCCGGTTGTCGGGGCGCGCCAGGCCGGACCTCGCCGCTGTCGCATCGCGCTGGACTGCGGCGCAGTGGCCTGGACCGGTGTTCGATCTGCTGATGGAGCGTTCGACGGCGCAGCAGGTGCTGAATGCGACCGCAACGGCTCCCGAACAGGCTGAAGCCTATTTCTACATCGGTGAGTGGCATCTGTTGAACGGCCGCCACGACGAGGCCGCAAGAGCACTCGAAATCGCCCTGCGCTCGTTGCCGCCATGGTTCAACGAATACTCGGCCGCACGATCCGAGCTTGCAAGGCTCGCCGAGACGGTCGCCGCGGCCAGTTGATGTCTCAGCTCACACGGCGCGCCCCCCTGACCAGCCGTCCCGGTCGTGCGCCGGTGGCCTCGCCGTGGCGCCGCGTGACCACGCCGGACACGATCGTCGCGTCGTAGCCGTCGACCTCCTGCATCAGGCGGCGGCCGCCGACCGGCAGGTCGTAATGCACTTTCGGCGGATGCAGGTGCAGCCGGTCGTAGTCGATGACGTTGACGTCCGCCTTGTAGCCCGGCGCGATCAGGCCGCGATCGTCGAGGCCGACGGAGAGTGCGGTCTTGCGCGACTGCGCGGCGACGACGAAGGGAATCGACAGCCTGTCGCCGCGCTTGCGGTCGCGGGTCCAGTGCGTGAGCAGATAGGTCGGGAAGCTGGCATCGCAGATGATGCCGCAATGCGCGCCGCCATCGCTGAGGCCGGGCACGCTGCGCGGGTCACGCAGCATCTCGTAGGTGGCATCGAGATTGCCGTCGGAATAGTTGAGGAACGGCACGTAGAGCATGCCGCGCCCGCCGTCCGTGAGCATCGCGTCATAGGCCAGTTCCTCGGGACGAGCGCCGCGCGCACGGGCCTGGGCGCCGAGCGACCGCTCGGGCGGCTGCTCGTAATCCGGCGGATCGCCGAGCAGGTACATCTTGTCGTAGTTCGGCTTGAAGAACAGCGGATCGTCGGTCGCGCTGGCCTGCTCGCTCAGGATCGCCGCACGAACCTGCGGATCGCGCATCCGGGCGACGCGCTCGGCCAGCGGCAGATGCGCGATCGCCTGATAGCTCGGATGCGTCTGCAGCGGGTTGCGCGACAGCTCCAGCCCGAGCAGCAGTCCGACCGGACGCGCCGCGATCTGCGCCGTCACCGACAGGCCGCGCGCGGCGGCGGCATTGATCTCGGCCAGCGTCTGCCGCCAGCGCTGCGGCGCGCGGTCGTTCTGCGTCACCGAGAACGAGATCGGGCATTTCGTTGCCTCGGCAATGCGCAGCATCATCGGCAGGTCTTCATGGATGGTTGAAATGTCGAGTACGAATTGCAGCACGCTGCGGTCGGCGCCGTGCATGGCCTGCGCGATCGTCGTCAGCTCGTCCTCGCCGGCCTTCAAGGTCGGCGTGTAGTCGCCGGTCGAGGTCCGGTGGTTGAGCGTGCGCGAGGTCGAGAAGCCGAGCGCGCCGGCCTTGACCGCGTCGCGCGCCAGCGCCGCCATCGCGCGGTTGTCGTCGGCAGTGGCGGGATCCCGCCGCGCGCCGCGCTCGCCCATCACATAGACGCGCAGCGCCGCATGCGGCAGTTGCGCGCCGATGTCGAGATCGAATTCACGCTTGCCCAGCCACTCCATGTAGTCCGGAAAGCTCTCCCATTCCCAGGGAATGCCGGCCTCGAGCACCGGCTCGGGAATGTCCTCGACACCCTCCATCAACTGGATCAGCCGCTGATGATCGGCCGGCCGGCACGGCGCGAAGCCGACGCCGCAATTGCCCATGATCGCTGACGTGACGCCGTTCTGCGACGACGGCGAGATGTCGTGGCTCCAGGTGACCTGGCCGTCGTAATGGGTGTGGACGTCGACGAAGCCGGGCGTGACCAGCTTGCCCTTGGCGTCGATCTCCTCGCGGCCTGATGCTGTGACCTTGCCAACCTCGATGATGCGGCCGTCCGCGATCGCAACATCCGCCTCACGCAGCTCGCCGCCTGAGCCATCGGCAACGGTTCCACCGCGGATCACGAGATCTGGCTGCGTCATGGCGTGTCTTCCCCGATATTGTCATTATCGGGACATCATCGACGCATGCACGATGATGTCAACACGCGGGAAGAGACAGCAGCGTTGCATGGAGAGGTGGAAGCGCGTCTCAAACGTCGCGCAACTATCAGAGGTGCTCATGATTGCGTCCTCTCCCCTTGTGGGAGAGGGCATGTAGGACAGATCGGCAAGCTCGGTCGGGTGAGGGGTCTCTCTCCGCCGGCTTCCTTCGCAGAGCGAGCCCCCTCACCCGACGGAGTACGCGGCTGCGCCGGCGATGCCCTCTCCCACAAGGGGAGAGGGCGCTGCATCGGGCAGCGCGGACGAACTAATAGCTTACTGTCCCTAGGGTGGCAAAGCGACGCCATCAGGCGCTGCGTGCCCACCGTTGGTAGCTGTGGTGTCGGTGACAAATGGTGGGCACGCGTCGCTTTGCCCACCCTACGTCGAAAACTACGCCTTGGCCTTCTTCGGCTCGGTGAAGAACGCCAGCACGATGGTCAGCAGCATGAACACGACCGAGGCGCCGAACACCCAGCGGGGTGCGTTCATGTCCATGATCCAGCCGAACAGCAGCGGGCTGACGACGCCTGCGAAGTTGAAGCCGGTGGAGACGATGCCGAAGGCGCGGCCGGCGGCGCCCGGAGGGGCGGCGTTGCGCACCAGCATGTCGCGCGACGGCGCGATCACGCCGCTCATGAAGCCGGCGACCAGCATAATCGCCGTGAGCAGCACGGTTGGCAGGTTGATGAAAGTGATCATCAGCACCAGCACGGCGTTGATCGCATAGGCGACGGCCGCGACCAGGTTGTGATGCCTGATGCGGTCGGCGAGCTGGCCGCCGGCGAGCACGCCGACGGCGCTGGCGCCGAGGAATGCGGTCAGCGCGATATTGGCGGTCGAGAACGAGATGCCGTAGCCGTTCATGAATGCGACCACGCCGAAGCTGGCGATGCCGGCGTTGGACAGGCTGAGCAGCATGAAGAACACGGTCAGCAGCATCAGCATCGGCGTCAGCAGGCTGGGCTGCTTCGCCTTGCTGCCATCGGCAGCGGTGTGATGCGGATGCGGCGGCACCTCGGGCACGTTGCCGACGAGCAGCAGCAGCGCCGCGAGCGGTCCGACCAGGCCGGCCGCGATCAGCGCGCCGGAGCCGCCGACGGTGGTGACCAGGGCCGCCATCACCGCGGGCGCGACGGCGCCGCCGAGATAGCCGGCGAAGGTGTGCACGCCGAAGGCGCGGCCCATGCGCTTCTCGTCCATGTGGGCCGACAGCAGGGCATAGTCCGAGGGATGGTAGACCGCGTTGGCGAGGCCGAGGAGCACCGCCGAGACGACGAGGCTCGTGTAGGTCAGGTAGAACCCGAGCAGCGCCAGCGACAGGCCGCCGAGCGTGAGGCCGAGCAGCAGGATGCGGCGGGCGCCGGCGCGGTCGACGAGATAGCCGACCGGGGCCTGCGTTAGCGCCGACACCACAGCGAACACGGTGAGCGGAAAGCCGAGCTCGACATAGCCGACGCCGAGCTTCTCCTTGAGGTAGGGAAACAGCATCGGCAGCACCAGCATGTGCAGGTGGCTGACCCAATGCGCCAGCGAGATCAGCGCCAGCGTGCGCAGCGGGGAGGCGGCCCGGACCGGAGCACGGACATGTTGCGGTGCGGCGAGAACGTCAGCCATGGTCGATCCGTGTGGCTCCGGTCGTCAGCGATGGAAAAGAGGACGCGTTGCCGGCAAACCGCCGATGCTGCCTAAACAGAGGCGCGCGACACAACGCCACACTATCGGATTGCGGTTCATTGTCCATGAGCGCCCGCGCATGGCACCTGCGCGGGACGGCCGGCGGCCCAGGGGCGGCAAGTCACCCGCCGCCGTTCCGGGGTTGTGGGCAGGAAGGCACGGTGTGTCCCCACCACAGGTGTCGTCCCCGCGAACGCGGGGACCCATAACCACCGGCGGATGTTTGTTGCGCGAGTCGTGCAACACGCAGCCTGCCTCAAGACGGATCACGCGGTATGGGTCCCGGGTCGGCGCCCGCTGACGCTTCCCGTCAACGGTCTTGCCCGGGACGACAGCGAGTGTGGGGCGCGGTCGAAGGCTGCCGAAAGGTGGGAGAGGAGAGCGAGAGCGTAACTCCCTACGGCACCACCGGTCCGCCGGCCTTCTTCCACGCGTCCAGTCCGCCCTCGATATGTGCCGTATTCGCAAGCCCCGCCGCTTGCGCGGTCTGCACGGCCATCGCCGAGCGCTCGCCATAGGCGCAGAAGAACACGATGCGGCGGCCGGTGGCGGCGGCGACCTCGCGCAGCATGCCGCCGGGCTTGAGATTGTCGGCGATCGCAGGATAGGGCGCGTGCAGCGCGCCGGACAGCGTGCCGTGCTTGGCGCGCTCGGCGGCCTCGCGCAGATCGACCAGCAGCACGTCGGGACGTCCCAGGCATTCGATCGCCTCACGTGCCGACAGCGACAGGCCCTGCTTCGCCAGTTCCTCCTGATGCAGCCCGACGCGCATGTTGGCGGGCACCGCGACATCCATCATCTTCGGATTCGGCAGCTTCAGATTCGCCATCAGCGCGACGTAGTCGTCGACCGACTTGACCTGCAGGCGCGGATTGTAGCGGCGCTCCTCGCCGATGGTGGAGACGGTGTCGCCCTTGTAGTCGTGCGCGGGATAGACCAGCGTGTCGTCGGGCAGCCGCAGCAGCCTGTTGAAGATGGAGTCGTACTGCTGCCGCGCATCGCCGTTTTGGAAATCGGTGCGGCCGGTGCCGCGGATCAGCAGCGTGTCGCCGGTGAAGACGCGGTCGCCCATCGAGAAACTATAGGAATCGTCGGTGTGCCCGGGCGTGTACATCACGTCCAGGCTGATGCCCTCGATCGCGATCCGGTCGCCCTCGCTGACGCGCATCGCCACGACATCGGCCTTGGTCTGCTCGCCCATGATGGTGACGCAATGGGTGCGGTCGCGCAAAGCGCCGAGGCCGGTGACGTGATCCGCATGCAGGTGGGTGTCGACGGCCTTCACCAGGCGCAAATCGAGCTCACGCAGCAGCTGACAGTAGCGGTCGACCTTCTCCAGCACGGGATCGATGATGACAGCCTCGCCGCCGGTGCGGCTGGCGAGGATGTAGCTGTAGGTGCCGGAGACGCTGTCGAACAATTGGCGGAAGATCATCGGCGCCTCCTTCCGATCAGGATCGTCGTGGCATTAGCACGATCGGCCCGATGTCACCAATGCGGCGGACGCTTGGCAGGCCGGATTGCACCGCGCCATCCGCGGTCACGATTGCGATGCAAATCCGGGATTGCCGTCGACGCCCGAGAGCGTGACCTTGTTGGTTCCGACCAGCACCAGCTGACCGTCGCGCAGGTGGTTGGCGACCACGTCCCACACCGGCTTGCCGTCCTGCGCGTTCATCGAGGCCCAGCCGGCGACCTTGTAGCTCTTGCGCGCGTCGAGCGGGCGGCCATCGTCGCGCGTGAGATCGGAGATGCGGCGGCCGATCGGCTCGGCGGGCGCGCAGCGGTAGGACAGCCCGCCGGTGCGCACCATGTCGCCGCCCTGCTGCAGATAGGGATCGGCGTTGAACAGATTGTCGCAGACGTCCTCGAGCACGTCTTTGATCTCTGCGCCGGTCATCCGCTGCACATAGGTCTCGGGATAGGTGATGGCGGTCTGCGCCAGCACGTCCTCCAGCAGGATGGACTGGTTGGCGAGCAAGGTCGGACCCCAGCGGAATCCGGGTGACAGCGCAATCTCGGCGTCGAGCTCGCGGCGCAGCGCCGCGCAGATCAGGTCGTCGGTCGCGCCTTCGAAATTGCCGCGCCGGTACAGCAGCCGGTCCGATGTTGCGAGCTTCTCGCTCCAGGCCGCGACCTGCGGCTGCTGCGTCTGGTCGATCAGCGCCTGCATCGCGGGATCGGGCTTCAGCAGCTCCGAGTAGATGGGCAGCAGCCGGTAGCGTGCATCGGCGACGCGGCCCTTGCCGACATCGAGATCGAGCACGGCGAGAAATTTGCCGTTCGAGCCGGCATTGGTGACCAAGGTCGCGCCCTTGGCGTTGCTGACCGCGACCGGCTGCGGAACCGCGTCATGGGTATGGCCGCCGAGGATGACGTCGATGCCGGTGACGCGGCTCGCGAGCTTGAGGTCGACATCCATGCCGTTATGCGACAGCAGGATCACGGCATCGACCTTGTCGGCGCCGCGCAGGCCATCGACCAGCTTCTGCAACTCCTCCTCGCGGATGCCGAACGTCCAGTCCGGCGTGAAGCGGCGCGGATGCGCGATCGGCACGTAGGGGAAAGCCTGGCCGATCACGGCAATGCGGGCGCCGCCGATCTCCTTGATGGTGGCCGGCTTGAACACGCGCCCCGATCCGGGATCGAACGCCTTGGCGTCGTTGAACGCGGCCTCCTCGGTCAGGAACACATTCTGCGCCAGGAACTCGCCCTTGAAGCGGGCGAGGTTGGCGCGCAGCGCCTCCTCGCCATAGGTGAACTCCCAATGCCCGGTCATCGCGTCGATGCCGAGCAGATTGGCCGCGCTCACCATGTCGGCGCCGCGCATCGCATTGGCGAGGCCG
Organism: Bradyrhizobium sp. HKCCYLS3013; assembly: GCF_051167615.1. Classification (NCBI taxonomy): domain Bacteria; kingdom Pseudomonadati; phylum Pseudomonadota; class Alphaproteobacteria; order Hyphomicrobiales; family Nitrobacteraceae; genus Bradyrhizobium; species Bradyrhizobium sp. HKCCYLS3013. Next base: position 70,624 of record NZ_JBNPTK010000013.1, read on the forward strand.
GTGCCCTGCCAGAGGTCGCCGCCATCGAGCAGCACCGAGCGATGGTCGCCGGCATCGGCGCGCAGCTTGTCGACCAGCGTCTTCAGATGCGCGAAGCCGCCCATCCGTCCAAAGCGAACGGCGTATTTCTCGAACTCGAACGAGGTGAAGGCATAGGCCTCGGCGCTGTCGGGCCGGATGCCGTAGCGGTCGAGGAAGGCGCGCTCGACCAGATGCGGCGGCCGTCCCCACATCTCGCCGATGCCGAGATTGACGCTGGGCTCGCGGAACAACAGCGGCCGCAGCTGCGCATGCGTGTCCGTGATGTGCAGGATGCGCGCGTTGCCGAATTTCTCGATGTCGTACAGGCTGACGGTGTCGGCGGCGGTCGCGCTGCGCAGCAGCGCCGGCGCGGCGATGGCCGCGACAGCCGATGCTTTCAGAAAATCCCGGCGCCGCATCGTCATGGCCAGCGTTCTAGATCATGATGCGATTCCATGGAATCGCATCATGATCCATCCCTTTGGGTGAGCATGATCTTCGCGCAAACGCCTTCGGCGGTTGTCGCCCGGTTGCCACGTCTCCGGATCATGCTCTAGCGAATCTCCATGTCCTTCCAGCGCTGCTTCTCGCTGGTGGCCTGGACGATCGAGGCCTTGGCGAGCGACTCGGCCTCCTGCGCCGACTTCAGCGCCGAATCGAAATTGCCGGACTCCGCTGCCTTCTTCGCAGCGGTGAGTGCGGCCTGGGTCACGGTCCATTGGTTGCGCAGACGTCCGGCTTCCTTGTTGGCGCTCTCGGCCGCCGCGACCGCCGAGAGATAGTCGGCCTCCGACGCGGCCCGCGCGGAGCCGGCGCCGACCGCCGACACCATCATGGCGAACACGATCTTTTTCATGACGCTTGCCGTCGTGACATTTTTCATGGTCGCGCTCCCGGACCTGAAACCGGCAGGCCGTTCGACACGTAGGACAGGTAATATTCGAGGTTGCGGTATTCGTCCGATTGCGGCTCCAGCGGCACGGCGCGGGTCTGGCTGTTGCAGGTGACGAAGCGCCGGCTGATCGTGCCCATGCCGCTCCATTCCGAGCGGTAGATCGGCATCGCGTTGAGGATGCCGAGCGCCGGCGCCAGGATCTCGGCGCGGATGCGCTCGCCCGGGCTCTGCACATGGCAGCTCGCGCAGGAGAAGTTCAGCTGGCCGCGGCGGGTGTAGAAATATTCCTTGCCCTTCTCGAACGCCTCCAGCGCACGCGGATCGTCGGGGATCTTGATGTCGAAGCGCTTGCCGCGCGACGTGTACGCCATGTAGGCGGTCAGCGAGGCCATCTCGTCCTTGACGTAGGAATAGGGCTGCTCGCCATTGGCCTCGCGGCAGCGGTTCAGCGCCAGCTCGAGGGTGATGACCTTGCCTTCCTTGTCGTCGAAATAGGGATAGTTCTGGCGGATGCCGATGCCACCGTTCGGGAAGCAGTCGGCATAGGTCTTGCCGTTCTTGAACGGCTTGGCGAACATCTCCTTGCCGGCATCGAGCGCGAACTCGTAAGGAGGGAACTCCTCCTTCTCTTCCCATTGCTTGCGCATGTCGGCGTTCATCGAATACGGCCCGTTGACGAAATCATCGAACGGCACCTTCGGAAACTTCTTGACGAAGTAGTCCTGGAACGCCTTGGCGTCGGCGGCCGGGTTCGGCTTGTCCGCAGCCGCAGCGCCGGAGGCGCCGAGAGCGAGCGTGGCCGCGACAGCCAGCGCGAGGCGCGGCGCCCTCATTGGATCGTCGCCGTCAGGCTGTCGGTCGCGCCCTTGCTGTCGACCCAGCTCACCTTGAGCTCGTCGCCCTTGGCCGCGCCCTTGAAGGCGAACTTGACGTAGGGGTCCTTGGACACCGCGGTGCCCCAATCGGCCAGGAACACCGTCTTGTCCTTGTGCACGAAGGTGACCTGCTGGATGTAGTGCGCCGGGATCAGTTCGCCCTTGGCGTCCTTGACCAGGCCCGTGTCCATCGGGTGCTGGATCAGTGTCTGGACCTCGGCGATGTCGCCGTTCAGGACGGCGCGGACGCGGATGCTCGATGCCATGATGATCTCCTGACCTTAGCCGCCACAGCCGCCGACGGTGACCTTGACCTCCTTGGTCGCGCTGTAGAGCTTGCCGCCGGATTCGACGAGCGCGATCACGTTGGAGGTCTTGGCCATCTTCAGCCGGTTCGCCACCGCGGGCACGGTGCCGTCGGGGATGTGGTACGACGCCGCCAGCGCGAACGGATTCTCGCTGACGATGAAGGCGATCGAGGTGACGTTCGGCAGCGACGTCGTCACCGCGATCGGCACCACGCCGCCGTTCTCGGCGATCTCCGGCGCGTCGAGCTTGATCTTGTCGGACGCTTCGTGGTCGCGGCCGTACAGCGCCTTGACAGCGTCGCCCGCGTTCTTCTGCTTGAAGGCGTCTTCCGGATATTTGTTATCGTTGGTCGCCGCGAAGGCGGGCGCGGCGTGCAGCACGGCGTTGCCGAGGCCGATCAGCGCGACGAGGCCGGCGCCCTTCAGGAACAGGCGGCGGTGGGCCAACGGGCCGAACGAGGCAGTCATGGCGGTCTCCAAACGGAATCAGAGGGTCTGCAGGAAATCGACGATGGCGCTGATTTCCTGCTCGGTCAGGATGCGGTTGCGGCCGAACGGCGGCATCACCGTCAGCGGATTGCGCCTGGTCTCGTCGTTGAGAATCGCGATCAGCTCGGCGCGGTCGTATCTCGCCTTGAGGTTCTCCAGCTTCGGGCCGATCGAGCCCGGCAGGTCGCCGCCCTTGATCTCGTGGCAGGTCAGGCAGTTGCCCTTGCCGCGGTCGAAGGCGAGCTTCTGGCCGTCGACGGCACCGGACTGGGCGTGAGCGGCCATGGACATGGCGAGCGAGAGCCCCATCGCCAGGGCGGTACGCAGGACAGGTGTGATCAAGGTGGAATTCCGACGTCTCGGTGATCTCGGTAATATAGGAGCTGCAAAGCATAAAGACCATCGGCTGACAATGCAGCTATGGTGGCCGCCGCAACGCGGTTAACGAAGGCCGTTCATCTGGCGCCGGGAGAGTGGGCATGGCGGAGTATGTCGTGGAGTTCGGCCGGGACGGCCGGCCGGTGGAACCGGACGGACGGCTGGACGCGGCCGCGTTCCACCGCAACCACCAGCCGATCTGGGCGGTGCTGGGACGGCTGCTGGCGGGCAAGACCGGCGACGTGCTGGAGGCGGGCAGCGGCACCGGCCAGCATGTCGTGCATTTCGCCTCCCAGCGCCCGGACCTGACGTGGTGGCCGAGCGATCTCAACGCCAACCACCTCGCCAGCATCGCGGCGTGGCGCCGGCATGCCGGGCGGTCCAACATCCGCGACGCCCAGCGCATCGACCTGTCCGATCCCGGCTGGCCGGCGGCGTTCCGCGCCGCGGGCGGGCCTTCGCAGCTCGCCGCGATCTTCTGTGCCAATGTGATTCACATCGCGCCCTGGGCGGTGGCGGAGGGATTGTTCGCCGGCGCCGGGCAGGCGCTGTCGGCGGACGGCGTGCTGGTGCTCTACGGCCCGTTCAAGCGTGACGGCAAGCACACCGCGGTCAGCAATGCCGTGTTCGACACCTCCCTGCGCGAGCGCGATCCGGACTGGGGCGTGCGCGACATCACCGATCTCGACGCGCTCGCCGCGCGCAACGGGCTCGTCTTGCGCGAGACGGTGGAGATGCCGGCCAACAACATGATCCTGGTGTTCGGTCGGACGTCGTGAGTTGTCGACGGCGCTGCTCCGAATTCCGCCGTCGTCCCGGCGAACGCCGGGACCCATAGCCACAGGGTCCAGTTGTGACGCGAGATCGGCGTGACATCTGCCCTCGCGACAAACTCCTGCCGCGGAGTATGGGTCCCGGCGTTCGCCGGGACGACAGCGGTGGGTGGGGCCGGCAGCACGGTAACGGAGCGTAGGCGCTACGCCATCTCCAGCCCGACATGCCGCGCCAGAAACCGCGTGCCGAGTGTGATGAAGCTGGCGCGCTCGCGGTTGTCGGTGCCATAGCCATGGCCGCCGGCGGCGGGTTCGTAGAACCAGGCGTCGTAGCCCATGGCCTGCAGCTTGGCGGTCATCTTGCGGGCGTGGCCGGGATGGACGCGGTCGTCGCGCCGCGTGGTCGCGATCAGGATCGGCGGATAGGGCTGGCCGGGCGTGGCGGTGTGATAGGCCGAATAGGTCTGCAGCCAGCTCCAATCCTCGTCCTGGTCGGGATCGCCATATTCGGCGATCCAGCTCGCGCCGGCGAGTAGCTTGGTGTAGCGGCGCATGTCGATCAGCGGGATGGTGCAGAACAAGGCGCCGAAGCGCTCGGGGTAGCGCACCAGCATGTTGGTGATCAGGATGCCGCCATTGGAGCCGCCTTGCGCCGCGATGCGCTTCGGCACCGTGACGCCGCGGCGGACGAGGTCGGCTGCGACCGCAGCGAAATCATCATGCGCGAGCCGCTTGCCGGCATAGCGGCCGGCGTCGTGCCAGGCGGTGCCGAACTCGCCGCCGCCGCGGATGTTGGCCTCGACCAGGGTGCCGCCGCGCTCGAGCCACAGCTTGCCCAGTGCCGCATTGTAGGCCGGACGCAGCGTGTGACCGAAGCCGCCATAGGCGCTCATGTGCACCGGCGCGTCGCCGGTCAGCTCGGCCGGTCCGGTCTGGGTGTAGGGAATGCGCTCGCCATCCACCGAGATCGCCTCGTGCCGTGTGACGACGTGCCCCTCGGCGCTGAAGGTGCGAGGCGCCTGCTTCAGGATCACGGGTGCAGCGAAGCCCTCGATCAGTTGCAGCGACGGCGGCGTCAGCGGATCCTGGACATTGGCGAGCAGGTCGCCGTTGCTTTCCGCCTCGTCGGTGTCGAGGCGCCAGACGTCCACCGTCGCGATCTCCGGCAGGCCGGGCAGCCGCTCACAGCTCCACGCCTCCCGTGACGGCGTCCACACCTCGAACCTGGCCCTGAGCTCGTCGAGGATCGACAGCACCAGCCGGCCGCCGGTCCAGGACAGGCCCTGCAGCGCGCGTCGCGGCGCGGGCTCGAACACGCGGGTGAAATCGCGGCGCCCGGCAAGGAATGCCGACAGCCGGAGACCGAGCACCACGTCCGCAGGATGGGTGACCTCGCCGAGGCTCCAGGGCTGGCGCAGCTTGATGGCCATCCAGTCGCCATGCGCCGACATCCAGCAGTCGGTCGGCAGATCGAGCCTGGTCCGCGCGCCGCTGCCGTCGCCGAGCCAGAGATGCTGGTTGAAGAAGTCGATGCCCTCGGCGAACCACACCCGTGCCGGCGCGACGCTGCGATCGACGCCGACATGCACCCATGTCGACTGGCTGCCTTCGGCGCTGAAGATCACCTCCGCCTGCTCGACCGGCTGGCCGCGCCGCCAGCGCCGCACCGTCCGGGCGTAGCCGGACGGCGTCGCCATGCCCGGGCCGAACGCGCTCGCCAGCAGCAGCGTGTCGGCATCGAGCCAGGCGGCGCTGCCCTTGGCCTCCGAGAGCGTGAAGCCGCCCGTGACAAAGCGCTTCGCCGCGAGGTCGAACTCGCGCAGCACCACGGCGTCGCTGCCGCCGCGTGACAGGCTCAGGATGGCGTGCTCATGGGCCGGCGGCAGGCTCGAGACTCCGTTCAGCGCCCAGTCCTCGCCTTCGTCGGCGGCGAGTCGGTCGATGTCGAGCAGGTCATCCCATTGCGGTTGCGCCTTGCGGAACTCCGTCAGCGTCGTACGCCGCCACAAGCCGCGCGGATGCGCCGCGTCCTTCCACTGATTGTACAGCAGCCCGCCGCGTCGGCTCACGAACGGGATGTTGTCGGGCCGGTCCAGAATGGCAGCTAGTGCGTCGCGGTCGCGTGCGAAGGCCGCATCGCCGAACGCGGCGAGCGTGCGCTGGTTCTGCGCCGCGACGAAGGCGAGCGCGCGCTCGCCGTCGATCTCCTCGAGCCACAGATACGGATCGTCATCGGGCGCCGCGATGGTCGGACGATCGTCGATTGACATGGCTCAAGCTCCGCGGGCGCCGTTGACGCGAGAATACCGTCGGCTTGATTAGCCGGGCGGGTCGGGAGTGTCGAATCACGCTCGGTGGCGCGGCCGCTGCCGCATGGCTTGTCTCCGTTCGCGCCCGTTGCCTCGGGCGCGTGCTTCCCCCAATAGTGCGGCTGAACCAGCAAGGCGAAGCGTGCGCGCCACGCCCCCGGATACCTGAGATGATCGATCTGACCGTGAGCGAAGACACTTCCGATGATGCCCGCGCTCGCCGCAACGTGGCGCGGCTCGCGGCCGCCCAGGCGCTGACCGGCGCCAACTCGGCCGTGATCTTCGCGACCGGCGCGATCGTCGGCGTCACCATTGCCCCGAACATCGGGCTCGCGACGGTGCCGATCTCGATGTACGTCGTCGGCCTCGCCGCCGGCACCCTGCCGACCGGCGCGATCTCGCGGCGCTATGGCCGCCGGGCGGCCTTCCTCATCGGTACCGGCTGCGGCGCCGTCACCGGCGTGCTCGGCTGCCTCGCGATTCTGCGCGGCTCGTTCGCACTGTTCTGCCTGGCGACGTTCCTCGGCGGCCTCTATGGCGCGGTCGCGCAATCCTATCGCTTCGCTGCTGCCGACGGCGCCAGCGCCGCGTTCCGGCCCAAGGCGGTGTCGTGGGTGATGGCAGGCGGCATCTTCGCCGGTCTGCTCGGTCCACAGCTCGTGCAATGGACCATGGACGTCTGGCAGCCCTATCTGTTCGCGTTCAGCTATCTGATCCAGGCGGCGGTCGCGCTGGTCGCGATGGGGATCGTGGCCGGCGTCGATCTGCCGAAGCCTGAAGCTGCCGATCTGCATGGCGGCCGGCCGCTGTCCGAGATCGTGCGCCAGCCGCGCTTCATCGCAGCCGCGCTGTGCGGCACCATCGCCTATCCGGTGATGAACCTGGTGATGACCTCGGCGCCGCTGGCGATGCAGATGTGCGGGCTGACGGTGTCGGATTCCAATTTCGGCCTGCAATGGCACATCGTCGCGATGTACGGCCCGAGCTTCTTCACGGGATCGCTGATCGCGCGCTTCGGTGCGCCGGCCATCGTCGCGCTGGGCCTGGGGCTCGAAGCGGTCGCGGCCGTCATCGGCCTGTCGGGCCTGACCGCGATGCACTTCTGGGCCACACTGGTCATGCTCGGCGTCGGCTGGAATTTCGGCTTCGTCGGCGCCTCCGCGCTGGTGCTGGAGACGCATTCGTCCGCCGAGCGCAACAAGGTGCAGGCCTTCAACGATTTCCTGATCTTCGGCCTGATGGCGCTGGGCTCGTTCTCCTCGGGCCAGTTGCTCGCCCATTTCGGCTGGTCGGCGGTCAACATGGTGGTGTTCCCGCCGGTGCTGCTGGGCTTGTGCGTGCTTGCGCTGGTGTGGTCGTCGAAGCGGCGCGAGGCAGCGGGTGTGGCGGAGCGGGGATGAGCTGAGCATCAGTTGAGCGGCGATCTCAGTGCACTCCCCTCCCCGCAAGGGGGAGGGGAGTGCACCGGCATCGTGGCGACAGCGGCGCATCGCAGCTCACGCGCTTCTTACTTCAACTCCGACACCTCGCCTTCCGGCAGATCGAACTCGAACGTGTTCAGCGTCATCGAGACCATCGTGTAGTAGCCGCAGAGGCCGATGATCTCGACGACGCCGCGCTCGCCGAGCGTTGCGATCGCGTCCTTGTAGAGCGCATCCGTCAGCCCATGGCCCTCATGCAGCGACTTGGCGACGTCGTAGATCACTTTCGCCTTGGGATCGGAGAACTCCGGCGTGCGGCGGTCGCGGATGGCGTCGATGATCTTGATGTCCAATCCGCCGGCCAGCGCGAGGCGCTTGTGCGCGTACCATTCGTAATGCGCGGTCCAGTGTCGCGCCGTCACTAGGATCGCGATCTCCGATAATGCTGCCGGAAACACCGTGTCGTAGCGCAGGAAGGCGCCGAGCCGGGTCGCGTGCCGCGCCATCTCCGGGCTGTTGAGCCAGGCCATCATCGGCGGCGGCGGCGCGCCGCGCTTGCTGGCGATCGACTCGTCGTAGGTCTGGCGCTGGTCGGCGCTCATTTCGCCAGGCGAAAGAAGTTTCAGGCGCATGTTCGTTTCCTCGTATTTCACGCGGCGGCATCATGACCATAGAACGCCCGGCAAGGCGAGGGCGCATGGGACGACATCGATGTTGAATTCCGCCAAGCGCTGAGGTTAGGTCGTTCCAAAGACAGCAATCATGGAAACGCGTGAGGACCTGGCATGGCCGATCTCGACACATTCCGCCGCGAAACGCGGGCCTGGCTCGAGGCCAACTGTCCGCCGGAGATGCGCCGGCCGATGACCTCCGAGGAGGACACGTTCTGGGGCGGCCGCAACGCAAAATTCTCCTCCGAGCCGCAGCGCATCTGGTTCGAGCGCATGCGCGACAAGGGCTGGACCGTGCCGCACTGGCCCAGGGAATATGGCGGCGGCGGCCTTGACGGCGAGGAGGCCAAGATCGTGCGCCAGGAGATGGCGGCGATCGGGGCGCGCGCGCCGATCACCTCGTTCGGCATCTCGATGCTCGGGCCGGCGCTGCTGAAATACGGCACCGACGACCAGAAGCGCGAGCATCTGCCGAAGATCACCGCCGGCCTGATCCGCTGGTGCCAGGGCTATTCCGAGCCGAACGCCGGCTCCGATCTCGCCTCGTTGCAGACCCGCGCCGAGAGCGATGGTGATGACTACATCATCAACGGCCAGAAGATCTGGACTTCCTACGCCAACTACGCCGACTGGATCTTCTGCCTGGTGCGGACCGACCCCGCGGCGAAGAAGCATGACGGCATCAGCTTCATCCTGTTCGACATGACGTCGAAGGGCGTGTCGACCAAGCCGATTCTGCTGATCTCCGGCCGCTCGCCGTTCTGCGAGACCTTCTTCGACAATGTCCGGGTGCCCAAGGCCAACGTGCTGGGCACCGTCAATCGTGGTTGGGACGTTGCGAAGTACCTGCTGCAACACGAGCGCGCGATGATCTCCGGCATGGGCGAGCGCGGCAGCAGCCGGCCGCTCGGCCAGGTCGCGGCTGACACCGTCGGCAGCGATGCGCAGGGGCGGCTCGACGACGCGCTCTTACGTGCCGAGATCGCGACCTTCGACGTCGATGAGGCGGCGCTCGCCGCCGCCGCCGAGCGCATGGTCGATCTCGCCAAGGCGGGGCAGGGCCATCCGGCGTTCTCGTCGGCGATGAAGTACTACGGCACTGAGCTCAACAAGCGCCGGTATGAGCTGTTGATGTCGGCCGGCGGCATCGACGCGCTGGAATGGGAGAGCGAACGCTCCCATGAAGGAGCACGTCCCCGTGCCTGGCTCCGCACCAAGGCGAACTCGATCGAAGGCGGTACGTCCGAGGTCATGCTCGGCATCGTCGCCAAGCGCATCCTCGATCTGCCGGGGGCGTAAGCAGCATCTCCTCATCCTGAGGAGCGCGCCGCTTGGCGCGCGTCTCGAAGGATGAGGTCCCAATGTCGGCCCTATGGTTCGAGACGGCGCAAGGGCGCCTCCTCACCATGAGGGTTGAGAGCGAACCGGTTAGACGCAGTTTTTCAAGGAATTCGTCCCATGCCTCTCCTTCTCACCGAAGAACAATCGATGCTGCGCGACAGCGCGCGCGGCCTGATCTCAGATCACGCGCCGGTGGCGCACCTGCGCAAGCTGCGCGACAGCCGCGACGAGACCGGCTTCTCCAAAGAGCTCTGGGCCACCTTCGCCGAGATGGGCTTTGCCGGCCTGCTCGTGCCGGAAGAGCACGGCGGCTCGGGCCTCGGCGCGGTCGAAGCCGGCGTCGTGATGGAGGAGATCGGCCGTACCTTGATGCCGTCGCCGTTTCTCGCCACGGCCGTGCTGTCAGCCTCGGCACTCGCCCGCGCCGGCTCGGCGGCGCAGAAGTCCGAGTATCTGCCGAAGATCGCCAGCGGCGCGCTGCTCGCCGCGATGGCGCTCGACGAAGGTTCCAAGCATCGTCCTCTGCACACCGCGCTGGAGGCCGTGCGCTCCGGCAATGGCTTCAAGTTGAACGGTGCCAAGGCGATGGTGGTCGACGGCCACGTCGCCGATCTTTTGCTCGTCGTCGCCCGCAGCGCCGGCGCGCCCGGCGAGCGCGATGGCCTCACGCTGTTCCTGGTCGATCCCAAGGCGAAGGGCGTTGCGATCGAGCGCACCGTCATGGTCGACGCGCACAACGCCGCGCGCATCACCTTTGACAATGTCGACGTCACCGCGGATCACGTGCTGGGCGAGGTCGATGGCGGCGCTGCGGTGCTGGGCGGCGTGCTCGATCTCGGCCGCGGCGCGGTGGCCTCTGAAATGGTGGGCTTGAGCGAGGAGGTGTTCGGCCGCACCGTTGCCTATCTCAAGGAGCGCAAGCAGTTCGGCAAGGCGATCGGCGAGTTCCAGGCGCTGCAGCACCGTGCCGCGCAGCTCTATATCGAGATCGAGATCACCCGCGCCGCGGTGCTGAAGGCGCTGCAGACGCTGGACGCCGATTCCGCCGGCGCGACGGCCGCCGTGGCCGTGGCCAAGGCCCGCGCCGGCGCCACCGCGACGCGCGCGGTGCAGGAGGGCGTGCAGATGCATGGCGGTATGGGCATGACCGACCAGTTCGACATCGGCTTCTTCATGAAACGCGCCCGCGTCTGCGAGGAATTGCTCGGCGATGCGAACTACCATGCAGTGCAACTGGCTCAGCTCAGGGGATATTGAGGCGAACGGATCTGCTCATCCGGGTTCCGCGTCGCCTACGGCGGGCGAGGCGGAAGGTCTTGAGTGGTCTGGTTGGCGATAGAAGCGCTCTCGCTCCCGAAGACCGCCGTGAATCGACCTGCGCAGCCCCAGCGCATATCATCGTTCGATAGTCAGCATAACCGTGCAAGCATACGGAGCTGATGAGTTTGCCCATTTCTTAGTCGGCAAGCATCTCGGATGATCATGGGAGGTGTGCTCTGTTCCAAAGCAGCTGCCTCGACCAGCTACACGTAAGCGCCGCTGTCCTGAAGCGGATCGCGGCAGTTAAAACTCGGCTTACCAAGCTTCCCAAAACCAACGCTCCATACTGATATGTGAGTCGGCGAGGTGTTCCTCGAGGGCTATCGTCGTCGTTGGCTTTCGATCTCGCGTTTCAAAGTTTTTCACTTGGCCTACGCACCAGGTCGCGTTGCGTGCGTTCCGGCGAATGAAACACTTGCAGGCGGGAGGCAAAGCGGACGACTCAGCTCCTGTTGACGAGACGCCGAGCTATCATCCAATCGGCATCTATTTCAGGCGTGCCGCCGGCCACGTTCGATACCTCAAAGTCAGGTCCTTGGGGTTTGCAAACACAAGGCACTGTTCTCGCATCGACAACTCAAGCGCTCCTCGACGCCTGCAGGATCGAAGACGGCGTCGTGAATTTCAAGATGCTCTCATGTGTGACGTTCATCGGGTAACGCAGAGGTCAGCTATGAATAATGTTCAGATTGCGGTGATTGCGTCTGCAGTAACGGTCCTCACCGTCGCAGGCGGCCTCGCCCTCGCGGAGCAGGACAAGTACACCTTGAGTGTCCCTGGCGGGCTCGCCTTCGCCGAATTCAGGGGCTACGAAGGCTGGCAGGTCGTTGCCACGAGCACCAACGCGAAACTGGTAGCCGTGATCCTTGCCAATCCCGAGATGATCGCGGCCTACAAGGCCGGCATCCCCGGCAATGGCAAGCCTTTCCCTGATGGCGCCAAGATGGCGAAAATCCATTGGACGCCGAAGATGAACCAGTACTTCCCGGACACAACGGTGCCCGGCACCCTGCATGACGTGGATTTCATGGTGAAGGACAGCAAAAGGTTCGCGGACAGCGGCGGATGGGGTTGGGCCGCGTTCGAATATGACGCGGCGTCGGGCACGTTCGCGCCCGGCACCGAGGCCAGCACGCCGCCGCAGGCCAATGACGCCAAGTGCGGCTTTGCGTGCCACACGATAGTGCAGGGAAGGGACTACGTCTTCACGGATTACGGAAAGCGATGACGAGGCTCGATGCTTCGACGGGCAGGAGCTCCGTTCAAAAGCATCGCTGCCCGAATGAAGGCACGCGAGAGCGCGTCGGTCCGCGCGCCACCGCCTGTGCCTTTTCTCGGCGGTCCACAGCGTCATGGCAGACAAAGCCCGGTCATGACGACGTGGGTAACGAGTAGCGTCAGCGGAGCCGCAAGTGGGGGAAGACGAGCGGCGACCATCGCTGATGACCGCCGCTGCTCGAGACCCGCTCAGGGTGATCAGTGGTGCATCGCCGTCTTAGCCGGCGGCAGCAGCACGCTGTCGACCACGTGGATGACGCCGTTCGATGCCTCGATGTCGGGCTGGATCACGTGGGCGTTGTTGACCTGCACGCCAAGCATGGTGCCGTCGACATTGAGGGCCTGGCCCTGCGCGGTCTTGACGCTGAGCTTCCTGCCGGTGACGTCAGCGGCCTTCACGCGGCCGGGAATGACATGATACTTGAGGATCGCGGCGAGCTTGCCCTTGTTCTTCGGCTTCAGCAGCTCCTCGACGGTGCCCGGCGGCAGCGCGGCGAACGCCGCGTCCGTCGGTGCGAACACGGTGAACGGGCCCTTGCTCTTCAGCACCGGCACGACGCCTGCAGCCTTGGCAGCGGCAACCAGCGTCTTGAACTGGCCCGCGCCGACGGCGGTATCGACGATATCGGCGGCACGTGCCGCAGCTGCTGACATGGAGAGCGCGCCCAGCATCAACGCGCCGGCCACGAACGAACGGAATCCCAGCGTCATTCGAGTTTTTCCCTATGAACTGAACTGATGAGTTGGCTGATGCGCAAACAGGATTTGCGGCCCTTGTTCGCCCTGTGGTGCAGGGTCGCATCACCCCGACCGGATTGGTCAGGCTCGTTACGATCGCTGTGTACGGATGGATTTGAGGATGAGTTCACGAACTCGTGAACCGTCCCTGAAGCCTGTAGGACAGTGCATCCGAGAGCCATGAGTCCGCGGGACTAATTGCTTTGTAGGAGCATCCGCATTGCCCGTCGTGCCATTTTGTCGCAACCCGACGGGCGTTGTGTCGTCGGGCAAATCAGCCGCACATTTCCGCTCGTCACGGCCTGCACGAGGGGCGTTTCGCGATCGTCATGAAGCGCGGGCCGGTGATGCGATGGACGCATCGGATCGCAGCGCGCGAGATCGCGCCGACGAACGATGACGATGCGGACGTAAAAGCGCGTGGTCCTGGCGCCCCGATGCTGGCGTCAAGTCGATGGGAGTGATCCCGAACGACGACGGTGGCTAACAGGCCGGACACCGGGGAGAGCGCGCCATAAGCGTTAACACCATCGCGCAGGGAAGGCCGGGTTGTCCCGGCTGAGCCTGTGGTTCTGCCGCCTGCATTTTTTTCGCAGGCGGACCGCAGGTGCCAGTCGGCACCTGGCCTTCCCTGCGCCCTCGATTTACGGAGGGTGGAGATTTGGCAAAGCTCGGGCGCGAGAGGCGTCGCGAGAAGGTTACGTCATGCTCCGTCATTGCGAGCGAAGCGAAGCAATCCAGAGTCTCTCTGACAATCCTGGATCGCTTCGTCGCGTTGCTCCTCGCGATGACGGCGAGGGGGAGCGGAAACCCCTACCTGATCGGCGGTGCGTATTGCACGCCGCCGGCGTTCCAGAGCTGGTTCATGCCGCGCGGGATCTTCAGCTTGGACTCGCTGCCGACATTGCGCTCATAGACCTCGCCGTAATTGCCGACGTGACGGATCACGCGCGCCGCCCAATCCTTCGTCAGCCCGAGGTCCTCGCCGTAGCTGCCCTCGTTGCCGACCAGCCGCATCACGTCCGGCTTCTTCGACTTCAGCGCCTCGTCGATGTTCTTGGAGGTGACGCCGAGCTCCTCGGCATTGATCATCGCGTACAGCGTCCACTTGACGATCATCATCCAGTCGTCGTCGCGCTGGCGCACCACGGGCGCGAGCGGCTCCTTGGAGATCAGGTCGGGCAGGATGTCGTGATCGGCGGGCTTCGACAGCGTCAGTCGCAGCGCGTAGAGCTGCGAGACGTCGGCGGTGAAGGTGTCGCACTTGCCGCTGTCATACGCCTTGATGACGTCGTCGAGCTTCGAAAACTTCACCTCCTCATACTTCATGTTGTTGGTGCGGAAATAGTCGCCGAGGTTGAGCGCGTTGGTGGTGGAATCCTGCACGCAGACCTTGCTGCCGTTGAGGTCGAGCGCCGTCTCCAGCTTGCGCGACCGCGGCACCATGAAGCCCTGGCCGTCGTAATAGGCGACCGCGGGGAAATACAGGTCGTAGTTCTGCTCGCGCGCCATCGACCAGGTGGTGTTGCGCGAGAGGATGTCGACCTTGCGGCTCTGCAGCTCCTTGAAGCGCTCACTGGCGTCGAGCGGCACGAACTTCGCCTTCTTCGGATCATCGAAGATCGCGGCGGCCACGGCGCGGCAGAAGTCGACGTCGAAGCCGCTCCAATTGCCCTTGTCATCGGGAATCGAGAAGCCGGGCAGGCCGGCATTGACGCCGCACAGCACCTCGCCGCGGCGGATGGTCCGCTTCAGCGTGCGGGTGTCGTACATCTCATAGGTGACGGCGAGCGCCGCGACGAGGACGGCGACGGCGAGCCCGATCAGCAGGCCGCCTCGGAAAGTGCGCATGGTCAATCTCTTTCAAAAAATGTCAGGACGAAGCGATGGCTGAATGTCGGGCGGCGGGCGCCGCCGTCACAGTTCCGGCTTCTGCCGCACCACGACCTTGGTGCCGACCGGCACGCGGTCGAACAGGTCGGCGACATCGGCATTCACCAGGCGGAAGCAGCCCGAGGAAATCTTGCTGCCGATCGTCCAGGGCTGGTTGGTGCCGTGGATGCGGTACACGGTGGTGCCCAGATACATCGCGCGCGCGCCCAAGGGGTTGCCGGGGCCGCCGGCCATGAAGCGCGGCAGATAGGGCTGGCGCTGGATCATCTCCGGCGGCGGCGTCCAATCCGGCCACTCGGCCTTCTTGGTGATCGACAGCAGCCCCTGCCACTGGAAGCCGTCACGGCCGACGCCGATGCCGTAGCGGATGGCACGTCCGCCCGGCTGCACGAGATAGAGGTGGCGTTCGGCGGTGGACACGATGATGGTGCCCGGCGGCTCGGTGGTGCGGAAATAGACCACCTGCTTGCGCCATTCGGGATCGAGCTCGTAGCCGTCATCGGCGACGAGGCCGGGCTGATCGCCGGGGTCCTCGGACTGGGCAAAACTATGCGATGTGGACAGTGCCAGCGCAATGATGGCGCTGGCCGCACACAGCAGGCGACGGAAACTCGGCATTCAAAGCTCTCCTCGACGGACCCCTGCGAAGCTTGCCCGATCAAATCCACCCGCCAAATTTCAGGAGCATATTCGCAGCAAAGTCAAGGTGAGCGCAGGGCGCACCCGCTGTCATCCGAGCTTCATCCAGAGCCGCAGCAGGAAGGCCACCGCGCCGACGGTCGCCACGCCGGCGAGCCACAGCGCAACGAACCAGGCGAGGCGCTTCGCGAGTGGGGCAGGCTGCTCGGAGGGCATCAATGATAGCCGCTGTCGTGCCCGACCTTGCCGCGAAACACCCAATAGGCCCAGCCGGTGTAGGCGAGGATCAGCGGCACCAGCACCAGCACGCCCGGCAGCATGATCAATTGGCTGCGTTCGGGTGCTGCCGCCTGCCAGATCGTGATGCTCTGCGGCACGACGTAGGGATACATGCTGATGCCGAGGCCGGCGTAGGACAGCAAGAACAGCGCGAGCGCGAGAAAGAACGGCCAGCCATCGCGCTTCTGGGCGAGGTTCTTCATCATCAGCACGGTGACGCCAATGACGGCGAGCGGCACCGGCGCGGTGAGAATGATCGCCGGCCACCTGAACCAGCGGTCCGAATATTGAATGGTGAGCAGCGGCGTCCACAGGCTGACGGCGGCAATGGCGAGCAGCATCGCAAACAGCAGGACCCAGCTGATGCGGTAGGCCTTGTCGCGCAGGTCGCCCTCGGTCTTGAGGATCAGCCAGGTGGCGCCGAGCAGCGCATAGCCGATCACGAGCGAGACGCCGGTGAGCAGGCTGAACGGCGTCAGCCAGTCCCACCAGCCGCCGGCATAGTTACGCCCCTCGACATGCACGCCCTGCAGGATGGCGCCGAGCGCGATGCCCTGCGCCAGTGTCGCGACCCAGGAGCCGCCGGCAAAGGCGATGTCCCACAGATTGCGCTGGGCGCGGGTGCGCCAGCGGAATTCGAAGGCGACGCCGCGGAAGATCAGGCCGACCAGCATCGCGATCAGCGGCGCATACAGCGCGGGCATCAGGATCGCATAAGCGAGCGGGAACGCGGCCATCAGGCCACCGCCGCCGAGCACCAGCCAGGTCTCGTTGCCGTCCCACACTGGCGCCACGGTGTTGGTGATGACGTCGCGGTCCTGCCTGCCGGGAAACAGCGGGAACAGGATGCCCAAGCCGAGATCGAAGCCGTCCATCACGACGTAGATGAACACGGCGAGCGCGATGATGAACGCCCAGAGGGTGGCGAGATCGACGGTGACGCTCATGATCCGACGGCTCCCTGCACGACACCGGCGGCCGGCGTGATGCCGGCGGTGCGGACCGGCTGCTCGCTGCTCGGGCCCGGCTCGCCGGGATGCGGCGGCTCAGCCATCAGGCGCAGGATGTACATCACGCCGGCGGCAAAGATGATGAAATACCCGACGATGAAGGCGAGCAGCGACGTGCCGACGGCCGGGGCGGCGAGCGGCGACACGGAATCCGCGGTGCGCAGCAGCCCGTACACCGTGAACGGCTGGCGGCCGGTCTCGGTGGTGATCCAGCCGGCCATGACGGCGATGAACCCCGCCGGTCCCATCGCAATCGCGAAGCGGTGCAGGCCGCGGTTGATGTACAGCCGGCCGCGCCAGCGCTCCCACAGGCTGAACCCGCCGAGCGCCAACATCAGCAGGCCCAGGCCGACCATGATGCGGAACGACCAGAACGTGATCGGCACCGGCGGCCAGTCCTGCCGCGGCACGGTGTCGAGCCCGGCCATCGGAGCGTCGATCTGGTGCTTGAGGATCAGCGAGCCGAACTTGGGGATGCCGAGCGCCCATTTCAGCTCGCCCTTGGCCTGGTCGGGCCAGCCGAACAGGTACAGCGGCGCGCCGTCCTTGTGGCTCTCGAAATGGCCTTCCATGGCCATGATCTTCACCGGCTGGTGCTCGAGCGTGTTGAGCCCATGCTGATCGCCGACCAGGATCTGCAGCGGCGCCACCAGGGCGGCCATCCACATCGCCATCGAGAACATCACGCGCGGGCCCGGCAGGTGCGGATTGCGCAGCAGATGCCAGGCGCCGACGGCGCCGACCACGAGCGAGGTGGTCAGATAGGCCGCGAGCACCATGTGCACGAGGCGATAGGGGAAGGACGGGTTGAAGATGACTGCGAGCCAGTCGACCGAGACGAACTGGCCGTCGGCGTTGACGGCATAGCCGGCCGGCGTCTGCATCCAGGAGTTGGCCGAGAGGATCCAGAATGCCGAGATCAGCGTGCCCACTGCGACCATCAGGGTGGCGAGGAAATGCAGCTTCGGGCCGACGCGCTTCAGGCCGAACAGCATGACGCCGAGGAAGCCGGCCTCGAGGAAGAAGGCGGTCAGCACCTCATAGGCCATCAGCGGGCCGATCACCGGGCCGACCTTGTCGGAATACACCGACCAGTTGGTGCCGAACTGGTAGGACATCACGATGCCGGAGACGACACCCATGGCAAACGCGATGGCGAAGATCTTGAGCCAGTAATTGAAGACGTTGAGATAGACGTCGCGTCCGGTCCACAGCCACAGCGCCTCGAGCACGGCGAGGTAGGACGCGAGCCCGATCGAGAAGGCAGGGAAGATGATGTGGAAGGTGACCGTGAAGGCGAACTGCGCGCGCGCCAGCTCAACCGCATCCAAACCGAACATCAGCACCGTCCGTCATTGCCACGGGGCTTGTAGCATCGCCCCATGACGGAAGATTGCACCGGCAACGCACGATATCAAATGGTCAAATCGCCCTATTGGCGGCGTGAGCGATCCCAAACGACGAAGACCCGGCAGGGGCATCCGCCGGGTCTTCGGAGCAACCTTGGAAGGTGGAGGTAACCTTGAATTTGCTCGCTCCAAACCGAGATCAGCTGGGGGACTGAGGCTCGGCTGATGGATAACGTTCTAGCGGCCGAAATTTTCCAGGTGATTTCGCCGATTGTTTCAATTGTTTCGTTCGGCGATTTTCTCGATGTCGTCGTCACGGGAACCCGCCGGGACCTTGGTCCCGACGAGAATGAAGGTGAATCAGGCGGCGAGGCTGTGCACGCCGGCGCCGCGCAGCAGTTCGGCGAGGTGCTTGCGGGCGTAGAACATGCGGGTCTTCACCGTGCTCTGCGGGATGCCGATGATCTGGCCGACCTCCTCCACGGACTTCTCGTGGTAGTAGATCAGGGTGATGATCTCGCGATGCGCCGGCGACAGCTTGGCGACGCAGGCGCGCAGGATGGCGCTGGTCGTCGAACGCTCGAGCGACGTTTCCGGCGTGTCGGAGTCGTCGGCGATCTCGCGCACCTCGTCCTGGTCGATGTCCTCGAACCGGCGCTGGCGCAGTGCGGTCAGCGCCTTGAAGCGGGCGATCGAGAGCAGCCAGGTCGAGACCTGCGAGCGGCCCTCGAACTGCTTGGCGGTGCGCCAGACGTCCAGGAACACCTGGCTGACGAGGTCCTCGGCGACCGTGGTGTCGCGCACGATGCGCAGGATGAAGCGATAGACCCGCACATTGTGGCGCGCATAAAGCGTGTGCATCGCGGTGCGATCGCCATCGGCAATGCTCTCCAGGAGCATGTCGTCCGTGGTCGCCTGGGCTGCGATGATGCCCTGGCTGGCTGCGGAATTGATGGCAACGACGTTCTGCATGGCACTCTCCCGTTCCGCCGCCCCCTTGCGGCGTTTCGACGGGATGGATTGTTAAGGAGCGCCCGTTTCGGGACGTCTGCACGAAAACAGGAAAATGGTTTCGTGCGCCCGCGGAAATGTTTCGTCGCGCCGCACATCGCGAAACAGTCGTGGCGGAATTGTGCCTTATTCCAATTTGCGGAACGAAATGCGGGCGAACAGGTCGCTCCGGCTGCCGCCGGCAGGCCCGCTTCAGGCCTTGTCGCCGGCCGGGGAAAACAGGTAGCCGCCGCCGCGAATGGTCCGGATCACGGCCGGTTTGGTCGGATCCGGCTCGATCTTGCGGCGGATCCGCATGATTCGCAGGTCCACGGCGCGGTCGAACGCCTCGGCATCGCGGGCATTGGCGAGCTCCAGCAGCCGCTCGCGCGACAGCACCCGCTTCGGGTTGGCGGCGAACACTTTGAGCAGGCCGTACTCGGACGCCGTCAGCGGATGCTCGTTGCCCTCGTCGTCGCGCAGCGCCTGGGCATCGAGATCCAGCCATTTGGTGCCGAACCGCACCAATTGCGGGTTTTTGGCCTGGGCCGGAGCGGTCTCCGTGACGGCCGCCGCAGCCTTGGCTGGACCGCTGCGGCGCAGCACGGAGCGGATCCGGGCCATCAATTCACGCAATTCGCACGGCTTGGCGACGTAATCGTCGGCCCCGAGCTCGAGCCCGACCACGCGGTCGATCGGGCTGGCGGTGGCCGTCAGCATGATCACGGGGATGTTGGTGCGGCCCTTGAGATCGCGGATGATCGACAGTCCGTCCTCTTCGGGCATGTTGAGGTCGAGCACGACGAGATCGGCCGGGCCGGTTTCGATGGCGCTGCGCAGGCTCTTGCCGCCATCGCACAAGGTCACGGTGAAGCCGTGCATCTTGAGGTAATCACCCACCATTTCGCGGGCGGGCGCCTCGTCGTCGACGATGATGATGTGCTGGCTCTGACTCATGACAATTCGGCCGCCGGCAGTGTGATGGTGAAGGTCGATCCGGATCCCGGCCCTTCGCTCCTGGCCGTCACCTCGCCACCATGCATGTCGACGATGCGTTTGACAATCGACAGGCCGAGCCCGGTCGAGCTCTCGCCCGCGGTCGGTTTGGCCGACAGCCGCTGGAACCGGCCGAACAGCCGGCCGAGATCCTCCGGCGAGAGGCCAGCGCCCTGGTCGGTGATGCCGATGATGGTGTTGTCGCCATCGTCCGAGGCATTCACGATGATCCTGCCGCCGATCGGGCTGTACTTGATGGCGTTGCTCAAGAGATTGTCGATCGCTTCGCGGATCCGGTCGATGTCGCACATCGTCGACAGCAGCGTCGGCGCCGAGACCTCGATGACCTGTTGCTTGTTGAGGGCGAGCGGCTGGTTGGCCTCGACCACCTCGTGGATCAGGGCTGTGATGTCGACCGGCTCGCGGCGGATGGTGATGTCGAAGGCGTCGGCCATCGCATCCGAGATCAGATGGTCGACCATCGAGGTCAGCCGCTTGGCGGCATCACGGATATGTCCGACCTGGCTGGTGATGCCCTCGGCGGATGCACCGGTTGCGATCAACTCGGTCAGCATTTCCGTGCGGCCGAGAATGACGCCCAGCGGATTCTTCAGGTCATGGGCGACGGTGCCGAGAATCTCGTTCTTGAAGCCGTTGGCGCGCTGCAGCCGCAGCCATTGCGCCGACAGCCGCCGGTTGGCCTGCATCAGCGCGCGGGTGCGCTGGGCGACGCGGTCCTCGAGCTGGGTGTTGGCCTCATGCAGCTGCTGATAGAGGATCACGTTGTCGAAGGCGATCGACAGCCGGCTGGAGAAGATCTCGACCAGCGAGCGGTCGGTCTCGGACAGCGGCCGCTCCGCCTGCAGCAGCACCACGACCTCGCGCCCCGAGCCGGTGCGGACATAGAGCACGGTGCGATGGTCGGCGAATTCGTTGCTGCGCTGCCTGAAGGCGGCCTCGACCATGTCGCGCAGGTCGGGATCGAGCGAGCGCGAGGTGACGGCGCCGGAGAAGCGGCTGTAGCAGCCGGAGCCGGCCAGCACCGAGAAATCCTCGGTCTGGCTGCCGTCGTCGCGCAGCACCAGGATCCCGGCGCAATCGACGTTGAGCAGCGACGCGATCTGGGTCAGCACGCCCTCGGCCAGCCGCTGCATCGACTTGAAATCATACAGCGTCGAGGCGGCGTCGATGATGATCTCCAGGCCGCGCCTTGTCTGCACCATGCGCTCGAGCTGCTGGTAGCTGCGCAGCGCTGCCGTCAGCGAGGTGAACAGCTTGTCGGCGGTGAGCTCGGTCTTGGCCTTGTAGTCGTTGATGTCGTACTGGACGATGACGCGCCGCTCCGGCGCCTGGCCGGGCTGTCCGGTCCGCAGGATGATGCGGACGGTCTCGTTCTTGATCTCGTTGCGGATGTATTCGACGAGCTCGAGCCCGGCGACGTCGGTCTCCATGATGACGTCGAGCAGCACCGCTGCGACGTCGGTGTGCTCCCGCATCAGGGCGCGGCCCTCGGCCGCCGAATAGGCGGAGAGGATTTCCAGCCCCTGGCCGTTCAGGCTGTAGTCCGACAGCGCAAAGCGGGTGCCTTCGTGCACGGCATGGTCGTCGTCGATGACGGCGATCTTCCATTTCCGGGCCGAACCGTCGTCCTCGTCGAAACCGGTATCCTCGATCAGTTGGAGGACATCGTCCTGTTCGGCCATTGCGTCGTTCCGTCACCCATTGCTGTCTCGGCGCCGCCCTTGGCGACCCGCGGCATGATAATCCGAAAGGTGGTGCCTTGTCCCTCGCGGGATTCCAGCATCATGCGGCCGCCAAGCTGCTGCGTCACCAGATTGTAGACGATATGCAGCCCGAGCCCCGTTCCCCCTTCGTTGCGGCGTGTCGTGAAGAACGGATCGAAGGCCTGGCGCTGCACGTCGGGGGTCATGCCGGCCCCGTTATCGGCGAAAATGATCTCGATGTCATCCGCGCCGCGCGGCCGCGCCGTGATCGAGATGGTGCCCGCGCGGCCGTCGGCAAAGGCATGGTTGACGGCGTTGAGGAACAGGTTGGTGAGAATCTGACCGTAGAACCCGGGATAGCCGTCGATGAAGAGCCCTTCGGGGACGTCGACCGCCAGCGTGATCGGCGCGCGCTTGAGCACCGGCTTGAGGCTGGTGATGATCTGATCGGTCGCCTCGCTCAGGACGAAGGTCCGTCGCTCCGCATGGGAGCGGTCGACCGCGACCTGCTTGAACGACTGGATCAACTCGCCGGCGCGCTGCAGATTGGCGACCAGCTGCTCCGATGCATCGCGCGAGGTGCGCACGAACTCCTCCAGCTGCGACCGGCGCAGGCCGCCTTCGGGCGACCGCAGCGCCGCCTCGAACATCTCGACCCGGCGCGCGAAGCTGGAGGCCACCGTCAGGCTGATGCCGATCGGATTGTTCACCTCGTGGGCGACGCCGGCGACCAGCCCGCCCAGCGCCGCCAGCCGCTCGGCATCGATCAGGTTGCGCTGTGCGGCGCTCAGTTCGAGCAGCGCGCTCTCGGCCTCTTCCTTTGCGGCGCGGAGCTCGTCCTCGGTCTTGCGCTTGGCGATCGCGTTCTCGCGGAAGGTCTCGACGGCGCGGGCCATCGCGCCGACCTCGTCGCGCGCCTCGGTGCCTTGGACCTCGCGGTCGTAGTCGCCCAGCATGATCGCGCGCATCGAGGCCATGATCTGCTGCAGCGGCAGCCGGATCGACAAGGCGATCAGCACGCCGGCGGAGAGGATCACTCCCAGGAAGATCACCGCGATCGAGAGGACGCGGCGGGAGATGTCCTTCAACGTCCGATCGAACGTCGCCTGCGCCTTCTGCTCGTGCTGGCGCATCTTCACCGACAGGCCGTCGATGGCGCCGATGGTCTCGGCCTGGCTCGCATCGATGGTGTTGCGCAGCAGCTCGGTGCGGTTGGTGAGCTGATCGGTGAGCTTGGAGAATCCCGCGCGGAGTGCCGCGGTCCGGGCCGACAGCCGCTGCAGCGCCAGGCGCTGCAGATCATTGTCCGCAAGGCTCGACATCACCGGAATGGTCTTCTCGATCGTCTCCGTGTTGCGGCGCGCGTCGTCGGCGGAGGCGGGCGCGAGCGACAGATAGTAGGAATTGGCCGCGACCAGCATGGCGGTGAACGCCTCGCGCGATTTGCCGAGCGAGGGCCAGATCTGCGCGTCGCGATGGCCGGTCGCGCCTTCGATCACCGAATACAGCCCGGCGATGTCGCGGGCGGGGCCGAGAACCTCTTCCTCGTAGGTCTTGGAGATCGTCGCCTGCAGGCTGCGCAGCTCGCCGAAGCCGTCCAGAAAGCGCACGGTGACGCGCTCCAGCTCCTCGACCGATCCCGACAGCATCGGGTCGGTCGAGGCGCGCGTCGTCAGCGTCCCGAGCACGGCCTCGCGCAGCAGCAGGATCTCGGCGAACAGCTCCGGGCTCGGCTGATTGATGTAGCGATGGATGAGGTTATGCAGCCGGCTGGTCTCGCTTTCGAGCAGGGCCAGGACCTTGTCGGATTCGCGGACCTGGCGGACGTCGTCCCAGGCCGTGCCGAGCACCGTCGCGCCATTCCAGATCAGCGCCGCCAGAACGATGACGACCGCCGAGTTCAGCGCGGCGATCGAGAGGATGCGCCAGCGGATCGGAACCGCCCGCAGCGCGCGCACGATTCGTGCCCGCCCCAGGACCGCCAGGCTGAGCGGCCGCGCGACGGATTTCCGCTGCTCGGATCGCGCCACGATCGCTACCTCGGACCGGGCTTACGGAACCGGCCTGCGCGCGATCCGCCGCGGGCACCCGGATTTGTATGCTGCGGCGCATTTAACCGCGCCGCGGAGTACGGGAGGCGTAAAAGGGACGAGCGGTACCGCGCGCCCGCCTCAGCGCGCATCAGCACCGGCGTGACGTCCACTCTCGAGATCGACGAAAGATGGGCGCGGTACACAGGCAACACTTTCCCCTTGATGATGAGGTCGGCCCGGATGTGAAAAGGTTCAATGCTCTCCCGAACAGGTGCTATAAGTCCATTCTGACGTCAAAGCGATACGCGTCAATGGTTTGTTGATAGTTTGTTGCAACTCTGGGTTGCTGGGCCCCATTTTCGGTCCGATTGCGATCTCAGCCCAGGCAGATTCATCCATGGAATTGGAGTTGGCTCCCGGTGACGGTCCTCTGGCGTTCTGTTTCGTCTGCAATCCTGCTCTGGACGGTTGTTTGTGCAAGCACGGCCCAGGCCGCGACCGAGATCGCGTGGTGGCATGCGATGTCGGGCGAACTCGGCAGGCAGGTCGACAGGCTGGCCGCCGACTTCAATGCGTCGCAGGCCGACTACCGCATCGTGCCGAGCTACAAGGGCAGCTATACGGAGACGGTGACGGCGGCCATCTTCGCGTTCCGCTCGCGCAGCCAGCCGGCGATCGTGCAGGTCAACGAGATCGCGACCGCGACGATGACGGCGGCCAAGGGCGCGATCTACCCGGTCTACGAGCTGATGCGCGACGAGCAGGAGAGCTTTTCGCCGTCGGCCTATCTGCCCGCCATCGCCGGCACCTATGCCGACGCTGACGGCAACATGCTGTCGTTTCCGTTCAACGCCTCCACGCCCATCCTCTATTACAACAAGGATCAGTTTCGCGCGGCCGGGCTCGATCCGGGCGCGGCGCCGAAGACCTGGCCCGAGCTCGGCAAGGCCGCCCGGCGGCTGCGCGACAATGGCGTTGCCTGCGGCTTCACGACGTCGTGGCCGGCCTGGATCAACGTGGAGAATTTCTCCGCCTTCCACAATCTGCCGATCGCCACGCGGGCCAACGGCTTTGCCGGACTGGACGCCGTGCTGACATTCAACAATCCACAGGTGATTCGGCACATCGCCCAGCTCGCGGAATGGCAGAAGAGCAAGGTCTTCGACTATGGCGGCCGCGGCCAGGCAGCCGAGCCGCGTTTCCAGAAGGGCGAGTGCGGCATCTTCATCGGCTCCTCGGCGACGCGCGCCGACATCAAGGCGAATTCGAAGTTCGAGGTCGGCTACGGCATGATGCCGTACTGGCCCGATATTGCGGGCGCGCCGCAGAATTCGATCATCGGCGGCGCGACGCTGTGGGTGCTCCGCGACCGGCCCGCAGCCGAGTACAAGGGCGTGGCCAAGTTCTTCGCCTATCTGTCGCGGCCCGATGTTCAGGCCGCCTGGCACCAGAATACGGGCTATCTGCCGATCACGCAGGCGGCCTTCGATCTGACACGCGCGCAGGGCTTCTACGACCGCAATCCAGGCGCGGCGATCTCGATCGAGCAGGTGACGCTCAATCCGCCCACGGAAAATTCGCGCGGCCTGCGGCTCGGCTCATTCGTGCTGATCCGTGATGCCATCGAGGACGAGATGGAGCACGCCTTGAGCGGCCGCAAACCGGCGCAGACGGCGCTCGATGCCGCCGTCGAGCGCGGCAACCGTCTGCTGCGCCAGTTCGAGCGCGCGAGCCCGGATCGCTGATGACGGCGTTGCAGGTGTGAGCGACTGATGGGCCGATTGCCGGACATCACTGCGGGCGCCGAGCTGCGTGGCCTTCGCGCTGACGTCAC
This sequence comes from Bradyrhizobium sp. HKCCYLS3013, assembly GCF_051167615.1. NCBI lineage: Bacteria > Pseudomonadati > Pseudomonadota > Alphaproteobacteria > Hyphomicrobiales > Nitrobacteraceae > Bradyrhizobium > Bradyrhizobium sp. HKCCYLS3013. Next base: position 96,188 of record NZ_JBNPTK010000013.1, read on the forward strand.
AGCATGGCTGCCGGTGGCGCGCGATATCGTCCGCCGTCACGGTTGCGAGCATCACGGCCTCACTCCCTTTGCAGCCGGCACCAACCTCGTCGCGGGAATCGGCGGCGAGCTGATCCTGAAACTGTTTCCTCCGTTCCATCGGCGCCAGTTTCTGTCCGAGCGGAGTACGCTGCGCGTGCTCGCCGGACGCTTGAAGCAGGTCGCCACGCCTGAGTTGCTGCACGAAGGTGACCGGGACGGCTGGACCTATCTGATCATGACGCGGCTCGACGGCATTCCGGCCGCTGAGGTCTGGCCCGGGCTCGACGAGCGCGGGAAGCAATCCTTGCTGAGAGACGTCGGAGAGCTGATTGCGGAGGTGCAGCTTGTGCCCCCTGGCGAACTGCTCGCGATCGGCCCGCGCTGGTCCGACTTCCTGCAAGGGCAGTTTGCAGGCTGCCGCGCCCGCCATCAGCGGCTCGGTCTGCCGGAGGCGCTGCTTGCCGGCCTGGATGATCTCCTGCGCGACGCCGCCGCGCTGCCGCCTCCGGACCCACGGCCCGTCATCCTGACCGGCGAATACATTCCGGAGAACTTTCTCGTCTCTCGCCATGGTGACGACTGGCGCATCAGCGGTCTGTTCGATTTCGGCGACGTCATGGCCGGCTTCGGTGAATACGACCTGCTCGGGCCGAGCGCCTTCATGGCCGCGGGCCATCCGGACCGCGTGCGGGCGCTGTTCGCGGGATACGGATTTGCGCCGGCCGACGTCACCTGGGAGCTGAAGCGGCGGCTGCTGGTCTTGATGCTGCTGCATCAGGCCAGCGATCCTGTCCGGCACATCTGCATTCCCGATTGGCCCAGCAGGGTCCGCAACTTCGATCAGTTGCAGGCCCTGATCTGGCCGGACTGATGTTCCGGTGTCCCGCCTGCGTAAATCGGTCGCATGGCATATTGAGAGACTATAATTTGTGCAAATTCGCACTTATGTATGCAATTCTGCATGGAGGTGACGCGACGTTTGAGGTCGTGAGACCCGCAATTTCAACGGCTTAGTCGATCGTGAGGCTTGGCACGAAGCTTGCGATCATCGTTCCCGCCGGTCGTATTCTGGTGGGAGCATTTGATGAAGCGTCGCGATTTTCTGAAATCCGTGTCCGGTCTGGCTGCGGGAGCCGCGCTGCCAATGGCGCCGGCGATCATGTCGTCGGCCAAGGCCGATGCGCGGTCCGAGACGCTGCTCATCGTCTCCGAGGGCGGTCCAAACAACCTCGACATCCACGGCGTCGGCACCAACGTGCCCGGCTATGAGGTCTCGTGGAATTGCTACGACCGCCTGATCAGCCACGAGATGAAGAGCGGCCCGGGCGGCGTGCCGTATTACGACCGCGACAAGTTCAAGCCCGAGCTGGCCGAGGACATGACCATCGGCGACATGTCCGCCACCTTCAAGCTCCGCAAGAACGCCAAATTCCACGACGGCACGCCGGTCACCGCCAAGGACGTGAAGTGGTCGCTCGATCGCGCCGTCAGCGTCGGCGGCTTTCCGACTTTCCAGATGAGCGCGGGCTCGCTGACCAAGCCGGAGCAGTTCGTCATCGTTGACGACCACACGGTGCGGGTCGATTTCCTGAAGAAGGATCGGCTGACGATCCCAGATCTCGCCGTCATCGTACCCTGCGTCGTGAACTCCGAACTGGTGAAGAAGAACGCCACCGACAAGGATCCGTGGGGGCTCGAATACACCAAGCAGCAGACCGCGGGCTCCGGCGCCTACAAGGTGACGAAGTGGACCGCCGGTACCGAAGTGATCATGGAGCGCAACGACGACTGGGTGTGCGGTCCGCTGCCCAAGATCAAGCGCGTGATCTGGCGCATGGTGCCGCAGGCCGGCAACCGGCGCGCGCTGCTCGAGCGCGGGGATGCCGACATCTCCTATGAGCTGCCGAACAAGGACTTCCAGGAGATGAAGTCGAACGGCAAGCACACCGTGATCTCATTGCCGATCTCCAACGGTATCCAATATATCGGCATGAACGTGACCAAGCCGCCGTTCGATAATCCCAGGGTTCGGCAGGCGCTCGCCTATGCAATGCCCTATCAGAAGATCATCGATGCCGTGATGTTCGGCCTTGCCAATCCGATGTTCGGTGCGCCAGCCGACAAGGCGACCGAGGTGGCGTGGCCGCAGCCGACCAAGTATTTCACCGACATGGAGAAGGCCAAGGCGTTGCTGGCGGAAGCCGGCTACGCCAACGGCTTCGAAACCACGATCTCCTTCGACCTCAATTTCGCGCAGGTCAATGAGCCCTTGTGCGTGCTCGTGCAGGAGAGCCTCGCCCAGCTCGGCATCAAGACCACGATCAACAAGGTGCCGGGCGCCAACTGGCGCACCGAGCTGAACAAGAAGGAGATGCCGCTCTTCACCAACATCTTCTCGGGCTGGCTCGATTACCCCGAGTACTTCTTCTACTGGTGCTATCACGGCAACAATTCCGTGTTCAACACGATGAGCTACAAGTCGCCGGAGATGGACAAGCTCATCAACGGCGCGCGTGATGCGGCCGCGGTGGGCGACAAGGCGACCTATGATGCCGATGTGAAGGGCTTTGTCGACCTCGCCTTCGCCGAGGTGCCGCGCATCCCGCTGTATCAGCCGTTCGTCAACGTCGCGATGCAGAAGAACATCTCAGGCTATCAGTACTGGTTCCACCGTCGGCTGGATTATCGCGCGCTGGTGAAGGGATGAGCTGCGTGAGCTGCCTTGGTTATGTGAGCCGAGCTCTCTCACTCCCTCCCCCCTTGTGGGGGAGGGGCGGGGAGGGGGGTAGCCCCACCCACCGTCGCCGCGGCTCACCCCCCACCCCAGCCCTCCCCCACAAGGGGGGAGGGAGCAGACTGCGTATTGTCGTGGGAGCGGTGGAAAATCCGGCGAGGCCTTGGCCATGCTGATGCTCATCGCCAAGCGCCTCGCGTTCGCGATCCCCTCGCTGATCGGCGTCGTGATCGTTACCTTCCTGCTCACCCGCGCATTGCCCGGCGATCCCGCCGCGTACTTTGCCGGACCTGCCGCCACCAAGGAGGCGGTGGAGCAGATCCGCAAGAAGCTCGGCTTCGACAAGCCGCTGATCGAGCAGTTCTTCCGCTACACCGTCGATCTCGCCCATGGCGATCTCGGCAATTCGCTGACGACAGGGCAGCCGGTCGCCAGCGAGATCCGAAACCGCCTGCCGGCCTCGGCCGAGCTCACCTTGCTCGGTCTGTTGGTTTCGGTCGCGATCGCGCTGCCGCTCGGTGTGCTCGCGGCGACGCGGCCGGGGTCGTGGATCGACCATACCTGCCGTATCGTCACGACCGCGGGCGTCTCGCTGCCGGTGTTCTTCACCGGGCTGGTGCTGGTGTATGTGTTCTACTTCCGGCTCGGCTGGTCGCCGGCGCCGCTCGGCCGGCTCGACGTGTTTTATAGCGCGCCGGATCCCGTGACCGGCTTCTACCTCATCGATACGCTGATCGCGCGTGACGGTGAGGCGTTCCGCTCGGCGCTGAGCCAGTTGATCCTGCCTGCCGCGACGCTGGCGATCTTCTCGCTGGCGCCGATCGCGCGCATGACGCGCGCCTCGATGCTCTCGGTGCTGTCGTCGGAATTCGTGCGCACGGCGCGCGCCTCGGGCCTGTCGCCCTCGACCGTCACCGTGACCTACGCGTTCCGCAACGCCATGCTTCCGGTCATCACCACGCTGTCGATGGTGTTCTCCTTCCTGCTCGGCGCCAACGTGCTGGTGGAGAAGGTGTTCGCCTGGCCCGGCATCGGCTCCTACGCGGTCGAGGCGCTGATCGCCTCCGACTTCGCGCCGGTGCAGGGTTTCGTATTGACGATGGCCGTGATGTACGTCGTCCTGAACCTCGTCATCGACATTCTCTATGGCGTCATCGATCCCCGTGTGAGGCTGGAAGGATGAGCACTGTCGCGCCGACCCTCGAGCCCGCTGTCTCCGCCCGCACCTCCGGTCTCATGGCCCTGATCGGGCACACGCGCTATGTGCTGGCCGAGAACAAGGTCACCGGCTTCGCCTTCGGCCTCCTGGTCGTGATCCTGTTCGCGGCGATCTTCGGCTCCTGGATCGTGCCGTATGATCCGCTGGCCAGCGACACGGCGTCGGCGCTGAAGCCGCCATCGGCGGCGCATTGGTTCGGCACCGATCAGCTCGGCCGCGACATCTTCAGCCGCGTTGTGGTCGCGACCCGGCTCGACACCTTCATCGCGGTCGCATCAGTGGCGCTGGTGTTCTTCATGGGCGGACTTGCCGGCGTCGCCGCCGGCTTCTTCGGCGGTTGGACCGACCGCATCGTCGGCCGCGTTGCCGATACGATCATGGCGTTCCCGCTGTTCGTGCTGGCCATGGGCATCGTCGCGGCGCTCGGCAACACCGTGCAGAACATCATCATCGCCACCGCGATCGTGAACTTCCCGCTCTATGCGCGCGTCGCGCGGGCCGAGGCCAATGTCCGCCGCAACGCCGGCTTCGTGCAGGCGGCGCGGCTGTCGGGCAACAGCGAGATGCGCATCCTGCTCGGCCACATCCTGCCGAACATCATGCCGATCATGATCGTGCAGATGTCGCTGACCATGGGCTACGCCATCCTCAATGCCGCCGGCCTGTCCTTCATCGGCCTCGGTGTGCGGCCGCCGACGGCGGAATGGGGCATCATGGTTGCCGAGGGCGCCTCCTTCATGGTGTCGGGCGAATGGTGGATCGCGCTGTTTCCGGGCCTTGCGCTGATGATCGCGGTGTTCTGCTTCAATCTGCTCGGCGATGGCCTGCGCGACATCGTCGATCCGCAGCGCAGGACGTAATGGGATGAGGGTGTCCCAACAAAACTCCGTCACTGCCGGGCTTGACCCGGCAATCCATCCCCTCAAGCGAGACTTCGTCGGTCTGATGGATGCGCGGGCCTTCGCCGCGCCGAAGGGGCTTCGGCCCCGCAGGCGGGTCAAGCCCGCGCATGACGATGGGAATACGCGGAGCCACACATGACCGTCCAGCCGCTGCTCGACGTCCGTGATCTCACGGTTGAATTCTCCACCCGGCGCGGCGTCGTCAAGGCGGTGCAGCATGTCGATATCTCCGTCGCCAAGGGCGAGACGCTCGCGATCGTCGGCGAGTCCGGCTCGGGCAAGTCGGTGACGTCGTATGCGGTGATGCGCATCCTCGATCGCGCCGGGCGCATTGCCGAGGGATCGGTGATGTTCTCCGGCGTCGACGTCAGGGCGGCCGAGGAAAGCGCGATGCGCGATCTGCGCGGGCGCGAGATCTCGATGATCTTTCAGAACCCGCGCGCGGCCCTCAACCCGATCCGCAAGGTGGGCCAGCAGATCGAGGACGTGCTGAAACAGCACGCCCAGGCGGCCGCAACCGATCGCGCCGAGAAGGCCATAGCTGCGCTCGAGCAGGTCAAGATCGCGCGCCCGCGCGAGCGCTACCACGCCTATCCGTTCGAATTGTCCGGCGGCATGTGCCAGCGCGTCGTCATCGCGCTGGCGCTGGCCTGCAACCCGCAGCTCCTGATCGCCGACGAGCCGACCACCGGCCTCGACGTCACCACGCAGAAGGCGGTGATGGACCTGGTCGTCGAGCTCACCAAGAGCCGGGGCATGTCGACGATCCTGATCACGCATGATCTCGGTCTCGCCGCGGCCTATTGCGATCGCGTGGTGGTGATGGAGAAGGGCCGGGTGGTCGAGACCGCCAAGGCCGCCGACATCTTCGCCAACCCGCAGCATCCCTACACGCGCAAGCTGATGCGCGCGACGCCGCGCCTCGGCGTGTCGCTGCGGGATCTGCTGCCGGAGGAGGAGGCGCTGGCGGCGCCTAATACTCTCTCCGTCATGGCCGGGCTTGACCCGGCCATCCATCCCACTTCGCAGGACTCGCTCCAGGCGATGGACCCCCGGGGCAAGCCCGGGGGTGACGAGCGGAGTGGGGAGGGCGAGCGGAGTGCGGGTAGCGTTCGGCCGCTCCTGCTCGTCGACAAACTGGTCAAGGAATATCCGCGCCAGGGCGCTACCGCGACACTGTCAAAGCTGTTCGGACGGAGGCCGGCGGTCGAGCCGGAGGTGTTCCGCGCGGTCGACGGCATCAGCTTCACGGTCGGTCATGGCGAGAGCGTTGGCCTGGTCGGCGAATCCGGCTGCGGCAAATCGACCACGTCGATGATGGTGATGCGGCTGCTCGACCAGACGTCGGGCCGCATCAGCTTCGATGGTGAGGAGATCGGCAACATCCTGCCGCAGGCGTTTGCCCGGCTGCCGCTGCGCAGCCGGATCCAGATGGTGTTCCAGGATCCGACCGATAGCCTCAACCCGCGCTTCACCGCGGCGCGCGCGATCGCCGATCCGGTCCTGCAGCTCGGCGATATCAGGGGCCGCGACGCGCTTCGTGCGCGCTGCGAGGAGCTCGCGACCATGGTCGGTCTGCCGCTCAACCTGCTCGACCGCTTCCCGCATCAATTGTCCGGCGGCCAAAAGGCCCGCGTCGGCATCGCGCGTGCGATTGCGCTGCACCCGAAGCTCGTCATCCTCGACGAGCCGACCGCGGCGCTCGACGTCTCCGTGCAGGCGGTCGTGCTCAATCTGCTGCAGGACCTCAAGCAGCAGTTAGGTATGAGCTATCTGTTCGTCTCCCATGATTTGAATGTCGTGCGGCTGTTGTGCGATCGTGTGATCGTGATGCGGTCGGGTCGAATCGTCGAGGAAGGCACCTCCGAACGTGTGCTAGGTGATCCGCAGGATGCCTATACGCGGGAGTTGTTGACGGCGATTCCGCACCCGCCATTGCCGGCGCATTGAGCGTGAAAGCTTGAAGGGAAAAGCTGATGGCGGAGCCATTGGACGACTACATCGACGCAGTCGGGCGTGCATTGGCCCTGCCGATCGAGGACGCGTGGCGCCCGGCGATCCGGGCCAATCTCGAGGTCTCGCTGAGGATGGCGAAGCTGGTCGACGAATTCTCCCTGCCCGACGAAGCCGAGCCTGCCAGTGTCTTCACCGCTTAGTTCTCCCGAGATGACCGCGAGCGCCGTCGCCGCCGCGGTCGCCGCCGGCAAGCTCACCGCCGTCGAGGCGACCGACGCCGCGCTGGCGCGGATCATGGCCCGCGATGGTGTGCTCAATTCGTTTACCGACGTCACCGCCGAGCGGGCGCTCGCGAAGGCCCGCGCCGTGGATGCCGACATTGCGGCCGGGAAGCCGGTTGGTCCGCTCGCCGGCGTGCCGTTCGCGGTGAAGAACCTGTTCGATGTCGAGGGGCTGCCGACCCGCGCCGGCTCCAGGATCAACCGCGATCGCACCCCGGCGACACGCGATGCGACGCTGATCGCGCGCATGGAAGCCGCCGGCGCCGTCCTGGTCGGTGCGCTGAACATGGGCGAATACGCCTACGACTTCACCGGCGAGAACGTCCATGACGGTCCGTCGCGCAATCCGCACGATCCGACGCGGATGAGCGGCGGTTCGTCCGGCGGCTCGGGCAGCGCTGTCGGCGGCGGCCTGGTGCCGATTGCGCTCGGCTCCGATACCAACGGCTCGATCCGCGTGCCGTCGTCGTTCTGCGGCATCTTCGGCCTCAAGCCGACCTACGGCCGGCTGTCGCGGGCGCGCTCGTTTCCGTTCGTCATGAGCCTGGATCATCTCGGTCCGTTCGCACGCTCGGTCGAGGATCTCGCGCTCGCCTATGACGTGATGCAGGGGCCAGATGCGGACGACGCCGCGTGCACCGCGCGTGCGCCGGAGCCGGTCTCCGGCCAGCTCTCGCAAGGCATCGGCAGTCTGCGCATCGCCCTTGCCGGAGGGCACTTCCAGACGAATCTGTTTCCTGAAGCCGCCGAAGCGGTCGCTCGTGTCGCGGCTGCGCTAGAGGTCACCGAGGTGGTCGAGGTGCCCGAAGCGGCGCGCGCCCGCGCCGCGGCTTATGTCATCAGCACCACCGAGGGCGCCTCGCTGCATCTCGACCGGCTGCGCACGCGCGCGGGTGATTTCGATCCGGCGGTGCGCGACCGCCTGATTGCGGGTGCGATGATTCCGGCGCCGATGGTGGACCGCGCGCAGAAATTCCGCCGCTGGTATCGCGGCAAGGTGCTCGAACTCTTCAAGTCTGTCGACGTGCTGATCGCGCCCGCAACGCCCTGCGTTGCGCCCAGGCTCGGGCAGGCGACCTTCGTGCTCGACGGCGTCGAGCTGCCGGTGCGCGCCAATATCGGCATTCACACGCAGCCGATCTCGTTCATCGGGCTCCCCGTCGTCGCCGTTCCGATTCCGCTGGAGCCGATGCCCATCGGCGTGCAGATCATCGCGGCGCCCTGGTGCGAACATGTCGCATTGCGTGTGGCCCACGCCTTGCAACAGCTTGGCGTCGCCGCTGCGCCGGCCCCGAGAGGAGTTCTGGAGAATGGAAGTCGATCTGCCTGACGTCGTCGCGGAAGTCAGCGCGCAGTTCCAGCGCTACGAACAGGCGCTGGTCCGCAACGACGTCGCCGTGCTCGACGAGCTGTTCAAGCAGGACTCCCGCACGCTGCGCTACGGCATCGGCGAGAACCTCTACGGCTACAGCGAGATCGCGGCGTTTCGCGCCGCGCGCTCGCCGGCTGGACTGATGCGGCGGACCGCCCGCACCGTGATCACTACCTACGGCCGTGACGCTGCGGTCGCCTCGACGCTGTTCTATCGTGACACCGCGCCCGGCAAGGTCGGACGCCAGATGCAGACCTGGGTCCGGTTTCCGGAAGGCTGGAAGATCGTCGCCGCCCATGTCAGCATCATCGACGAAGCAAAGGGCGGCTGAAGATGAGCCTGGACGATCTACCGCCGCGAACGCGCCAGCGGCCCGCCCGCGAGTCCGAGATCAAGCGCATCGACCGCGCGCCGCCTGCGGTCGCGAAGATCACGCGCGCGGAGGAGCTGCGCCTGCAACTCGCCGACGATATCGTGCGCGGCGCGCTGGCGCCGGGGGCGCCGCTGGACGAGACCGAGATCGCCAAGCGCTTCAACGTCTCGCGCACGCCGGTGCGCGAGGCGCTGCGTCAACTAGCGACGTCGGGGCTGATCGAGGCGCGTGCGCATCGCGGCGCCGTCGTGGCGCGGCCCTCGGCCGACCGCCTCACCGGCATGTTCGAGGCGATGGCCGAGCTCGAGGGCCTGTGCGCCGGTCTCGCGGCGCAGCGCATGACGCCGGTCGAGCGGCAGCGGCTGGAAGCCATCCACGAGGAGCTGCGCAATCTCAGCCACGCCGGCAATCCCGAGCGCTTCCACGAGGTGAACGAGCGCTTCCACAACGCGATCTATGCCGGCGCACACAATGCCTACATCGCCGAGATCACCCTGGCGACGCGGGTGCGGGTGCAGCCGTTTCGCCGCGCTCAGTTCCGCAATCTCGGCCGCCTTGCCAAGTCGCATGCCGAGCACGACCGCGTTGTCGTCGCCATCCTGCGCGGCGACAAGGCCGGCGCGGCGAACGCGATGCGCGCCCATATCGAGCTGGTGCGCGGCGAGTACGAGATCTACGCGGTGTCGGTGTAGGTTTTCGTTCGAGCGGTAGGGTGGGCAAAGCAGCCGCCGTTCGGCGGCAGCGTGCCCACCGTCCCACGGCGAGCTGATCACCAGCGGCATGGTGGGCACGGCGCCGCTGCTATCTCGCTCGGCGAGAGCGTGTGAACGCGCCTTTGCCCACCCTACGATTTTGCGCGTGGAGCCGTCAGTCCTTCTGCGCCATATACGCGCGCCAGCCGCCGAACTCGGAGATGTCGCGCGCACCACCGAGCGCGGCGGGCTCGACGAGGAATCCCTTGGCGGTGCGGCCATCCGCCAGCCGGATGGTGCCGATCGACAGTGGCGGCGGGATCAGGTTGACGAATTGGCCGAAGCCGGCGGCCGACAGCGCCCAGATCTCGACCGCCATGGCGCTGCCCTTGCCATCGTCGATGCGCAGCATGCCGGGCTTGGGCGGCGTGGTCGACAGCGCATAGAGCTTGTAGTCCGGCGCGGTGGTCGTCGCCTCGAGCAGACGCCCGCCGAGGCTGGTCAGCTCGTGGTTCAACGCCATGCCCGAGAGATGCGCGCCGACGACGACGATGGCGATCTCGTCGCCATGCAGTGACGGTGACACAGGCGCGAGCGGCGGCAGCGGGATCGACTTGGCGCCGACCGGCAGCGCCGTGTCGGCATGAAAGGCGCGGCCGAGGCTGGCGAGCGCCGCATCGCGCCCGGCCGGCGCGAGCAGCGTGACGCCGAACGGAATGCCGTCGCTGCGCATGGCGGCAGGCACGGCGAGCCCGCAAAGATCGAGCAGGTTGACGAAATTGGTGTAGGTGCCGAGCCGGCTGTTGAGCTCGATCGGGTTGGCGAGCACGTCCGCGGTGGTATAGGCGGTCGGCGCCGTCGGCAGCACCAGCGCGTCGACGTCTGCGAACGTGCGCTCCGCCACCTTCCGCAGCCCCTGCAGACGATACAGCGCGGCAAACGTGTCGGCCGCGCTACCGCGCGCGCCGCCGATGGTGATCTCGCGCGTCACCGGATGGATCGCGTCGGGATCGGAGGCGAGGAGATCGCGGATCACGAGATAGCGCTCGGCAACCCACGGGCCTTCGTAGAGCAGCCGCGCGGTCTCATAGAACGGCTCGAGGTCGAATTCGACGAGCTCGGCGCCGAGCTTGGCGAAGCGTGCGGCCGCGGCGGCATAGGCTGCTTCGGCGGCCTTGTCGCCGAAGAAGATCAACTGGCCCGAACGGGGAATGCCGAGCTTCACGCCCTTCGGAAAGGCCGTCACAGCGGCCACGGGGCGGTCGCGCGAAAACGGATCGAGCGGATCGGGCGCTGCCATCACCGACAGCGCCGCGACCGCGTCGTCGACCGTGAGCGAGAACACCGAGATGCAGTCGAGCGTGCGGCACGCCGGCACGAGGCCCGTGGTCGAGATCATGCCCAGACTCGGCTTCAGCCCGACGATGTTGTTGAGCATCGCCGGCACCCGGCCCGAGCCGGCCGTGTCCGTCCCGAGCGACAGCGGCACGAGACCGGCCGAGACGGCCACGGCAGATCCCGAGCTCGATCCGCCCGGCACGAGGTCGGCGCGCACCGGGTTCTTCGGAATGCCATAGGGCGAGCGCACGCCGACGAGGCCGGTGGCGAACTGGTCGAGATTGGTCTTGCCGACGATGATCGCGCCGGCCGCGCGCAGCCGCCCCACCGCGGTGGAATCGCGAGATGGCGTGTACGCGAAGGCCGGGCAGGCGGCGGTGGTCGGCAGCCCCGCCACGTCGATGTTGTCCTTCACCGCGACGGGCACGCCGTAGAGCGGCAGCGATCTGTCCTTGTCGGCGAGGGCTTCGGCCTCCGCGAGCGCGTCGTTCTCGCCGCGCAGGCTGATGAAGATGGCGGGGTCGTTGTGCGCGCGAATCCGGGCGTAACAGCGCGCGATCGTGTCGCTTGGCTTTGTCAGGCCGGCGCGATGGGCGGCGACGATCTCGGCAATGGTCTCGGTCACGCGGCGCTCCGCGTCTCGTCCGAGCCCCAACTCTGGCCTGCCATTCTATTGCGCTCCGCTTCGCCAATCCTGCTGCGAACGTAGCAAGCCATGTGCCATTGTGTACACGGCTGGGATGCGGGCCCGACAAGGGAAAAATCTTGAAAGTCAGTGAGTTGGTATGCCGTCCGACAAGCCGTTGGGCGATCGGACACGGTTGCCGAAGGCGATTTGCCTAATTGATGGGCAGGTTGGGCGCCGGCGCCACCTAGTACCCGCGCCGCTCGGCCTCCCCGCCGGTGATGCGCGCGAGCCGTGCCTCGGTGGCCGAGCCCGTGCCACGGGCTGTCCGGAGCGATGCAGACGGCGGGCGGCTCACGGTGGCTCCCGACGACGGTGCGTCGTCAGCCCCACTGGGGAAGAACAGCAGCGCCACGCTCAGGCCGAGATTGACCAGCGCGCCAACCCACGTGCCGTGGTGCGATGATGTCGCCGCGTATTCGGGAAACCGGCCGGCGATCACGTAGTCCAGCACCATGACGGCAATCCAGGCCGGGATCACGCAGACCGGGTCCCAGCCGATGTCGCGGAAGCGCATCGCCTGCAGCATCAGGTTCGCGACCAGGCAAAGGCCAATCAGCACCATGATCGGCAAGCTCACCGTCAGCGCCGACGTCTGCGGGGCGAGCGCGGCAAGGCCGACGGCCACAACCACGATCATGACCACAGAAACCAGCGCAAGACCGAGCGAGGCGAGAAAATATTGCAGACGGCCGAGACGCGCATTGAAACCGAAAATGAACCCCAACATCCGCCACTCCCCGCAGGCCGAGCCGCAATCGAGGGCGCGGCCGACATGGCATATCAGGCTGAAATTGCCGCCCGCCTTCGCCGATAATTAGAATTGCATCGATCGCGTGCGACGGCGCTTTCGCGCTGCGACATCCCGCGCGGCCGAAAATATATCGTTGCTAAAGCAACTAATCTGTGGAACGATCGACCCGATCAGCAATGAGGCGCGGAATGATCCGCGTCTTGAAGAAGGGACGGGAACGTGATGCGCAGCCTGCTCGACGCAGGCGCGGCCGCTTGCGCGCGCGCCAACAGATTGCCGCAGCGGACAGGGCGGCCGCTCGGCGGTGGCCGCCGAAGTGGCTCAGCTCGCGCCCGTGACGGCGTCGAGATTGTCGTGGATCCGGCGCAGCAGAGTGATCAGGACTTCCCGCTCATCCTTGTCGAGACAGGCGAGCAGACGCCGCTCGCGTTCCAGCGCGGCGACGATGACCTTGTCGTGCGTCGCGCGGCCCTTGGCCGTCAACGAAATCGAATGGCTACGGCCATCCGCCGGATCGTTGCGGATCGCGATCAGGCCGCGGCCCTTCATCAGCGCCAGGGTGCGGCTGACCGGCCCCTTGTCGAAGCCGATCACGCTGCAGATGCGCGAGGCCGGGATGCCCGGCTCGATCGCCAGCAGCGACATGATCCGCCATTCGGTGACGTTGACGCCGAAATTGCCCTGATAGAACGCGGTGGCGCTGTTCGACAGCTTGTTGGCGATGAAGGTGATGAAGGCCGGCACATAGCGGTCGAGATCGAGCGTGAGGCCGTGCCCCTCAGGCTCGCGCGGCGGTGCCTTGCGCGGCGTCCCGGATTTCTCGCTCATGATCCCCAGCGTCTATGCATCGCCACTCATACGGATAGGAAAAGCCGCATGACAAGGCCAAACTTCGGGAGCTCCGCATGAACCCAACAGGTCTTTCCCCCGCTGCCGGCGTGGCGCCGGCCATCCCGCACCTCGCCATCGATCCGTTTTCGTATGAATTCTTTGACGATCCCTATCCGGCGCATCAGGAGATGCGCGAGGCCGGCCCCGTCGTCCATCTGGACGCGTGGAACGTCTACGGCGTCGCCCGCTATGCCGAGGTCTATGCCGTCCTCAACGATCCCCAGACATTCTGCTCCAGCCGCGGCGTGGGCTTGAGCGACTTCGCCAAGGAAAAGCCGTGGCGGCCGCCGAGCCTGATCCTCGAGGCGGATCCGCCTGCGCATACGCGCACCCGCGCCGTGCTGAGCAAGGTGCTGTCGCCGGCCGTCATGAAGCGGCTGCGCGACGGCTTCATGGCGGCGGCCGAGGCCAAGATCGACGAGCTCGTAGGCCGGAGCTCGTTCGACGCGATTCCGGATCTCGCGGAGGGCTATCCGCTGTCGGTGTTCCCCGATGCGCTTGGGTTGAAGCCGGAGGGGCGCGAGCATCTCATTCCCTATGCGAGCCTGGTGTTCAACGCCTTCGGTCCGCCGAATGAGCTGCGACAGCAGGCGATCGAGCGCTCGGCGCCGCACCAGGCCTATGTCACGGAGCAGTGCCAGCGCGACAATCTCACGCCCGGCGGCTTCGGCGCCTGCATCCATGCCTTCAGTGACACCGGTGAGATCACGCCGGCCGAGGCGCCATTGCTCGTGCGCTCGCTGCTGTCGGCCGGCCTCGACACCACGGTCTATGGCATCGGCGCCGCGGTCTATTGTCTTGCCCGCTTTCCAGACCAATGGGCGCGGCTGCGCGCCGATCCGTCGCTGGCGCGCAACGCGTTCGAGGAGGCCGTGCGCTTCGAAAGCCCGGTGCAGACCTTCTTCCGCACCACCACGCGGGACGTCGAGCTTGGCGGTGTCGTCATTCCCGAAGGCGAGAAGGTGCTGATGTTCTTAGGTGCCGCCAATCGCGATCCCCGCCGCTGGGAGCAGCCGGACAGCTACGACGTCACTCGAAAAGTCTCAGGTCACGTGGGCTTCGGCTCGGGCATCCACATGTGCGTCGGTCAGTTGGTTGCGCGCCTCGAAGGCGAGGCGGTGCTGACGGCGCTTGCGCGCAAGGTCGGGAGCATCACGATGAGCGGCCAGCCGAAGCGCCGCTACAACAACACGCTGCGCGGGCTGGAGAGCCTGCCGGTGACGTTCACTCCAGCCTGCACTCCAGCCTGAGTCATGCCATGACGACGATCACTTTCCTTCACCCCGACAACCGCAGCGAAAGCGTGGAGGCCGAGGACGGCGCCAGCGTCATGCTCGCGGCGCTGACCCACGGCATCGATGGCATCGTCGCCGAATGCGGCGGCAATGCCGTCTGCGCCACCTGCCACGTCTATGTCGACGACGCCTGGACAGCGAGGCTCGATCCGGTCTCCGACGACGAGGATGCGCTGCTCGATGGCACGGCGGCGGAGCGGCTGCCGAACAGCCGCCTGTCCTGCCAGATCAAGGTGCAGCCGGCGCTGGCCGGTCTGGTCGTGCGTATCCCGGACAAGCAGAGCTGACGGCTTCGACAACAATCAAAACAAGCAACACATGGGGAAGGAACACATGAAGCAACTCAGGACCTGTGCGCTCGCGCTGGCCGCATCATTGGGCGTCTCGGCCGGAGCATCCGCCGGCGAGATCTCAGACAACGTCGTGCGCGTGGGCGTGCTCAACGACATCTCCGGCATCTTCCAGGACACCAACGGCATGGGCTCGGTCGAGGCCGCGCGCATGGCGGCGGAGGATTTCAACGGCGGCGGCAAAGGCATCAAGGTCGAGATCGTCTATGCCGATCACCAGAACAAGGCCGATGTCGGCTCGGCGATCACGCGGAAATGGCTCGATGTCGACAAGGTCGATGCCGTCGTCGACGTGCCCAACTCGGCCGTCGGCCTCACGGTCAACGAGCTGCTGCGCAACAGCCGCATGACTTTCCTGGCCTCGTCGACCGCAAGCTCCGATCTCACCGGCAAGGCGTGCTCGCCCAACACCATTCAGTGGGTCAACGACGCCTGGGCGACCGGCAACACCACGGCGGCCGCGATGATGGGCCGTGGCGGCAAGGACTGGTACTTCATCACGGTCAACTACGCGCTCGGCCAGGGCATCGAGGCGGAGGCCACCAACTACATCGAGAAGCACGGCGGCAAGGTGCTGGGCTCGGCGAAGCATCCGCTCGGTACGACGGACTTCGCCTCGTTCCTGCTGCAAGCGCAGGGCTCCAAGGCGAAAGTCATCGGGTTGGCGAACGCTGGCGGCGACACCATCAACGCGGTCAAGCAGGCGTCCGAGTTCGGCATCCAGCAGGGCGGTCAGTCGCTGGTCGCGTTCCTGCTCTTCATCAACGACATCCACGGCATGGGCTTGAAGGCGGCGCAGGGCCTGCAACTGCTCGAAGCGTTCTACTGGGACATGGACGACGACACCCGCGCCTTCGCCAAGCGCTTCGCGGCGCGCCCCGGCATGAACGGCAAGATGCCGAGCGGCAACCAGGCCGGCGTCTATGCCTCGACGCTTGCCTACCTCAATGCGGTTGCGGCCACCGGCAGCGACGATGCCAAGGACGTCGTTCCGCAGATGAAGACGGTGAAGGGCAAGGACAAGCTGTTTGGCGACACCATGATCCGCGCCGACGGCCGCGTGGTGCATCCGATGTATCTGTTCGAGGTGAAGAAGCCGGAGGAGTCGAAATATCCGTACGACTACTATCGTCTGGTCTCGACGATCCCGGCCGAGCAGGCGTTTCGTCCGATCGCTGAAGGTGGTTGCGCGCTGGTGAAGTGACGCTCTTTGCGGGTGCCATGACGAGCATCCCAGCCGGCCGTGTCATGCTGACGCGGCCGGCTTCTGCTGTGCTGCAGTATCCTTAACAAGCACTATAGTTCTTGCCTTTGCCCGTTTCCGGGAATTATGGTGCATGGGCCGATCGCGCGCAGGATGAGCACCGCGCGACGGATGCTGCGGCGAAACGCCGCCGCGGGTCGTGCTGCTGCGTGGCGGCGACGAAACAACGATAAGAACGAATTTGTTTGAGGGGAGGGAAGACCATGAAGAGCTTCTGGCTGGCGAGCGCCGCGGCACTGCTGTTTTCGAGCACGGCCTTTGCCGGCGACACCATCAAGATCGGCTTCGTCTCGACGTTCAGCGGTCCGACCGCCGTGATCGGCAACGACATGCGCAACTCGTTCGAGCTCGCGCTCGACCATCTCGGCCGCAAGATCGACGGCAAGCCGGTCGAGGTGATCTACGAGGACGACCAGCAGAAGCCTGACGTCGGCAAGCAGAAGACCGAGAAGCTGGTGCAGTCCGACAAGGTGGACTTCATCGTCGGCTACATCTGGTCGAACGTGCTCTTGGCCTCGCTGAAGACCGCGGTGGATTCCCAGACCTTCCTGATCTCGGCCAATGCCGGCCCGTCGCAGCTCGCCGGCGAATTGTGCTCGCCTTACGTGTTCTCGACCTCCTGGCAGAACGACCAGACGCCCGCGGCGATGGGCCTCTACATGAACCAGAAGGGCGTCAAGTCGGTGTTCCTGATCGGCCCGAACTATGCCGCCGGCAAGGACATGCTGGCCGGCGTGAAGAGCACCTTCAAGGGCCAGGTCGTCGGCGAGGAATACACGGTGTGGCCGAGCCAGCTCGACTTCTCCGCCGAGCTCTCCAAGGCGCGCGCCTCCGGCGCCGAGTCGATCTTCGTGTTCTATCCAGGTGCGGCCGGCGTGCAGTTCCTCAATCAATACGCGCAGGCCGGGCTCAAGGAGAAGATGCCGCTCTACACCGCCTTCACCGTGGACGAATTGTCGCTGCCGCTGCAGAAGGACAATGCGATCGGCGTGCCCGGCGCCCAGGAATGGGTCAACGACCTGCCGAACGAGCAGAACAAGAAGTTCGTCGCCGACTACCGCAAGAAATACACCGGCCTGCGTCCGACCTATTACGGCGCCCAGGCCTATGACGCGGCCCAGCTGATCAACAGCGCCGTGGTTGCGGTCAAGGGCGACACGTCCAAGAAGGACGCGATGAAGGCCGAGATGGAGAAGGCCAACTTCAAGTCGCTGCGCGGCTCCTTCAAATTCGGCAACAACCACATCCCGATCCAGAACTTCTACCTGCAGGACGTGGTCAAGGACGCCGACGGCCAGCTCTCGCTGAAGACGGTCGCCACCATCGTCGAGAACGACCAGGACCGCTTCCACGACAAGTGCCCGATGAAGTGAGCGCAAAGAATTCCGGGCCAGGCGCCGAAACAGGCCTGGAATTTGCTTGAAGCTTAAAACATCTCCGGCCTAAGATCGGGACGGACATGGCGGCAGCGCCTGGAACGGGTTCTGCCGCCGTCTTTTTAAGCGTGAAGTGAGGGGCATGCTTCTCGTCGTCGAACAATTCCTGAACGGGCTGCAGTTCGGACTGCTGCTGTTCCTGCTGGCCGCCGGCCTGACGCTGGTGTTCGGCATCATGGATTTCGTGAACCTCGCCCACGGCTCGCTCTACATGATGGGCGCCTATTTCGCGGCGACCTTCGTGGCCTGGACCGGCAGCTTCGTGTTCGGTGCGGTCATGGCGCTCGGAGCCACGCTTCTGCTCGGCATCGTGCTCGAATTCACGGCACTTCGCCATCTCTATGGGCGTGATCACCTTGACCATGTGCTCGCGACGTTCGGCCTGATCCTCTTCTTCAACGAGGGCGTCCGGCTGATCTGGGGCCCGGCGGGACTGGCGCTGCCGCTGCCGTCCTGGCTCGCCTTCCCGGTCACGATCCTGCCCGGCATCCAATATCCCGCCTATCGGCTCGCCATCATTGTCGTGGCGCTCCTGGTGGCGCTGCTGCTCTACCTCGGCGTGATGCGGACGCGGATCGGCATGCTGATCCGGGCCGGCGCCTCCAACCGCGAGATGATCGGTGCGCTCGGCATCAACATCAAGCTGCTCTATACGCTGGTGTTCGGCCTCGGCGCCGCGCTGGCGGGCCTCGCCGGGCTGATGCAGGCGCCGATCCTGACCGTGCAGATCGGCATGGGCGAGAACATCCTGATCCTTGCCTTCGTCGTGATCGTGATCGGCGGCATCGGCTCGATCCGCGGCGCCTTCATCGCCGCGATCATGATCGGCCTGATCGACACGATGGGCCGCGCCTTCCTGCCAAACCTGTTGCGCCAGGTGCTGAACTCGGCGGCGGCGTCCACGGCGGCGCCGGCGATGTCGTCGATGCTGATCTATTTCCTGATGGCGATCGTGCTGGTGGCGCGGCCTGAAGGTCTGTTTCCGGCCAACCGCAGATGAAATCACAGCTCAACGTCTCAAGCCTCGTGGCCGCACTCGTCGTGGCCGGCCTGGTGCTGCTGCCGGTCTATTCCAACCTCTCCGGCAACATTTTCATCCTCACGCTGTTCACCCGCATCGTGATCCTGGCGCTGGCGGCCGTCAGCCTCAACCTCATCATGGGCTATGGCGGCATGATGAGCTTCGGCCATGCCGCCTATCTCGGCATCGGCGGCTACGCCGTCGGCATCCTGGCGCAGGAAGGCATCGGCTCCGGCTGGGCGCAGTTCGCGGTGGCGATCGCGGTGTCGGCGCTCTATGCGCTGGTGATCGGTGCGCTTTCCCTGCGCACCCGCGGCGTCTATTTCATCATGATCACGCTGGCTTTTGCGCAGATGGCCTACTACGTCGCGTCCGGCCTCGCCCGTTACGGCGGGGATGATGGGCTCACCGTCTACAAGCGCAGCGATTTCGGTGGCCTGATCAACCTCGGCAACCGCGTGCAGTTCTATTATCTCTGCCTGTTCTGCCTGCTTGCCGTCGTGGTGCTGATCTGGCGCATCGTCAATTCGCGCTTCGGCCTCGTGCTGCAGGGCCTGCGCTCCAACGAGCAGCGCATGCAGGCGATCGGCTTCCCGTCGAAGCGGTACAAGCTGGCGTGCTTCGTCATCGCCGGCATGCTGTGCGGCCTGTCCGGCGCACTGCTTGCCAACAATACCGATTTCGTCAGCCCTGCCGTGATGTACTGGACCCGCTCCGGCGATCTCATGGTGATGGTCATCCTCGGCGGCATGGGCACCCTGATGGGGCCGGTCGTCGGCGCGGTGGTGTTCCTCGTGCTGGAAGAGGTGCTGTCGCAGATCACCGAATATTGGGCGCTGATCATGGGGCCGCTGCTGCTCCTGATCGTGCTGTTCGGCCGCGGCGGCATCATGGGCATGCTCGGGAGGTTGAACCGTGGCTGAGCCGCTGCTTCGCGTCGACAATCTCGTGCGCCGGTTCGGCGGCATCGTCGCCACCGATCACGTCTGCCTGGACGTTGCCAAGGGCGAGATCCACGCCATCATCGGGCCGAACGGCGCCGGCAAGACCACGCTGATCAGCCAGCTCACCGGCCACCTGGCGCCGCATGCGGGGCGCATTTTCTTAGGTGGCCGCGACATCTCGCATTTCCCCGCCTATAAGCGCAGCGCACTGGGGCTGGCGCGTTCGTTCCAGATCACCTCGCTGCTGACCGACTTCACCGCGGCCGACAATGTCGCGCTGGCGGCGCAAGCCCATGACGGCAAGCACTCGTTCCGTTTCTTCGCAGCCGCGCGCAAGGACAAGCCGCTGCGCGCCGCCGCGCACGCCGCGCTGGAGCGCGTCGGTCTCGGCCATCGCGCCGACGTGCTGGTCTCGAAGCTCAGCCATGGCGAGCAGCGCGAGCTGGAGCTCGCGGTCGCGCTCGCGACCAAGCCGCAGCTCCTGCTGCTCGATGAGCCGATGGCCGGCTTGGGGGTGACCGAGTCGCAGCGCATGGTGAAGCTGCTCAATGAGCTGCGCGACGAGGTCTCGATCGTGCTGGTCGAGCACGACATGGAGGCGGTGTTCGCGCTCGCCGACCGCATCTCGGTGCTGGTCTATGGCCGCATCATCGCCTCGGGCAAGCCGGACGAGATCCGGCAGAACGAGGAGGTCAAGCGCGCCTATCTCGGCGACCAGCATGTGGTCGTCGGCCATGGTTGATCTGGGGACAAGCGCCATGCTGCTCGAGGTCGACGGCATCGAGACCTGTTACGGCCTGAGTCAGGTCTTGTTCGGCCTGTCGCTGGCGATCCGTCCCGGCGAGATGGTCTCGCTGATGGGCCGCAACGGCATGGGCAAGACCACCACGATCCGATCGATCATGGGCCTGACCCAGGCGCGCGCCGGCCTGATCCGCTTCAGCGGCCAGGAGACGCGAAAGCTGCCGTCCTACAGGATCGCCCAGCTCGGCATCGGCCTGGTGCCGGAGGGACGGCAGATCTTTCCGAATCTGACCGTCACCGAGAATCTCGTAGCGGCTTCGGCCAACCGGCTCGGCGCGTCCGATCCTTGGACGCTCGACAAGATCCATGCGCTGTTTCCGCGGCTCGCCGAACGCGGCAGCAACATGGGCAACCAGCTCTCCGGCGGCGAGCAGCAGATGCTGGCGATCGGCCGGGCGCTGATGACCAACCCAAAACTCCTCATTCTCGACGAGGCGACCGAGGGGCTGGCGCCGTTGATCCGCGAGGAGATCTGGAACTGCCTGTCGCTGCTGAAATCGCGCGGGCAGTCGATTCTGGTGATCGACAAGAATGTCGAGCATCTGACCCGCATCTGCGACCGCCACTATATCATCGAGCGTGGCCGCACGGTGTGGCACGGCACATCGGACCAACTGATGGCCGAGCCGGAGCTGCAGCACCGTTATCTCGGTATCTGAGGGCGGAGCGCTGCCGGCTATGACGACGTGGAAGCGGATTGACTCAAATCAAGATCGCGTCGCGCGAGGGGCGTAGATTTCATAATCGTGCTGGCATGCGCCGATTTTTCGCATTGAGGCGCGGCGTGGACGGGATTATTCTTCAGGGTAGTACTTTGTTTCACCCTTTACCAAAGGTTGAGCAAATGCGTGCGCCTCATCTCCGAATCGAAGCACCGAAAAAGGCCGCGGCCAGTCTGCGCAGCTTCTGGTCTGCTCATTCCGACCTCGAGACGGCGCTTTGTCTCGCCTTCATGCTGATCGTCGGAATCATCGTCAAGATGACGCCGCCAACCTAGGCGCCGCCGATCTGCGCATCGCCGCCTCCGCGCTCAGCGGTCGAACGGGATGTACTTCTGGTATTCCTTCGGCACCCGGCTGCGATAGCGCGAGGGCACCTTGCCGCTGCGCAGGGAGTCTTCGACTTCCTGCCGGGTGGTCTTGGTACGCTTCTTCTTTTTCGTGGCGGCCGCATCGGCGGCCGGCTTTGTCTCGGCCGGCTTTTCGGTCGCGGCTGCCGGCGCCGGAGCAGGTGCCGCCGCGGCAGGGGAGGGACTTGGCGTCGGAGAGGGAGTTGCGGCGGGAGCAGGCTGGGCCGGCGCATCCGCTGCCGGTGCGCTCTGCGCCATGGCCGCTCCGGACGCAAGACTCACGACCAGCATGCTTGCCATTGCGATCCCTGACAACTTGATCATGACAACGAGACTCCCAACACAGCACCGGATGTGCCGACCTGATGAGGTCGTTCGCGCTCGGCCACCGGTTCATGCCACTGATGAATGGCCGCCGAGCGCCAACGATCCTCATCGCCTAAGATGAATTCGTGATGCCGTCTTTTTGAGCATATGCTGTGATTTGTTCCGTTGAATCGCAAGCATTTTCCGTGGCACGCGGATTGCTCTTCCAGTTGCTCAGAGTTGGCAGCTAGGGTTCCGGTTCTCGGTCGAGAACGCTGGTCCGAGAGCAGCCGCCAGGGGAGAGCCCTGGTGCACGGCGGGATAAAAACCCGGGAGACCTCAGTGGCCGCGCTTGGCAGGCACGAGGTTCTTCATGCCAGTCCGCGGTCAGAAAACCGATGAGGGACTGGACATGTTCAAAGCGCGAAATCTGTTTGTTGCCCTGCTCGCGGCATCGACGCTGGCGACCGCGTCGCTGTCATCAGCGTCAGCCGAGAAGAAGAAGGAATTCAACATCGCCTGGACGATCTATGTCGGCTGGATGCCGTGGCCCTATGCGGCCGAGTCCGGGATCGTCAAGAAGTGGGCCGACAAATACGGCATCACGATCAAGGTCACGCAGATCAACGACTACGTCGAATCGATCAACCAGTATACCGCCGGCAAGTTCGACGGCGTCACCGTCACCAACATGGATGCGCTGACCATCCCCGCTGCCGGCGGCGTCGACACGTCGGCCATCATCATGGGCGACTACTCCAACGGCAATGACGGCGTCGTGCTCAAGAAGGGCAAGACCATGGCCGACATCAAGGGCCAGAAGGTCAACCTCGTCGAGCTCTCGGTGTCGCATTATCTGCTGGCGCGCGGTCTCGAGACCGCGAAGCTGTCCGAGAAGAACATCAAGACGGTCAACACCTCGGACGCCGACATCGTCGCCGCCGCGAAGTCGCCGGACACGACGGCCGTGGTCACCTGGAATCCGCAGCTGCTGGAGGTGAAGGCCGAGCCTGGCGCGACGCTGGTGTTCGACTCCAGCAAGATCCCCGGCGAGATCGAGGATCTCATGGTCGTCAACAGTGCGACGCTCAAGGACAATCCCGAGCTCGGCAAGGCGCTGGTCGGCATCTGGTACGAGACCATCGCGCTGATGAAGGACCAGAGCGAGAAGGGCAAGGCCGCGCGCGAGGCCATGGCCAAGCTGTCGGGCACCGATCTCGCCGGTTTCGAGACCCAGCTCAAGACCACGTTCATGTATTATGAGCCGAAGGACGCGCTCGCCTTCGTGACCGGACCGGAATTGCCGAAGATCATGGATCTCGTGCGCACCTTCTGCTTCGATCACAACCTGCTTGGCGAGAACGTGAAGTCGAAGGACGCGGTCGGCATCTCCACGCCAACGAAGACGCTGGGCGCGGCCGGCAATGTCAAGCTGCGCTTCGATCCGACCTTCATGAAGATGGCCGCCGACGGGAAGCTCTGAGCCGTCTGTCCGCTGCGCAACTCGTGTCACCCCTCACCCTGAGGAGCTTGCGTCAGCAAGCGTCTCGAAGGGTGAGGCCGAGGTGGGCCTCATGGTTCGAGACGGCGCTGCGCGCCTCCTCACCATGAGGAGTTAGGGAGCCATCCATGACGCGTGCGATGAACGTCGTCCCGAACCGGGGCAGCCGGCTGTTGCTGGCGCTGCTGCCGTTCCTGCTGATCGCGCTGATCTACGTGGTGGGGTCGGCGCAGCGGCGTGCGGACAATCCGGACGACAAGCTGCTGCCGCCGGTCTCCGAGATGGTCGCGACCTCGAAGCGGCTCGCGACCGAGCCGGATCGTCGCTCCGGCGACTACGTGCTGTGGTCGGACACGGCCGCGAGCCTGCAGCGGCTCGCGCTCGGGCTCGGCATTGCCGCCGTCATCGGCCTCGTGCTCGGACTCGCCATCGGCTTGCTTCCGATCGCCGGCGCCGGCTTCGGCACGCTGATTGCGGTACTGTCGATGATCCCGCCGATGGCGGTGCTGCCGGTTCTGTTCATCGTGTTCGGCCTCGGCGAGCTGTCCAAGGTGGTGCTGATCATCATCGGCGTTACGCCGACCCTGGTGCGCGACCTCTCGCTCGAGGTGCAGAACATGCCGCGCGAGCAGCTGATCAAGGCGCAGACCCTGGGCGCCTCGACCTGGCAGGTCGCGATCCGCGTCGTGCTGCCGCAGATCATGCCACGCCTGATCCAGGGGCTGCGGCTCATGATCGGGCCCGCTTTCCTGTTCCTGATCTCGGCCGAGGCGATCGCCTCCGATGTCGGGCTCGGCTACCGCATCTTCCTGGTCCGGCGCTATCTGTCGATGGACGTGATCCTGCCTTACGTCGTCTGGATCACGCTGCTCGCCTACATCTTCGACTATGCGCTGGTCTGGTTCGGACGGCGCGCCTTTCCCTGGGCCTATGCGCGAGGGAGCCGCTGATGAGCACGCTGTCCTTCCGCAACGTCTGGGTCGAATATGGCAACCAGGTCGTGCTCGAGCGCATCAATCTCGAAATCGCCTCCGGCACCTTCCTGTCGATCGTCGGCCCTTCAGGTGCAGGCAAGAGCACCTTCCTGCGCCTGATCCTCGGCCAGGAGAGGCCGACCGATGGCGCCGTGCTGCTCGATGGACAGCCGTTTCCGGCCGAGCCGGGGCCGGACCGCGGCATCGTGTTCCAGCGCTATTCGGTGTTCCCACATCTGACCGTGCTCGGCAACGTGCTGCTCGGCTATGAGCTTGCCGGCAGCCCGTTCACGGCGCGGCTGTTCGGGTCGGCGCGCAAGGAGGCGATGGAGAAGAGCCGTGCGCTGATCGAGGCCGTCGGCCTGGCCGAGCATCGCGACAAATATCCGAGCGCGCTGTCCGGCGGCATGCAGCAGCGGCTGGCGATCGCGCAGGCGCTGGCGAAGCAGCCGCGCGTGCTGCTGCTCGACGAGCCCTTTGGCGCGCTCGATCCCGGCACCCGTGCGCAGATGCATGGGCTGATCAAGCCGTTGTGGCGCGAGCACAACATGACCATCGTGATGGTCACCCACGATATCAAGGAGGCGTTCGGCCTCGCCACCCGGTTGATCGCGCTCGACCGCCCGCGCAAGGATCCGCAGGCGCCCGAGCGCTTCGGCGCGCGCATCACCTACGACCTCGATCTCACCCGCGACAGCGCCGTGCCGGTGCTCGGATTCATCCGCGCCAGCCTGCAGGCGGCGCAATAGTCAGTTCAAGAAACGTCGAAAGAAACGAAGGAGAGTCTCCATGTCATTCCCACTCATGCGCCGGTCGCACCGCGCCGGATTGCACGCGCAGCGCCGGCTCATGCGGCGTCACCATCCGGACTTCGACAAGATGGCGACGCAAGGCTGGCAGGCGCTGGAGGCCGAGGGCAGGCTGCCGAGCAACGGCTGGCGCAGGGAGAAGCAATGGGCGCTCGACATGGGTTTGCCCGGCGCCGACACGCTGACAGATCGCGAGATCCCGACCTTTGCGCGCGGCGAGCTGCCGCATTTCGCCGGGATCAACACCTTCATGAAGGCGCCGTATGTCGAGAACGTCCGCGACGTCGGCAAATACGACGCCGCGGTGATCGGCATCCCCTTCGATTCCGGCACCACCTATCGGCCCGGCACCCGCTTCGGGCCGCAGGGCATCCGCCGCATCTCCGCCCTGTACACGCCCTACAACTACGAGCTCGGCGTCGACCTGCGCGAGCAGATGACCCTGTGCGATGCCGGCGACGTCTTCACCATCCCCGCCAACCTTGAAAAGAGTTTTGACCAGATCAGCCGCGGCGTCGCGCATGTGTTCTCGTCCGGGGCGCTGCCGATCATGCTCGGCGGCGACCATTCGATCGGCTTCCCCTGCGTTCGCGGCATCGCGCAGTGCACCGACAAGCGCATCGGCATCATCCATTTCGACCGCCACATCGACATCCAGGAGAAGGATCTCGACGAGCGCATGCACACCACGCCCTGGTACTGGGCGACCAACCTGCCGAACGTGTCGCCGACCAATCTTGTGCAGCTCGGCATCGGCGGCTGGCAAGTGCCCCGCGAGGGCGTCGAGGTCGCGCGCAAGCGCAACACCAACGTGCTGACCATCGCCGACATCGAGAAGATCGGCCTGGAGAAGACCGCCGAGATCGCGCTGGAATTGGCCTGGAAGGATGCCGACGCGGTCTACATCTCGTTCGACGTCGATTCCATCGATTGCGGCTTCGTGCCGGGCACCGGCTGGCCGGAGCCCGGCGGCTTCCTGCCGCGCGAGGCGCTGAAGCTGCTCGGCCTCGTCGCCGCCGAGGGCCTGTGCGGGCTCGAAGTGGTCGAGGTCTCGCCGCCCTACGACACCTCGGACATCACCGCGCTGATCGGCGTGCGCGTCGTCGTCGAGGCGCTCGGCTCGATGGTCGCCCACGGCAAGCTCGGCAGCCACAAGTCCATCATCAACAAGCCGGTCAGCTTCTGAGGCTCGCGATGCGTCATCATCACCACCATCATGGCCATCATCATCACGATCATGGCCATGCTCATGATCATGATCACCACCATGACCACGATCACCCCCCGCACGGTCCCGGTCACAACCATCCCCACGGCGGCCGCTCGCCGGTACAGTGGCAGACGCCGCATCAACCGGACGGCGCCAAGCCCGCCGCGGCGGCCGAACCGGATCTCGACAAGGTCGAGGCTGCCTTTGTCGACGGCTTCATCGCCGCGCCGGATCCGACCAGCTTCCTGCGGCTGGCGCGGGTTCCGTTCGAGATCCTGCGCGACGGCACGAGCCTCAAGCTGCTGCGCGTCGAGATCGACGCGCTGACCGATGTCGGCAGCCTGACGCCGCATCTCGGCGGCGGCACCTTCCGCTACGATCCGCTGCCGTCGAACTTCGTCTCCCGCCGCCGCCGGTTGCGCTTCGTCTATTTCGATGGCGCCAGCCTCAAGCCGCTCACCTACGCGGAGCTGCGGGAAATGGAATGAGCTTACCGCAGCGGCGTTCGCTTGAGCGCCGCTGCGAGGGCCTCGAAGCGGTCGACGACCTCCGGCAGCACATAGGATCGCACGGTGGACGCCGCTGCGACGCCGATCAGCAGCACGATGACATATTGAGCGGCGAGCAGGAGGGCGACGCGCCGCAGCCACGCCAGCCGCGGCCGGCGCTCGGCAGCGCGAGCGGGGCTCTGCGGCGCATCGGGACCTGCAAGCAGCAGGTCGTCTCGGTCTCGCGAGACCTCGGACATCAGCTCAGTACCCCGACAGAATCTGTTCGAGGCGGGATTTGAGCCGCTTGTTGGTGCGTTCGCGGTCGCGCAGCGTGCGAGCCCATTCCAGCGAGACGACCTCGCTCTCCTTGTCGAAGGCGAGGCCGGCGCCGGCACCGTCGCGCCACACCATGCGGGCCGGCCGCGACCATCCGCGCCGTTCGATCGTGACGTCGACGCGGTCGGGCAGCAGCACGCTCCCTTCCAACTCGATCTTGATGCCTCGGTTGTTGAAGTTGCGCACGACGCAGGCGAGCGTCGAGCAGCCGGCGTTGAATGTCAGAACGCCGCCATAGTAGACGCGTTGGCGGGCCTCGTTGCGACGGTTGTCCATGACACGTCCTCCAGTCACTTAACGATCTATTAAGCAATCGGAGGGTGTGTGGCCACCATCGGCGGTATGAAAATGACGGCGGTGGTTAACGCATGCCGGGATGTGCCGGCATTGACGTTGCGCGCGTTCACCCTCGCGCAAACATCCTGGCCTCTTTGGCGATGACCGGCTTCACAGCTTCACCCAGCCGCGCGGCGGCCGCGTCGACCGACAGGCCCGCTGTATCCACGACGGCGTTGGCCCTTGCGTACAGCGGCTCGCGGCTGGCGAGGATGTTGCGCAGCTCGGCCATCGCCGAGCGGTCGTCGGCCATCGGGCGGAGGTCGCCCTGCTTGCGCACGCGCCCCATGTGCTCCTCCGGCTCGGCCTTCAGCCAGATCGTGTAGAACGAGGTCAGGATCAGGTCGAAGGTCACCGGTTCAGAGACGATGCCGCCGCCGGTCGCCAGCACCATCGGCTCCTTGCGCGCCAGCAGCTGCACCAGGGCGGCCTGCTCCATGCGGCGAAAGCCTTCCTGGCCGTAGAGCGCGATGATCTCGGCAACCGACAGCCCGTTCTGCCGCTCGATCTCCTTGTTCAGCTCGACGAAGCTCCAGCCGATCCGCGCCGCCAGCATCTTGCCGAGCGTCGACTTGCCGGCACCGCGCAGGCCGATCAGCGCAATGCCCGAGAACGAACGCCGCAGCGGCGCCGATGCGCCGCCGGCAAGCAGCTCCTTGACCTCGGCGATCTGGCTCGGGCTCGCCTTCTTCAGGAGATCGCGAATGACTGGCCAGTCCGGCGATGGCTCGCCGCCGGGGATGATGTCGTCGAGCGGCGCGTTGATCGCGTTGGCGATGCGGCGCAGCAGCACGATCGAGACATTGCCCTTGCCGCTCTCGAGCTGGGCGATGTAGCGCTCGGAAATCCCGGAGACCTCGGCCAGCACCTTGCGAGACATGCCGGCGAGGCCGCGCATCCGCCGCACCCGCTGGCCCAGCTGGTCGAGGAAATCGGTCTCGGCCGCGGACTGGCCGTCGTCGCGCGGGGCATCGCTGTGTGGCGTCATATCCCTGAGGTACTCTTTTGAGCAGGAAACATAATGCCGGGGAGGATTGACAGCAAGCGATGTTGGTGGCCTTGTATGAATTATAATTCAAAAATCCGGGGAGAATGCCGTGAAGTCGTACAATGCGGTATCGTGGTTGCTTGACCGCAATGTCGAGGCGGGGCGCGGCGACAAGCTCGCCTACACGGACACGGTCTCCGAGCTGACCTATCGCGGTTTGCAGCAGCAGACCTGCCGCGTCGCCAACATGCTGCGTCGCCTTGGCGTCCGCCGCGAGGAGCGCGTGGCGATGATCATGCTCGATACGGTGGATTTCCCCGCGGTGTTTCTTGGCGCCATGCGCGCGGGCATCGTCCCGGTGCCGCTCAACACGCTGCTGACCTCGGAGCAATACGCCTATGTGCTGGCCGACTGCCGCGCCCGCGTGCTGTTCGTGTACGAGGCGCTGTATCCGGTGGTGAAGGACATTGTCGGCCGGATGCCCGATCTCGATTGCGTCGTGGTCTCCGGCGCCAATGCCTTCGGCCACAAGCTGCTCACCGAGGAGCTCGCGCGCGAGAGCGATCAGTTCGACACGGTCGCCACCCACGAGGACGAGCCGGCGTTCTGGCTGTATTCGTCGGGCTCGACCGGCATGCCCAAGGGCGTGCGCCATCTGCACGGCAATCTCGCCGCGACGGCGGAGACCTATGCCAGCCAGGTGCTCGGCATCCGCGAGAGCGATGTCTGTCTGTCAGCCGCAAAGCTGTTCTTCGCCTATGGCCTCGGCAATGCGCTGACTTTCCCGCTCTCTGTCGGTGCAACCACGATCCTCAATTCCGAGCGTCCGACGCCGGCGCTGATGTTCAAGCTCCTCAACCGCTACAATCCGACCATCTTCTACGGCGTGCCGACCTTGTTCGCCGCGATGCTGCACGATGAGTCGCTGCGCCATGAGAAGGCCGGCAGCGCTCTGCGCATCTGCACTTCGGCCGGCGAGGCGCTGCCGGAATCGGTCGGCAATGCCTGGAAGGCGCGGTTCGGCGTCGACATTCTCGATGGCGTCGGCTCGACCGAGCTGCTGCACATCTTCCTGTCCAACGTGCCCGGGGACATCAAATACGGCTCATCGGGGCGCCCCGTGCCGGGCTATCAGGTTCGTCTTGTCAACGAGGCCGGTGAGGGCGTGCCGGACGGCGAGGTCGGTGAGATGCTGGTGCACGCGCCCTCGGCTGGCGAAGGCTACTGGAATCAGCGCCACAAGACCCGCTCGACCTTCGAGGGCTATTGGACGCGCACCGGCGACAAATATGTTCGCGATGCCGATGGCCGCTACACCTTCTGCGGCCGCTCCGACGACATGTTCAAGGTCTCCGGCATCTGGGTGTCGCCGTTCGAGGTCGAGAGCGCGCTGATCACGCATCCCTCCGTGCTGGAGGCCGCCGTGGTGCCGGAAGCCGATCCGGAGGGCCTGCTGAAGCCGAAGGCCTATGTCGTGCTGCGCCCGAGCGTCGATCGCTCGACCCTGCACGAGGCACTGAAGGAACACGTCAAGCAGAAGATCGGCCCGTGGAAATATCCGCGCTGGATCGAGGTGGTGGAATCCTTGCCGAAGACCGCGACCGGCAAGATCCAGCGCTTCAAGCTGCGCGAGGGGGCGAGCCAGTAATTGGTCTTCCTGCCCGTAAGTTGGCCCTGCTTTTAGTTGTCGTCATGGCCGGGCTTGACCCGGCCAACCATCCCGCCGCGACGAAGAAAGGCGTGGATGCCCGGGCCTTCGCCGCGTCGAAGCGGCTTCGGCCGCGCAGGCGGGTCAAGCCCGGGCATGACGAAGGAGAGAGTGACCGTGCAGCTTTCACCGAACGGCTTCCTCACCATCGACTCCGCCCAGCTCGAATATCGTCTCATCGGCCCGCAGCCGTCCGACGCCCCTTGCATCGTGCTGCTGCATGAAGGGCTGGGCTCGGTCGGCCTGTGGGGCGACTTCCCCGACAAGCTCCAACAGGCCACCGGCGCCTCCGTGCTCGCCTATTCCCGCGCCGGCTACGGCGCCTCGAGCCCGGTCACTCTGCCGCGCCCGCTCGACTACATGCAGCGCGAGGCGCGCGATGTCCTGCCAAAGCTGCTCGACGCGATCGGCTTCCGGCGCGGTCTTCTCGTCGGCCATTCCGACGGCGCCTCGATCGCGGCGATCTATGCCGGCAGCCACGCCGACCATCGCCTCCAGGGTATCGTGCTGATCGCGCCGCATGTCATCGTCGAGGACGTTTCGGTGTCGTCGATCGCCGCGATCAAGACAACTTACGAAACCACGGAGCTGCGCACCAAGCTCGGCCGCTGGCACAAGGACGTCGACAATGCGTTCCATGGCTGGAACGGCGCCTGGCTCGATCCGGCGTTCCGGACCTGGGACATCACGGCTGACCTCGCCTACATCCGCGTCCCCGTGGCCGTGATCCAGGGCGTCGATGACCAGTACGGCACCGTCCGCCAGGTCGAGATCCTCCAGGAGGAGTGCTACTGCCCGGTCGAGGTGACGATGCTGCCCAAGACCGGCCATTCCCCGCATCGCGAGGCGCCCGAGGCGACCCTGCGCGTTATCGCCCAGTTCGCCGCAGCCACCTTGCCGTCACCGGCATCACAAACATGAAACAAAGTGCATGTTCTGGCATTTAACGGTAGACGCCAGCCATAACATGAATTATTGTGCATCTCAACGATAAGCACTCCAACGAAGGGTGACTCATGGCCGGGGAAGACCGCGTGCTCGCGGGAGGCAAGACGTTCATCGATTTTCAGACCGATCCCTCCCGCTACAAACATTGGAAGCTCTCGATCGACGGCGAGGTGGCGACGCTCGCCATGGATGTCGACGAGAATGGCGGCCTGTTCGAGGGCTACCAGCTCAAGCTCAATTCCTATGATCTCGGCGTCGACATCGAGCTTGCAGATGCCGTGCAGCGGCTGCGCTTCGAGCACCCGCAAGTGAAGGTCGTGGTGCTGCGCTCGGCCAAGCCGCGCGTGTTCTGCGCCGGCGCCAACATCCGCATGCTCGCGGGCGCGACCCACGCCCACAAGGTGAACTTTTGCAAGTTCACCAACGAGACCCGCAATGGCTTCGAGGATTCATCCGAGAATTCCGGCCAGCGCTTCATCACCGTGGTGAACGGCACCGCGGCCGGCGGCGGCTATGAGCTCGCGCTCGCCACCGATCACATCATCCTCGCCGATGACGGCTCGTCTTCAGTGTCGCTGCCGGAGGTGCCGCTGCTCGCGGTGCTGCCCGGCACCGGCGGCCTGACGCGCGTCGTCGACAAGCGCAAGGTGCGCCGCGACCGTGCGGACGCGTTCTGCACGACGGAGGAGGGCGTCAAGGGCAAGCGCGCCGTGCAATGGCGTCTCGTCGACGAGATCGCGCCGAACTCCAAGGTCGACGCCAAGGTCGCCGAGCGCGCCAGGGAGTTCGCGGCCGCATCCAAGCGCAACGGCAGCGGCAAGGGCGTCGCGCTCACGCCGCTCAAGCGCATCATTGACGCGAGCAGCGTGCGCTACGGCTTCGTCAATGTCGACATCGACCGCGCCGCCCGCATCGCCACCATCACGGTCTCAGCTCCCGAGGCCGCGCCGCCGGCCGACATCGACGGCATGATCGGGCAGGGCGCCTCGTTCTGGCCGCTGCAGGTCGCGCGCGAGCTCGATGACGCCATCCTGCATCTGCGCATCAACGAACTCGGCATCGCAATGCTGGTGTTCAAGTCGCAGGGCGAGAACTCCCAGGTCCTGGCCTACGACGCCTTCCTCGAAGCCAACAAGGCGCATTGGCTGGTCAACGAGATCAGGCACTATTGGAAGCGCGTGCTCAAGCGCATCGACGTCACGTCGCGCACGCTGGTGACGCTGGTCGAGCCCGGCTCGTGCTTCGCCGGCACCTTGGCCGAGCTCGTGTTCGCCTCCGACCGCTCCTACATGCTGATCGGCACCATCCAGGGCGACAACCGCCCGGCGCCTTCCATCGAATTGTCGGCGATGAATTTCGGTCCCTATCCGATGAGCCACGGTCTGACCCGGCTGCAGTCGCGCTTCCTCGACGATCCCAACGGGCTCGAGCGCGTGCACGAGCAGGTCGGCAAGCCGCTGGAGGCAGATGAGGCCGAGGAGCTCGGCCTCGTCACCTTCGCGCTCGACGATATCGACTGGGAGGACGAGATCCGGGTCTTCCTCGAGGAGCGCGCCAGCTTCTCCCCCGACAGTCTCACCGGCCTCGAGGCTAATCTGCGCTTCGCCGGTCCCGAGACGATGGAATCGAAGATCTTCGCTCGCCTGACCGCCTGGCAGAACTGGATCTTCCAGCGCCCCAACGCGGTCGGCGAGGAGGGCGCGCTCCGGCGCTACGGCACCGGCGAGCGGCCGCAATACGACATGACGCGCGTGTAGTTATCATCCGTCATGGCCGGGCTTGGCCCGGCCATGACGGGCTCATCGACACGAACGACGTGGATGCCCGGCACAAGGCCCGGCATGACCACCGGGAAGATTTCAGGGAGGCACGCCATGAACATGAACATCATGAACGTCGACTACTCGACCAAGATTCCGAACAACGTGAATCTCGCCGAGGACCGCCAGGTCCTCAAGGCGCTGGAAGGCTGGCATCCCGGCTATGTCGACTGGTGGAACGACATGGGCCCGGAAGGCTTCCAGCAGTCGCTCGTGTATCTGCGCACGGCCTATTCGGTCGATCCGCGCGGCTGGGCGAAGTTCGACTACGTCAAGATGCCGGACTATCGCTGGGGTATCCTGCTGGCCCCGCAGGAAGAGGATCGGAAGATTCCGTTCGGCGAGCATTATGGCGAGCCGGCGTGGCAGGAGGTCCCCGGCGAATATCGCGCGCTGATGCGCCGCCTGATCGTGATCCAGGGCGACACCGAGCCGGCCTCGGTCGAGCAGCAGCGCCATCTCGGCAAGACGGCGCCGTCGCTCTACGACATGCGCAACCTGTTCCAGGTCAACGTCGAGGAGGGCCGTCACCTCTGGGCGATGGTCTACCTGCTGCAGAAATATTTTGGCCGCGATGGCCGCGAGGAGGCCGACGAGCTGCTGCGCCGCCGCTCGGGCGATGCGGACAGCCCGCGCATGCTCGGCGCCTTCAACGAGAAGACGCCGGACTGGCTGTCGTTCTTCATGTTCACCTACTTCACCGACCGCGACGGCAAGATGCAGCTGCACAGCCTCGCGCAGTCCGGCTTCGATCCGCTGTCGCGCACCTGCCGCTTCATGTTGACTGAAGAGGCGCATCACATGTTCGTCGGCGAGACCGGCGTCGGCCGCGTCATCCAGCGCACCGTCGAGGCGATGCGGGCCGCCGGCATCGACGATCCCACCGATATCGCCAAGGTCCGCGCGCTCGGCGTCATCGACCTGCCGACCATCCAGAAGAAGCTGAACCTGCACTACACGCTGTCGCTCGACCTGTTCGGCTCGGAGGTCTCGACCAACGCGGCGAACGCCTTCAACGCCGGCATCAAGGGCCGCTATCACGAGACCCAGATCCAGGACGATCACCAGCTCAAGAACTCGACCTATCCGGTGCTCAAGCTGGTCGACGGCGAGATCAAGCGGGTCGACGAGCCGGCGCTGACCGCGCTCAACATGCGCCTGCGCGACGACTACTCGCAGGACTGCATCAAGGGCCTGTTGCGCTGGAACAAGATCATCACCACCGCCGGCTACGACTTCCAGCTCAAGCTGCCGCATACCGCCTTCCACCGCGCCATCGGCGAGTTCAAGGACGTCCATGCGACGCCCGAGGGCATCCTGATCGACGAGGGCACGTGGGCGAAGCGCAAGGGCGACTGGCTGCCCTCGGCCGACGACGGCGCCTACATCGCCTCGCTGATGAAGCCCGTCACCGAGATCGGCGAATACGCGTCGTGGATCGCGCCCCCGAAAGTCGGCATCGACAACAAGCCGGGTGATTTCGAGTACGTGAAGATCGAGACCTGAGACCTGGACCCGGTCTGTTCCCTCCCCCCTTGTGGGGGAGGGCTAGGGAGGGAAGCCGCGGAGACGGTCGTTCGTGGCTTACCCCCCCTCTCCACCCCTCCCCCACAAGGGGGGAGGGAGCCGACCTTTCCTTGGGTTACTAATTCGGCCTCAACTATCCCAGCCCGCGCCTGGAATGCCGGGATTCGCGTAGACGATGCCGCCATCGACGGCGATCGTGTTTCCCACCACATAGTCGCCCGCCCGCGACGCCAGGAAGATCGCCGTCCCCGCCATGTCCTCGTCGGTGCCGATGCGGCCCGCGGGCACGCGCGCGGCGACCTCGTCGGCGTTGTCGCGCGCGGCCTTGTTCATGTCGGACTTGAACGGGCCCGGCGCGATCGCGGTGACCACGATGTGGTCCTTGATCAGCTTGGCGGCCATGCGCCGCGTCAGATGGATCAGGCCGGATTTGCTCGCCGCATAGGAATAGGTCTCGAGCGGGTTGACGAAGATGCCGTCGATCGAGGCGATGTTGATGACCTTCGCCGGCCGCTCGGCGCTGGCCGCCGCGCGCAACGGCGCCGCCAGCGCCTTGGTCAGGAAGAACGGCGTCTTGAGGTTGAGGTTCATCACCTTGTCCCAGCCGCTCTCGGGAAACTCATCGAAGTCGGCGCCCCAGGCGGCGCCGGCATTGTTGACGAGGATGTCGAGCCTGGGCTCGCGCGTCTTGATCTCGGCCGCGAGCATGTCGATACCCGCCATCGTCGAGATGTCGATCGGCAGCGCGATGCACTCGCCGCCATATTCCGCCGTCAGTGCCTTGGCAGTCTCCTCGCACGGACCGGCCTTTCGCGCCGTGATGTAGACCCGCGCTGCGCCCTGCGCGAGCAGCCCGGACGCGATCATCTTGCCGATGCCGCGCGAGCCGCCGGTGACGAGCGCGATGCGGCCTTCGAGCGAGAACAGGTTCTTGAGCATGGTGCCTCCCTTTTGCTTATGTCGTGCGCTTGTGTGCGGGACGCGCTGGCACTGTCAAGTGAGACGCAGTCGCAAGGATTTGCCGCAATTCATCGGGGGTGTGAAGACGCGGCCTATGCCGCGTCGATGCGGCGGAAGCCGTTCCACATCGCGGTCGCGGCGCCCGAGGTCAGCACCGGCAGCACGCGGGCGTCCTGGTAATGGCCGTTCAGCGAGACGCGCGACAGAGCCGTGAGATGATCGGCGCTTTCGGCGAAGATCATGCCGGGCCGGGTGGTGACGGCGGTCTTGTAGCCGCTCGCGGCCGCCAGCACGAATTCGCGCTGCGAGGCGGCGGCGCGGTCGCCGTAGGGGTAGGCCATGTGCAGCACAGGCCGCTGCAACTCGTTCTCGATCCGGGCACGGCTGTCGGCGATCTCGATGCGCGCCGTCTCCTCGGTCTGCTTGGCGAGATTGCAGTGACTGATCGAATGCGCGCCGATCGAGATCAATGGCTCCACCGACAGCGCCCGAAGCTCGTCC
Organism: Bradyrhizobium sp. HKCCYLS3013; assembly: GCF_051167615.1. Lineage (NCBI taxonomy): Bacteria > Pseudomonadati > Pseudomonadota > Alphaproteobacteria > Hyphomicrobiales > Nitrobacteraceae > Bradyrhizobium > Bradyrhizobium sp. HKCCYLS3013. Next base: position 132,004 of record NZ_JBNPTK010000013.1, read on the forward strand.
CAGGACAGGCAGAGCTCACGGCAGATCGACGCCTCGTCGACGTCGTAGCGCGCGCACAGCGCGCTGATCTCGCGCCGGACGTCGTGTTCGCCCGGCAGTGCGCGCAGCCAGTCGTGCAGGCGCTGGAACGTCACGCATTTGGCTGCCGGCGTCGATGCATCGAGCTGCAACGACAGCCCGCCGATCTTGATGTCGATCGCGTTGGTCTTCGCGACCAGCCGCTCCAGCGTCACCCACCAGAGCCGGCCGTTTCCGGACGCGAAATCGGTGGTCACATAGATCGTGAACGGCGCATCGAACTCGCGCATGACAGGCAGCGCGAAGTCGCGATTGTCGCGATAGCCGTCGTCGAAGGTGAAGCAGGCAAAGCGGCGCGAGAAGTCCTTCGCCATCAGCCGGCTGTGCAACTCGTCGAGAGTGATGATCTCGATGTCGTGGTCGCGCAGGTGCGACAACATCTCGCGCAGGAAATCCGGCGTGACCTCGAGGTGACAATTGGGCTGGAAATCGGCGTCGCGGTGCGGCCGCACATGATGCAGCGTATAGATCGCACCCACGCCCGAGAAGATCGGGCGCAGCCAGACATGCGCGCCGCTCAGATACAGCGCTTCCAGGCCGGCACGGATAAAGGTTTTGCGAAATCGCCTCATCTGAAATATGCGGCCCGGTGAGTGTCGGGACAAGGTTACCGACGAATGATTGAAGAAAACCTTAGCCTGCGGTCGCAACGTACCGTGCGGCGCTCCTCATTTCCGGTTTGACAGGCATGCAAGGGTTTGTTTTCTCTCTGCTTCCTCGATGCGACGGATGACGAATGCGCGGACTTTTCAGGTGGAGCGGGAAATGGTGGCCTGGTGTCATCCCGCTGATCGTGCTTTGGGGCTTCGCGGCCTGGACCAGCACCGTTCCCCTGGAGAATGATCTCGCCGGTCGCAGTGCGGCCGCTCTGAAGGGGGCGGTGCTCGACAGGACGAGCATCACGGTGGATGGCCGCGATGTCTCGCTGCGCGCCAATGCGTTTTCCGAGGCCGGGCGCCGCGATGCCGTCGCCGCGGTCGACGCCGTGGCCGGCGTGCGGCTCGTCAACGACGAGACTCGGCTGGTCCCCGAGGCCAAGCCGTTCGTCTGGTCGGCCGAGCGTGACGTCGTCCGGGTGACGCTGGGTGGCAGCGCGCCGTTGCCCGCCTTGAAGGGCAAGCTGATGGACGCGACCCGGGCGGCGCTGCCGGGCGTGGAGGTCGCTGACCAGATGGGCCTGGCGCGCGGCGCGCCGGCGCGCTTCGAGGATGCGGCGCTGCTGCTGATCGGCCAGATCGCCAAGCTGAAGGACGGCAAGTTCACGATCTCCGACGGCGACGTCACATTGTCCGGCATGGCGCGCGAACTCGGCGGCCGCGAGGCGATCGCGGCCGCGCTCGGAAAGCTGCCTGACGGCTTCAAGGTCGCCAGCAACGAGGTCAAGGCGCCGCCCTATGTCTTCCAGGCCTACAAGGACCCGGTCGCGGTGACCGTGACGCTCGCCGGCAACGTTCCAGACGAGAACATCCACGCCGTCGTCATCGGCTCCTCATCGCGCAAATTCTTCAGCGAGAAGGTCGTGGACAATCTCAAGAACAGCCTCGGCGCGCCGGCCAATTTCGTGAATGCGGTGGTGCCGGCGCTGGGCGCCTTGTCGCGGCTGTCGACCGGCACGCTGGTGGTGTCCGACCGCGACATCAAGATTTCGGGTGATGCGCTTTACGACGCCGCCGCCGCCCAGATCCGGACCGGGCTCGCCAAGGACGTGCCGCAGGGCTGGCAGGTGAAGGCCGAGATCACGGTTAAGCCGGCAGCCGCCCCGGTCGATCCCACGGTGTGCCAGCAGCTGTTCTCCGACCTGCTCGGCAAGGCCAAGATCCGCTTCGAGACCGGCCGCAGCGACCTCGACCGCGATTCCACCGGTCTGCTCGACCGCCTCGTCGAGATCGCGTTCCGCTGTCCCTCCGCCAATGTCGAGATCATCGGGCACACCGATGCTGAAGGCGACTCTGCGGCCAATCAGGTGCTGTCGCAGAAGCGCGCCCAGGCGGTCGTCGATTATCTGGTCAAGGCCGGGCTGCCGGCCGATCGTTTCAGCGCGATCGGCTATGGCAGCACCCAGCCGATCGCGGCCAACGACACCGCCGACGGCCGGGCGCAGAACCGGCGCATCGAATTCGTGGTGAGGTAACGTCATGGCCTATCTCGTTGCCTTTCACTGGGGCTGGCTGGCCGGCGCATTCGCCATCGGGCTGGCGATGGGCTGGGTCGCCGTGGTGCATCGCGCCCCGCGCGTGTCGGGCTGGCTGACCTGGCTGCTGGCGGCGCTGGCCGCCGGCCTGGTCGCGGCGGCCGTGGTCTCCCTGATCCCCGGCCGGGCCGGCTACTGGCTCGAGCTGTTGCTGATCATGTTCGTGCCCTACCTCGTCGGCTGCGCCATCGGCACCTGGCTGCGGGCGCTGGTGGTGATCCGCAGCATGCGGACGAAATCGGCGGCCTGAAACCGCCCGCACCGGACTGCCCCCGACGCCACCTGCCGAGACTGCGGCGGGCGCGCCCATCGTCCGCGTGCCCAGGTCATCGCAACTGCGAGACACGAAGGTTTGACGAGGCGCGAACCTGTCAAACGCGCAGCTCGCGCTTATCGTTGAGCCATGCCGACCCGCCGAGCCATGGGGCGCCCCGGAAAGCCCGGAGATCCGCGTTCCTCACCAAAGTTTAACCTGGGGTTTGCAGGCTGGCGGGAGCGTGCGCTGACCCGCCGTCCTGCATGAGGCCTTGCCTGACGTCTTTGCCTGATGTCTTGCCTCATGTGCGGCAAAACGGTGCATCGCATTTCCGTAAAGCCTGCTAAGTATATCCATGTGTACGCTTTTGTTCGCACGCTCCGTGTTCCCCAATGCGTCGAAACGCGCTACGAGGGCGTTGTATGCGCACATGATGCTGCGGCCTCCGGGGCGCGGCATCCCCGGCCGTCGTGATCGGATCACGGTGAGAGGTGTAGATGCTTGAAGCCATACGCAGAGCGGCCACGTTCCTGCGCGAGAAGCAAGTCCTGCACAAGCTCGGCGTGCTGATCAGCATCGCGGTGATCGCGGTCGCCTGCTACGTCCTCTACCACATGCTGCGCGGCATCGACACCTACGAGGTGCTCGAGGCGATCAAGAGCACGGAGCCTCATCAGATCGCGCTCGCCGCGCTGTTCGTCGCCGCCGGCTATTTCACGCTGACCTTCTACGATCTGTTCGCGGTGCGCGCCATTGGCCACGACCACGTGCCCTACCGCGTCAACGCGCTGGCCGCCTTCACCAGCTATTCGATCGGCCACAATGTCGGCGCCAGCGTCTTCACCGGCGGCGCCGTGCGCTACCGCGTCTATTCGGCCCATGGGCTGAACGCCATCGACGTCGCCAAGATCTGCTTCCTCGCCGGCCTGACGTTCTGGCTCGGCAATGCCGCCGTGCTCGGGCTCGGCATCAGCTATCATCCGGAGGCCGCGGCCTCGATCGACCAGCTGCCGCCCTGGGTCAACCGCATGGTGGCGATCGCGATCCTGGTCGGCCTGTTGGGGTATGTCGCCTGGGTATGGACCAAGCCGCGCGTGGTCGGCCGCGGGCCGTGGACCGTGGTGCTGCCGAGCGGCCCGCTGACCCTGTTGCAGATCGCGATCGGCATCATCGACCTCGGCTTCTGCGCGCTGGCGATGTACGTACTGGTGCCGGACGAGCCCAATCTCGGCTTCGTCGTGGTGGCCGTGATCTTCGTCTCGGCAACCCTGCTCGGCTTCGCCAGCCATTCCCCCGGCGGGCTCGGCGTGTTCGACGCCGCGATGCTGGTCGGGCTGTGGCAGATGGACCGCGAGGAGCTGCTGGCCGGAATGCTGCTGTTCCGGATGCTGTATTATTTGGCGCCGTTCCTCATTTCTGTAATCTTGCTGACGTTTCGCGAGGTTATCATCAGCACGCGGTCGAAGCGGCTGCGGCAGGCCGCGCTCAGCCTCGATCCGGGCCCCCCGCCCGAAGCCGCTTTTGTGAGGAAACGCAGCGATTCCGGTGCCTGACGCCAGTTCAAGGGAACAATCGGACCAGATGGCCCTCGACGCTCCCTCCGACACCTCGCTCTCGATCTTCACCCCCTGGCCGGACCGGCTGCGCCATTCCGCGATCATCCTGCTCGCTGCGGCGCTCGCGCTTGTCGGGCTCGTGCTGCTGGACGAGCTGCTGCCGCTGCGGGCCCTGGCGGTATTCCTGTGCATTGCCGCCGCCGCCCTGGTGCCGTGGCGGCTGCATGGCGCGGTCGCCAAGCGCGAGGAGGAGCGCCACGCCAACCCGGTCGAGGCGCCGGCCGTGAGCGCGGTGGTCGAGGGCATCCCCGATCCCGCCGTGCTGCTCGACCGCGCCGGCCGCGTCATCCACCTCAATGGCGCCGCCGCGCAGCTCGCGCCGGCCCTGCGCAAGGGCGAGCTCGCCCAGTTCGCGCTGCGCACGCCGGAGATCATCACCGCGCTGCGCGAGGCGATCGCCACCACCGAGATCCGTCGCGCCACCTATCACGATCACGTTCCGGTCGATCGCTGGATGGAGCTGATCATCACGCCGGTGCCGGTGCCGACGGCGTTCGGCGGCACCGACAAATGCATGCTGATGACGTTCCACGATCTGACCCCGCTGCGCCGGGTCGAGGAAATGCGCGCCGACTTCGTCGCCAATGCGAGCCACGAGCTGCGCACGCCGCTGGCGGCGCTCTCGGGCTTCATCGACACGCTGCAGGGGCCGGCGAAGGACGATCCGAAGGCGCGCGAGCGCTTCCTCGGCATCATGCACATCCAGGCGACGCGCATGGCGCGGCTGATCGACGATCTCCTGTCGCTGTCGCGGGTGGAGCTGTCGGCGCATGTCCAGCCCCACGCCATGGTCGACGTCGTCCCCATCATCCGCCAGGTCACCGACGGGCTGGAGTCGCTGGCCAGGGAGCGCCAGGTGGTGATCGAGACCAGCCTGCCGGAGGCGCCGGTGACGATCGCCGGCGACCGCGAGGAATTGCTGCGCGTGTTCGAGAACCTGATCGAGAATGCGCTGAAATACGGCGCCTCGGGCGGGCGCGTGATCGTCTCGCTGGAGCAGGCCGTCTCCGCCGAGAACGCGCCGGAGATCCGGGTCAAGGTGCGCGATTTCGGCCCGGGCATCGCGCCCGAGCATCTGCCGCGCCTGACCGAGCGCTTCTATCGCGTCGACGTCGGCGACAGCCGCGCGCAGGGCGGCACCGGGCTCGGCCTCTCCCTGGTGAAGCATATCCTCAACCGCCATCGCGGCCGGCTGCTGATCGAGAGCGTGCCGCGCAATGGCGCCGCCTTCACGGCCTGCTTTCCGCAGTCGAAGCCCGCGCGGGGCGCCTGATCGGCGGGCGCATCCTGCGGCCCGGCGCAGGCCGGGCACACGTCATCGATCGTTCTGAGTAAGCAGCCGGAGATCGCGGGGCGATGTGGAGCATCCTCATCGCCCGTCGCGGCCAACCGCTCAGCGCGTGGTCGACTTCGCCGGCTGGCGGCGGCGGTCGGCCGCAGGCTGATAGGCGACGCGCGAATGCTGCGCGCAATAGGGCAGGCCGGACAGCGCCTTGCCGCCGCAGAAGAAGAAATCCGCGCTCGAGGGATCGCCGACCGGCCAGTGGCAGGTCGCCTCGTTGAGCTCCAGCAGCGACAGCCGCTGGTTCATCGGCACGACGTTGTCGAATGCAACCGGATCGGGCTCCGCCTCGACCTCGAAAACCTGTGCGAGCGCCGTGTTGCCGCGCGCAACCGGGCGCGCCACCCGCATCATCGGCTGGGCCGGGCGGGCCGCCTTGCGCTGGCGCGGTGCCGCGGTGGCCGGGCTCTTGGCGCGGCCGGACAGGCCCAGCCGGTGCACCTTGCCGATCACGGCGTTGCGCGTCACGTTTCCGAGTTCCGCGGCGATCTGGCTGGCCGATAGTCCGGCTTCCCAGAGTTTTTTCAGTTGCTCGACGCGATCGTCGGACCAGGTCAATACGGTCATCGAACCTTTCCCTTCGCGTTGCGCCGGCCAATTCCGGGACGGCGCTGCGATGCTGTCTCAAGAAAATCCCTGGCGGCAGAATCCCTTATCCCTCGCCGGGCGCGCACGAGGCACCCGGACGTTACGCAAACTCAGAGAACTTCGAGAGGGATCAGAACTGCCGCACGAGATGTCGTACTCGACGTCGAAAACGCTACAATATGGCGTGACTCTCGCGCAAGAGTCGGTGGCCGCAGTCCACACATTCCGTGGTTCCCTGTGGCACGTCTCGAGCCGTGTCGTGCGTCCGCAATCTCACGGGCCGGCCCCGCCATGCATCGGCTGACGCGTAGTTGACTCCCACCGCTGCCCGCATACAATAGATGTACGTGCCGCCTTGAAAAGGCGGCACATTTTGTTTTCCAGGGTGGGGTCCCTGATGCGCGATGGCGCCGCGTGGCGCGTGTCTCGGCCGGCCCGTCAGCTCATGTGATCCGCCATGACCAGTGTTGCCGCTACGCATCTCCTCCCCGTATTCGCCCGGGTCGATCTTTCGTTCGAGCGCGGCGAAGGCGCGTGGCTGATCGCGACCAATGGCGATCGCTATCTCGATTTCACCTCGGGCGTCGCCGTCAATTCGCTCGGCCATGCGCACCCGCATCTGGTCAAGGCGCTGCAGGAACAGGCGGCCAAGCTCTGGCACATGTCGAACCTGTTCAAGAGCCCGGATGGCGAGCGCCTCGCCGCGCGGCTGTGCGAGCAGAGCTTTGCCGACTACGTGTTCTTCGCCAATTCCGGCGCTGAGGCGATGGAAGGCGCGATCAAGATCACGCGCAAATATCACGCCGCCAAGGGCCATCCCGAACGCTACCGTATCATCACCTTCGAAGGCGCGTTCCACGGCCGCACGCTGGCGACGCTCGCCGCGACAGGTTCCGCGAAATATCTCGACGGCTTCGGTCCGCCGATGGACGGCTTCGATCAGGTTCCGTTCGGCGACATCGAAGCGGTGAAGAAGGCAATCGGTCCGCACACCGCCGGCATCCTGGTCGAGCCGGTGCAGGGCGAGGGCGGCGTGCGCACCGCGCCGCTGCCGTTCTACAAGGCGCTGCGCCAGCTCTGCGACGACAACGGTCTGTTGCTCGTCATCGACGAGGTCCAGACCGGCATGGGCCGCACCGGCGATCTGTTTGCGCATCGCTGGCTCGGCGTCACGCCGGACGTGATGTCGCTGGCCAAGGCGCTCGGCGGCGGCTTTCCCATCGGCGCCGTGCTCGCCACGGCCGAGGCCGCGTCGGGCATGACGCCGGGCTCGCACGGCTCGACCTTCGGCGGCAATCCGCTGGCGGTCGCCGCGGCCAACGCCGTGCTCGACGTGATGCTGGCGCCCGGCTTCTTCGATCACGTCCGCAGGATGTCGCTGCTGTTGAAGCAGAAGCTTGGTGCCGTCCTCGATCGTCATCCCGACATCATCTCCGAGATCCGCGGCGAGGGCCTTCTGATCGGCGTCAAGGCGGTGGTGCCGTCGGGCGATCTGGTCGCGGCGCTGCGCGATCAGAAGCTGCTCACGGTGGGCGCCGGCGACAACGTCGTGCGCTTTCTGCCGCCGCTGATCGTCAACGAATCCGAAATCGAACAATCGGTCGAGATGCTCGATCGCGCCTGTGCGGCGCTGTCGGGCAAGCCTGCCAGGCAGGCGGCCGCATCATGAGCAAGACCATGGGCAACACGCCGCGTCATTTCCTCGATCTCACCGAGATGCCGGTCGAGGAGCTGCGCAACGTGCTGGCGCTGTCCAGCGCGATGAAGAAGACCTTGAAGGCGCGCGAGCCGGCGAAGAAGCCGCTCGAGGGCAAGGTGCTGGCGATGATCTTCGACAAGCCGTCGACCCGCACCCGCGTGTCGTTCGACGTCGGCATGCGCCAGCTCGGCGGCGAGGCGATCATGCTGACCGGCACCGAGATGCAGCTCGGCCGCGGCGAGACCATCGCCGACACCGCGCGCGTGCTGTCGCGCTATGTCGACGCCATCATGATCCGCATCCTCAGCCACGAGGCGCTGCTCGAGCTCGCCGCGCACGCCACCGTGCCGGTGATCAACGGCCTGACCCGGCGCTCGCATCCCTGCCAGGTGATGGCCGACGTGATGACCTTCGAGGAGCATCGCGGTTCGATCGAGGGCCGCACCGTGGCCTGGACTGGCGACGACAACAACGTGCTGGCGTCCTGGGCGCATGCCGCCGAGCGCTTCAAGTTCCGGCTCAACGTCGCCACCCCCCCGCAGCTGTCGCCGGGCAAGCCGATGAAGGATTTCATCCGCGCCACCCGCGCCGACATCCATCTCGGCCACGACCCGGAAGTGGCCGTGGCGAATGCCGACTGCGTCGTCACCGACACCTGGGTGTCGATGGGCGACAAGGACGGCGAGCATCGCCACAACCTGCTCAAGCCGTATCAGGTCAATTCGAAGTTGATGTCCTTGGCCAAGCCCGAGGCGCTGTTCATGCACTGCCTGCCCGCCCACCGCGGCGAGGAGGTTACCGACGAGGTGATCGACGGCCCGCAGTCCGTCGTCTTCGACGAAGCCGAAAACCGCCTGCACGCCCAGAAGGGCATCCTGGCGTGGTGCTTCGGCGAGCGGGCGTAGGGTTCGACGGCGCTACACCACAATTGTCGTCCCGGCCTTGAGCCGGGACCCATACCGCGTGATCGAACTGGTTTGCAGCGGTGGCCGTTGCTCTGCTTAGTTGTCGGGATCGTGGTTCGTTCGTCAAGGCCTGGTGTGGGCTACAAGACGAGTGACTACTACCGACGTCCCTCGATAGCATCCGCGGTATGGGTCCCGGCTCAAGCCGGGACGACAGCCGGGGGGTGCCCTTCCATTCGTGCCAAAAAACCCCAAATACGCCCCATGACAGCCAATCCCCCCGCTACCAACATCAACCTCGACACCAGCCGCGCGCCCTCGGCGGTGCCGGTCGACGACGCCGTGCTGCCGTTCGAAGTCGCGGCGCTCGATCTGCGCGGGCGGCTGACCCGCATGGGCCCGGCGCTCGACGACATCCTCACCAAGCACGCTTATCCCGCGCCCGTGGGCAAGCTGCTCGGCGAAGCCATCGTGCTGACGACCCTGCTCGGCTCCTCGCTGAAGTTCGACGGTCGCTTCATCCTGCAGACCCAGACCGATGGTCCGGTCTCGTTTCTGGTTGTCGACTTCCAGGCGCCCGACCGGTTGCGCGCTTACGCACGCTATGACGAGGCGCGGCTCTCGGAAGCGAAGGACTCCGGCGGCCTGCTCGGCAAGGGCCATCTGGCGATGACCATCGACCAGGGCGCCGACATGAGCCGCTACCAGGGCCTCGTCGCGCTCTCCGGCGGCAGCCTGGAGGAGGCCGCGCACGAATACTTCCTCCGCTCCGAGCAGATCCCCACGCGGGTGCGCCTCGCCGTCGGCGAGGAGTGGAGCGGCGGCAAGCACCGCTGGCGCGCCGGCGGCCTGCTGACGCAATTCCTGCCGCAGGCGCCCGAGCGCCTGCGCCAGGCCGATCTGCATCCCGGCGATGCGCCGGAGGGTACCGAGCTGCACGCGGTCGAGGAAGACGAGGCCTGGATCGAGGGTCAATCGCTGGTCGCGACAGTCGAGGATATCGAGCTGATCGACCCGGCGCTGTCCGGCGAGCGGCTGCTGTATCGCCTGTTCCACGAGCGCGGCGTGCGCGTGTTCGACACCGTGCCGCTGCAGGCGCGCTGCTCCTGCTCGCGCGACGCGGTCGCCAACATGCTGAAGAGCTTCTCGTCCCAGGACCGCGCCGACATGGTCAAGGACGACAAGGTCGTCGTCACCTGCGAGTTCTGCTCCTCGGTCTATCAGTTCACCCCGCACGAGGCGGGCGTGACGGAGAACTAGGCCGTCGATTCACGACGCGACGGCCCGGCAGGAGTGATTGGACGGCCGGCGATGCGCCAGCGAGCGATGCCGCAAGGCGTGATGCGCAACAGGGCGCCGGATCGTGACGCGATGGGATGGAGTCGCATTACTGATCAGTTCGCACAAACCTCGCGACAAGCGCCTCCAGCAATATGTCACTCGACCGCTTGATCTCGGCGGCCGGCACGTCCTGCAAGAACAGGGTCAGAACGCCGTTCGAAGCCGCCCAGATCGTTCGTGACGCGGTGTCCACGTCGGTCGTCAAACGCCCTTGGGCTTCAAGCCGCTCGACCACCGCCCGCATGAGTCCGAAAGCCTCTCTGGACGCGCCTGGGTCCGACCGGGTTTGATCGATCATCATGCGGAACAATTTTGGTCGTTCGAGTGCGAAAGCGATCCAGCCGTTCCAGCCGCGCTTCAGATCGGCGAGGGCGTCAGCGGTGTGACGGTTGGTCCGCTTCTGTGTCATGAACGTCTCGACCCCCCGCAAGACCAGGGCACGCAGCAATCCGCTCTTGTCACCGAAGTGGTGATAGAGCGTTGGCGCGGTGACGCCCGCCGCTTGGCACACCGCCCGCGTCGTCACGGCTTCGGGGCCCTGCCGTTCCAGGATTTCAGCGGCGGCGGATAGAATCTGATCTTCGGTCGACATCGACAGTCCCTGACGGATCTTGCATTGGCCTATAGCGGTGCTATATGAGTGCTATAGCAACGCTATAGAGGTAGCATGAAAAACGTCTTTGTCACAGGCGGCTCCGGCTTCGTCGGCAAGCGCCTCATCGCGCGGTTGCGGGAGATGAATGTGCGAGTGGTCGCGCTGGTTCGCAGCGACGAGGCGGCGGCGGCCCTCGAGGGCCCGGGTGTCGTGACCCGTCGGGGCGACCTTCAGGATGAGATGGCGCTGACCGAGGGTATGCAAGGGTGCGACACGGTCTTTCACGTGGCCGGGCACTTGAGCGAGTGGGACCCTCATACGCTGTTTCGCGAGGCCAATGTTGACGGCACGCGCAAGATGCTGGCCGCCGCCAAGGCGGCTGGCGCATCGACATTTGTCGCCGCCGGAGCCGCCGCGGTGGTGATGGGACGTCCGAAGCCGATGAGGGACGTCAGCGAGGATGCGACGCTGCAAAGGCCGTCCTGGGCGCCCTACATCGCGACCAAGGCGGACGCCGACCAGATGGTGCGGCAGGCCAACACGGCTGCGTTTCGCACGATCGTGGTCCGGCCGCCGCTGATCTGGGGCGAGGGGATGCCGATGCTCGATGCCATGGTCGAAACCGCGAGGGCAGGTCATTTCGCGCTGCCCGACGGCGGTGGACAGCTCATGTCCACGAGCCACGTCGACAATGTCGTCGCATGCCTGCTATTGGCGGCCGAAAAAGGCCGGGGCGGGCAGGCCTACCATGTCACCGACGGGCAGGCCGGCACGCTCAAGCAGGTGATCACCGATCTGCTCGGCACCCGGGACGTTCCCCCCATCCAACGATCCGCACCGTTCGGCATCGCCTGGCGCATGGCGGCCGTCATGGAGACCGTCTGGCGCATGTTTCATCTGCGCTCCAAGCCGCCGATCACGCGCCAGACACTGCGCATGATCGGCCAGGATTTCACGCTCGACATCAGCAAGGCGCGAAGCGACCTCGGCTACACCCCGGTCGTGACCTGGGCCGAAGGCATCGCGCGCATGCGGGGATGATCGAAGGGCGTCGCGCTGGCGGCACGGTGGCCCCGACGGCGCCTCCGAGCGTGATCGCGTTCCCACGATCGCGAGCGGTGGTCGCGGGCGGTGGGCACGGCGCCGTGCACTTGTGCCTCTATCGTCGGGCCTCCAAGTGCCTTTTGCCCGCCCTATGGTCCGGTGCTTCGTCGCTATTAGTTCATCCTGGATCGTGCCGACCGCACTGCCCGTCGCGCTCCTTTGTCGCAGCAACAAACAACTTGTGTCGTCGGGCAAATCACTGGCACATTTCCGCGCGTCTCTGCTGCCGCATGAGGGGCGTTTCGCGACCGTCACGAACCGTTGGCAGTGGGATGCGATGGGCGTGTATTGCCGCAGCGTGGATCAGTCCGCGCGGACGAACGGCGATGCACGCACGGTCAAGTCGCGCGGTCCTGATATCCCGACGCTGATATCAACTCACGCCGGAGCTTTCGCTTCGCGTGGGGATGGTGGCCAGAAAGCACGGCGCACCAGGGAGAACGCGAAGCAGCCGTTAAAACCGATCGCGCAGGGAGGGCCGGGTCGTTCCGGCTGAACCTGTGGTACCTGCCGCCTGCATTCTTTTCGCAGGCGGGCCACGGGCCTCAGCCGAGGCCCGGCCTTCCCTGCGCCCTCTGCTTGGAGAGGGCGAACGAATCGACAAAGCTCGGGCGCGGGATGCGTCGCGAGAACGCGAAGTGCTGTGACGTCAGTCAGAGAGGGGCGGTGTGACGCAATCTCGCTTCGACAGAAATGGTTTCGTCCCCGCCTAGTGCGCAATTGCGCACGTCGCGCGGGGAACCATAACCACAGGGTCTTGCGGTGAAACGGCATCGTCGCTCCAGCCGTCGCCAAACTGCACACTGTGGTTATGGGTCCCGGGTCGGCGCATCCGCCAACGCTGGCGCGTTGTCGGACGCTTGCCCGGGACGACAGCTGAGCAGAAGTCAGCGGGTGTGCCGGGCCGATACGCGATGAACGTTGAAAGCCAAGTACAAAAATGCGGGTGCACGATCGGTCATCAGCCGAACCAAGTGCACGCTCGGCTAATTCAACACCCGCTTGCCGCCGTCCGGGCTGTCGAGCGAAAACGCCGGCACGGCGATGTCGAAGTGCTCGCCGCTCTCGCTCTCCATCTGGTAGGAGCCGGCCATGAAGCCGGACGCGGTGGTGAGCGGCACGCCGGAGGTGTATTCGAAGCGCTCTCCTGGCGCGAGCACCGGCTGCTCGCCGACCACGCCCTCGCCGCGCACCTCCTGCTGCCGGCCGATCCCGTCGGTGATGATCCAGTGGCGGCTGCGCAGCCGCACCGTCTCCTCCCCGCTGTTGGTGATGACGACGGTATAGGACCAGAACCAGCGGCCATCGGCCACCGAAGACTTCTCAGGCAGGAAGTTCGGTTCGACGGTCACTTCGATGTGGCGAGTCACGGCGCGATACATGGTGGCATTGTAGCGGAAACCCGCGCCGGAACCAATCGCGACGCCATCGTGCTTTCAACACAGTTCCGCATTATGGCACCAGAATCGTGGACTCTGTCGGCCGTACGCGCGGTCCGTTCCTTGGACTCGGATCGGGCGCGGCCGGCAGAGCCTGGCGGCGATCGACCTGTCCTGCGTCGTGCGATCGCCCACCAGCTGGCCGCCAAGGTCGAAAAACTGGGCACGGCCCAGCTGATAAGTCCTTCATCGCTTGCGCAAAAACTGCGCAGCCCTACATTTCCCCTGCCGGGCCTCGAAGGCTGGCAGCCTTGACGCGGTGCCTGATGACGTCGATTGCCGATCGCCTTGCCGGACCGTCCGCCCCCGCAGCCAGCGCCGCACCCGCGCCGGCTGCGGAGACCGCCGCCGCGGCGAGCGCGGCTGCACCTGTGGTCGCATCAGCATCCGCCGTCGCGGCCGCGCCGGCCGTCACTGCTGCACCCGCCACCACCGCTGCTCCGGCGATCACCTTCCCGGCGGTCGGCGAGCGCGAGCTGCGGCTCGACCTGTTTCGCGGGCTGGCGCTATGGCTGATCTTCATCGACCATCTGCCGCCGAACCTGCTGACCTGGTTCACGATCCGCAACTACGGCTTCTCCGACGCCACCGAGATCTTCATCTTCATCTCCGGCTACACGGCGGCGTTCGTCTATGGCCGGGCGATGCAGGATGCCGGCTTCATCGTCGCCACCGCGCGCATCCTGCGCCGCGTCTGGCAGATCTACGTCGCCCACGTCTTCCTGTTCACGATCTTCCTCGCCGAGATCTCCTACGTCGCGACCAGCTTCGAGAACCCGCTCTACACCGAAGAGATGGGGATCATGGATTTTCTCAAGCAGCCGGACGTGACCATCGTGCAGGCGCTGATCCTGCGCTTCCGCCCCGTCAACATGGACGTGCTGCCGCTCTACATCGTGCTGATGCTGTTCCTGCCGCTGATCCTGTGGCTGATGCGCTGGCGTCCGGATGTCACGCTCGGGCTCTCGGTCGTTCTCTATGCACTCACCTGGGAGCTCGATCTCTATCTGACGGCCTATCCGAACGGCTTCTGGGCGTTCAACCCGTTCGCCTGGCAGCTCCTGTTCGTGTTCGGTGCGTGGTGCGCGCTCGGCGGCGCCCAGCGCATGTCGCGCATCATCAACTCGCCGATCACGCTCGGGCTCTGCGTCGCCTATCTGGTCGCGGCGTTCTGCGTGACCCTGACCTGGTACATCCCGCAGCTCGGCCATCTGATGCCGCGCCGAATCGAGCAGTGGATGTATCCGATCGACAAGACCGACCTTGACGTGTTGCGCTTCGCGCATTTCCTCGCACTCGCAGCACTCACCGTGCACTATCTGCGCAAGGATTGGCCGCTCCTAAAATCGCCGTGGCTGCGCCCGTTGATTGTTTGCGGGCAACACTCGCTCGAGATCTTCTGTCTCGGCGTTTTTCTGGCGTTTGCGGGCCACTTCGTTCTTGCCGAAGTGTCCGGCGGCGCCATGATGCACGCGGTGATCAGCCTTTGCGGCATCCTCATCATGTGGGGGGTGGCGTCGTTGATTTCGTGGTACAAGCGTGAGGCCGATAAGGGCGCGGCGCGAAAAGGTGCGCGCAGCAACGCCGATCTGGCGGGAGGGGGCTGATGAAGTCCGTCTCGTGGTTAAGGTTTGGTATCGCGGCGCTGGCTGTTTCGCTGGCGGCCTCCGCGCGCGCGGAAGACGCGCCGCAGAACTGCGAGGTGCCGGCCTACCTGCTGACCACCGAGAGCCCGCTCCCGAAGGTTGCAGACGCCGTCAAGAACGGCCGCACACTCGATATTCTCGTCGTCGGAAGCCGCTCGTCCTCGATCGTCAACACCTCCGACGCCAATGCCTACCCCGCCCGTCTGCAGGCTGCGCTGAAGGACAAGCTGCCAGCGGTCGCCGTCAATCTCAGCATCGAGCTGCAGCCAAAGAAGACGGCCGAGGAAGTCGCGGGCAATCTCGTTAAACTGGTGGAAGGAAAAAGGCCTAATTTGGTCATCTGGCAGACCGGCACGGTCGACGCCATGCGGTCGATCGATCCTGATGAGTTCCGGCAGGCGGTCGACGACGGTGTGGCGACGCTGCAGAAAGCGGGAGCTGACGTCGTCTTGATGAATCTGCAATACAGTCCGCGGACGGAAACATTGATCTCCGTGCCGCCCTATGTCGACAACATGCGTGTGGTGGCGCAGCAGCGCGACATTCCGCTGTTCGATCGGTTTGCCATCATGCGGCAGTGGAACGAGCAGGGCGATTTCGACCTGTTCAATCCGACGCACGGGGTCGAACTGGCCAGGCAGGTTCATGACTGCATCGGCCGGGCGCTGTCGAAGTTCATCATCGACGCGGCGCATATCGGGCCGGCGCAGCAGAACTAGGATTATGTCGTTCATGACGTCGAATGAGTGTCACCGCGTATCCGGGACATGGGAGAAGCTTTCGGCCGTTGCGGTCATTGCCATCGCCCTCGCGCTGAGCCCGCAGAAGCTACGGGCCCAGAGCGCAGCGCCGGTTGCACCCGCCGCGCTGTCCGATGTGGAGAGCTCCGGTCCGAAGACTCCGCTGATCAGCGAGCTGCGACCGAGCATCGGCTACGTCACATTGGCGCAGGCGAACGATCAGGTGCGCGGGCCGATCGCCGCGGTGCGCCCGGCGGCCACGACCGCGCCGTCTGCGGCGACGACTGCGCCGGCCATGACCGATGCACAGCCGCCGGCTGCAGCCGGGCAGGCCGTCGCGGCCGCGCCGCCGCAATCGCGCAGCATCACCGAGCGGGCGATCGACAAGGTCAAGCAGGTCGCCAAATCGGCCACCGACATCTTCAACCGCGTGCCGTGCCTGGCGCCGAAGGGCGTCGCGAAGAAGAATTTCATTTCGCTGCCGCACGTCGCCAACAAGCTCGCCTCCGGCCTGCCGATCGTGATCGTCGCCTTCGGCTCATCGTCGACGCAGGGCTATGGCGCAAGCGCGCCGGACTACACCTATCCGAATCGGCTCGCCGCGCAGCTGCGCCGGCAATATCCGATGGTCGACATCAGCGTCATCAATGCCGGCGTCGGCGGCGAGGATGCGCCGGAGATGATGAAGCGGATCGAGACGTCGGTGATCGACCGTCACCCGGATCTCGTGATCTGGCAGGTCGGCACCAATGCCGTGCTGCGCGATCTCGATCCGGCCGAGACCGCCAGGCTGGTCGAGGACGGCGTCGCCAAGATCCAGGCCGCAGCCTCCGATGTCGTGCTGGTCGATCTGCAATATTCGCCGCGCGTGAACGAGCGGCAGGAGAGCGCGGGTCGCATGAACAAGCTGCTCGGCCGCATCGCCGAGCTGCATCACGCCGGCATCTTCCCGCGCTTCGAGGTGATGCGCGACTGGCACGAGCGGCAGGCGATCCCGATGAACGAGTTCGTGATCTCGGACGGCTTGCACATGAGCGATTGGGGTTATGCCTGCTTCGCGCAGCTGCTCGGCGACGACATCATCCGCTCGGTTGGCCAGGTCAAGCTCGGCATCAACGCGCCGGCCGAGGTGCCGACCTATCGGCCGATGTGACGCCGCGGGCGTTATCCCGGGGCGCTCGCCGCGCGAGCGAACCCCGGGATCCGGAGGTGATGTGCGGATGAGGAATGACAAGTAGCGCGCAGCGATGAGATCGGTCTACTCGCGACGCCACTTCACCATTCGCTACGCCGCGCTGAGGGCGGCGTCGAGATCCTCGATCAGATCGTCGGCATGCTCGAGCCCGGCGGAGAAGCGGATGAAGCCCTCGCTGATGCCGAGCTCGGCGCGCGCGTCCGGCGTCAGCCGCTGATGCGTGGTCGTTGCGGGATGCGTGACCAGCGTCTTGGCGTCGCCGAGATTGTTGGAGATGCGCGCGAGCCTCAATCCGTTGAGCATACGGAACGCCGACGCCTTGCCGCCCTTCACCTCGAAGCCGACCAGGGTCGAGCCGGCGCGCATCTGCTTCTTGACCGTCGCCGCCTGCGGATGGTCCTCGCGTCCGGGATAGATCAGCCGCGAGATCTTCGGATGCGCGGCGAGGAAGTCGGCCACCTTCGCCGCCGTCTCGGTCTGCGCCCGCACCCGCACCGCCAGGGTCTCGAGGCCCTTGAGCAGCACCCAGGCGTTGAACGGCGAGATCGACGGGCCGGTCTGGCGCATGAAATTGTGGATGTGCTCGGCGATGAACGCCTCCGACGACAGGATCACGCCGCCGAGGCAGCGGCCCTGGCCGTCGATGTGCTTGGTCGCGGAGTAGACGACGACGTCCGCGCCGAGCGCGAGCGGGCTCTGCCAGAGCGGGGTGGCGAACACGTTGTCGACGATCAGCCGCGCGCCATGGGCGTGCGCGATCTCGGCGATCGCGGGAATGTCCATCACGTCGAGCGTCGGATTGGTCGGGCTCTCGAGGAAGAAGCTCTTGGTGTTCGGCCTGACGGCCTTCTGCCACTGGTCGAGATCGAGCCCATCGACCAGCGTCGACTCGATGCCGTAGCGCGGCAGCAGATCCTCGACCACGTAGCGGCACGAGCCGAACAGCGCCTTGGCCGCGACGACGTGATCGCCGGCCCGCAGGGGGGCCAGGATCGCGGTGGTGACAGCGGCCATGCCGGTTGCGGCCGAGCGGCAGGCCTCGGCGCCCTCGAGCTCGATCATGCGGCCCTCGAACATCGCCGTGGTCGGATTGGAGAAGCGCGAATAGATGAAGCCGGGGTCCTCGCCCTTGAAGCGCGCCTCGCACTCCTCGGCCGTGGCGTAGACGAAACCTTGCGTCAGATAGAGCGCTTCGGCGGTCTCGCCGAATTCGGAGCGCAAGGTGCCGGAATGCACCAGCCGGGTTTCGGGACGATACTGGGCGAACGACACCGGCGCCTTCGCGGGGGACTTCGACATGTGACCTCCATCGTGACCACCGCGCTCGGCGCGATGGGCACAAAAAAACCGGCCTGGGAAAACTCCTCAAGGCCGGGATCACATTCGTCCCCGGCCTGTTTAGCGACTTATTTAACGTGGCTGCAAGCCGGCCGGCTCAAATCACCACGGGATAAGTCGTGCTCATAGTCGCAACCGGCCTTTCCGTCAAGCCGGCCATCGGATAACCGGTCAAAAGACCCTATATTGGCTCCACAAGCCGCCGTTCCGGCGCCTGCAAAGGATCAGGCCTTGCCGTTTTCGCTTCCCGCCGACGCCCACGGCATCCTCCCCGATCGCATGATCGTGGCGATGGCGGAGGCCGGCCTGATCATTCCCGAATATGATTTCGTCGAGAGCCAGATCCAGCCGGCGAGCCTGGACCTGCGGCTCGGCGACGTTGTCTATCGGGTGCGCGCGAGCTTTCTGCCAGGGCCGGGGTCGACCGTCGCCGAGCGCATCGACGAATTGAAGCTGCACGAGTTCGCGCTTGCCGATGGTGCCGTGCTCGAGACCAACTGCGTCTACATCGTGCCGCTGCTGGAGAGCCTGGCGCTGCCGAAGGACATCGTCGCTGCCGCCAATCCGAAGAGCTCGACCGGGCGGCTCGACGTGTTCACGCGCGTGATCGCCGACGGCACGCGACGCTTCGACATGATCGGCGCCGGCTACCACGGCCCGCTCTATGCCGAGATCAGCCCGAAGACGTTTCCGGTCCTGTTGCGCGAGGGCTCGCGGCTGTCCCAGGTTCGCTTCCGCTATCGCGACGCGGTCCTGTCGGAGGACGAATTGATCGCGCTGCACCAGGCCGAGCGGCTGGTCGATCGCGATGATGCGGATCTCGCCGGCGGCGTCGCGCTGTCCGTCGACCTGTCCGGCAGCAATGCGAACGGCTATGTCGGCTACCGCGCCAAGCGCCATACCGGCGTCGTCGACGTCGACCGCCGCGCCGGCTATCCGGTCGAGGAGTTCTGGGAGCCGATCAAGGCGCGGCCCGACGGCAGCCTCATCCTCGATCCCGGCGAGTTCTACATCCTGGCCTCGAAGGAAGCCGTGCAGGTGCCGCCGGACTACGCCGCGGAGATGGTGCCGTTCGATCCGCTGGTCGGCGAATTCCGCGTCCACTATGCCGGCTTCTTCGATCCCGGTTTCGGCTATGCCGGCGCCGGCGGGCAGGGCTCGCGCGCGGTGCTCGAGGTGCGCTCGCGCGAGGTGCCGTTCATCCTCGAGCACGGCCAGATCGTCGGCCGCCTGGTCTACGAGAAGATGCTGGCGCGTCCCAACGCGATGTATGGCAGCCGCATCGGCTCCAACTACCAGGCCCAGGGCCTGAAGCTTTCCAAGCACTTCCGCTTCTAGCCGGCTGCGTCTGCCGCGCACCCCCAATGCGCCTGCCGCACAGGGCGCGCGCCAGCGCCGTGCTAGGAAAGCGAAAGCAATCGAACGATAAGACGGCCGCGACCTGCGCGGCCGAGCGGGGAGCTGAGATGTCCGAGATCGGCCTGGCCGACAATCCGGTCGGCGAGGGGCGTGCATTGCCGCCCCCCGAGAAGCCGATGCGGAATAAGCTCGTCGACGGACCCATCCTGCGCACCCTGCTGTCGCTGGCCTGGCCGAACATCATCGCCAACACGGCCGGCACCTGCGTCGTCATTGCCGAGACCTCCTATATCGGCCGGCTCGGCATCGAGGCGCTGGCGGCGATGGCGCTGGTGTTTCCGCTGGTGATCCTGACCATGACGATGTCCGGCGGCGCGATGGGCGGCGGTGTGGCCTCGGCGATCGCACGGGCGCTGGGCGCCGGCGACACCGATCGCGCCTCGACGCTCGCCTCGCATGCGCTGCTGATCGCGCTGCTGTTCGGCGCGACCTTCATGATCGGCATGCTGGTGTTCGGCCCGGCCTTGCTGGAGTTGCTCGGCGGCCGCGGCGCGGTGCTGAGCCATGCCACGGCCTATCTGCAGATCTTCTTCGGCGGCGCGATCCTGCCCTGGCTGATGAACTCGATGGCCGGCATCCTGCGCGGCACCGGCAACATGAAGCTGCCGTCGTTCATGATCCTGAGCTCGGCGATGCTGCAGATCGTGCTGGGCGGCACGCTCAGCCTGGTCCTCGGGCTCGGTATGCGCGGCGTCGCGGCCGGCGCGCTGCTGGCGTTCTGCGTCAGCATCTCGGTGATGGGCTGGTACCTGTTTTCGGGGCGCGCGCGCGTCCGGCCGAAGCTGCGCGGCCTCAGGATCAGCGGCGCGATGTTCGCCGACATTCTCAAGGTCGGCGCCGTCGCCTGCTTCTCGCCGCTGCAATCCGTGCTGTCGATCGCGATCTTCACGCATATGCTGGCGTCGTTCGGCACCGCGGTGCTCGCCGGCTACGGCATCGGCGCGCGGCTCGAATTTATGATGACCACGGTCGCCTTCTCCGTCGGCATGGCCTCGGTGCCGATGGTCGGCATGGCGATCGGCGCGCAGCGAATCGCGCGCGCCCGCCGCATCGCCTGGACGGCGGGGCTGGTGTCGTTCGCGTCGGTTGGCGCGCTGTCGACGCTGATCGCGATCGTCCCACAATTGTGGGTCGACATCTTCACCCAGGACGAGAGCGCGCGCGGCGCCGGCCGGCACTATCTGCAGGTCGCCGCGCCGATGTATGCCTTCATCGGCCTGGCGATCTCGATGTACTTCTCTTCGCAGGGCGCAGCCAGGGTGATCGGTCCGGTGCTGGCGCAAACGGTGCGGCTCGTGTTCATCGCCGCAGGTGGCTCTTATCTGTTGAGCCATGCCGCGACCGAGGGCGACTTCTTCATGCTGGCGGCGTCCTCGATGGTGCTGCTCGGCGTGCTGACGCTCGCGAGCGTCATGCTCACGCGGTGGGGGCCGAAGCCGGCCGCGGCGCTGGAGCTGCGCCCGGCCGTGCTGGCGGCCGGACGCGGTCCTGACGCGCACGCGCCGCCCCCGGCGCGTGTCGGCTGAGCCGCTATCCGCGCAGCCTGCCCAACGTGTCCTGCATCGCGCGCGCGCCGAGCTCCATCTGCTGCTCGATATAGGGCGCGATCTCGTGCGGCAGCACGTCGGTGGTCCAGATCACCCGGCAGCGCTCCTCGCCTTCCGCGATGATCTGAAACGACGCACTGTGCTGGCTGATGCGTTCGTTCCTGATGGCGTAGACGAGGCGCCGGCGCTGATCGTTGCAGTCGACCAGCTGCTCGCGCACCACGCTGCCGTTGGCGAAGCTGACAATGCGGACGTCTCCGTCGAGCCTGGTGCCGGTCACGAAGCCGCGCGCCACCCTGGTATGAACGGCGCCGAAATCGCGCACTGCGTCCCACACTGCACCGGCCGGGGCCGCGATCGGAATGTCCTTCTGGATGGATGCCATGACGCTGACCTCACGGACATACGGCTTCGACGTTGTTGCCGTCGGGATCGATCAGGAAGGCGGCGTAATAGGTCGGGCTGTAGTCCGTGCGCGGCCCGGCGCCGCCATTGTCGCCGCCTCCTGCCTTCAAACCCTCGCTGTGGAATCTGGCGACCGCCGCGTGGTCCTTGGCGCGGAACGCGATATGCGCGGTGCCTTTGCTGGCGCCCTTGTCGAGATACAGCCACAGCGCCGGCTCCCCCTTCGGGCCGATTCCCGCCGACGCCTCGTCCTTGGAGCAGAGGATGTGGCCGAGCGGCGCCAGCGCGGCGGTGTAGAAGCGGACGCTGGCGTCGAGATTGCCGACCCTGAGGCCGATATGATCGTACATCGATGATCTCCATGCTTCGCATGCGGCTGCCGCACGCGCCGGGATCATCCAATCAATGGCGGCTCAGACGGTCTTGGAGAATCTTGCGCTCGCCGCGCGAGGCCTTGCGAAACTTCGCCGGCGACACGCCGGCAGCGCGCGCGAAGGTGCGGGTGAAATTCGACAGATCGGCAAAGCCCGAATCGTAGGCGATGGCGGTGACCGGCGTATCCTCCTCGCTGAGGCGCCGCGCGGCGTGCCGCAGGCGGGAGCGGATCAGATATTGATGCGGCGTCACGCCGATCGTAGCGGCGAACATCCGGAGGAAATGAAACGGGCTGACGCCGGCCTCGCCTGCCGCAGCCGCCAGGTCGATGTCATCATGCGCATTGTCGTCGATCCACAACGCGCTCTCGACCGCGCGCCGTCGGTCGCGAGGGCCTGGTGTCGCGGCGCGCGCCTGCTGGCCCGTGGCGGTCGCGACGAAGCGGCTGGCGATGATATGGCCAATCTCGTCGAGGCCCAGGGTCTGCTCGCGCGCGGCGACGGCCTCTGCGAGCTCAGCGAGGACCATGAGCTCCGGCAGCGGCGGCATCGCGCCGGCCCGCCAGGCCTGCCTGTCGCCGCCGATCTCGTCGATCAGCGCATCGTCGAAGAAGAACGACAGGCATTCGTCGCCGCAGACGTGGTCGTGCGTACACATGAACTCATCGCCGGGATGCCCGACCAGCAGCGCGCCGGTGACCAGCTCGAAGACGCGGCCGCGGTGCCGACAGCCGAAGCTGCCCTTGCGCACATAGGACAGCGAGTAGCCGGCATACTGCTCGACATAGGGACGCTCGCCCGGCATCGCTGCACAGCGGAACTCGGACACGGTGACGTCACGGCTTTCGAACAGGATGGTGGCGGTCATCCTGCAAATCTAGCGCATTGCGGAGGAAAGTGGAGGGCGATGCGCGAGATAATATCGCGCGACGCGAGGCGTCCGCTTACGACGCGCGCGGCCGGTCGACGGCGAGAAACGCGTCGAACAGCGTCAGGCCCGCATGAGGCCGTGCGCCTTCGAGCGACAGCAGCCGACGCTTGGAGACGATGCCGCTGTTGGGCGACGGCTTGTCGAGGCCGTTGCCGATGTCGCGGACGCGATGGCAAGGGACGATCAGGACGAACGTATTCTTGGTCAGTGCCTGCGCGATCGAGTTCAGCGCCTTGGGCACGTGCAGTTCGTCTGCGATCGCGTCGGCGGTGCGCGTCTCGCCGCGCGGAATCGCGCGAATGCAATCGTAGACGCGCTGGTTGAAGGGCGTGACGCCGTCGAGGTCGAGCGCAACGTCGGAGAAGTCGACCTCCTGCCCGCGCAGCATGGCCGCGATGCCTTCGATGGCGAGTTCAGTATTCGAACACGAGCGCTGCTCCCGTGCGTCGGGAAACTGACGAAACAGGCGCCGCCGCGTCTCGATTTCCCGCGCTTCCGGCAATTGTACGCCGGTGATTCCGGCATCGCTCCATGCAATGCCGCAACGGCCGAGGGCCGTATCAAAGATCGTATACCCACGCCCCATGACGCCACCCCAACCCCACGCACATCATATCATCGTCACGATCGCCCGCATCAACTTTGTTTACAAAGTGTTAACAGCGCGGCGTGACGGGGGCGGGTTTGCCCTGATTTGGGTGATGGTTGTCAAGCGTTGCGTTGCGATCTCTGTTGTCGCAGGCGAGACGCGATCGATCAGAGCGCAGACGAGCGGCTCACCATTCCGGTGCGATCGCCAGCAAAATCAGGATCATGCGCGAGCCACAGCTCGAGGAGGCTTAGGAAGGTCACGGCGATCCCGACCGTGATGCTGACATGCATCGCCGATGTATGCGCGAACCCGAGCAGCCACGGCGCTGCAATCAGCCATACGCCAAGCGCAACCTTCAGCCACTCCTCCCAATCGGCGAACGCCACGAGGCCGCCGAACGAGAGCGCGACGACGGCAGCTCCCGCCAGCTCAGCATCGATCCGGCCGGCGCTGCGCGCGAAGCCGAACAGCGCGGGCGCGAAGGCCAGGAACAGGCCGCAACCGAGCGTGTAGAGGTCGAGCGCCGACGGGCCCGACATGAAGGCGAGGGTTTTCGAGGGGGCGGTCGGAGACTTGTGGCCATGGCTCTGCATGATGTGAACTCCCAGCACACGGCGCGGCGACGCGAGCGCCGGCTCCAATGGCAAGGCGAGATCGCCCAATCTGTTCCCGAGACTTGCGGTTGCGACCGATCACGATCGGGCGATCCGGCCATCGCAGACCTTTCGCGTTCGCCGTCTGGGCCCGCAGATCGCGCGGCAACAAGCCGCTTGGCGAAACGCATCGTGTCGGCTAAGCATTGGCGAGCGCGGGCGTAGTTCAATGGTAGAACGGCAGCTTCCCAAGCTGCATACGAGGGTTCGATTCCCTTCGCCCGCTCCAAGCTCCGCATTGGATGCCGACAATGCGAAGGTGAATTGTCCACCGCTTCCGATAGCGCCGGATAAGACGAGTACGCGGTTTATGCTGCGCGATGAGGTGCAGCTGCGGCGTCAGGACGGTATGCGTTGCGCGCGCCCGGTGGAGGGCGGACCTCCCCTGCCGCTCCGCACTTTCGCTGCAAATCGATCAGGACCGCGCGGTTTCGAACCTGACACCAACCCGACGTTCGCGGGAGATCGTGAAGATGGGCGTCGCGGCAGGTGCAGACCTTTTGGCTGTCGCGATCGACTGACGGGCAGGGACCGTGCGCGCGCCGGAGCGTCGTTGCGGCCCTGGCTTCCTCAACCTGCGCGGCTGACGACACGGCGGCCGGCCGGAGGAGCGGTTCTGAAGATCGTCCGGTTGCCAAGATGCAGCTGGGACATGATCACGCCTCTCATCCTCGAAAAACTGCCATCGAATACACCTTTAAGGTGTATTTCAATTGACTGGAAATTCCTGAGGGCGCAAGTTTCGCGGGTATATATTTTCATTACAATCATAGATCAAGCCCAATCATGGATTGTTAAGGGGCCGGATCGGCCCCGACATTCGTTTCGGCAAGGGGGAACGTCCAGTGGCAGAGCAGCCTGTCTCATCGACGGGAGTCGATAACTATTCCCGATACGGCGACTATCTTTCCGCGCAGATGCAGTCCAACCGCAGCTTCGGTTACGGTCTGTTCATTTGCAGGATGCAGGCGGCACCAGGTCCCGTCTGCTCGGCATTCTGGCTCTACTCCAACGCGCCCTCGGCGGCGCAATCGCCCGACGTAGCGCAGAACTGGAATTGGAACGAGGTCGATTTCGAGTTCGTCCCCTTCACCCAGGCGACCCAGGCGGCCTACGCCACCTTCGCGGGCGGGCTGCCAAAACCGAATGACCTGCAAACCTTCGGCGCAACCGTCGCTCTGGGAGATCCGCGTTCGCAGACACTCGATCCGGCCGCGACCTCTTGGACACTCGGCTTCACGCGGACCGATGAGGCCATCGCGCAGCAGATGTGGGCCTACTACAATACGTGGATGGGCGCGCCGGGCGCTCCGCCCAGCGGCGGAACGTTCGTCCTGGAGGACGGCACGACTGGCGCCAAGACCGGTGATCTTGCTTACAATATCAGTTCCGGCGACCTGCAGACAGCGCTCAACAAACTCAACAGCGGCACCGGCTTGTTCGGCGCAGGGCCGGTCACGGTCACCGTCGCGGCGTCGGGCGGTTCGGGAAACATCAACAGCGGCCAGCTCAATCAGATCGATATCACCACGGTTGGCCTGATCGGACAGCTTTCGGGCGGCGAGGCGGTCTCCGCCGTGGGTAACCCCGGTCTCCTTCCCGAAGGGACCTTCATCTCCGAGGTCGACCAATCGACGTCGATCGTCACGCTGAGCCAGGCCGCCAGCGCGCCCGTATCAGGCCAGACCTTCCAGTTCACCCCCGTGAACGTTTGGTCGGTTGGCCTCGCCGGTAGCCAGCCAGTCAAAGACGTGCTGATCATCGATACAAGTGATCTCACGCCGGAGGGCACGCTCGGAAGCGTGATCGCCGGCCTCAGCGGTCCCGGTGGCAACGAGGAGACCGCATTCAATGTCTCCGTCTTCCAACCCCTGCACGCGCCGGCGCGCGGGTCGACCTGGTGGGAGTTGCTCGTCGACCAGACCGGGCCCAATTTGATCTGGCCTGACGCGACGACCTGGAAATATCCGCTGACATCGCTCGCGGCTCCATCCGACCTCGACATGACCAATGCCGTGGCGCTCAACTACTGGCGGAGCCCTGCCGGCCAAGCCTCGAATACCGTCGATTTCACCGGATGGCCCGACGTCACGCACACCGGAATACTCCGGGTGAGCCCCATACCCGGCACGAGCGATCCGAACTCCTTCACCTCGGCGGTGCTCAACAACGAGGCGTATCTGTTCGACACGTCTGGAAACTTCGCGCCTTACAGCGAGTTTCATACGTACACCATCGCGTGGACGCCGACGCGTGTGGCGCAGTACATCGACGCGCCGAACGGCGGCCGCGACATCTCCAAAGCCACCCCGGTCGCGGTGTTCGACCGCACTGATTTCCCGTCTGTCGCCAAGTCCGGACCACAGGCGCCGGGCGCGGAGATCCCGTGGATCAGCAGCGAAATGAACATGCCGGTGGGGAACGTCACGATAAATCTCGCCAACTACGTCGCCTTCATGGCTGCCGGTGCGGGACCAAACCCTCCGGTCGAGACGACAGGCAGCCTCACCGCAAATTCGACGGCCGTCACCGTTTCCGATCCATCGGGGATTTTCGCCAGCCAAGTCGTCTCCGGGGCGGGAGTGCCGGCGGGAGCGACGGTGACGGGCGTCAACGGAAGTATTGTGACGATGAGCCTCGCCGCCACGACGAGCGGCACGGGGGTCCCGCTGCAATTCGTGCCGACCGCCACGGTCACGACGACAGGCGACCTCGCGACCGGATCGCCGACGATCTCCAACATCGCTGCGGCGCAGGGAATCTTCGTCGGCCAGCAGGTCTCGGGGGCAGGCGTCCCGGAGGGGACGACGGTGACAGGCGTCGCGCCGCCCGATGTGATCATGAGCGCCAACGCCAGCGCGAGCAGTTCGGGAGCGCCGCTGACCTTCACCACATTGTTCGACGCGACGACGACCGGCGATCTGACCCAAGGTTCGACGATCATCACCAATGTCGCCAATCCCTCGATTGCCCTCCCGGGCCAGTCCGTCTCCGGTCAAGGGATACAGAATGGGACGAGCGTGGTCAGCGTCAACGACACCATGGTCACGCTGACCCAGGCCGCCGCCGCGAGCGGGACGGGCGTCGCGCTGACGTTTGCCACGATGCAGTCCGGCGTCGGGTGGTCGGGTCCCCCTCCCGGTTCTGACTTCACCAACGTGGCGGCCTTCGTGCAGACAATCGGCTGGTACCCGCTCATCCCTTTCAAGTCCGGCAAGGACACGTCGGATTTCGACCTGCAGAGCGACGATGCCCTGTGGCTCGATTTCTCCGACGGAACGTGGACTGCGAGCGATTTCGCGACCGACTTCTCGAAATATTTCGGCATCCTCTACGCGCAGGACTTCACCAGCGCGGGCGGCGCCGGCTCGGCTCCGCTGCGCGATTCGAAGAGCCCTCTCGCCGTATCGTGGGTGGGGGGGCCCAACGGCACTGGCGCCATGCAACTCGCCTGTGCATCGTCGGTGGCCGATCCGGCACGCAATTTCTTCGTCCTGCTCCCGAGCCAGGAAAGTCCGGGCGTGTTGGGCCCCGGCAATCCTCTCGTGCGCGCCGTGGTTCAGTCGACCGGGATCACTTTGAGCGCCAACGCGACCCAAAATGGCGACGCGTTGCTGACCTTCACCAGCACGACCACAGGCGATCTGTTCGAAGGAATAACGGCGATCTTCAACGTCGCAGACCCGTCGCTCGTCCAGATCGGTCAGTCCGTATCCGGACAGGGAATCGCGACCGGCACCGTGGTAACCGACGTCAATGCATCGGCCGTCACCATCAATTGGCCTCCGACGTCTTCCGGCACGGCGGTCGCGGTGACCTTCGTCAGCACGACGACCGCGACGCTGATCCAAGACGAGGCCGCCGTCACCCTCGCTGACCCCTCGTGCGTCGTTGCGGGCCAAGCGGTCACCGGGACAGGAGTGCCGGCGGGCACGACCGTGGCGCGTGCGAGACAATACTACGCCGCAACCAGCTCGGTGGGCACGCCCACCGCGTTCTACGCGCCGCCGGCGAACACGAGCGTCGAGCTCTTCGTAGGCGTCTGGACCAGTTCGGCCAGCTACTTCCCCCAAGCGACGGTCCAGCCGTACTACACCGCCGAGATCATTGCTTCGACCAGTGCGGAGGGGGCGGTGTCGTGGGCGATCAAATCAGATCCGAAGGGAGCCCTGACCATCGATCCGAGCAACCCGTTCCGCATCGCCGTCGCAGCGCCTTCCGGTTAATCGGATCGCTGGCGGTTTCGGCCAGGTAAGGTTCGCCGAGGCCGGCGCACGGACCTCGCCGGCGTGCCCTCGCCAGCATGCCCTCGGCGCGAGACCAGGGATGCGAGCGGGTCAGCCGCGGGCTGAGCCTGAAACGGCAGTCTGTGGCGCCACCCGCTTCGCATAGATCGCCTCGAGCTCCGTCGCGAAAGCACGCTCGATCGCCGGGCGCTTGTTCTTCAAGGTCGGCGTGATCAGGCCTTCCTGTATGGTCCACGGCTCCAAGGTCCAATGCACGGCTTTCGGCGTCGCGTAGGAGGGATAGGCCTTCACGGCGCGGGCGATGTGCCGCAGCAGCGATGCCGCCTCGGCCTCGGTGCCGCGCTGGCCGTGCGCCGCGAGCCGCGCCTGCTGCTCGGCCCAGCCCTTGGCATTGAGCACGACGATCGCGGCCAGGAACGGCCGGTTCTCGCCGATCACGATCGCCTGCTCGAACAGCGGATCGGTCAGGATCGCGGTCTCGAGATCGGCAGGCGCGATCTTCTCGCCGGTCGAGGTGACGAGGATGTCCTTGATCCGACCGGTGATGGTGATGCGTCCCGCATCGATGCGGGCCTGGTCGCCGGTGTGCAGCCAGCCGTCCGCTTCCTTGATCCGCGCGGTTTCCTCCGGCCGGCGCCAGTAGCCGAGCATCACGTTCGGGCCGCGCACCATCAGTTCGTCATTGTCGCCGATGCGCACCTCGATGCCGGGCAGGGCGCGACCGACGGTGCGCGGGTCGTTGTCGTCGGGCGTGTTGACGCTGACGACGGGCGAGGTCTCGGTCATGCCGTAGCCCTGCAGCACCTCGAGCCCGAGCGCCAGGAACAGCCGCACCACCGGCTCGGCGATCGGCGCGCCGCCGCTGACGGCGACCCGCAGCCGTCCGCCGAACCGGGCCAGCACCTTGGCGGCGACCAGGCGCTGCAGCAGCGGCCACGCGATACGGTCGAACGCTGACAGGCTCGTTTCGCGCCCATGCTGCGCATCGAAGCGACGGCCGCCGATCGCGATCGTCAGGTCGAGCAGCGCCCGTTCGAGCGGGTTTGCGGTCCCGCGATGATGCATGACCAGCGAGTAGATGCGCTCATAGATGCGCGGCACCGAGATCAGGATGGTCGGACGGACCTCCACCAGATCTTCGGACAATTGTTTCACCGACCGCGCATAGGCGACGCAGGCGCCGATGGCGATCGGGTAATAATAGCCCGCGGTGCGCTCGAACGTGTGCGACAGCGGCAGGAACGACAGGAACACGTCGTCGGTGTCGGCCGCGAGCCGTTGATGAATCGCCTTGAGGTTGGAGACGACGTTGTCGTGCGACAGCATCACGCCCTTGGGCCGGCCCGTCGTGCCGGAGGTGTAGACGATGGCGGCGAGGTCGTGCGGCGCGATGGCGGCCTGGGCGCCGAAAGGCGCGGCGTTGCCGGCTGCGTTCAACCACGCGTCCAGATCGACGAGGCGCGGATCGCCGGTCGGGCCAGCCGGTTGTCGGTCGGCGCAGACGATGCGCCGCAGCTCGGGCAGGGCCTCGCGGACCGCCGCGATCTCCTCCCAGCGGGCGTCCGAATCGACCAGCAGCAGCCGGGCGCCGGAATCGGCGAGGATGTAGGCGATGCTGTCGGCGTTATCGACGGCGTGCATCGGCACCGGCACCAGGCCGAGCGACAGCGCCGCCTGGTCCATCGCGAGATGCGCGATCCCGTTCGGCATCAGGATGGCGATACGCTCGCCCCGGTCGAAGCCCTCGGCCACAAGCGCCCGCCGCCAGCGGGCGACGACGAGATCGATCTCGCGCCAGCTGAAGCTCACCCATCGGCCGCCTCGCGCGTCGAAATGGCGGTAGGCCGACTTGTCCGGGCTCTGTGCGACGCGCCAGCGCCAAAGCTCTGGCAGGGTGGTGATGGCGGCCAGCGTGCCGGCCGCCATGTCGTGATCATCGATGGGATTTGATTGCTGCACGCCCGTCTCCGGCGATCCTGGACTCCGTTGCGAGCAGAAGCTCTGCAGCGGCGGATCGCGTCCGACGTTGACGTAGCGCAATCATCGCAAGGCAGGTCGCGCATCCGCGCATGGGAGCCCGGCCATCGCGGCAGGCCGGCACCGCAGCGGACGCCGGACCGGTCGGAGCGTCCATCAGGCGCCCTGCGGGACCTTGTCGAGAAATCCGGTGACGCGCTGGATGCGGCCGTCGGCCAGCTCGACGAAATCCATGCCCTGGATCGGGGCTTCCGCATTCTCGGGGCCGAGCTCCCAGGAAAACCGCAGATGAGGACCGTGGCCGTCCGCAGCGCCGACCAGGCGAAAGCGGAAGCCGGGAAAGCGCTGCTGCACGCCCGCGACCAGGCCATCCACCGCGTCGCGTCCTTCGCCGCGCATCATCGGGTCGACGTAGAGCGCATCCTTGGTCCAGTTGCGCGCGAGCAAGGTGCCGCGCTGCGCGGCGTCGCGTTCGTTCCACAGCGCGATGTAGCTCTCGGCGATCTCGGTCGGGTTGGTCATCGGTGCTCTCCATGTTGTGAACGATGAGGAGCCCATCATCGCGCCCGGCGCGCAGCGAATCGATTACGTCGAACGTCATCTCATCCGGAATGACAGAACTGTAAGTTGCCGCCTGTTTGCGCGAGGCCTACGTCTCGCGCGGCGGCGGTGCGGGGAATGCGTCTCATGATGTCCGACACTTGGAAGTGGATTGCCGTCGCGATCTGCCTGGTGCTGTTCACGGCGGATACCGTGCTCAAGCCGCAGGACAAGCCCAATCGCATGGTCTTCTTCGAGCTGCATCGCGGTGAGAGCCCGACGATGATCGGCATGATGCGCGACGACCTCTTCAAGCTGCCGGGACGCGGCGCCAGCCGCATCCGCGATGCGCTGGCGCGTGGCGAGACGTTAACGGTCTGGCAATATGAATTAAAAAAGATTGAAGACGGCAGCTATCAGGAGGTGCCGGAGCGGCAGATCGAGCTCGGCGCCGCCGATGCGCCGCTCGTCACCTTCGGTGCGCGGATTCGGCTGCCCGATAATTAGTTCGATCCGCCGGGGGCGTGAGCGTCGGGAGGCCGATCGTCTCCCGGCCGCTGGCGCGATGTCGGCGCGACCTCGCTTCATCTCCCTCTCCCGATCAGACGGCGCGGTGCCGCCTGACCCCACCGCAGTCATTGCGGCGCAGGGCCAGGAGCGGACGGCACAAACTTGTGATTGCATCGACGGCCTCTCTTGACGTCGTCGCATGACGCCATGCCCGCGCGAGCCCACCCGCCATCGGGACCGCACCAGCGCCGCTGGGCCGGCGATCCGCAGGACTCGCCTCCCGCCCTGATTGGGGTGTGTCGTGCGAAAGCGCGGCCCCCGGGGTTTCTCCGGAGTGCCGGTCGTGCCGCCGTGACGCCGCTGCCGCGCCGATGGGCGAATCATGCCGGGCCTCTGCCTTGCTCGTGGCGCCACCGCCATGTCCGGAACCAGCGGTCGTCCATTTTCGGTGGTAGCGACTCATTGGTGCAGCGGGCTTGCAACACTCGCGGTGAATTTGGCTTTCGCAGCCGCGCTCTCCTGGACAAAAACACGATCTCGAAACACGCTGCATGTGCGATTTGGATTTGGCCTTCGCGTTCCGGTTCTGCGGAAGGGGTCGTGATTGCAAGGTCCACCGCAGTCCAAGCATCACAAGAAGCGCATCACACGAAGCGTGCCAAAGTCGGTCAGATCGGTTTCGCCGGGTTGCACTGGGGCTCGACATGAAATTCTGGACGGGATTGCTTGCGGTCGTTCTGTTGCTGTCGGGGGTCGGCGCCAGCCAGGCCGTGGTCCGGATCGCCGATGACCGCGGCGGCCGGATCGGAACCTATGTCGACAAGTACCAGGGCCTGCGGTCTTCCGGCGAGTATGTGATCATCGACGGGCTCTGCGCGTCGGCCTGCACCATCGTGCTCGGGGCGATCCCGCACGAGAAGATCTGCGTCACCTCGCATGCCAATCTCGGCTTCCATGCCGCCTGGGATTTCGGCGCCAACGGCCGGGCCGTCACCAATCCCGAGGCGACCCAGATGCTGTACTCGATGTACCCGTCGCCGATCCGCCGCTGGATCACCCAGCGCGGCGGCCTGACGCCCCGGATGATCTTCCTGAAGGGCAAGGAGCTGCAGGCGATGTACAAGCCCTGTTACATGGATGCCCAGGCCTCCTCGCCCTCGTCCTCGCATGTCGCGCCCAATGCACCGGCGATCTCGCCGGCCGCGGCCAAGGCCTCCGCTTCGCATTGATAATTGCTGGCATCTGGGCTGATCGGCCGCCCGACTGCGGCGCTTGCCTGGACCGGTTGCGCGGCTTATCTGGAGCCAGAGGGGCGGACCGCTTGGTCGGCTCCGGCCGATGAGTACGCCATCATGCAGCCTCTTTCAGCGCCGCAAGAGATACCGTCCGTGTCGCAAGTCGTGTCACAAGCCCGGCGTCCCGCCTCTGTGCCGGTGATCGCGGCGGGACTTGCGGCGATCGGGCTCGTCCTCGGAGCCGTGACGATGTGGGCGCAGTACGGGACCGCGGTGTTCTTCGAGACCCTCGCGGCCGGCTTGCAGGCCTGCTTCTGAGAGACAGTGAAGGAGCGCGCAATGCCGTCCAATATGACCCGTCCGCTGGTGATCGTCGGAGCCTTCGCCGCCAGCCTTGTGATCGGGCTGTCGCTGATGTTCCTCGTCATGGGCGGCGGACGGAACATCGCGGCGCCGGCGGCGATCGGCGGCCCGTTCCAGTTGACCGACCAGAGCGGTGCGGTCGTCACCGAGAAGAGCCTGGAGGGGCGGCCGACCCTGATCTTCTTCGGCTTCACCCATTGCCCTGACGTCTGCCCGACCTCGCTGTTCGAGATCTCCGAGGTGCTGCGCGCGATGGGCAAGGATGCCGACAGCGTCAACGCCTATTTCGTCTCGGTCGACCCGGAGCGCGACAATCCGGCCGCGATGAAGGATTACCTCTCGAGCTTCGACCCGCATCTCAAGGGCCTGACGGGCGATCCCGAGGTGCTGGCGAAGGTTCTCACCGAATACCGCGTCTATGCCAAGAAGGTTCCGCTGAAGGACGGCGACTACACCATGGACCACACTGCTTTGGTGTATCTGATGGACCGCAATGGCCGGTTCGTCGCGCCGTTCAACCTGAAGCGGACGCCCGAGGAAGCTGCGGCGGATCTCAAGAAATACCTCTGAGCGCGTTAACGCTCCAGCCGGGCGGCTGCCTCCCGGCCGAATCCAGCCTCGAATTTGCGCTGGGATGCTTTATAAGGCGGTGACCATCGGGACCGCTGATGCCGACCGTCTTGTCAAAGCCCGTGAAATCGACCCGTCTCGCCCGCGCCGCCGCTGGCGCGTTGCTGTGCTTCGGCCTCGCCGCGGCCGGTTCCGAGGTGCGCGCGCAAGCGCCGGTGAGGCCGGTCGTCGAGGCGGCGCCGCAGGCCGTCCCTGGTTTCTGGGATCCGCGCCGCCGGCCGGAGCGGCCCGATCTGTCGCGCCTCACCGTGATTCGGTTCCTGACCGAGACCGACTATCCGCCGTTCAACTTCACCGGCCCGGACGGCAATCCGGCCGGCTTCAACGTCGATCTTGCCAGGGCGATCTGCGACGAGATCAAGGTCACCTGCACCGTCCAGATGCGCCGGTTCGAAACCCTGCTCGACGCGCTGTCGTCCAACCGGGGCGATGCGATCATCGCCTCGATCGCGGTGACGCCGCAGATGCGGGCGCGGGCCGACTTCTCCGATCCGTATTACCGCGCGCCCGCGCGTTTCGTGTCCCGCCGCGACGCCGTCATGACCGAGATCCGCCCCGAATTTCTCGAGGGCAAGAAGATCGGTGCCGTCGCCGGCACCGCGCACGAGGCCTACCTCAAGGCGATGTTCACCGACGCCGAGATCAAGACCTATCCGAACGACGAGGCGCTGCGGCAGGCGCTGCGCCGCTCTGAGGTCGACCTGATCTTCGGTGACGGCATCTCGCTGGCGTTCTGGGTCAATGGCACCGATTCCGGCGATTGCTGCGCCTTTTCCGGTGGACCTTTCGTCGAAAGCCGTTATTTCGGCGAGGGCGTCGGCATCGCCGTGCGCAAGGGCAACGACCTCCTGCGCCAGGCGCTGAACTGGGCGCTGTTCCGGGTCTGGGAAAAAGGCCGCTACACCGATCTGTGGCTGCGCTACTTCTCGATCAGCCCGTTCTAGAGTTTCACCTGCCGGGTGGGCGAAGGCGTCATGCGCCCGGCCCGCCGTCGCTGCGCATCCACCGTCATTGCGAGGAGCGGAGCGACGAAGCAATCCAGAAGCCTTGTGACGGCTGGATCGCTTCGCTTCGCTCGCGATGACGCCCTGTGTTAGTTTTCTGCTCCTTCGAAACCGGTACTTCAAGATGTCCACGATCGATCTCGTCCCGACCAGCCCGAGCGACCTGCGCGCGCTTGCCGAAAACTCCAACGCCTGGCCGTTCGAGCAGGCGAAGGCGATCGTCAACCGGCTGAAGAAGACCCCGAAGGACGAGGTGCTGTTCGAGACCGGCTACGGCCCGTCCGGCCTGCCGCACATCGGCACCTTCGGCGAGGTCGCGCGCACCACCATGGTGCGCCACGCCTTCCGCGTGCTGACCGAGGACAAGATCAAGACCCGCCTGATCGCGTTCTCCGACGACATGGACGGCCTGCGCAAGGTGCCGGACAACGTGCCGAACAAGGAGATGCTGGCCATGCATCTCGGCAAGCCGCTGTCGCGCATCCCCGATCCGTTCTCCAACGAGTATCCCTCGTTCGCCGCGCACAACAATGCCCGGCTGCGCGCCTTCCTCGACCGGTTCGGCTTCGACTACGAATTCGCCTCCTCGACCGAGTACTACACCTCCGGCAAGTTCGATGCGGCGCTGTTGCGCATGCTGGAGCGGCTGGAGAAGGTGATGGCGATCATGCTGCCGTCCCTGCGCGAGGAGCGCGCGGCGAGCTACTCGCCGTTCCTCCCCATTTGCCCGCGCACCGGGCTGGTGCTGTACGTGCCGATCGTCGAGCACGACGCCAAGGCTGGTACGATCTCCTATGACGATCCCGAGACCAAGGAGCGGATGACCGTTCCGGTCACCGGCGGCCATTGCAAGCTGCAATGGAAGCCGGACTGGGCGATGCGCTGGCACGCGCTCGGCGTCGACTATGAAATGGCCGGCAAGGACCTGATCGATTCGGTGAAGCTGTCGGGCAAGATCTGCGCGGCGCTCGGCGGCACGCCGCCGGAGGGCTTCAACTACGAGCTGTTCCTCGACGAGAAGGGCCAGAAGATCTCGAAGTCGAAGGGCAACGGCCTGACCATCGATGAGTGGCTGCGCTATGCCTCGCCGGAATCGCTGTCGCTGTTCATGTATCGCGAGCCCAAGGCAGCGAAGCGGCTGTATTTCGACGTCATCCCGCGCAACGTCGATGATTACCAGCAGTTCCTCGAGGGCTTCTCCAGGCAGGACGCCAAGCAGCAGCTCGGCAATCCGGTCTGGCACATCCATTCCGGCAAGCCGCCGAAGGCCGACATGCCCGTCACCTTCCAACTGCTGCTGACCTTGGTGTCGTCGTCGAACGCCGAGAATGCCGAGACCCTATGGGGCTTCATCGGCCGCTACCGGCCAGGCGTGACGCCGCAAACCCATCCCAAGCTCGATGCGATGGTCGGCTACGCGATCAACTACTATCGCGACTTCGTCGCGCCCACCAAGACGTTCCGCGAGCCGACCGAGGGCGAGCGCGTGGCGCTGCAGGATCTGCGCGACGCGTTGTCGAACCTGCCGGCGGAGGCGACGGCCGAGGACATCCAGAACGTGGTCTACGAGATCGGCCGCCGCGAGCCGTTCCTCGACCACGCCAAGAAGGGCAAGGACGGCCGCCCGGGCGTGTCGCTCGACTGGTTCAACATGCTCTACCAGGTGCTGCTCGGCCAGGAGAAGGGCCCGCGCTTCGGCTCCTTCGTCGCGGTCTACGGCCTGAACAATGCGGTGGCGATGATCGACGGGGCATTGGCACGCAGCGCGTAAGGCCAACGCTGGTCATGACACAAAAGGTGTCGTCCCGGCCTTGAGCCGGGACCTATAGCCACCGGCCAACATGTGGCGGAGGGTCTCCGCCATCTTCTCAACCAATCAGGATTCCGCGGTATGGGTTCCGCTTTCGCCGGGACGACGGCGGAATGCGCGGCGGCGCTTTCCACCGCCGCGCGGCGAGCGAACTACACCCCTTGCAGCACGAAGCGGCGGTCGAGCTTCTGCACCGGGCGGGCGTTCATCGGATACAGTTTGGCGAATTTCGCCACGTCGGCTTCCGCGACCGAGACCGGCTCGCTCAGCAGCAGCCATTCGACCACCTCCGAGCAGGGCGGCGTCGTCAGCGAGCCGGCATAGCGATAATAGGAGCGGCGCGCTGGCAGCATCATGTGGGGATTGATGCGCGGATCAGCCTTGACCGCGGGACCCTCCTTGTCCGGCATCGTCGCGACGATCTGCGCGAAGGCGGCGTTGGGGCGGCCGGTGGTCATGAGCACGCCGAGGACGGCGAGGCCGCCGGAGGCGGCGCGATGCACGAAATGCGCCTCCATCGGATAGTTCTTGCCGCCGATCTGGTGCTCGCTCGGACGATGGAAATGCACCTGCAGCAGCTTGTAGGTGGTGCCCTCGAGCTTCATGGTGCTGCTGCCATCGGCGAAGTTGAGCTGGATGGTGTGGCCGTTGTTGACGATGGTGTCGGCGGTCCTGGCCCAGTTCAGCCTGAAGTCGGGCAGCTGGGCCCGAGTCGAGTGCTCGATGTCGATGGGCGATTGCTGGGTGCCGACGCCGCAGACCTTGTTGGCCGCGTCGAGATCACCCCATTTGGCCGGTCCGGTCGCGCCCTCATAGCTCCAGTGCGGGGCGCCCTCGGCGGCGAAGCCCGGGGTGGCGCAGACGGGGCACAGGGCGAGCCCCGCCAGGGCCTTCAAGACGTGGCGGCGGTCCATGACAATCTCCAAAGGTTCAAGCGTGGGCATGATCGGCTGCGAATCGCGCGCAACAGGAAAGCCGAATCAGGTTAACTCTTGCTGAGGAACCGGTTGCACCCTCGCGAATTCGCCGTCGCTCGGATACAACCTGAGCGGGTCAGCCGCTGAACTGTCCCGGGCAAACGATGCTTGAGTTCGCCGCCCCCTGCCGATACGGTCGGCCGCTCCCGAAAACATCAGCAAACTCAAGCTCAAGCCAGGACCGCGCGAAGGTGCCCAAAATCTACAAAATCTGCTCAGCTTCGGCCTGGCGCGAGGCGGAGCGGCTGGGCGTGTACCGCGGCAGCGCGGACGATCTGCGCGACGGGTTCATCCATTTTTCGACCGCCTCCCAGGTGCCGGAGACGGCGCGGAAGCACTTCTCGGGGCAGAGCGCGCTGTTCCTGGTCGAGGTCGAGGCGGATGCGCTGGGGGCAGGCTTACGCTGGGAGCGCTCGCGCAACGACGAGCTGTTCCCGCATTTGTATGGCGAGCTCGATCTCGGCGCCGTGACCGCCGTTCACCAGATGCACAGCCGTGCCGATGGCGGCCACGACCTTCCGGAATTGAAGCCGTGATCCGCGCTTTCGACCAGCTCTCGCTGCCGCTGCTCCGATGGCTCGACGCCGAGGATGCGCACCGGCTCGCCATCCAGGGCCTGAAGCTGCTGCCGGCGATCAAGCCGCGACCGGATGATGCCAAGCTCGCGGTGCGCGCCTTCGGGCTGAACTTCCCTAACCCGGTCGGCATGGCCGCCGGCTTCGACAAGAACGCCGAGGTGCCGGACGCGCTGCTGCGGCTCGGCTTCGGCTTCGTCGAGATCGGTTCGGTGACCCCGCGGCCGCAGAGCGGCAATCCGCGCCCGCGGCTGTTCCGGCTGGAGCGCGACGAGGCGGTCATCAACCGCATGGGCTTCAACAATGACGGCGCCGAGATCGTGCTGCGCCGGCTGGCCGGCCGCGCTCATCAGGGCGGCATCGTCGGCGTCAATGTCGGGGCCAACAAGGATTCGGCCGACCGCGTCGCCGACTATGTCCGGCTGATCGAGACCTTCGCGCCAGTGGCGAGCTATTTCACCGTCAACATCTCCTCGCCCAACACGCCGGGCCTGCGCAATCTGCAGCAGGCCTCGCAGCTCGACGAGCTCTTGTCCAAGGTGCTCGAGGCGCGCGACCGTATCAGGCGGAAATCCGGTGACACCCCGGTTCTGCTCAAGATCGCCCCCGATCTCAGCCTCGCCGAGCTCGACGACGTCGTCCACGTCGCCCGCTCGCGCGGCGTCGACGGCATGATCGTGTCGAACACGACGCTCGCCCGGCCGAGCTCGCTGCGCGAGCAGTTGCGCGCCAGGGAGCAGGGCGGCCTGTCCGGGCGGCCGCTGTTCCGGCTGTCGACCCGCATGGTGGCCGAGACCTTCGTGCGCGTCGAAGGCGCGTTCCCGCTGATCGGCGTCGGTGGCATCGACACCGGCGGCGCCGCGCTGACCAAGATCCGCGCCGGCGCCAGCCTGATCCAGCTGTATTCCTCGCTGGTCTACAAGGGCCTCGGCCTGGTCGAGAGCATCAAGGCCGACCTGACCTCGACCCTGCTGCGCACGGGACGCGATTCGCTGTCGGAGATCGTGGGCGCCGATGCCGCCACGATCACCGCCGAGGATTGGCCGGTCTAGCGCGCGGTCTATCGTCGACAAAGAATGTAGGGTGGGCAAAGCGCAGCGTGCCCACCATTTGCACGTCAAGGAAGGCGGCGGGAACGCTGCGCTTCGCCGCCCTACGACCCTCATGATTTCCCGAACGACGCCCGCAACAGCGCCGGATAGCGCGCGGCCTGGAAGCCGCCGCGGGCCGCGTAGAAGCTCAGCATCGCGATCCACAGGCCCGTATTGCCGAAGCCGCGCAGCGCCAGCCAGGTGCCGAGGAAGACGACCAGCGCCGCCACCATGAGGTTGCGCATGTCGCGCGCCCAGGTGGCGCCGATATAGACGCCGTCGAATGCGAAGGCGAACACCGACAGCAGCGGCGACGCCACCACGAACGGCAGGTAGTCGCGCGCCGCACGGCGCACGGCATCGCTTGCCGTCATCACGTCGATCAGCACCGGCCCGAACAGCGCGAAGATCGCGGCCACCGCGAGCGCGAAGCCGAAGCCCCAGGTCAGCACCAGCCTCGTGGCGCCGGCGAAGGCGTCCTTGTTGCGCGCGCCGAACGCGTAGCCGCAGAGCTGCTCGGCGGCATTGGCGAGCCCGTCGAGGAAGAAGGCGGCCACCAGCAGGAAATTGTTCAGCACCGCGTTTGCGGCGAGCGTCGTGTCGCCGGCGCGCGCGCCTTGCGAGGTGAAGAACAGGAAGGCCACGATCATCGCCGCGGTGCGGATCATGATGTCGCGGTTGACGGCCATCATGTGCATCAGCTTGGCGCGGTCGAGCAGCGCCGCACGCGACATCCGGGCGTCGGCCTTGACCAATCGGCGCGCCAGCACGAGGCCGATCGCGACACCGACCGTTTCCGCGATCACGGCGGCGATCGCCGCGCCGGCGATGCCGGCCTGCAGCACCTGGACGAACAGGATGGTCGCGGCCATGTTGATCAGGTTGATCGCGACCTGAACGCCCAAGGCCAGCCGCGCACGCGCCAGTCCGACCAGCCAGCCGAGCAGCACGTAGTTGGCGAGCGCCAGGGGCGCCGACCAGATCCGGACGATGAAATAGCTGTGGGCCGCGCTCAGCACGGCGTCGCTGCCGCCCATGATGTCGAAGATGATCGCGCCCAGCGGCAGTTGCAGCGCGATCAGGCTGACGCCGATCAGCGCGGCCAGCACGAGGCCGCGGACCAGGACCATCAGGATCTCGTCGGTCTCGCCGGCGCCGAGCGATTGCGCAGTGAAGGCGAGCGTGCTGGCGCGGAGGAACGCGAACAGCCAGAAGAGGCAGTCGAAGATCACCGAGGCCATGGCGACGCCGCCGAGCATGGCCGCTTCACCGAGCCTGCCGATCGCTGTGGTCGAGACGATGCCGATCAGCGGCGTGGTCAGATTGGCGATCATCGCGGGGCCCGCGATGTCGAACACCTGCGCAGTCGTGACTTTGGCTGAAGCGGTCAAGAACGGCTCTTTGATTGGCGAAACGCGCGACACGCGCGTCTCTGCCGTTCTTAGCGACCTTTCGCGTCTCCCGGCTAGAGGTCGATACTCATGCCGTCATGCGCGGCCACGTGGTCGATGCGGTCCAGCCGGCCCAGCATGTCGTCGCTCATATGGGTGAGCACCAGTCGCTTCGGCCTGATAGCATCGAGATGCGCCTCCAGCGTCGCGAGGCTGAGATGGTTCTTCACCGCCTTGTCGTAGGTATAGGCCTCGGCGATCAGCAGGTCGGCGTCGCGGCCGAGCGGGATCAGGCTGTCGGTCCATTCGGTGTCGGCGGTATAGGCGACGACCTTGCCTTCCGCCTCGATGCGGTAGCCGAGAAACGGCCCTCCGGAGTTGCCGTGCACCACCGCAAACGGCGTCACGCTGATGTCACCGAAGCGCGTCGTCTCCTCGGGCACCAGCTCGATCACCGACAGCTCGAACTTGCGCGGCGTCGTCGACGAATGCTCGAACAGCGCTTCCATCACCTGCGTCAGCCGCGCCGCGATGCCGGCGGGGCCGGCGATCACCAGCGGCGTCGTTCGCCGTGAGAACTGCGCATCGAGCAGCAGGAACGGCAGGCCGGCGAAATGATCGCCATGGAAATGCGTGATCAGGATCAGTTCGATGGCGTTGCAGGCGATGCCGAGCCGCTTCAGCGCCGGCAGCGACGAGGCGCCGCAGTCGATCAGCAGGTTGGTGCGCTGGCCGGTCAGATGGAAGCAGGTGTTGGACCTGCCGCCCGATCCGAACGCGTCGCCGCAGCCGACGAAGCGGAGCTGCATCGGCTGCGGCTCTCTATCGGCCGCGCGGGGCGAACAGCCGCGACAGGAACCAGATCGGGATCACGATCACGGCGCCGAGCAGGAAGTAGCGCCAGAGCCAGTTGAAGGCGTCGAAACCGAGCTCGTACAGCCGGATGAACAGCAGCCGGATGCTGTGCAGGATGTTCAGCGGATCGAAGCCGATCGCCGACAGGACGACGCCGACCAGGATCGACAGCAGCACTAGCCTGAACGCCACCGACAGCGGCGAGCCGCCGAGAAAACGGTACAGGCCATCCGAGCTGCGGGCGCGGGCCGGATAGTCCCTGACGTCGTTCGACATGGCATCGTCTCCAGGCGGGTTCGTCGGATTCGCGAGCCCGATTATAAAGCACGGCAGGGCAGGTGGGGAACCCGGCTCAGCGCCGCAAGCCGGTTGCCGGCATTTAATGTTCCTCCGCGCTGCCGGACATTTGCGGATCGCCGCGCATTTCAATGCTGTCATGGCCGGGCTTGACCCGGCCATCCATCTTTCGAGTGAGGATGGATGCCCGGGCCTTCGCCGTGCCGAAGCGGCTACGGCCGCGCAGGCGGGTCAAGCCCGGGCATGACGAGTCCCCTATTGTCAGGCCATTTTGGGGTCTAGACACGCGAGACGCTGTCACGCCACGCTCTTCAGCAGGCGCTCCAGCGTCTCCAGCCGGTCGGCGTCGCGCGGCGGCTTGTCCCAGCGCAGCCGGCTGATGCGCGGAAAGCGCATCGCGATGCCGGATTTGTGCCGCGGCGAGCGCTGCAGGCCCTCGAACGCCACTTCGAGCACAAGGCCCTGCTCGGGCTCGTGCACGACATGCCGCACGGGACCGAACTTCTCGGTGGTGTTGCGGCGGACGAAGCGGTCGATCTGCAGGAGCTCCTCGTCGGTGAAGCCGAAATAGGCCTTGCCGACGGGGACGAGCTGATCGCCGCCGTCTCCTGCCGTCCAGACGCCGAACGTGTAGTCGGAGTAATAGGACGAGCGCTTGCCATGGCCGCGCTGCGCATACATCAGCACGGCATCGATGATGTGCGGATCGTGCTTCCACTTCCACCATTGCCCCTTGGGACGGCCGGGCAGATACAGCGCGTCCCGCCGCTTCAGCATCACGCCTTCGACCGCCTCGGCATCGTCGCCGGCACCGGCCGAGGCGGGATTGGCACGCGCAGCCTTCAGCTCGTCCCAGGTCGCGAACGCAATCGTCGGCGACAGGTCGACGCGCGGGTCATCCAGACGCCGGATGAACGCTTCGAGCCGCTCGCGCCGCTGTTCGAACGGCAGCTCGCGCAGATCGTGCTCCTCATCGCCGAGCAGGTCGTAGGCGCGCAGGTGGATCGGATACTCCTTCATCAGCTTCGGCGACACCGTCTTGCGGTTCAGCCGCTGCTGCAGC
The DNA here is from genome assembly GCF_051167615.1 of Bradyrhizobium sp. HKCCYLS3013. Classification (NCBI taxonomy): domain Bacteria; kingdom Pseudomonadati; phylum Pseudomonadota; class Alphaproteobacteria; order Hyphomicrobiales; family Nitrobacteraceae; genus Bradyrhizobium; species Bradyrhizobium sp. HKCCYLS3013. The sequence goes on from NZ_JBNPTK010000013.1 coordinate 174,563, forward strand.
ACGTTGAAGCTCTGCACGCGACGGTCGCGCACCACCAGCAGCTCCCCGTCGAGCGCGCCGGGCAGATGCAGCGAGGGCAGCAGGTCCGGGAAGCTTGCCGTGATGTCCTCGCCGCTGCGCGAATACAGCCGCGTGACGACGCGGCCATCGGCCTCGCGGCCGCTCACTGCCTGCACGCGGATGCCGTCCCATTTCCATTCCGCGACGTAGTCGGCTGCCTTCATGTTGGCGAAGTCGTCGTCGTCGACGGCATGCGCCAGCATCACCGGCCGGAACGGCGCGGGATCGCGATTGACCGGCTTGTCGCCGCGGCCTTCCAGCCAGGCGAACAGGTCGAGATAGGGCGGCGCGAGGCCCGGCCAGATCAGCTCGACCTCGTGCGGGTCCTTGTCGCCGAGGGCGGCGGCCGCGGTCTTGGCGAGGCGCGCGGAGATGCCGATGCGCAGGGCGCCGGTGACGAGCTTCAGCAGTGCCCAGCGCCCAGTTTCGTCGAGTTCATCCAGCCATTGCGCGAGCTGCCGCGGCATCTCCGTCTTGCCGAGCGTGCGCAAGGTGGTGACGACCTCGGTGAGCGTCGGCGGTGGCGGGTTGTTGTGGCCTGCGGCGTGCGATCCGGGTGTGTGCGCTTCAGGGAAACCGCCTGTGTGGCACCCCCCTCCCTGACCCTCCCCCACAAGGGGGGAGGGAACGGAGGGAGTGGTGCTCGGAGGAGCAAGAGCACTTTTCGAGCTGCCGTTCGCTATCGAATGAGATGCAAACTCCGGGTCCCACTCGGCTCCCTCCCCCCTTGTGGGGGAGGGCTGGGGAGAGGGGTACCCGGAAACGAGCTGCTCATTAGGAGCGCCCTTCGGCCACATCAGCGCGACCGTCTCCGAGAGATCGCCGACATAGTCATACGACAGCGCGAACAGCGCCGGATCGGTGCGCGCGGCGATGAGATCGCGGATCAGGGCCGGCTTGGCGTGCTTGAACGACAGCGCGCCGGTCAGCGCTGATAGCGCGTAGCCGCGATCGGGGTCCCCGACCTCGCGGAAATACGCCGTCAGCAGCCGCAGCTTGTTGTTGCGGCCGGGCTCGTAGGCGAGGCGGTCGAGCAGCTCGGCGAAGCGGTTCATGCCTCGGCGTCCTCCGTCGCCGCCACTTCGCTCTCCTCCTCGTCGCCGTAGCCGACCAGGTCGAGCGGCCGCGCGGCAAGCCCGCGCGACTGGCACCAATGCACCAGCGCGTCCTCCTGGCCATGGGTGACCCACACTTCGCTTGCGCCGGTCGCCGCGATCGTCGCGGTCAGCCCGGCCCAGTCGGCATGGTCAGAAATCACCAGCGGCAGCTCGATGCCGCGCTGCCGGGCCCTGGCGCGCACCCGCATCCAGCCCGAGGCGAAGGCGGTGACGGGATCGGGAAAGCGCCGCGTCCACAGGTCGGAGGTCGCGCTCGGCGGCGCAAGCGTGATGGTGCCGGCGAGCTCGGCCTTCTTGACGCCCTTCACAGGCCGCAGCTCGCCCAGCGCGATGCCCTTGTCCTGATAGTAGCGCGTGATCTTCTCCATCGCGCCATGCAGGTAGATCGGCCGATCATAGCCGGCCTCGCGGATCAGCGCGATCACGCGCTGCGCCTTGCCGAGCGAATACGCGCCGACCAGATGCGCGCGCTCGGGAAACAGCGCTACCGAGGCCAGCAGCTTGTTGACCTCCAGCGCCGCGTCGCCGTGACGGAACACGGGCAAGCCGAACGTCGCCTCGGTGATGAAGACGTCGCATTGCACGAGCTCGAACGGCGTACAGGTCGGATCGCGCGCATCCTTGTAGTCGCCGGAGGCGACGATGCAGGTCCCGCCGCAGGACACTTTGATCTGCGCCGAGCCCAGCACATGGCCCGCCGGGTGGAAGCTCACGGTGACGTCGCCGAGCCTGATCTCCTCGCCATAGCGGATCGGCTGCGTGTTGCCGGCAAAATTCTCGCCATAGCGCAGCCGCATGATGTCCAGCGTCTCCTGCGTCGCCAGCACGGCGCCGTGGCCGGCACGGGCGTGGTCGGAATGGCCATGGGTGATCAGCGCCCGCTCGACCGGGCGCACGGGATCGATATGAAAGCCGCCGGACTTGCAGCACAGGCCGGACGGAACGGGCAACAGAATGTCTTGCGGGCGCATCAAGTTCATATAGGTCTCGTCAGCCGGATTTTCAGTCTGTCCCATTCCCGGCCGGGATGCGCGGGCTTGACCCGCGCATGCATCTCCTGGAATGACAGCCCGCCCAGACCACGGTTCCAGCATGCCCCACCGTTTCTTCCTCTCCTCCGGCGACCTGATCGCCGACCGCCGCTACGAGTTCGCCCGCGACCTGCAATTGAAGGGCGATCTGGCCGCGGCCGCGGAGGTGATGGAGCAGGCCATCGAGGTCGCGCCGAACTTCGCCTCGGCGTGGTTCGAGCTCGGCCAGATCAGGATTGCGCTCGGCGAAACCGACAAGGCGGTCGCCGCGTTCCAGAACGCCCGGGGCGCCGATCCGGATGACCGCCATGGCGCCGGCGTGCGGCTGATGCAGCTCGGTGCCGCGCCGCTGTCGGATATGCCGAAGGCCTATGTGCAGTCGCTGTTCGACCAATACGCGCCGCGCTTCGAGTCCGAGCTGATCGAGCGGCTCAACTACCGGGCGCCGAACATCCTGTTCAAGGCCGTGCTCGCGGTGCGCGCGGCTGAGCGCAAGCCGGCCTACTTCAAGCGCGCGATCGATCTCGGCTGCGGCACCGGGCTGGGCGCGGCGGCGTTCGCCAAGAACGTCGACAGCTTCATCGGCATCGACCTGTCGGCCGGCATGATCGCGGAAGCGCGCGCCACCGGGCTCTATGCCGGGCTCGAGGTCGACGATATGACCGCAGGGCTGGCGCGCCAGGACGATGCGTCTGCGGATCTCATTCTTGCTGCCGATGCGATGGTCTATGTCGGCGACCTCGGCCCGGTGTTGCGCGAGGCGCAACGTGTGCTGATGCCGGGCGGACTGCTGGCCTTCACCGTCGAGACCCATGACGGCGACGGTGTCATCATGGGCAAGGGGCTGCGCTATGCCCATGGCGCGGAATATGTCCGTAGCGTGATCGCAGCCGCGGGATTGAAGCTGGCTCACCTCGCGCCGGCATCGCCTCGGACCGAGGAGCAGCTGCCGGTGCGCGGGCTGGCCGTGGTCGCCACCAGGACTTGAGTCTACACGCTATTGAATGCGCTGCACGCAGCGTCCAATGCGGCAACTTCGCTCTTGCCGCAGCTCTCTCGATGCCAAAAAATGCCGGCAGTCCAGGGAGAGACAAAAAATGAAAAAACATCTGACGCGGCGCGATTTCTGCGCCACCGCGCTTGCGACCATCGGCGCCTCGACGATCGCGTCGCCCTATGTCTGGGCCGCCGAGAAGAAGTATGACGCCGGCGCCAGCGATACCGAGATCAGGATCGGCCAGACCATTCCGCATTCCGGCCCCGGCTCGCTGTATGGTGTGCTCGGCCGTGTCGGCGAGGCCTATTTCCAGATGCTGAACGAGCAGGGCGGCATCAATGGGCGCAAGGTCAAGTTCCTGACGATGGACGACGCCTATAGCGCGCCGAAATGCGTCGAGGCGACCCGGCGGCTGGTCGAGCAGGACGAGGTGCTGGCGCTGTACGGCTCGCTCGGCACCGCGCCGCAGACCGCCGTTCACAAATACCTCAACTCCAAGGGCGTGCCGCAGCTCCTGCTCAATACCGGCGCCTCGAAGTGGAACGACCCCAAGAACTACAAATGGACCATGGCCGGCCTGCCGCTGTATCCGACGGAGGCGCGCATTCTCGCCAAGCATGTGCTGAGCGTGAAGCCGGAAGCCAAGATCGGCATCCTCTATCAGAACGACGATTTCGGCCGCGATTTCCTGGGACCGTTCAAGAAGGTGCTGGCCGATGCTGGCGGCAAGGCGCAGGTGATCATGGAGCAGACCTATGATCTCACCGAGCCGACGGTGGACTCCCAACTGATCAATCTGTCGAAGTCGGGCGCCGACGTGTTCTACAACATCACCACCGGCAAGGCGACGTCGCAGTCGATCCGCAAGGTGGCCGAGCTCGGCTGGAAGCCGCTGCAACTGCTGTCGGCCGGCTCGACCGGCCGCTCGATTCTCTCGGCAGCCGGACTCGAGAACGCCAAGGACATCGTTGCCATCCGCTATTCCAAGGATGCCGGCGTGCCGCAATGGAAGGACGACCCGGACGTCAAGGGTTTCGAGGCGCTGCGCGCCAAGTACCTGCCCAACATCGATCCCGACAACACCATCGCCTATGCCGGCTACGGCCAGGCGGTCTCGATGGGCGAGATCCTGCGCCGCTGCGGCGACATGCTGACCCGCGAGAACGTGCTCAAGCACGCCACGACGCTCGCCGGCTTCCATTCGCCGTTCTTCCTCGATGGCGTCAACTACGCCTACACGCCGGACGACTACACGCCGATGAAGACTCTCTACATCTCGATCTTCGACGGCAAGGATTGGAGCATCTCCGAGAAGCCGATGACGGAGTAGGGATTTTCTCTCCATCGGATGATGACACCGGAGCTGTGGCTGCACTCTCCGGTGTCGTGCCGGCGAACGCAGGGACCCATACCGCGGGGTCAATCGGTCAGGCATAACTGCCAGTCATCGTCTCGTCGGGGTCGGTGGCTATGGGGCCCTGCGTTCGCAGGAACGACAAAGGAGTTTGCTGGGGCGCTGGTGCGCTCCAGCATGGGCTGGGCCGACGGCGGAGGTGGTCGAGGCAGTCGCGTGTTATCGCCCCGACCCTCGACGAACCGCGCGTGACTGCCTACCTTCCCCCGGTGCCGCCCCGCGTCTCACCAGTCCCGTCCGACGACAGCGCCGCGCTGCCCGACCATTTCGCAAAATGGTTCGCGGCGCGCGGCTGGGCGCCGCGCGCGCATCAACTCGCACTGCTGGAGAAGGCGCGGGCGAACCGGTCTGCACTGCTGATCGCTCCGACCGGCGCCGGCAAGACGCTCGCCGGGTTCCTGCCAACCTTAGTGGAATTGGGCTCGGCCTCTGCGTCGAATGACCGATCTGCTCGCGCCAAACAATCCGCTCTCTCCACTCCCTCCCCCCTTGTGGGGGAGGGGCGGGGAGGGGGGCCTCTGGCGGAAGTATCGATGAGTCCCGCGCCTTCCCGCCGGTCCGCCTCGCACGAATCTGGCGAGTCCGCGGCCGCGAATCCCGATCCTTCGCCTTCGCGGGCGGCAGGAACCAACCCGGCAGCTGCAAAGGTGATTTCAACGGGGCGATCCGTCGTTCGCTCCACCGGCCTGCACACGCTCTACATCTCGCCGCTCAAGGCGCTCGCGGTCGACATCGCGCGCAATCTCGAGGCGCCGATCTCCGAGATGGGTCTGCCGATCAAGGTCGAGACCCGCACCGGCGACACGCCGGTGTCGCGCCGGCAGCGGCAGCGCCGCTATCCGCCGGACATTTTGCTGACGACACCGGAGCAGATGGCGCTGCTGCTGTCGTCGGACGATGCGCCGTTCCTGTTTTCCTCGCTGAAGCGCGTCGTGCTCGACGAGCTGCACGCGCTGGTCACCTCCAAGCGCGGCGATCTCTTGTCGCTCGCGCTGGCACGGCTGTGGCGGCTCGCGCCGGACATGCGCATGATCGGCCTGTCGGCGACGGTCGCCGAGCCCGAGCAGCTCGCGCGCTTCCTGGTGCCGCAGCCGCGCGGCGGCATCGCTGCGGCCGATGTCGTGGTCGCCGGCGGCGCCGCACCGCCGGTGGTCGAGATGCTCGACACCCAAGAGCGGCTGCCATGGGCCGGCCACAGCGCGCGCCATGCGCTGGCCGAGATGTACGAGCTGATCAAGCAAAACAAGACCACGCTGGTGTTCGTCAACACCCGCAGCCAGGCCGAGATGCTGTTCCAGGAATTCTGGCGCATCAACGACGACAACCTCGCCATCGCCCTGCATCACGGCTCGCTCGACGTCGCGCAGCGCCGCAAGGTCGAGGACGCGATGTCGGCGGGCCGGCTGCGCGGCGTGGTCTGCACCTCCTCGCTCGATCTCGGCGTCGACTGGGGCGACGTCGATCTCGTCATCAATGTCGGCGCGCCCAAGGGCTGCTCGCGGCTGATGCAGCGCATCGGCCGCGCCAATCACCGGCTCGACGAGGCCTCGCGCGCGGTGCTGGTGCCGGCCAACCGCTTCGAGGTGCTGGAATGCTCGGTGGCGATCGACGCCATCGCCGACAATGCGCAGGACACGCCGCCGCTGCGCATCGGCGCACTCGACGTGCTGGCTCAGCACGTGCTCGGCTGCGCCTGCGCCGAGCCGTTTCTCAGCGACGAACTCTATGCGGAGGTGATCACCACCGCGCCCTATGCGTCGCTGTCGCGGGCCGATTTCGACGACGTCGTCGACTTCGTCGCCACCGGCGGCTACGCACTGAAGACCTATGAGCGGTTCGCGCGCATCAAGCAGGATGCGAAGGGCCGCTGGCGCGTCGCCAATCCCAAGGTGCGGCAGAGCTATCGCCTGAACGTCGGCACCATCGTGGAAGAAGCGATGCTGAAGGTGCGGCTGGTGCGCGCGCGCGGCGGCGGCACGGGAGCGACCGGCGCGATCGCGCGCGGCGGCCGGCTGCTCGGCGAGATCGAGGAGGCGTTCATCGAAGGCCTCACGCTCGGCGACACTTTCGTGTTCAGCGGCGAGATCGTGCGCTACGAGGCGCTGGCCGAGGACCAGGTCTATGTCAGCAGGGCCAACGACTCCGATCCGAAGGTGCCGTCCTATATGGGCGGCAAGTTTCCGCTGTCGACCTATCTCGCCGAGCGCGTGCGCAGCCTGCTCGACGACCGCACGGCCTGGCGCGCGTTGCCGGAGCAGGTGCGCGACTGGCTGTCGTTGCAGAAGGACGTGTCGCGCATCCCGGCCCGGCGCGAGCTGCTCGTCGAGACCTTTCCGCGCTCCAACAAGCACTACATCGTCTGCTATCCGTTCGAAGGCCGGCTCGCGCATCAGACGCTCGGCATGCTGCTGACGCGCCGGCTCGAGCGGGCGCGCGCCCGGCCGCTCGGCTTCGTCGCCAATGAATATGCGCTTGCGGTGTGGGGGCTCGGCGACATGTCGCTGATGGTCAAGCAGGGGCGGCTCGACCTCGCCGCTTTGTTCGACCCGGATATGCTCGGCGACGATCTCGAGGCATGGCTCGCCGAATCCGCGCTGATGAAGCGCACGTTCCGCTCCTGCGCCATCATCTCCGGCCTGATCGCGCGGCGGTCGACGACCGAGGAGAAGACCCGCCGCCAGGTGCTGTTCTCGACCGATCTGGTCTACGACGTGCTGCGCCGGCATCAGCCCGATCACATGCTGTTGCGCGCGGCGCGCGCCGATGCCGCCACCGGCCTGCTCGATCTGAAGCGACTCGGTGATATGCTCCAGCGCATCGAGGGACGAATCACCCATCGGGAACTCGATCGCGTCTCGCCGCTGGCGGTGCCGGTGATGCTGGAAATCGGCCGCGAATCCGTCTATGGCGAGGCCGCCGACGAGCTTCTGGCCGAGGCTGCCGAGGAACTCGTGAAGGAAGCGATGGGGTAGTTGATAGTTGGGGCACGCAATGCGCGGCGCAGCAGGTCTACTCCCTCCCCCCTTGTGGAGGAGGGCCGGGGAGGGGGGCAGCCCCGAGGAGCGGCCGTCGTGAGTCTTCCGATCGCCATCGCCTCGGCTCATCCAGATCAGCACGGTGGTGCGCAGCGCGGCCGCTCCGCCGCGCTCGAGATCGCCGGCCTGTCGCTGCGCGTCGATCTCTCCGGCGCGCTGGTATGGGACGCGCAGCAGTTGCTCGTTGTCTCCGACCTGCATCTGGAGAAGGGCTCGAGCTACGCCTCGCGCGGCACGCTGCTGCCGCCGTTCGACACCATCGCGACGCTCCAGCGCCTTGCCTCGGTGATCGCACACTACAATCCGCGCACCGTGATCGCGCTCGGCGACAGCTTTCATGATCGCGATGCGCATACGCGCCTGACCGGCGACGACCGCGCTGCGATCGCAAATCTCCAGGTCGGCCGCGACTGGGTCTGGATCACGGGCAACCACGATCCGGCGTCGCGCGGTATCGGCGGCGAGGTTGCGGACGAGATCACGTTGGGCGCGGTGACGTTCCGCCACGAGCCGACCGGCGCGCGCGGCGAGATCGCCGGCCATCTGCATCCCAAGGCGCGGGTGGCGACGCGGGCGCGCACTTTGGAGCGCCGCTGCTTCGTCTCCGACGGCGAGCGCGCGGTGATGCCGGCGTTCGGCGCCTATGCCGGCGGCCTGAGCGTGCGCGACGCAGCCTTCGCCAGGCTGTTCCCGAAGCGTGCTTTCGTCGCGCATGTGCTCGGCGACCGGCGGCTGCACAGCATCGCCGCGACGAGGTGTTATTAGTTCAGTGGAAGGTCGGTAGTTAGAATTCGGAGTGGGACTGACCATACAAGCAACGAACTCCGCCGCGCCCTCTCCCCCGCGTGCGGGGGAGAGTTGGAGAGGGGCGCCACGCGCACCGCCGTTGGAGCGGCCCCCTCCCTAGCCCTCCCCCGCAAGCGGGAGAGGGGACGCACCGCCATCGTGGCGGCAGGGTGGCAGGAGCCGTAGACAAGATACTCGTCACGCCGCCTTCGCCTGCACCTTCTCGCAGAACTCGGCCAGCCGGTCCGCGAGCCGCAGCGTCGCCGGGCTGGCGTCGGGCGAGGCGACCAGCGCGACCTCGGTGCGGTCGATCGGCGCAAAGCCTTCGCGGGCCGTCAGCACGCGGTGCTCCGCCTGCACCGACATGTCGGAGAGAATGCTCAGCCCCATCCCGGCGGCAACCGCGGCCTGGATACCGGCGAGGCTCGACGATGTGTAGGCCATGTGCCAGGCGCGTCCCTCGCTCTCCAGCGCATGGATCGCGCGGGTGCGATAGATGCAGCCGAGCGGGAAGCCGATCAGCGGCAGCGAGCGGGCCTCGAGGCTGACCGGATGGCTCTTGCTGGTCACCCAATAGACCTGCTCCGGCCATGCCGCGATCGCCGCGTGTGAGTCGTCGGCGCCGCGCTTGAGCAGCGCCAGATCGAGGTCGCCGCGCTCGATGTCGCGCTTGAGGTTGAGGCTCTGGTCGGCACGCACGTCGAGCCGCAGATCGGGATGGGCGCGCGAGAACGCCGCGAGCAGCTTGGCGAGGCGGTAGGCGGCAAAGTCTTCGGGGATGCCGAGCTTGACCGCGCCGGCCGGACCCGGCCGCGCGACGACGTCGCGGGCCTCCTCGGCGAGCGCTAGCAGGCGGCGGGCGTAGGACAACAGCCGCTCGCCGGCCTCGGTCGGCGTGACCGCGCGGCCGTCGCGGTTGAGCAAGGTCCGGCCAAGGTCGTCCTCGAGCCGCCGGATCTGCTGACTGATGGTCGACTGCGTACGGTGGACGCGCTCGCCCGCGCGGGTGAAACCGCCCGCCTCGACCACCGAGACGAAGCTGCGCAACAGGTCCAGATCGAGCATTCCTGGCCCCCATTTGGAAAACCACTGAGTTTCAGTCTATCATTTAATTTCCAGATGGGAAAGAACAGCCCTACATCGAGGACGAAGGAGATCCCCGATGTCGTCCCTATCCTCCGTTGCGGTGACCCCCGTGAAGTCGAACCTGCTGCCGCTCGAGATCGGCCTGTTCTGCCTGCTGTGGAGCTTTGCCTTCGTCGCCGGCAAGATCGGCGTGACCTATTGTCCGCCGCTCCTGCTGCTCGCGGCGCGGTTCTCGCTCGCCGGCGTGCTCATTCTCGCGGTGCCGGCTATCCGGGGCGAGCTGCGCATGAGCTGGCGCGATGCGGCGGTGTTCGCGATCATCGGCATCGCCAACAACGCACTCTATCTCGGCCTCGGCTATACCGGCTTGCAGACGGTGTCGGCGGGGCTCGGCGGCCTGATCGTCTCGGCCAATCCGGTGTTCACCGCGGTGTTCGCCGCGCTGCTGCTCGGCGAGCCGCTGACCCTGCGCAAGGTCGCGGGCCTCGCGCTCGGCACCGTCGGCGTCGCCATGATCGTCTGGCACCGCATGTCCGTCGGCACCGACCACCTCGAAGGCATCCTCTATACGCTGGCGGCGCTGGCCTCGATCGTCACCGGCACCATCCTCTTCAAGCAGCTCGCGCCGAAGGGCAGCCTGTGGGTCGGCAACGGAATCCAGAATCTCTCCGCCGGGCTGGTGCTCTGGCCGGTGGCGCTGGGCGTGTCGCACGTGGGCGAGATCGTGCTGAATGCGCAACTGATCGGTGCGTTCGCCTTCCTGGTGCTCGGCGGCTCGATCCTCGCCTACGTGCTCTGGTTTCACCTCCTGAAGGTCTGCGGTGCGACCGCCGCCAGCGCCTATCACTTCGTGATGCCGCCGCTGGCGATGATCTTCGCCTTCGTGGTGCTCGGCGAGCACGTGGCGCTGCAGGATCTGCTCGGCGTCATACCCGTCGCGCTCGGGATCTATCTGGTCACGCGGGCTCCGGCCCGCACGGTGGGAGCACAAGCATGAGCGTTGCGATCACGCTGATCGGCGGCCCGACCGCCCTGATCGAAATCGACGGCTTCCGCCTGCTGACCGATCCGACCTTCGACGATCCCGGCACATATCAGCTGCCGCACGTCACCCTGGAGAAGCTCTCGCGACCGGCGCTGACGGCAGATGCGGTCGGCGACGTCGACGCGGTGCTGCTCAGCCATGATCAGCATTCCGACAATCTCGATCATGGCGGACGGGCCTTCCTGTCCCGTGCGCGGCGCGTGCTGACCACCGAGATCGGTGCAATACGGCTCGGTGCGTCAGCCGAAGGGCTCGCGCCCTGGAGCGAAACCGAGCTGACGAAGAATGGCAGGTCGTTGAAGGTCGTGGCGACCCCGGCGCGCCACGGTCCGGCCGGCATCGAGCCGGTCGCGGGCGATGTCATCGGATTCGTGCTGCAGTCGAAAGGGTCTGCGCCGATCTATGTCAGCGGCGACACCGTGTTCTACGACGGCGTCGCCGAGGTGGCGCGGCGCTTTCGTGCGGGAATCGTGCTGCCGTTTGCTGGCGCGGCGCAGACGCGCGGGCCGTTCCACCTGACCATGGACACCAACGACACGATCGAGACGGCCCGGGTGTTTTCTGACGCGCTGATCGTTCCCGTCCACACCGATGGCTGGGCACATTTCCGGCAGAGCGCGCAGGACCTGCGCAACACGTTCGACGTACTCGGCTTCGGGGCGCGGCTGAAGCTGCTGGAGCCAGGTGTGCGGACGGTGATCGAACGCTGACCTCGCACAGCGACTAATCCCTTCGGAACACGATCGACGCCATCCATCCCGTCATCAGCGCCATCGCGGCGGTGACCAGGCCATAGACGAAGCCGTTCTGCTTGGCGGAGGCCGCGACGAACTGCTCGAAGCCGACCTTGACGATCTCGAACGCAGTCTCGGTCTTGGTGACCAGCGCGCCGTCGGCGAGCAGCTTGATCTCGACCTCGTAGGTGCCGATCGGGACCGCAGCGGGCAACGGGATTCCGGTGCGGAACAGCGTCGGCGTGAGGAAGGTCACCGCGGACGTATCCTCGCGGTACAGGCCGTGCTGCGACTGCAGCCGCACGAAGGCGCTGCGGAACGCGTCGTTCGGGACGACATCGGCATAGTCGGGACCGACGCGCTGCGTGAGCAGCACGTTGTTGAGTCCGAGCTGCTGCCGGCGCAGCACCTCGGGCGCGGCCATCGCATCGAAGGGGCGGTTGGCGAACAGCGCCAGATAGCCGGGCACTTTCAGGAACTGGCGGGAGTCGGTGTTGATCCAGATGCCGAACTTTCGTTCCTTGCGTCGCGTCACCATGTCGGCCCGCGGTCCGCGGACGGTGACGACGAGGTCATAGGCGGTGCGGCCCGGCGGCGTCTGGATGTCCTTCTCGACCGAGCCGAACAGCACCAGCTCCTCGCCGGAATAGTTCGGCGTCACCGTCACGCGATGGTTGGAGACCGAGACGATCAGGCGCTCGGCGCGTGCGGATGCGGCGCCGGCCAGCAGCAGCATGACGATAAGGCTGGCGAGGCGGAGCGGCGTCATTGGCTGATCTCGGTCTCGCGGATCGTGAACAGGTCGTCGGGCTTGATCACGAGCTCGATCGCGAACCGGATGCCGACGGCGAGGATCAGCAGGCCGAGCAGCAGCCTAAGCTGCTCGCCGCGGATCATCTGGCCGGCGCGGGCCCCGAACTGCGCGCCCGTGACGCCGCCGACCATCAGGATCAGCGCCAGAACGGCGTCGACCAGATGATTGCTCATCGCGTGCAGCATGGTCGCGATCATCATGGTCGCGAGCGTCAGCACCATCGAGGTGCCGATGACGGTCGAGGTCGGCACACGCAGCAGGTAGATCAGCAGGGGCACCAGAATGAAGCCGCCGCCGATGCCCATCACGGCGCCGAGGAAGCCGATGATCAGGCCGATGCCGATCACCGGAATGACGGAGACGTAGATCTTCGAGCGCTTGAAGCGCATCTTCAGCGGCAGGCCATGGATCCAGACATGGCTGCCCGGACGCCGCACGGTCGCGACCGCGCCCTGGCGCGCGCGCATCATCGCGCGCAGTCCTTCCCAGAACATCGTGCCGCCGACGCTCGTCAGCAGCGCGACATAGGACAGCGCGATCATCAGATCGAGCTGGCCGAGCGACCGCAACAGAGTGAAGGTGGCGACGCCGAGCCCCGTGCCGAGCGCGCCGCCGATCATCAATACCGCGGCCAGCGAGGGATCGATGGCGCGCCGCCGCCAATAGGACAGCGCGCCGGAGAACGACGAGGCGGCGATGTGGCTGGAGACCGAGGCGACCGCAACTGCTGGGGTGATGCCGACGAAGATCAGGAGCGGCGTCATCAGGAACCCGCCGCCGATGCCGAACATGCCGGAGACGAAGCCGACGGCCGCGCCCATCGCCAGCAACAGGAAGATGTTGACCGGGATGTCGGCGATCGGAAGATAAATCTGCATCCGCGCGGCCTCTGCCATCCTTCGAGCGAGCATCCCGCGCATGCCATGCAGGACGCCAAGCTCCTGCATAACCGAAAATCGCAGCGAAGGGATCAGTCATTCCCGCCCGAAGTCACATCCGCCGACGCCGAGCGTGGGGTTCTGAGGGCTCGGTCAAAGGGCCTTGAGCTGCGCGGTCACCAGCCTCATGGCCTCGGCGTCGCTCGGATCGAGCCAGCGGATGTCGCGGGTCTGCGACATCGCCTCGATGACCTGCGACGATACGCCCATGCGCGTCATGTAGCCGAGGATGGCACCGGTGACGCGCTGGGTGTCGGCGACCGCGTCGGCGCCGCGGGCCTCCGACGTGAAGCGGTGCACGCCGAGCGCCGAACCATCGAGGCCGTAGCGGGTCTGCCCGCCGGCAAAGGCGAACACGCAGGCGCTGGCGCAGAATCCCGGACGGATGCGGCCGCCATTGTCGGCCACGCCGACGGCGGTCGCGAGTCCGTGGGCGCGGATGATCTCGCCCATCAGCACCCCCTGGTCGAGGTTGCCACCGGGCGAGGACAGCAGGATCACGTCACCCGGCTTGAGACGGGCCTCGCTGATCCGCTCACGCAGCCAGCCGGCCGCCGCTGGTCCGATGGGGCCGCTGACGGCGAGCACGGCGCGCCTGTCGCCCAGCCCGGCAAGGACGGGGTCGGCGACCAGCGCCGCCGACAGACTTGGCGAAATGTACTGATCCTTCCAGAACGACCAGGCGTCAGGCCGCGACAGGTCGCGGTAGGCGCGAATGCCCCCGCCGAGCACGATTGCAACGAAGAAGATGACGGAAGCCAGCCGGCGCCATCGGAACGCCGCAGGATAGCCGTCGGTCACTTGCTGCATTCGTTGGCGAGGAGGCGGAGCAGCGACGACGTTCGCCGTGGTCCGCGGCGGCACGCGGGGCCCCGTCGGCGACTGCAGGAAGTGCGCGCCGTCCTGTTGTTCGTTCCCCGCTGACACCTGTCGATGCTCCTCGCGGCGCTCGTGATGATCCGCCGCGACAACCTATATCGATCGACCGCGCGACACTATGGCGGCGCGATCGCAAGCCGGGAGGATTTTTTTGGGCTGCGCGCGAGCGCTCGTCCATGTCGAGAGTGGGGCGCTATACCCGTGTCAGCGCGGCGCCGTCGCCGCCGCGCGCTTCGCCAGGGCCGCCTTGGCGGCGGCAGCCTTCGCGATCGCCTGCGTGCCATCCCAGCCGCCGGCGGGCGCCGGCACGTTCACGGCGTCGTCGGGCTGCGGTTCGACCGTGAAGGTCTGGATCGCGAGCTTGGCCGCGGCGAGCGACTGGACATCGAGCCGCTTGGCGACATCGTCGCGCTTGCGCCCTGCGTCGACGTCACCCTGCGCTGCGGCCAGGGTGAACCATTTGTAGGATTCGGCGAGGTTCTGTTCGACGCCGATGCCACGGGCATAGAGAATGCCGAGGTTGAACTGGCTATCGGCGACACCGCGCTCGGCGGCCTTGCGGAACCATTGCGAGGCGCTCTTGTAGTTCGCGCCCTTGCCGCCGCCGTCGGCGTCCAGCACGGCGAGATTGTGCATCGCCTTGGCATTGCCGCGCTCGGCGGCGACCACGTAGTAGCGGCGGGCGATGTCGGCGTCCTTCTTCACGCCGAGACCCTTCTCGTAGAAGGTGCCGAGACGGAAGACCGCCGGGATCAGCCCGGCCTGCGCCGCGCGGTCATACCACTTCGCGGCTTCCTCATAGTTCGCCGCGACACCCTTGCCCTCGGCAAAGCGCACGCCGACTTCGTAGGCGGCGGTCGGATCACCCTTCAGTGCGGCATTGCGCAGCGCCAGTCCGCCGATGGCATCGGGCAGCTTCTCGGAGGCGGGCACCTGCACCAAACCGAGCTTCTGGCCGTTGGCAGCGGTGGGGATCGTGCCGGTGACGTCAGTGGGGACGGCAGCGGGTAAGGTGGCTGGCTTTTCGACGTCCTGCGGGATCGCGAGCATCGCGATCGTCTCCGCTTCGCTCGGCATGGCCCGATTGTAGGACTGACGGTCGAGCGGCGTCGGCGAGGTCAACGACGGCGCGCTCTGGTCGGGCGTCGTCGGCCGCGGCGACAGGCTCGGCGAGGCCGACGGCATCTGCGCGCGCGGCGCCTCGCCCTGAGTCTCCATCGGCGAGATCGGCGGCGGCGTGCTGCCGCTGTCGAGCAGCGACATCGCGAATTTGAAGGTGCCGAGCACGATCACCACGACGCTTGCACCGACCAGGAGCGAACGGATCTTCGACCCGATGGTCGAGACCTCTTCGTCGCCCTCGGCGGTGAGAGCGAACGTCGGCTTGTCCTTGGGTTTGGCCTTGGGCTTGACAGCGTCGCTGGCGACGTCCTTGGGGAGGTCTTTCGGCGGCTCCTTGGCCTTGTCCTTCGGCTTGTCCTTCTTCGCCTTCTTGGCGTCTACAGGCTGTGCGGCCGCCGCGGCCTGCGCCGCGCGGCGCGCAGCCGCGATGAAGCTCGATGTCGACACCGGCTCCCGCTTGCCGGCGGGAAGCTCGCTCAGGGCATCCTCGGACGCGGCGATCCGCTCGGCGGGCGATGCGGTCCGGCCAGGCGGACGGGTGCCGGGTTCGAGCGGATGATCCGGTGGCAGCTCGGGGACGATAACGGTCGGGCGGGGCGCCTGCGCTGCGTGCGGCTCCAGGATGTCGGCGATCGCCTTCGGCGGAATCGGCGGCGGCATGGCAGCCGATGACGCCTGCGCGGCGTGGAAGTCGCGCGAGGCCGCTGCGAACGCCTGTTGACCCGCGGCCGGAGCGACAATCTGTCCCGCTGGCTCCTCGGCCGCCGGATTGGGCAGCTCCGGGCGGTAGGCAGGCTCTGGCTTGGCCGGCTCGGCATAGGCCTGGGGCGCCGTCGCGCGTGCGGCCGGCATCGGCGACTCGATTGGCGGCGCCAGCGGCGGCAGCGCGGCCGGCGGGCTCGCGGTGGCGCGCACATTGCGCAGGTCGCCTTCGATCATGGCGAGGCGGTCGACGACGTGCCCCAGCGTGTTGTGGACGGCCTCGAGCGAGTCCTGGGTGTTGCGGTCGGTCTCGGTCTGGCTGAAGCGGATGTCGGACAGCTCGCGCTTGACCATGTCGATCAGGCCGCCGTCATGCGACGTTTCGCGCTGCGACCGGCTCTCCGCCAGCGCTGCGAAGGTCGCCTGCTGCCGTTCGAGATAGCGCAGGATGTCCTGCAGGCCATCCTCGACCCGGGTCATGTTGCCGCCGCGCGGGTCGTTGGCGGCTTCGAGCCGTTCCAGCAGGTAGCTGATCCGCTGTTCGAGATGCGTGATCGCCGATGAGCCGTCGCTGCCGACCTGCAGGCGGTCGATCCGGTCGGACAGGCCGCGCAGCGCGTCCTCGATCTGGGCGGTGTTGTCGGGCGCGGCCGCCGGCGGCTCGCGGCTCTCCAGGGTCGAGGTCAGCGCGGCGATGCGCTGTTCGAGCGCCGCAAACGACTCGTGGAACGAGTCGTGATTGTCGCGCGCCTGCGTGACCTGGTCGACCTTCGACGACAGCTGGCGGAGATCGTCCGACAGCCGTTCCAGCGCGTCGTTGGAGGCGACATTGGCGACGATCGCACGCAGCGCCGCGATGGCGCTTTCGAGCTGCTGCACGGTGCCGGGGTCGTCATTGGCGCGCAGGATCAGGTCGAGCTTGGCGCCGAGATTGCGGATCGCCTCGTCATAGACGGCGAGCTGCTCGGCAGGCTTCAGCGAGCCGACGACCTCGCGGATGTCGGTCAGCGCGCGCTCGATGCCGGCCAGAGCCTGGCCGTCGACGCCGGTGTTGCGGTTCTCGTCGATGCGGCGCGACAGCGAGCGGATCTCGTTCTCGATCGACTCGATCGCGCGGCGCGGCATCGCCTCGGTAATGGCGTGACGGATCTCGGAGAGCTCGTTGCGGAAGCCGGCGATCGACTGCTCGATGCCGTCCTCGGGGCGATGCAGCGCCTCGATCTGGCTCGTGATCTTCAGCAGATGGCGTTCGAGCAGCGAGAAATCGGGAGTGGGTGCCGCCGGTTGCGGCGGCGTCAGCGGCGCGCTGATCGGGGTCATCAGCGGCGCTGCTGCGGATGCCATGGCAGGCGCGGTCGGCGGCGCCTGGTGCGACGGCAGCGGGCGCGCATTGTCGAGCTCGCTCTGGCGGGCGCTGATTTCGGCGACGGCCACGTCGAACGAGCCTGCGCTGAGCGCCTGGGCCGGCCGGTAGAGCTGTGCGGCGGCGCGCTCGACGCCGTCAGGACCACGATAGCGGTCCTCGGTGTCCGGCTTGCGCAGCGGCGTCGAGATCTGTGACAGGCGGGCGTCGAGCCGCGAGATCGCGTCGTTGAGCTGGCGCGCGACGCCCTGCTCGTCGCGCGGCGCATCCTTGCGCGCGACGGGGCGCGACATCTGCTCGATCTGCCGTGCGATGGAGTCGAGCCGCTGATGGATGTCGGTCACCTCGCGGGCATCGCGGCTGACGGTCGGCGTGCTGCGTGGCGCGGGGCTGCCGCGGAAATCGGGCGGGGCCGATGCGCCGAGCGTGGAGTTGATCCAGTCGTTCAGCGTCATGCCGGCGCGTTGCGCCGCGGCCTCGGCCCTTTCACGGACGGACGGGTCGATGCCTTCATTACTCCACGGTACGCGCGAATTCATGTCTCGTCCGGTTCCGCTTCCAGCGCTCCACCAAGCGCCTCCAGCCTCCCCACGCGTCCCGGACATGAACATGAACGGGTCCGCGCAGATCGTCTGCTCCAGGTCCCGACTTTTGACTTTTACGGTAAATAACGCGTTAAGTTTACCGCCGGCGCGGTCAGAAGTTTTGCGCTGTCAAACGGCGCGTATCAGCCGGCATTTTCGCGTGATGATGGATCGAGCGGCCGCACGCTGCTCGCGCCGGATATCGTCGACAGCGCGGTGATCGCCTCTTCGCACCATTCCGCCACCATGCGCTCGTGGCGCAGGCCGAGACGCAGGTTGAGGAGCTTGCCCATATCGGCAGGGGCGACGCTGCCGTCAGCGTAATGCTTCTTGAGGATGCGGTCGTAGCGCTCGGCACGGTCGCGATGATGTTCCAGCCGCGCCATCAGGTCGGCCCGGATCGGCCCGATGTCGGCGGCGCCCAGTGCATAGAGCCGGACGAGAAGATCGTCCTTCGTGGAAGCCGGTGTGCTCGGCCGCGCCGCCCAGCTGCGGAACGCCGCGCGGCCCTCGGGGGTCAATGTGTAGACCAGCTTGTTGGGCTTGCCGGTCTGCACCACCTCGCGACCTTGGATGTAGCCGCGGTCGCGCAGCCGCGACAGCTCGCGGTAGATCTGCTGGTGGTCCGTCTTCCAGAAGTAGCCGATCGAGGAGTCGAACGTCTTGGCGAGCTCGTAGCCCGTCATCGGATGTTCGGTAAGGCAGGCGAGGATGGCGTCGCCGAGGGCCATGGCCGGAAACTGCTCCCGTTTTTCTGATCGTGTTCTATCCCGCTCCACGCTTGACATTATGCACACTGGCGCATATGCGTCAATGTGCATATGGGGTGGTTGTGGTGCTGGCCTGTTCCGCCCCGAGGAGACGCCCAATGACAATGACCGGCCTCGATGGATGGTACGGCTATATGAGGTCTCACGATCTCGGCGCTTTGCGGGAGCTGCTGCACCCGGACGCCGTGTTCGAAAGTCCCGTCGTGCATACGCCGCAGCGTGGCCGCGACATCACCTTCAAATATCTCGCAAGTGCCGAGAAAGTCCTGGGCGGTCCCGGATTCAAGTATGTCGGGGAGTGGCGTAACGCCACGGGCGCCGTGCTCGAATTCGAGAACGAGATCGAAGGCATCAAGCTCAACGGCGTCGACATCATCAGCTTCGACGACGCCGGTCTGATCACCCATTTCAAGGTCATGGTGCGCCCGCTCAAGGCGATCAACCTGCTGCACCGCCTGATGGGCGAACAGCTCGCCGCGATGAGCAAGCCGTCGTGACGTGACCGACGGCCGCAACGTGACGGCTGCCGCAAGTGCCTCAAACCCGCTACAGTCCGCGGCCTGCATTGTCTGCCGCGTCCGTGGAAATCCCAGTCTGAAACTTCAGCCTTCCTGCCGGAGACGCCGATGCCGATCTACAAAGCCCCCGTGGAAGATGTCACCTTCCTGCTCAACGACGTGTTCCAGATCGACCGCTACGACAATCTGCCGGGCTTCTCCGATGCCTCGGCCGATGTCCGCGAGGCGATCCTCGGCGAAGCCGCCAAGCTCGCCGAAGAGGTTCTGCACCCGCTGAATCGCGTGGGCGATCTCGAGGGCTGCAAGCGCCATGACGACGGCAGCGTGACAACGCCGAAGGGCTTCAAGGACGCCTACAAGCAGATCGTCGAGGGCGGCTGGCTCGGCCTGTCGGCACCGACCGAATATGGCGGCCAGGGCCTGCCGGTGACGCTCAGCCAGACCGTCAACGAATTCCAGTGCTCGGCCAATATGGCGTTCTCCATGTATGGCGGCCTCACCATGGGCGCCACCGCGGCGCTCATCGTGCACGGCAATGAGGAGCAGAAGAAGACCTACGTGCCGAAGATGGTCGCCGGCGAGTGGACCGGCACCATGAACCTGACCGAGCCGCATTGCGGCACCGACCTCGGTCTCTTGCGCACCAAGGCGGTGCGCCAGGCCGACGGCAGCTTCAAGATCTCCGGCACCAAGATCTTCATCTCCGCCGGCGAGCATGACCTCGCGGACAACATCATCCACCTCGTGCTCGCCCGCATCGAGGGTGCGCCGGCCGGCATCAAGGGCGTGTCGCTGTTCGTGGTGCCGAAGTTCATGGTCAACGCCGACGGCTCGGTCGGTGCGCGCAATGGCGTCAGCTGCGGCTCGATCGAGCACAAGATGGGCATCCACGGCAACTCGACCTGCGTGATGAACTACGACAACGCCACCGGCTGGCTGATCGGCGAAGAGAACAAGGGCATGCAGGGCATGTTCGTGATGATGAACGAGGCCCGGCTCGGCGTCGCCGTGCAGGGTCTCGCGCAGTCCGAGGTCGCCTATCAGAACGCGGTGGCCTATGCGCGCGAGCGCATCCAGGGCCGCTCGCTGACCGGCGCCAAGGCGCCGGACAAGGCCGCCGATCCGATCATCGTGCATCCCGACGTGCGCCGCACCCTGCTGTCGATCCGCGCCTTCAACGAGGCCGCGCGCGCGATGGTGGTGTGGACCTCGCTGAAGAGCGACGTCGCGCACCGCTCGGCTGACCCGAAGGACCGCCAGGCGGCCGACGACCACATGGGCCTGATGACGCCGGTCATGAAGGGCTACATGACCGACATGGGCTTCGCCAACGCCGTCCAGGCGCAGCAGATGTATGGCGGCCACGGCTACATCGCCGAGCACGGCATGGAGCAGTTCGTGCGCGATGCGCGTATCGCCATGATCTACGAGGGCGCCAACGGCATCCAGGCGCTGGACCTCGTCGGCCGCAAGCTGCCGCGCGACGGCGGCCGTGCGGTGATGGCGTTCTTCAACGAGGTCGGGACCTTCGCCAAGGAGCAGGGCGGCAATGACGCGATGAAGCCGTTCGTAGCTCCCTTGTCGACCGCGCTCGGCCATCTGCAGCAGGCCACGACCTGGCTGATGCAGAACGCGATGACCAAGCCGGACAATGCCGGCGCCGCCGCGACCGACTACATGCATCTCTTTGCGCTGGTCACCTTCGGCTACATGTGGGCGAAGATGGCGAAGGTCGCGCAGGACAAGATTGCGGCCGGTGACAGTTCGACCTATCTCACCACCAAGCTGGTGACGGGGCGCTTCTTCATGGAGCGCGTGCTGCCAGAGACGGCGGCGCATCTCGCCCGCCTCCAGGCCGGCTGCGCGACCGTGATGGAATTGCCGGCGGAAGCCTTCTGAGGATCAGACGAGAGCCGGTGCGCGCCGCGCGCCGGCTCTCGTCTATGCCAACAACAAATCTGACCAGATGAGGAGGGCGTGATGCCTGAGGCCTTTATCTACGACCACGTACGGACTCCCCGCGGCCGCGGCAAGGCCGACGGCAGCCTGCATGAGGTGACCGCGCTCGCGCTCGCCACCGTGCCGCTGAAGGCGCTGAAGGACCGCAACAACATCCCTGAGGACGCGGTCGACGACGTCGTGCTCGGCGTGGTCGATCCGGTCGGCGAGGCCGGCTCCGACATCGCGCGCTTCGCCGCGCTGAATGCGGGTCTCGGCGATGCCGTTCCGGGCATTCAGATCAGCCGCTTCTGCGCCTCCGGCCTTGACGCCGTGAACTTCGCCGCGGCGCAGATCATGAGCGGCCAGCATGAGCTGGTCATCGGCGGCGGTGCGGAATCGATGAGCCGCGTCGGCATCGGTGCTTCCGGCGGTGCCTGGCCGATGGATCCGTCGATGGCGGTGCCCGCCTACTTCATGCCGCAGGGCGTCTCGGCGGACCTGATCGCGACCAAATACGGCTTCTCGCGCGACGACGTCGACGCCTATGCGGTCCAGAGCCAGCAGCGCGCCGCGAAATCCTGGGAGGAAGGCCGCTTCGACAAGTCGGTCGTGCCGGTCAAGGACATCAACGGCCTGACCATCCTCGCCAAGGACGAGCATATGCGTCCGTCGACGACGATGCAGTCGCTGGCGCAGTTGCAGCCGTCGTTCGTGCAGATGGCGCAGATGGGCGGCTTCGACGCAGTGGCGATCCAGTCGCATCCGGAGATCGAGCGCGTCAACTACGTGCATCACGCCGGCAACTCCTCCGGCATCGTCGACGGCGCAGGTGCGGTGCTGCTCGGCAGCAAGGAGGCGGGCGCGAAGTATGGCATGAAGCCGCGCGCGAAAATCCGCGCGTTCGCCAATATCGGCTCGGAGCCGGCAATGATGCTGACCGGCCCGGTCGACGTCACCGAGAAGCTGTTCGAGCGCTCCGGCATGAAGAAGTCGGACATCGACCTGTTCGAGCTCAACGAGGCGTTCGCCTCGGTTGTGCTGCGCTACATGCAGGCGTTCGAGATCGACAAGGACAAGATCAACGTCAATGGCGGCGCGATTGCGCTCGGCCATCCCCTGGGCGCCACCGGCGCGATGATCCTCGGCACCGTGCTCGACGAGCTCGAGCGCACCGGCAAGGCGACCGCGCTGGTGACGCTGTGCATCGGCGGCGGCATGGGCACCGCGACCATCATCGAGCGGGTGTGACAACCGTAGGGCGGGTTAGCCGGAGGCGTAACCCGCCGTGTTGCGAGAGGCGGTGGGTTACGCTGCGCTAACCCACCCTACGATCGACGAATACAGGACAACGCCGCGCCGACCGGCTGCTGGCACCGAGGGAGATCCATATGGCCTTCAAGAACTTCAAGCTCGAAACCGATGCCGACGGCATTGCGCTGATCACCTGGGACATTCCGGGCCGTTCGATGAACGTGCTGGACGAGACCTCGACCAACGAGCTCGAGGCCATCGTCAAGCAGACCACCGCCGACGCCGCCATCAAGGGCGTCGTCATCACCTCGGCCAAGGAGGCGTTCTGCGCCGGCGCCGATCTGTCCATGCTCGAAGGCATGAACCGCATCTATGCGGATGTGCTGAAGAGCAAGGGTGAGGAAGCCGCCAACCAGATGCTGTTCGACACCAGCCGGCGCTTCTCGCAGATCAACCGCTCGATGGAGACCTCGGGCAAGCCGTGGGTCGCCGCGATCAACGGCCTCGCGCTCGGCGGCGGCTTCGAGATCACCCTGTCGTGCCACTACCGCGTCGCGGCCGAGAACCCGAAGACCCGCCTCGGCCTGCCCGAGATCAAGGTCGGCCTGTTCCCCGGCGCCGGCGGCACCCAGCGCGTGCCGCGCATCGTGCAGCCGCAGGACGCCATGAACCTGCTGCTGAAGGGCGAAGCGCTGACGCTGGACAAAGCCAAGGCGCTCAAGCTGGTCGATGCGATCGTGCCGGCCGCGGATCTCATCAAGGCGGCCAAGGACTGGATCAAGGGTGGCGGCAAGGCGGTTCAGCCGTGGGACGAGAAGGGCTTCAAGCTGCCCGGCGGCCCGGTGTTCTCGAAGAACGGCATGATGATGTTCCCGGCCGGCAACGCCATCTATCGCCGCGAGACCTACGACAACTATCCGGCCGCGCGCGCCATCATGAGCTGCGTGTATGAGGGCCTGCAGTTGCCGATCGACGCCGCGTTGCGGGTCGAGTCGCGCTACTTCACCAAGATCCTGCGCTCCAAGGAAGCGGCGGCGATGATCCGCAGCCTGTTCCTGTCGATGCAGGAATTGAACAAGGGCGCGCGTCGTCCGGCCGACGTGCCCGCGACCAAGCTGAAGAAGATCGCCGTCATCGGCGCCGGCTTCATGGGCGCGTCCGTCGGCTATGTCTCGGCGCGCGGCGGCCTCGAGGTGGTGCTGATCGATCGCGACCAGGAGAGTGCCGACAAGGGCAAGGCCCACGCGCAGAGCGTGATCGATGGCCTCGTCAAGAAGGGCCGCGCCAAGCCGGGCGAGGCCGAGGCGATCATGGGCCGCATCACCGCCACCGCCGACTACGCCGCGCTGAAGGATTGCGATCTCGTCATCGAGGCCGTATTCGAGGACCGCAAGGTCAAGGCCGAGACCTATGCCAAGGCGCAACAGCACCTGAAGGACGGCGCGATCTTCGCGTCGAACACCTCGACTTTGCCGATCACCTCGCTGGCCGAGGAGTTCAAGGACCAGGGCCGCTTCATCGGCATCCACTTCTTCTCGCCGGTCGAGAAGATGATGCTGGTCGAGATCATCATGGGCAAGGCCACCGGCGACGTAGCGCTGGCGACCGCGCTGGACTATGTCCGCACCATCGGCAAGACCCCGATCGTCGTCAACGACTCCCGCGGCTTCTTCGCCAACCGCTGCGTGATGCGCTACATCGCCGAGGGCAACGAGATGTTCCTCGAAGGCGTGCCGCCGGCGATGATCGAGAACGCGGCCAAGATGGCCGGCATGCCGGTCGGCCCGCTGTCGCTGTCGGACGAGGTCGCGCTCGATCTCGGCCTGAAGATCATGAAGGCGACCGAGCACGATCTCGGCCCCAACGCGATCAACCAGGACCACAAGAAGCTGATGGTCGAGCTGGTCGAGAAGCAGGGCCGCTTCGGCCGCAAGAACGCCAAGGGCTTCTATGACTATCCCGAGAAGGGCAAGGGTCAGAAGAGCCTGTGGCCGGATCTGGCCAAGCTGCAGCCGAAGCATCTCGATCCGGATACGCTGGATGTCGAGGAGCTGAAGCAGCGCTTCCTGGTGGTGCAGGCGGTCGAAGCCGCGCGCACGGTCGAGGACCACGTCATCACCGACGTGCGCGAGGCCGATGTCGGCTCGATCCTCGGCTTCGGCTTCGCGCCGTTCACCGGCGGCACGCTGTCCTACATCGACTTCATGGGCACCAAGAAGTTCGTCGAGCTGTGCCACACCTTCACGGCGAAGTACGGCTCGCGCTTCGCGCCGCCGAAGCTCCTGGAGGAGATGGCCGCCAAGGGCGAAACCTTCTACGGCCGCTTCCCGCCGAAGAAGGCGGCGGCTTAGTCCTGTTGTGAGTTAGCACGGAGCCGGCCTCGCCCGATCTCCGTTCCCTCCCCCCTTGTGGGGGAGGGTTAGGGAGGGGGGTAGCCACAGGCGACGGTGTCCGTGGCTACCCCCCTCTCTATCTCTCCCCCACAAGGGGGGAGAGAACAGACCGCCCGAGGTGCAGTCGTGAGTTCTTTCAACGTAGAACTCACCCCGCCTTCATCAGCCCTTCCTTGGTCAGCGCTTCCTGCACCTTGGGACGCGCCGCGACGCGGTTCTTGTAGGCCACGAGATTCGGCATCGCCGACAGGTCGAACTTCATCCGGTCGGCCCAGGTCAGGATCGTGAACAGGTAGCCGTCGGCGACCGTGAACTGGCTGCCCATCAGGTAGTCGCGGCCGGCGAGCTGGCCGTCGATGTACTTGAACTTGCCCATCACGCGGTCCTTGAAGAACGCCTTGGCGTCGTCGGCGAGCACCGGCGAGAACATCGGGCCAAAATTCTTGTGCAGCTCGGAGGTGATGAAGTTCAGCCATTCCAGCAGCTTGTAGCGCTCGCCGCTGTCGCGCGCCGGCGCCAGTCCCTTGTCCTTGGCTTGGTCGGCGATCATCTGGACGATCACCGGGCCTTCGGTCACGATCTCGCCGCTCGGCAGCCCCAGCGCCGGCACCTGGCCCTTCGGATTGACCTTCAGGTAATCGTCGCCATTTTCCAGGGTCTTGGCCCGCAGATCGACCTTGACCAGATCGTAGGGCAGCCCGGCCTCGAGCAGGGCGATATGGGGCGAGAGCGAGCAGGCGCCGGGTGAATAATAAAGCTTCATCCTGTATTCCTCCGTGAGACCGTTTTTGTCCTTGGAACCTGTCGAGCGGTCACACCCGCCCTTACATGCAGATGCATGGAATAGTCAAGATTGATGCAGCTGCATCGAATGCGCTAGACTGCGCATCTGAGGATACGAGCCGGCCCATGAAACGCAAACCATCGACCGAGGCGACCGCCGCCTGGATCCGCCTGATGCGGGTCCAGAGCCGGGTGCTGGACTGCGTCGAGCAGGAGCTGAAGAAGGCCGGGTTCCCGCCGCTCGCATGGTATGATGCGCTTCTCGAACTGTCGCGCGCGCCCTCCGGCGAGCTACGTCCGGTCGAGCTGGAGCGGCAGATGCTGATCCCGCAATATTCCACCTCCCGGCTGATCGACCGTTTGGTCGACGAAGGTCTGGTTATCCGGCGCGAATGCAAGATGGACAAGCGCGGCCAGTTCGTCGAGATCACCGAGGCCGGGCGCGAGCTGCAGAAGCGGATGTGGTCGGCCTATTCCGCCGCGATCGAGAAGCATGTCGGCTCCAAGCTGTCGGATACCGACGCCGCAAAGCTCTGCATGCTGCTGGATCGCCTCGGCTGCTCCTGTGGTCAGGCCGCTCCGTTGGCGGCCGGAGAGGGCGCAGCGATCCGATGAAGCATCCGTTCCCATTCACATCCGCGGCCCCCTGGGGTCCGCGGCCCTTCCTGTCACCACGCGCGACCCTCGAAGCGCTTCTGAACCGAGACTCCCATGGCGCGTGACCAGATCGATATGACCCCGCTGCAGTCGCGCGACGAGCTCGTGGCCTGGCTGGCCGCCGGCGTGAAGCCGCCGTCCGCCTTCCGCATCGGCACCGAGCACGAGAAGACGCCGTTCACGCTCGACGGTCACCGCCCGGTCCCCTACGAGGGTGCGCGCGGCATCGGCGCGCTGCTCGAAGGCATGAAGCTCTTGCTCGGCTGGGAGCCGATCATGGAGCGCGGCAACATCATCGGGCTCTATGACGTCACCGGCGGCGGCGCCATCTCGCTGGAGCCCGGCGGCCAGTTCGAGCTGTCCGGCGCGCCGGTCGAGACCGTGCACCAGACGCATGCGGAGCTGATGGCGCATCTGGCGCAGGTGCGCGAGATCGCGACCCCGCTCGGCATCGGCTTTCTCGGCCTGGGCATGACGCCGTCCTGGTCGCGCGCCGAAATTCCGATGATGCCCAAGGGCCGCTACAAGATCATGACCAGCTACATGCCGAAGGTCGGCAGCTACGGGTTGGACATGATGTACCGGACCTGCACCGTGCAGACCAATCTCGACTTCTCCTCCGAAGCCGACATGGTCAAGAAGCTCAGGGTCTCGGTGGCGTTGCAGCCGATCGCAACCGCGCTGTTCGCCAATTCGCCGTTCACCGAGGGCAAGCCGAACGGCTTCCTGTCGTTCCGTTCCGAGATCTGGCGCGACACCGACAATCAGCGCTCGGGCATGATCCCGTGGGCGTTCGAGGACGGTATGGGCTTCGAGCGCTGGGTCGACTACGCGCTCGATGTTCCGATGTATTTCGTGAAACGCGAGGAGACCTATATCGACGTCTCCGGCACCTCGTTCCGCGACTTCTTCGCAGGCAAGAACCCAGCGATGCCGGGCGAGCGGCCGACGCTGTCGGATTGGGCCAATCACCTCTCGACGATCTTCCCCGAGGTGCGTCTGAAGCGCTACCTGGAAATGCGCGGTGCCGACGGTGTGCCATGGGGCCGGCTGCCGGCGCTTCCGGCGTTCTGGGTCGGCCTGCTCTACGACGATGTCAGCCTCGATGCGGCCTGGGACCTCGTCAAGGACTGGACCGCGTTCGAGCGCCAGAACCTGCGCGACGACGTGCCGCGCCTCGGCTTCAAGACGCGCATCCGCAATCGCTACGTGTTCGAGGTGGCGAAGGAGTGCCTGACGCTCGCCCATCACGGCCTGCGCCGCCGCAACCGCGTCGATCAGAATGGCCGCGACGAGAGCCGCTATCTCGAGCCGCTCGATCAGATCATCGATTGCGGCCGCTCGCCGGCGGAGGAGATGCTGGAGAAGTTCGACGGCCCGTGGGGCGGCTCGGTCGAGCCGGCCTACGACGAATATGCGTTCTGATCGGAACGGCCGTCCCTGCAGCCGTCGCAGGTTCGCTGCGTCGCCTGTTCCACGTTGAGGCGGTCGGCGGCTCGGGTCCCCTGTTCTCTGTTGCGATTTGTGTCTCAGGTTCGATTCAGCGCCTGGGCGCCGCTGCTTTGCCTTCCGCAGCTCCCCCGGTCCGGGCCGTTCATCCGCCGTACAGGTTCGTGGCGATCAAATGACTGCCTAAAAACTCGCAAGAAAACTCGAACACTAACAATGGGTCGGATGGTTCAGCGGCGGCGCGTGGGGCGCTTCATCGGGGCATGGCTGAGGGCACTGGCGTGCCTGTTCGTGGCTGCCTGCCTGACGCCGGCTTCAGCCCAGACCTATTCCGATCGCCCCGGCGGCGACTACATGAGCGCGCCGATCGCCTCCGGCGACCCGGCCGATTGCGCGCTGCTGTGCGAGCACGACCGGCGCTGCCGCGCCTGGAGCTTCAGCTATCCGACCGTGATGGAAGCGGGTGCGGTGTGCTGGCTGAAGAACAGCGTGCCGTCGCGGGTGCCGGACAATTGCTGCGTTTCCGGCGTGCGCGGCGCGGGTGTCGTCGAGATCCGCAACGATGCGGTCGAGACGTCGATCGACCGTCCCGGCGGCGACTACCGCAGCTTCGACATCAAGACCACTGATCTGAAGGGCGGCGACAAGGCCGAGAAGGCCGCCGACAAGGGCGACAAGAGCAGCGGCGACAAGGCGGTGGACAAGAAGGAAGAAAAGGCCGCCGACGCCGAGGAGATCTGCAAGGCCGCCTGCACCGGCGACAACAAGTGCCGCGCCTGGACCTTCGCCCGACCCGGCTATGCCGGCAAGGAGGCGCATTGCTTCCTGAAGAAGGAAATCAAGCCGCCGCGGCGCAAGGCGGGCTTCACGTCGGGCGTCGTTCGCTGACCTGGCAAACGTCCGGCCCGCAGATTTTCTGCATTGTCGGGTAACATTGCATCCGTCTCCTGCGTATTGAACGACGGCACCGGACGGCTTTCGCCGCCGGCTGCCTGTCGCAACGCAGAGATCGGGTGTGTCATGACGTTTTCGCGCAGGTTCTTCGTCACCGCAGCAGTCGCTGCCACGTTTGCTTTCGCTGGGCTGAAGGCGGCCTCCGCCATCGAGACCGCCTATTCGGACGCCGCCTTCAAGGCTGCTCAAGCGGCTGGGCAGCCGATCCTGATCGAGATCCATGCCGGATGGTGCCCGACCTGCAAGGCGCAGAAGCCGATCATCGACAAGCTCGCGGCAGAACCCAAATTCAAGGACCTCAAGATTTTCCGCGTCGACTTCGACGACATGAAGCCGGTGGTGAAAGCGTTCGGCGCGCAGATGCAGTCGACCCTGATCACCTTCAAGGGAACCACCGAGACCGGACGTTCGGTCGGCGACACCAAGGAAGCCTCGATCGCGGCGCTGCTCGACAAGAGCCTGTAGCGCATCATGCTTGCGCTGCTGCTGGCCTTCGTGGCCGGCCTGCTCTCGATCCTGTCGCCCTGCGTGCTGCCGCTGGTGCCGATCGTGCTCGGCGCGGCGGCCTCCGCGCATCCGCGCGGTGCGCTGGCGCTCGCGGCCGGCCTTGCGCTGTCCTTCACCGGTATCGGCCTGTTCATCGCCCTCGCGGGCAACTCCATCGGCCTCGATGCCGGCGCGTTCCGTCTTGTCGCAGCGATCATCATGCTGGCGATCGGCGTCGTGCTGCTGGTGCCGTCCTGGCAGGCGCAACTCGCCGTCGCAGGTGGACCGGTGCAGCGCTGGGCCGACTGGCATTCCCAGGGCTTCGCAACGTCGGGCGCCGGCGGCCAGTTCATGATCGGGCTGCTGCTCGGCGCGGTGTGGTCGCCCTGTGTCGGTCCGACCTTGGGCGCGGCGTCGCTGCTGGCCTCGCAGGGACGCGACCTCGTGATGGTGAGCCTGACCATGCTGGCCTTCGGCCTCGGCGCCGGCCTGCCGCTGGTCGTGCTCGGGGTGCTGTCGCGAACGACCATGGTACGCCTGCGCGCGCGGCTGCTGTCGGCCGGCAAGCTCGGCAAGATGCTGATGGGGGCGGCCTTCGTCGTCGTCGCGGTCGCGATCCTCAGCGGCGTCGACAAGCAGCTCGAGGCGTGGCTGGTCGCCGTCTCGCCGGCGTGGCTGACGGAGCTGACGACGTCGATCTAACGTCCGAGCTGCATAGGCGGACCCACAACTCAGTGTCATTCCGGGGCGTGGCTCCGCGCGCGCCGGAATGAGCTGTTGCTATCCGCGTGGATCATTCCTCAGGAGCGATCACCGTGATCTCCGGCCACAGTGCCTTCCAGCGCGCCGCCTTGGCCGTGTAGTTCGTCACCGAGAAATTGGCCGTATAGTTCGGACGCACGATCATCTGGCCGATGTCGTCGAGGCCCTTGGGGGCATAGACCTCGTAGCCGCCAGAAGCCGGTCGGATGCCGACCTGCGTGTTCACGGTGAGGAAGCGATCGATGCCGTCGGTGGACCGTGTCACGGCAGGGTAGGGCCGGCCGTGCTTGGTCGGATACCAGAGATGCACGCGCGCCTGATTGCGGACTTCGACTTTGGCATCGACCCGATCGAGACAGGATGCCATGCGCCGGATCACGGCATCCTCGGCATCCCACGACGTGTCGGGGTCGAAGTAGAAGATATCGTAGTCGTTGATGCCGTGATCGACCGGGCGGCCGGTGCGCACGTTCCAGACCGTCTGGGTCAGGCAGCCGGCGACGATCCACGCATCAGGCAGCGTCGTCACGCGCAGCATATCCAGGATCGCCGTGTTGACGGGATTGCGGAGCGCTGACGCGACGAAGTCCTCTTCGGTCATGCCCGTGGATAGCATGCAAATGGCATCCGATCATGCGGACATTGCTGCACCCGCCGCACCGGATGCGGGAAAAAGCCGAGCGCTCAACCGCAATCGAACGCGGCGACGGCTTTCCGGGACGCCAGTGCCCGCCACTGCCGCCGCAGCAGCGGCGCGACGTCAGCGGCTCTCGCCTCGGACAGCCGCAGCAGCACGATTGAATAATCGCGGTAGTGATCAGTGAAATAGAACAGCTTCGGCCGGCTTTCCACCAGCATCGCGCGTTCGTCCGGCGGCACGCCCGGAAGGACGAGACTGTCCCCGTCCTCCTTCAGGCGCGCCAGCATCTTGTTGCGCACCTTCAGCGCTGACGTCCCATAGGACGTGCCGTCCTCGACCTCCGGCCATGCCAGCGCGAGCGCCCTGACATCGTCGAAGGTCATCGGCGTTCGTTCAACGCACCGCGGTGAAGAAGCGATCCAGCCGGAAGCCGGACAGCCAGGCCCAGACCGGCTGGTTCTTGTAGCCAAGGTCCCAGGAGCCGACCACGGCATCGGCGCGGCCGACGAGATTGTCGATCGGCAGCAGGCCGACGCCGCCATCGCGCAAGGCCACGCGGCTGTCGGCGGAGTTGTCGCGGTTATCGCCGAGCACGAACAGCTTGCCGGGCGGCACCGTCACCTCCGGCGTGTTGTCGAGACGGCCGTTGTCGCGCATCTTGAAGATCAGGTGCGAGACGCCGTTCGGCAGCGTCTCGACGTAGCGATAGGCCGGATCGTTGCGGCCGGTGTCGTCCTCGGCATCGCCGATGCCGTCCGGCTTCAGCGCGGCCGCCTGGCCGTTGATGTAGAGCTGACCCTGGCGCATCTGGATGCGGTCGCCGGGCAGGCCGACGACGCGCTTGACCCAGGCCTGCGAGGTGTCGCCCGGCCAGCGGAACACGACGACGTCGCCGCGCTTCGGCGTCTCGCCGAACAGGCGGCCGGTCTCCGGCAGCGTGATCTGCATCGGCAGCGACGAGGTGCCGTAGCCGTAGGGGAATTTGGAGGCGAGCAGGGCGTCGCCGATCATCAGGGTCGGCTCCATCGAGCCCGACGGCACGTAGAACGGCTCGGCGATCGCGCCCTTGGCGACGAACACCACCATGACGACCGCGACGAGCTGCGCGAGCTGGCCGCCCCAGGTGCTTTCCTTGCGGACGGCGCCCGTGCGCGGGGCCTTGGTGCTGGTCTTGTCCGTGGACATCTTCTCAAGGCTCATCGGCCCGTGCCTCCGACCGTAATGCGATCCATGCGAAGCGTCGGCTGGCCGACGCCGACCGGCACGCCCTGGCCGTTCTTGCCGCAGGTGCCGATGCCGGTGTCCAGCGACAGATCGTTGCCGATCATGCTGATGCGGTTGAGGTCGGTCGGACCGTTGCCGATCAGCATCGCGCCCTTCACCGGCGCGCCGACCTTGCCGTTCTCGATCCTGTAGGCCTCGGTGCACTGGAAGACGTATTTGCCCGAGGTGATGTCGACCTGGCCGCCGCCGAAATTGACGGCATAGATGCCGTTCTTGACGGAGGCGATGATCTCGGCCGGATCGCGCTCGCCGGCCAGCATGTAGGTGTTGGTCATGCGCGGCATCGGCACGTGTGCGTAGCCCTGGCGGCGGCCGTTGCCGGTCGGCGCCATGTTCATCAGCCGGGCGTTCTGGCGGTCCTGCATGTAGCCGACCAGGATGCCGTCCTCGATCAGCACGGTGCGGCTGGTCGGCGTGCCCTCGTCGTCGATCGACAGCGAGCCGCGGCGCGAGGCCATGGTGCCGTCATCGACCACGGTGACGCCCTTGGCGGCGACCGGCTTGCCCAGCAGCCCCGCGAAGGCGGAGGTCTTCTTGCGGTTGAAGTCGCCCTCGAGGCCGTGGCCGACCGCCTCGTGCAGCATCACGCCGGGCCAGCCGGCGCCGAGCACGACGTCCATCTCGCCGGCGGGGGCGGGCACGGATTCGAGGTTGACCAGCGCCTCGCGCAGCGCGCCGTCGGCGGCCTCGCGCCACGCCTTGGTCTCGATGAAGCGGGCATAGGCCTCGCGGCCGCCATAGCCCTTGCTGCCGCTCTCCTGGCGGTCGCCCTGGCCGGCGACGACGGAAACATTGACGCGCACCAGCGGGCGGATGTCGCGATAGCTCTCGCCGTCGGGACGCAGGATCTCCACGACCTGCCAGGTCGCGCCGAGGCTCACGGTCACCTGGCGCACGCGCGGATCCTTGTCGCGCAAATACGCGTCGATCTCGCCGAGCAGCTTGACCTTGCTTTCGAACCCCGGGGCGTCCAGCGGATTGTCGTCGCCATAGAGCCGGACGTTGGTGTGCGGCGGCGCGCTCGCGAACGTGCCGGAATAGCCGCCGCGCACGGCGCTGACGGCATCGGCCGCGCGCATCAGGGCCGGCAGCGAGACGTCGGAGGAATGGGCATAGCCGACTGCATCGTCCTTCACCGCGCGCAGGCCAAAACCCTGGCTGGTGTCGTAGGTCGCCTGCTTCAGCCGGCCATTGTCGAAGGTCAGTGCCTCGGTCTGGCTGTATTCGAAGAACAATTCGCCGTCATCGGCGCCGGCCAGGCCACGCCCGACCTCGCTCCGGACCGCATCACGGTCCAGGTTGGCGCGCTCGAGCAGGGAGGTGGTGGGAGCAGTCATGTGTCAATCCGTTGTCGGAGCGTTCATTCCAAGATAGTTGTTTTGACGCCGGGGCGCGAGGGGCTGGATGATTACCGAACTGACATGGTTGAGATCGTTCCCATCACGTCCGCTCACATCGAGAGCTTCCACCGCACGCTCGATTACGTCGCGCGCGAACGGCGCTATCTGTCGTTCGTGCAGGCGCCGCCGCTCGAGTCGACGCGCGCCTTCATTCTGAACAACATCCACGAGGGATATCCGCAATTCGTCGCTCTCTCGGCCGGGGAGGTGGTGGGCTGGTGCGATGTGACGCCCAAATCAGGGCCAATCGATGCCCGGATCGGGGTGCTCGGCATGGGCCTAATGCCGCAGTTCCGGCACCAGGGCCTGGGCCGACGACTGATGGCGGCGGCGCTCGAGGCGGCGCGGGTGGCTGGCTTCTCGCGCGTCGAGCTCACCGTTTACCGCAGCAACACCAACGCCATCAGGCTGTACCAGCAGGCCGGATTCCTGCTCAAGGCGGTGCAGCCGCGGGAGCCCGGCGATGACGGGTTCGACAAGACCCTGCTGGTGATGGCGCTGGCGCTCGACGGGCGACGCTGAGATCGCGTCACACCGTCTCACGGCCCGATCACGGCATCGTGCGAATCCCGTCAATCGCAGCCGACGTCAGGGCAGCTTGTCGAAGCCCTCGGCGAGGCCGTTGAGGCTCAGCGGGAAGCCGATGCCTTCCTCCGGCGTCTCGAAGATGATGAAGGTCGCGGTCTTCGCCGTCTTGAGCTGGCCGAGCAGCTTGTCCTCCAGCACCACCTCGGCGACGCAGCCATTGGGCAGACAGCGCACGAAGCCGGCGCGGCCGACGTCCTGGTTGTCCAGCTTCAGGCCGAGGCCGGACGGCAGCAGCACGCCGAGCGGCGCCACCACACGCATCAGCCGGCTCTTCTGGTCGGCGGTCTTCAGCATGATCACGGTGAGGCCGGCATTGGAGCGGTCCTCGGCTACGACGCTCTGGATCAGCGCGCACTGCTCGGCCTGCGCGCCGGGCGGCGTGTCGCAGCGGATCTGCCAGTCGCCATGCACCGAGCGCACCGCGCCCTGCGCCCACGCGGCATGCGGCACGCCGACGACCGTCGCAGCGATCATCGCGACCGCGGTCGCTGCGGCGGAGGTCATCGCGGCAACACGCGTGAGTCGCGCACGCACCGCGCTGAATCGGTACAAACGGCGCGAGTCATTCGCAGCTGGGGTCGACATGTCAGCTGTCCTGTCCGTTGAAACCCTGATCCGGGTCGGTGCCATGACAATTTCCTGTGGGTGATCTGCGCGTCCGACGCCATGATACGGCAATGATGGCGTCTTGAGGACAGCGTCGTCGGCGTACGGCACGAAACGATACCAAAAATGGCCGCACCCTGGTGGGCGCTGCCGCTGCGCCTCGCCGAATCAGCCTCGCAAACGGCCGTGTCCCGTTTGCCTACATCGCGCCGCACGCCTGTCAAGCGCCCGTTGCCCGCGAAATCACGGCATGCGGCAATCTCCCGGAAAATACGCTTGTCGCGGCGAACAGCGCGGCGCGCGATATCAGGCGCAAGACTGCATTGCGATAGATCAAGAATTATGGTTTGAGAAGAAAGATTTCGTCATTCCAGTGAACTGGCCCAGGTGCTTTTCTATGCATCCGCCCGAAGGCCATTTGTCAGGAGAGCGGATCGAACGACGCGCCGCTGCGTGAAGCGGGCGGTGCGCCGAGGGGGAAAGTTCTGAAGGGAGCGCGACGGCATGAAGATGTCGAAAGGCCAATTGGGCGCCTTGCTGGGGTTGGCCGTAACGGGCATGACGCTCGTGTCGGGTGGAGCGGCGTTTGCTGAAACGGGCCAGCCGGCGCCATGGGAAGTCAAGCTGCAGGAGGCCGCGACGCCGGTGATGGAGAACATCACCTGGTTCCACGGGCTGCTGCTGACGATCATCACCATCATCACGCTGTTCGTGCTGGCGCTGCTGATCGCCGTGGTGGTCAAGTTCAACGCGCGCGCCAACCCGGTGCCGTCGCGGACGACCCACAACACGCTGATCGAGGTGGCCTGGACGCTGATCCCGGTGCTGATCCTGGTCATGATCGCGGTGCCGTCGTTCCGGCTGCTGTTCCTCGAGCTGGATGTGCCGAAGGCCGATATGACCATCAAGGCCACGGGCAAGCAGTGGTACTGGAGCTACGCCTATCCCGACAACGGCAAGTTCGAGTTCGACTCGCTGCTGGCGCAGGACAAGCAGCCGCGCCTGCTCGCCGTCGACAACGAGATGGTCGTGCCGGTCAACAAGGTGATTCGCGTTCAGACCACCGGCGCCGACGTGATCCACTCCTGGGCGATCCCGTCGTTCGGCGTCAAGATCGACGCCATTCCCGGCCGCCTCAACGAGACCTGGTTCAAGGCGACCAAGGTCGGCATGTATTACGGCCAGTGCTCCGAGTTGTGCGGCAAGGATCACGCCTACATGCCGATCGCGGTGCGCGTCGTGAGCGATCAGGAATTCACCGCCTGGGTCGAGGACGCCAAGAAGAAGTACGCCAGCGCGCCCACGAGCACCTATGCGTCGGCTGCGGGCGTGTCGCAGTAGCCGAGCGCGGATGAACGCTAAGATTGAGGGCCGCCTTGGCGGTCCACGGGGACACTGAGGATTGGACAATGGCGACGAACGTAGCGACCCATGCAGGCCATGACGATCACGCGCACGACCACCCGACCGGATGGCGGCGCTGGATCTATTCGACCAACCACAAAGACATCGGCACGATGTATCTGATCTTCGCGGTGTGCGCCGGCATCATCGGCCTCGCCATGTCGGTCGCGATCCGCATCGAGCTGATGTATCCGGGCGTGCAGCTCTTTCACGAGAACCACACCTACAACGTGTTCGTGACCTCGCATGGCCTGATCATGATCTTCTTCATGGTCATGCCGGCGATGATCGGCGGTTTCGGCAACTGGATGGTGCCGCTCATGATCGGCGCGCCGGACATGGCGTTCCCGCGCATGAACAACATCTCATTCTGGCTGCTGCCCGCCTCGTTCGCGCTGCTCCTGACTTCGACCTTCGTCGAGGGCGAGCCCGGCGCCAACGGCGTCGGCGCCGGCTGGACCATGTATGTGCCGCTGTCGACCTCGGGCCATCCCGGACCGGCGGTGGATTTCGCGATCCTGTCGCTGCACCTTGCCGGTGCGTCGTCGATCCTCGGCTCGATCAACTTCATCACCACCATCTTCAACATGCGCGCGCCGGGCATGACCCTGCACAAGATGCCGCTGTTCGTGTGGTCGATCCTGGTGACGGTGTTCCTGCTGCTGCTGTCGCTGCCGGTGCTCGCCGGCGCCATCACCATGATGCTGACCGATCGCAATTTCGGCACCACCTTCTTCGATCCGGCCGGCGGCGGTGATCCGGTGCTGTTCCAGCACCTGTTCTGGTTCTTCGGCCATCCGGAAGTGTACATCCTGATCCTGCCCGGCTTCGGCATGATCAGCCAGATCGTGTCGACCTTCTCGCGCAAGCCCGTGTTCGGCTATCTCGGCATGGCCTACGCCATGGTCGCGATCGGCGGCATCGGCTTCGTGGTGTGGGCGCACCACATGTACACGGTCGGCATGTCCTCGGCGACGCAGGCCTATTTCGTCGCCGCCACCATGGTGATCGCGGTGCCCACCGGCGTGAAGATCTTCTCCTGGATCGCCACGATGTGGGGCGGCTCGATCGAGTTCCGCGCGCCGATGCTGTGGGCGGTGGGCTTCATCTTCCTGTTCACGGTCGGTGGCGTCACCGGCGTCGTGCTGGCGAACGCCGGCGTCGACCGCGTGCTGCAGGACACCTATTACGTCGTCGCGCACTTCCACTACGTGCTGTCGCTCGGCGCGGTGTTCGCCATCTTCGCGGGCTGGTACTACTGGTTCCCGAAGATGTTCGGCTACATGTACAAC
The DNA here is from genome assembly GCF_051167615.1 of Bradyrhizobium sp. HKCCYLS3013. Lineage (NCBI taxonomy): Bacteria > Pseudomonadati > Pseudomonadota > Alphaproteobacteria > Hyphomicrobiales > Nitrobacteraceae > Bradyrhizobium > Bradyrhizobium sp. HKCCYLS3013. The sequence goes on from NZ_JBNPTK010000013.1 coordinate 211,449, forward strand.
GAGACCATCGCCAAGGCGCACTTCTGGGTGACCTTCATCGGCGTGAACCTCGTGTTCTTCCCGCAGCACTTCCTCGGCCTGTCGGGCATGCCGCGCCGCTACATCGACTATCCCGATGCCTATGCCGGCTGGAACCTGGTCTCGTCGATCGGCTCCTACATCTCGGCCTTCGGTGTCCTGATCTTCATCTATGGGGTGGTCGACGCCTTCATGCGCAAGCAGCAGGCGGCGAACAATCCGTGGGGACCGGGCGCGACGACCTTGGAATGGACCCTGTCCTCGCCGCCGCCGTTCCACCAGTTCGAGGTGCTGCCGAAGGTGCAGTAACCCTGCTCTCGCGATGCGGCGCCGATCCGGCGCCGCATCGATGTCCGCCGGCAGCGCGCTCGACGGCGCGCCGTCGGGATCCTTGAAGCGAGGTGCTGACGCGACATGCGTCGGGGCCGTTTGAATTGAAGTCTGGATTCGTCGTGTCGGTCATTGATCAGAACGCCATTGCCGTCGGCCCGCGGATTTCCGAGGCCGATGTCGGCGATTATCTCGCGCTCCTCAAGCCGCGGGTGATGTCGCTCGTGATCTTCACGGCGCTGATCGGTCTGCTCATCGCTCCGGGCCATTTCCACCCGGTGCTCGCCATCACCTCGCTGCTGTGTATTGCGGTCGGGGCCGGCGCCTCCGGCGCGCTCAACATGGCGCTGGAAGGCGACATCGACTCGCTGATGTCGCGCACCGCCAACCGTCCGATCCCGCGCGGCCGCGTCACCCGCCAGGAAGCGCTGGCCTTCGGCATCACGCTGTCGTTCTTCTCGGTGCTGACGCTCGGCATCCTCGTCAACTGGTTCGCCGGCGCCCTGCTCGCCTTCACCATCTTCTTCTACGTCGTCGTCTACACGCTTTGGCTGAAGCGCTGGACCGCGCAGAACATCGTCATCGGCGGCGCCGCCGGCGCCCTGCCGCCGGTGGTCGCCTGGGTGTCGTCCACCGGATCGATCGCGCCGGAGCCGCTCTGGCTGTTCCTGATCATCTTCTTCTGGACCCCGCCGCATTTCTGGGCGCTGGCGCTGTTCCGCAGCGATGACTACGCCCGCGCCGGCGTGCCGATGCTGCCGGTGGTCGCCGGCCCGGACGCGACCCGGCTGCAGATCCTGCTCTACACCATCGTCCTGGTGGCGATCGCGGCTGCGCCGTGGCCGCTCGGCTATTTCGATGCCGTCTACGGCGTCGTCTCGCTGGCGCTCGGGGCCGGCATGCTGTGGCTCGCGGTCGAGGTGTTCCGCAAGCGCGAGCGCAGCGCCTCGCTTCGCGCCAACCGCAAGCTGTTCGCCTTCTCGATCCTTTATCTGTTCGTGCTGTTCGCGACGCTCGGACTCGAAGCGGTCGCGCGCATGATCGCGCCGCTGATCTGGTAAGGGGCGCGAGACTGGAAAACATGGCGACCACGATGGCGGATCGAAACGAGTCAGAGGGCATCGTCCTCACCGAGGCGCAGCTGCGCAGCCGGCGCCGCCGCTCGATCGCGATCGCGCTCGCGCTCGGCGTGCTGGTGGTGCTGTTCTTCGCGGTGACCATGGTGAAGGGTCCCGCGGTGCTGAATCGGCCGATGTAGAGACGCGATGCAGGACGGGACGAAGCAGACCGCGATGGAGACAACCGACCAGAACGTTCCGGCGACCGCGCCGGCCGCGCCGCGCCGCGGCCTCAGCCGCGATGCGCTGGTCGGCGGCATCTGCGGCGCCGTCGCGGTGCTGATGGTGGGCGCGGCCTATGCCGCCGTGCCGTTCTACAACTGGTTCTGCCGCGCCACCGGCTTCAACGGCACCACGCAGGTGGCGACATCAGCGCCATCCGCGGCGCCGCTGGCGCGCCGGATCTCCGTGCGCTTCGACTCCAATGTTGCCGGCGGTCTGCCCTGGAAGTTCGAGCCGGAGAAGACCGAGATCGATGTCGCGATCGGCGAGGTGGTCACGGTCTACTACAAGGTCACCAACGAGGCGGCGCGCACCACCATGGCGCAGGCGGCCTACAACGTGTCGCCGCTGACATCAGGCGCCTACTTCCAGAAGATCAACTGCTTCTGCTTTACCGAGCAGACCATGGCGCCGGGCGAGACCCGCGAGATGGCGGTGGTGTTCTACGTCGATCCGGCGATAGCAGCCGATCACGAGAACGACAGCTTGAAGACGATCACGCTGTCATACACCTTCTATCCCGTCCGCGACACGCCGAAGCCGGTCGCTGCGGGCGAGCCGGACAAGCCGCGGGGCAGCCTATGACTGTGCGGAAATCCGATATCCGGGGACCATCGCTGTTGAACGACACCGTGCCGGCGCGACCGGCATCGATCTGGGGAGAGACTTGCCATGGCTGAGGCGCACGCCAAGCATCACGACTACCATCTCGTCGATCCGAGCCCTTGGCCGTTCGTCGGCTCGGTCTCGGCCTTCATCATGGCGTTCGGCGCGATCGGCTGGATGCACAAGATGTACGGCGCCGCGCCGATCGTGTTCGGCATCGGCACCATCGGCGTGCTCTACACCATGGCGAGCTGGTGGGGCGACGTCATCAAGGAAGCGCAGTACAAGGGCGACCACACCCGCGTGGTGCAGCTGCATCACCGCTACGGCATGATCCTGTTCATCGCCTCCGAGGTGATGTTCTTCGTCGCCTGGTTCTGGGCCTATTTCAATGCCGCGCTGTATCCGAACTACGAGGTGCAGGCGACCCGCGACGCCCTGTTCGGCGGCGTCTGGCCGCCGAAGGGCATCGAGACCTTCGATCCCTGGCATCTGCCGCTGCTCAACACGCTGATCCTGCTGACCTCGGGCACCACGGTGACCTGGGCGCACCACGCGCTGCTCGAGGGCGACCGCAAGGGCCTGAAATACGGCCTGATCCTCACCATCCTCCTGGGTGCGACCTTCACCTGCGTGCAGGCCTACGAGTACAGCCACGCGACGTTCTCGTTCGCCGGCCACGTCTACGGCTCGACCTTCTTCATGGCGACGGGCTTCCACGGCTTCCACGTCCTGGTCGGCACGATCTTCCTGATCGTCTGCCTGGCGCGCGCCTATGCCGGCCACTTCACGCCCAAGCAGCATCTCGGCTTCGAGTTCGCCGCCTGGTACTGGCACTTCGTCGACGTGGTCTGGCTGTTCCTGTTCATCTGCATCTACGTCTGGGGCCACGGCGCCGAGGCGATGGCCCACGGCGCGCACTGAAGCCGGCGCGCACCGGTTCCGTCGAACGTGCTAAGAAGGGGCGGCCGTCGGGCCGCCCTTTCTCGTTTGCGGCGGCGCCCGGCGGTTGATCGAAATGTGATCCGCCGTCGCCGCCTCCGGTTGTATCACCAGGGGGCGCCGCCCGGCCGCCCAGGGGCAAGACACCATGACCACGCATCCGCCCGTCACTTTGGCCCAGACCGTCCTGCGCGGGCTCGCCTGCCGCTGCCCGCGCTGCGGCCAGGGCAAGCTGTTCGACGGCTTCCTCAACCTGCGCAAGCGTTGCGAAGCCTGCGATCTCGACTATGCCTTCATCGACACCGGCGACGGTCCGGCGATCTTCATCATGATGCTTGCCGGCGCCATCGTGGTCGGCGCCGCCCTGATCGTCGAGGTGAAGTATCAGCCGCCGTTCTGGGTCCATGCCGCGCTCTGGGGGCCGCTGATCCTGGTGACGACGCTGCTGCCGCTGCGCGCGATGAAATCGCTGCTGATCGCCCTGCAATTCCACCACAAGGCCGCCCCCGGCCGTTTGGTGGACAAGACGCCGCGATGAACGGTCCGAGTTCCGCGGAGCGGCGCTCCGGTTTTGAAGCGCTGCTCAGGTCCTGCCGTTGCGGTCTGTCTCCCCGGACATGGGTCAAGCCGCTTCCGGACGCAGAAGAAAAGGTAAGCCCTCGCCGCAAACACGCTGCGCTCCCTCCCCCCTTGTGGGGGAGGGTTGGGGAGGGGGGTAGCCTCAACGGCAGTCTTTGCTGGGGCACCCCCACCCCCAACCCCTCCCCGCAAGGGGGAGGGGAGCGCACTGTCCGCGCGGTGAAAGCGGGAGGCTATCTCACGCGTGTGGACACCATCGAACTCAAGCCGGCGCGCAGCGTCGGAGTCGCCGCATGACCTCCGCCCGTCCCACCACCTCATCCCGCGCCTTCGCCGCCTTCACCTTCGTCATGGTCGCACTGTTCATCGGCCTCGGCGTCTGGCAATTGCAGCGCCGCGCCGAGAAGCATGCGCTGATCGCCGCGCTGACCGATCGCGTCGCTGCCGCACCCGCACCGCTGCCCCCGCCGAGCGACTGGCGCACGCTCACGCCGGAGCGCGACGAATTCCGCCGCGTCAGCTTCACCGCGACCTATGCAAAGCTGCCGGATGCGATGGTCTACAGCGCCGGCTCGGCCGTGCGCGAGGACGTCTCCGGGCCGGGCACCTGGGCGTTCCTCCCCGCGCGCCTGCCGTCTGGCGAGACCATCGTGATCGACGCCGGCTTCGTCGCCAACACGATGCAGGAGCGCAGCATCCAGGATCGCCAGGTCGGCAAGCTCGTCACCGGCGAGCCCGTGACTTTCACCGGCTATCTGCGCTTTCCCGAGGCCGCCGGCCTGCTCACCGCGGCCGAGAGCCGCGACAAGCGGCTGTGGTTCACGCGCGACCATCGCGCGATGGCCAGGACGCTCGGCTGGGGCGAGGTCGCGCCGTTCTACATCGACCTTGAAACGCCGGTGCCGGACAACGGCATCCCAAAACCCGGTCCGCTGTCGCCGCATCTGCGCGACGAGCACATGCAATACGCGGTCACGTGGTTCTCACTGGCCGCGGCGCTGATCGCCGCCTTCGCGGTATGGGCGAGGGGACGACGCGCGGCGAACCGATGACCCGTAGCCCGCATGAGCGCAAGCGACATGCGGGACCGGTGCCGACCCGCATGTACCTTGGCCACGCTGCTGGCAAAACGGCGCTTGACTTAGAGCGCGCTCGAACCCGTAGCCTGCCTGGCGTCGTGAATGGAGATAAAGCGCGCATGAAGATCGGCGAGCTGGCGAGGCAGTCGGGGCTGACGCCCCATACGATCCGCTACTACGAGCGGATCGGGCTGCTGCCCAGGGCCGATCGCGATCATGCCCGCCAGCGGGACTACGACGCATCGATCCTGACCTGGATCGAATTCCTCGGCCGCCTCAAGGCCACGGGAATGCCGATCCGGGACATGCTGCGCTACGCCGAGCTGCGCGCGGGCGGCGCTGCCACCGAGCCGGAACGATGCCGGCTGCTGGAGCGTCATCGCGAGGCGGTCCGGGCGCGCGTCGCCAGCCTGCAGGATTGCCTTCTCGTTCTCGACGGCAAGATCGCCGGTTATGCCGGCAGCAGCGAGAGGACGAACGATGATGACGCGATCAACGCCCAGCCAAGCCACGACGACGAGCCCGATGCCGGGCGCCACGCCATCCGGCGCCAACACCGATCAGGATCGGCTGGCGCGCGGCCGGCGCGCGCTCGATAGCATCGACGGCGAGGCCGGCCACAATGTGATCGCGGCGCTCGCCGACATCGCGCCGGACTTCGCCACCTACGTGATCGAGTTTCCGTTCGGCGACATCTATTCACGCCCCGGCCTCGATCTGCGCAGCCGCGAGATCGCGACCATCGCGGCGCTGACCGCGCTCGGCAATGCCAGCCCGCAGCTCAAGGTTCATATCCATGCTGGCCTCAATGTCGGCCTCAGCCGCGACGAGATCACCGAAGTGATCATGCAGATGGCGGTCTATGCCGGCTTCCCCGCCGCGCTCAACGGATTGTTCGCAGCCAAGGCGGTGTTTGCCGAGGCCGACGCGAAGGCCGGTGAGGCCGCCTCGGTTTGATTAGCGGGCTACGCACCGCGCCTCGCCACCGCGATCGTCGCGATTCTGCCCCGAGTCGCCCGACAGGCTATTCGCAACGGCATGAGCTGGCGTCCGATATCAAGAATTCGGCCGCGCCGGAAAACTGATTATGTAAGCATCCTCAACGCGCTGATGAGTTCAGCATCGACCGGCGGCAATTTTTTACTTTCATTTTTTCCGAAATCATGGTTGTCTCTTCCCATTCCGCCTCGCCAGCGAGGGACGTACGCGTCGTCACGGACGTTGAGGTGGGATGCGATGGACGGGTCGGCTGCAACTGACGAGTGCGGCCGGCACGGACGGCGAAGTCGCGTGGTCCTGATACCCCGACGCTGGTATCAAGTTGGCGCTGGTGCCGATGCATCGCGTCGATGACGGTGGCCAAAAAGCCCGGTGCACCGAGGAGAGCGCGTATAAGTCGTAAGCCATCGCGCAGGGAAGGCCGGGTCGCTCTGGCTGAACCTGTGGTTCCTGCCCCGTGCATTCTTGTTCGCACGGGGGCCACGGGCCTCAGTCGAGGTCCGGCCTTCCCTGCGCCCTCCGTTTCCGGAGGGACGAGATTCCGCAAAGCTCGGGTGCCGATCGCGCCGCGAGGATAAGAAGCTGTGTCTTGCGGGCCGGGGCGCCGCCTCCACCGCCGCCATGCCCGAAGGCGGGGATCCAGTAGGCCGCGGCAGTGCGGTTGACCATGGTCGCCACGGCGTACTGGGACGGAGCACCTTCGTGTGCTGCCACCCCGCGCCGGCGTCCGTAACGCCGCCGTAACCCGGAGCCGCGACCATTGCTGTGCCAACAACCGGTTTCGCCCACGGGCCAAAACCATTATGGTGCCGGACCATGTTGCCGCCGGGCGGTTCCGATTTCGAATTCAATCAACGGGTTATGGCCTAGTGACGCAGGTCAGGAGAGCGGTTTGACGCGCTATGTTTCGACCCGCGGGGAAGCCCCCGCGCTCACCTTCTGCGATGTGATGCTGACCGGGCTCGCCCGTGACGGCGGCCTGTACGTGCCCGAGACCTGGCCGCAGCTGACGCCGGCGACGATCGCGTCGTTCTTCGGCCGGCCCTATTGGGAGGTCGCCGTCGAGGTCATCAAGCCGTTCGTCGCCGGCGAGATTTCCGACGAGGAGCTCGGCCGCATGGCCAACGAGGCCTATGCGACCTTCCGTCACCCCGCCGTGGTGCCGCTCGACCAGACCGCACCGCATCAGTTCGTGCTGGAGCTGTTCCACGGCCCGACCTTGGCGTTCAAGGACGTGGCGATGCAGCTGATCTCGCGGCTGATGGACCACGTGCTGGCCAAGCGCGGCGAGCGCACCACCATTGTCGTGGCGACATCAGGCGATACGGGGGGCGCCGCGGTCGAGGCCTTCGCCGGCCGCGACAATGCCGACCTCATCGTGCTGTTCCCGCATGGCCGCATCTCCGAGGTGCAGCGGCGGATGATGACCACGTCGGGGGCATCCAATGTCCACGCGCTGGCGATCGAGGGTCATTTCGATGACTGCCAGGCGATCGTGAAGGGCCTGTTCAACCATCACGGCTTCCGCGATTCGGTGAAGCTGTCCGGCGTCAACTCGATCAACTGGGCGCGCGTCGTCGCCCAGGTGGTCTACTACTTCACCTCGGCGGTCGCGATCGGCGCGCCGCACCGCGCCGTCGACTTCACCGTGCCCACCGGCAATTTCGGCGACATCCTCGCCGGCTATGTCGCCAAGCGCATGGGCCTGCCGGTGCGGACCTTGCGCGTCGCGACCAACGTCAACGACATCCTCGCCCGGACGCTGACGACCGGCATCTACGAGGTGCGCGAAGTGCATGCGACGGCTTCGCCCTCGATGGACATCCAGGTGTCGTCGAATTTCGAGCGGCTGCTGTTCGAAGCCGGCGGCCGCGACGCCGGCACCGTGCGGCGGCTGATGGACGGCCTCAAGCAGTCCGGCCGCTTCGTGCTGCCGGATGCGATGCTGGCGGCGATCCGCGCCGATTTCGATGCCGGACGCGCCGACGAGACCGAGACCGCCGCTGCGATCCGCGCCGCCTTCCGCGAGGCCGGCGATCTCGTCGATCCGCATACGGCGGTGGCGCTGGCGGTGGCCGATCGCGACGGAACGGATCTGTCGGTGCCGAACATCGTGCTGTCGACGGCGCATCCCGCCAAATTCCCCGACGCGGTCGAGGCCGCCTGCGGGATGCGGCCGCATCTGCCGGCGTGGCTCGAAGGGCTGATGAGCAAGCGCGAGGACATCAGGATCATGCGGAACGACCAGGCCGAGGTGGAGAAGTTCATCCGCTCGGTCAGCCGGGCCGCCAAGCAGGGAATTGCATGATGGGTGTGGAAGTCACCAAGCTGCCGACGGGGCTGACGGTCGTCACCGACACGATGCCGCATCTGGAGACGGCCGCGCTCGGGGTCTGGGCCGGCGTCGGCGGCCGCGACGAAAAGCCGGATGAGCACGGCATCTCGCATCTGCTCGAGCACATGGCATTCAAGGGCACGACGACGCGCAGCGCCCGCGAGATCGTCGAGACGGTTGAGGCCGTCGGCGGCGATCTGAATGCCGGGACCTCGACCGAGACCACGGCCTATTACGCCCGCGTGCTGAAGGCCGACGTGCCGATGGCGCTCGACGTACTCTCCGACATTCTCGCCAATCCGTCGTTCGTGCCGGAGGAGCTGGAGCGCGAGAAGAACGTGATCGTGCAGGAGATCGGCGCGGCACAGGATACGCCTGACGACGTCGTGTTCGAGCATCTCAACGAGCTGTGCTTTCCGGACCAGCCGATGGGCCGCTCGCTGCTCGGCACCGCCAAGACGCTGGAGGCGTTCGATCGCGACAAGCTGCACGGCTATCTGTCGACGCATTACCGCGGCCCCGACATGGTGGTCGCCGCCGCCGGTGCCATCGACCATCAGCGGGTGGTCGAGGACGTGACGAAGCGCTTTGCGAGCTTCAATGGCGGCGAGGGGCCGAAGCCGCTGCCGGCGGCGTTCGGCAAGGGCGGCTCGCGGGTCGTGCATCGCGATCTCGAGCAGGCGCATCTGACGCTTGCGCTCGAGGGCGTGCCGCAGGCCGACCCGTCGCTGTTCTCGCTGCAGGTGTTCACCAACATCCTCGGCGGCGGCATGTCGTCCCGGCTGTTCCAGGAGGTGCGCGAGAACCGGGGGCTCTGCTACTCCGTCTACACGTTCCACGCGCCCTACAGCGACACGGGGTTCTTCGGCCTCTACACCGGGACCGATCCGGCCGACGCCCCCGAGATGATGGAGGTCGTGGTCGACATCATCGGCAATGCGGTGGAGACCCTGAGCGAGGCCGAGGTCGCCCGCGCCAAGGCGCAGATGAAGGCCGGGCTCTTGATGGCGCTTGAGAGCTGCAGCGCCCGTGCCGAGCAATTGGCGCGGCATATCCTGGCCTATGGCCGGCCGCAGACCTTGCAGGAGATGGTCGCCAAGATCGAGGCGGTCAGCGTCGAGAGCGCGCGCGATGCGGCGCGGGCGCTGCTCGCACGCAGCAAGCCGGCGGTCGTCGCGCTCGGCACCGGCAGGGGTCTGGACACGGCGGTCACTTTCGCCGAAGGTCTGACCGGTTCGCGATCGAAGGCCCAACTGCACTGAGCGTGGTTCGGCTCGGTGCGGTCCGCGCGCATTTGAATCTCGCCAGATCTTGGCCTTGGAGATCTCGGCATTGGAGATCTGGGGTGGGTCGGAGCAGGCTTCGACCCGGAAAGAGCAGGGGGAGCATCACAGATGGCCCTGTTTCGCTTGCCATCCAACGGACCGGCTGCGCTGGCTCCGCGCGGCCAGGGCCTGCTGCTGCGTGCGCCGCAGATGGCCGATTACGCGCAATGGGCGCGGCTGCGCGAGATCAGCCGCGACTATCTCACGCCGTGGGAGCCGATCTGGCCGTCCGACGACCTGACGCGCTCCGGCTTCCGCCGCCGGCTGCGCCGCTATGCCGAGGACATCTCGGCCGACCGGTCCTATCCGTTCATCGTCTTCCGCGAGCAGGATGGCGCCATGCTCGGCGGCATCACGCTCGCCAATGTCCGCCGCGGCATCGTTCAGGCCGGCACCATCGGCTACTGGATGGGGCAGCCGTTCGCGCATCATGGCTACATGACGGCGGCGCTGCGGCTGCTGCTGCCGACCCTGTTCGGCGAGCTCAATCTGCACCGGGTCGAGGCGGCCTGCATCCCGACCAATATGCCGTCGATTCGCGTGCTGGAGAAATGCGGCTTCACCCGCGAGGGCCTGGCGCGTCGCTACCTCTGCATCAACGGGGTCTGGCAGGACCACTATCTCTACGGCCTGCTGCACGAGGATTTCCGGGGGTAGCAATCGTGATCGTGATTGCCGCGGGAGAGGCCGATCGGGGCTGGTTCCGGGCTCTGAAATGGGTATAGACGCCTTGGCTGGGCGACCGAGTTGCCGGGGATATCAGACGATGCGAGAGACGAGCGTGATCAGGGCTGGGACGTTGGCAGCCGTGCTGCTGGCCTTGGGAGCCGCGAGCGCGGCGCCGCCGGCCGCCGCCCAATCGCTGACCGACCGCTTCAAGAGCCTGTTCGGCGGCGGCTCCGACGACAAGGGGCAACAGAATCTGCCCGCCAGCGGCGGACCGCCGGTCGATCCGACCGATGGCCTGACCTGTCCGCCGGTCAATATTCGCGCCGGCGCCTCGACCTACGCCGTGGCCGCGCCCGGCAAGCAGGCGGTCGGCAACGACGTCCGGTTCCAGGCGTCGATCACCAAGACCGCGCGTGAATGCAATCTCAACGGGGCCGAGATCACCGCCAAGATCGGCATTCAGGGGCGCATCGTCGCCGGCCCCGCGGGCGCGCCGGCGAGCGTCGACATTCCGATGCGCATTGCCGTGGTCCAGGGCGGCATCGGCGAGAAGGTGATCGCGACCAAGTCGTATCGCACCACGGTGCAGATGACCGAGGACGGCAGCGTGCCGTTCACGATCGTCGCCGAGGACATGGTCTATCCGGTGCCGCCGCCCGGCGCGAATGCCGACAATTACGTCTTCTACATCGGCTTCGACCCGCAGGCCCTGACCCCGGAGCGGCCGCACGGCAAGAAGCGGAGGTGACGATTGCCGTCGCGCGAAGCGGTCGCCGGAGAGTGTGAATAGCAAAAGGCCGGTGCGATGGGATCGCACCGGCCTTTTGAAGATGATGGATGAGATGGGCTGCCGCTCAGTTCAGCTTGCGGCCGACTTCGGCGATGCCCTTGGCGACGAGGTCTTCGCCAAGAGCGCCCTTGACCGACTGAGACAGCACGGTCGCTGCCGCCTGGACGGCGGCCTCCGCCGCAGCGGACCTGACGTCGGCGAGAGCCTGGGCTTCGGCGAGGGCGATCTTGCCCTCGGCGGCCTTGGTGCGACGGGCGACGAAGTCTTCCATCTTGGCCTTGGCCTCCGCCGCGATGCGCTCGGCTTCCGCCTTTGCGCTGGTGACGATCTCCTCGGCCTCACGCTCGGCGCTGGCGCGGCGGGTCTTGTAATCGGCGAGCACCTTGGCCGCCTCTTCCTTGAGCCGCTTGGCCTCCGCGAGCTCGTTCCTGATGCGCTCGGCGCGGTGGTCGAGCGCCGTCAGGACCATGCGGTGGACACCGAGATAGGCGAACAGGCCCATCAGGATCACGAAGGCGATCGCGACCCAGGTTTCCGGATCAGCAAGCAAATGCATCAGGCTGTTCCCTTCAACGATGCATCCACCGCAGCCTCGACCGTCTTGGCTGCGGGGGCCTTGCCGGTGAGCTGCTTCACGATCGCGCTGGCTGCATCTGCGGCGATGCCGCGGACATTGCTCATTGCGGTCGTGCGCGTGGTGGCGATGGATGCCTCAGCCGCCGCGAGCTTGGCTGCGAGGCTGTCTTCCAGCGCCTTGCGCTCGGCGTCCGAAGAGGCCGCGAGCTTCTCGCGGGTCTCGGCTCCGATCGCCTGGGCACGGGCACGAGCCGTCGCCAGCTCGCTCTCATATGCCTTCATCGCGGCTTCGGATTCATCCTTCAGCCGCTGCGCTTCAGCCAGATCGCCGTCGATTGACTTCTGGCGGGCGTCGATGACGGCCCCGACCTTCGGCAGCGCCACACGCGAGACGATCACGTACAGCGCCACGAAGGCGATCACCAGGGAGACGATCTGGGAGGGAAAGGTTTCCTTCGAGAACGGAGGGAAACCATGCCCGCCATCGGCCTCCGTATGGGCGCTTGCGGTGCCCTTGGCCTCGCCACCCTTGGCTTCGCCATGACTTTCAGCCACGGGCTTCTCCTGTCCGGCTCAGGCCGTCTTAGACGGCGTACAGCAGGAGCAGCGCGATCAGCAGCGAGAAGATGCCGAGCGCTTCGGTCACCGCGAAGCCGAAAATCAGGTTGCCGAACTGGCCCTGGGCGGCCGACGGATTGCGCAGAGCGGCCGACAGGTAGTTGCCGAAGATGATGCCGATGCCGGCACCCGCGCCACCCATGCCGATGCAGGCAATGCCCGCGCCAATGTACTTCGCTGCAACCGGATCCATGAAACGAACTCCTTTGAGGGGTTTGGTAGAGAGGGCCGGATCAGTGGCCCGGATGGATAGCATCGTTGAGATAGATGCAGGTGAGGATCGTGAAGACGTAGGCCTGGAGGAACGCGACCATCAGCTCGAGGCCGGTCAGCGCGACCGTGAGGCCGAGCGGCAACAGCGCGCCGACCTTGCCGACGAAGCCGAGCGCACCGAGCATGGTCACGAAGCTCGCGAACACCTTCAGGGTGACGTGGCCGGCCAGCATGTTGGCGAACAGACGGACGCTGTGCGAGATCGGACGGGAGAAGAAGGAGATGATTTCGATCACGACCACCAGCGGCAGGATCACCGCGGGGATGCCGGAGGGGACGAACAGCTTAAAGAACTTCAGGCCGTTCTTGTAGAAGCCGTAGATGATGACCGTCAGGAACACCAGCAGCGCCAGCGCGAAGGTGACGATGATGTGGCTGGAGACGGTGAAGGTGTAGGGGATGATGCCGACGATGTTCGAGACGAAGATGAACATGAACAGCGAGAACACCAGCGGGAAGAACGTCATGCCGTGCGAGCCGGCGCTGGTTCTGATGGTGTTGGCGACGAATTCGTAGGACAGCTCGACCACCGACTGGAACCGGCCCGGCACGAGCGCGCGCCCTGCGGCCATCATCATGACGGCGATCAGCACGACCGCGAGCAGCATGTACGCGGACGAATTGGTGAAGGCGATCTCCTGATTGCCGATGTGGCCGATCGTGAAGATCTTGTTGAGGTGGAATTGATGGATCGGATCGATCATCCGCGTGGCGTCTCAGTTGTTCACCGGCCACGCCGGCGCTTTGCAATTCACTCGTTGGTCTTCCGCGCGAGGTCTTCCGCGCATGTCTCACTGGCGGGGCCTGTCGGGAGCTATGCCTGCGGATCTCACCACGTTCAACACGCCGGCCGCGAAGCCGAGCAGGAAAAACACGATGAATCCAAAGGGCGATGTCGACAGCAAGCGGTCGAAGCCCCAGCCAAGCACCGCACCGACGAGGACACCGGCGATCAACTCGGAGGACAGTCGCAGGCCACGCGCCATGGCCGAAGCCCGGGCTGCAGTGTCACCGCCGCCGTTTCCAGGTTGATCAGCCCCGATCTTTCGGCCGTCGCGAAATTCGGACAACCGTTGGTCGAGACTTCCGAGCCTTGCGGAAAGCGCAACCTCATCGGGCGACTTGTCGCGATCCCCGTGTCCGCCGCTCTCGTTCGTGCCATCCGCCATGTGCTTATCCGCCATGTGTGGAGACCCGATCCGTTGCCGCGAGTGTCAGGAAATAGCGCCCCATCGCCCTTTAAAGCCGCGCGGACCATACTGACCGCATCCCCCCAAGTCAAGATTGCGTGTTGAACTGTTAGATGCCTGATTCTGCTCGTCTTCTCGGCTTTTTCGTCAGATCGGTCGCGCGTGTCACCGCGCCGCATCAACAGTGTTCTGTGCAACTGCGATCTTGCCCCTGTCAGGGCCCTCTGATCCGATGTCGCTGAACTCCAACCAGCACGGGAACCCGCATGTCGCGCCAGATCGATTACTATTTCTCGCTGCAGTCGCCATGGGCCTATATCGGCCACCGGCTGTTCCGCGACATCGCCGCGAGCCACGGCGCGAGCGTCAACCTCAAGCCGGTCATGCTGGTGGATCTGTTCGCCGAGACCGGCGGGCTTCCGCTGGCCAAGCGCCATCCGGCGCGGCAGCGCTATCGCATCGTCGAGCTGAAGCGGTGGCGCGACAAGCGCGGTCTCGATTTCCACATCCAGCCGAGCAACTGGCCGTTCAATGCCCGGCTCGCCGACGGCGTCGTCATTGCGGCGCAGCAGGGCGGCCTCGATCCGGAGCCCTATCTGCAGCGCGCCTTCCCGGCCATCTGGGAGCAGCAGCTCAATCTTGCGGATGCCGAGGTGATCGCCGGCCTGGCCGATGCAGCCGGACTGCCGGGCCGCGATCTCGTGACGCAGGCGGCGAGGGACGTGGTCGGGGCGGCCTACGAGCAGAACCGGCAGGACGCGATCGCGGCCGACGTGTTCGGCTCGCCGGCCTACGTGCTGGATGGCGAGATGTTCTGGGGGCAGGACCGGCTCGAACTGCTGGCGGACGCGTTGAAATCCGGTCGCTCCGCCTATACGTCCGAAACATAGGTGCGGCCTGTGGCAGCGGATCGCACCTGAGGCAACGTCATGGCCGCGACACAATGTCGGCGTGCATGGCGGCGGTTGCGAATGCGCCTGGGAGAGCCAGCCATGAGTCTCACGAAGCCCTACCGGCCGCCGCTCCTCGCGCTGCTGGCGTTAAGCTGCCTGGGCGGAGAGGCGTTTGCGGTCGAGGACACAACGCCTGACGGCGACAAGGGACGCTACACGATGTCGACGACATCGGACGGCGTGATCCGGCTCGATACCAAGACCGGTGCGGTCTCGATGTGCAACAACAGCGGTGGATCGGGCTTTGCCTGTTACGCGGTGCCTGATGAGCGCGCCGCGCTGGACGCCGAGATCGGCCGTCTGCAGGCGGAGAATGAAAAGCTCAAGGGCCAGCTCGCGTCGCGCGACCAGAGCATCTCCGGCAAGATCGACGAGCCGCTGCCGAAGGACCAGGCGCTGCCCAAGTCCGATCAATTGAAGAAGGCGGAGCCTCGAGCCGGAGAGTCGAAGTCTGCTGACGGAACGCGAAAGCTCGAGATCCCGCTGCCCAGCGACCAGGACATGGACCGCATGATGGGGTTCCTCGAGCAGGCGTGGCGGCGGCTGCTCGACATGGCGACGCGGGTGCAGAAGGACGTCTCGGGCAGGATCTGAGACCGCTTCGAGGAGGCTGCATCCATGTCGGCACGATCGGCCTCGCGCACGGCACCTTCGGTTGTTGCGATCGATACGGTGGTGACGTCGATTCTGACGGTGCAGACTTCGGGCCGCGGCTTCACCGATCTCACGCGCGAGGTCGAGGCATTCCTGCGTGAAGTCTCCGCCAGGGAAGGCGCGGTGACCCTGTTCGTTCGCCACACCTCGGCGTCGCTGACGATCCAGGAGAATGCCGATCCCACCGTGCTGCACGATCTCACCACGGCGCTGGCGCGGCTGGCGCCGGAGGATGCCGGCTGGGTGCACGACACCGAGGGGCCCGACGACATGCCGGCGCACATCAAGACCATGCTGAGCTCGGTCTCGCTGCAGGTGCCGGTGCAGGACGGCCGCATGATGCTCGGCACCTGGCAGGCGCTCTATCTGATCGAGCATCGCGCGCGTCCGCATCGGCGCGAGCTGGTGTTGCAGTTCATCGGCGCGGCCTGAGGCCATAAAGAGAAAATCCGTGGGTCTGAAATGCGGAACGGCCGCGGAGTGATCCGCGGCCGTTCGCTCGGAGGAGATGCGGGCGGAGGTGCTGCCCGCGTCCTGATCAGTGCTGCTGGATGTCGACGTCCTTGGTCTCCGGCAGGAACAGGAAGCCGACGACCGCCGTGATCACCGCGAAGAAGATCGGGTACCACAGGCCGGCATAGATGTCGCCGGTCGAGGCCACGATCGCGAAGGCGGTTGCCGGCAGCAGGCCGCCGAACCAGCCGTTGCCGATGTGGTAGGGCAGCGACATCGAGGTGTAGCGGATCTTGGTCGGGAACAGCTCGACCAGCATCGCGGCGATCGGGCCGTACACCATGGTGACGAAGATCACCAGGATGAACAGCAGGCCGATGATCGCGGCGACCTGCGGACGGAAGACGTCGAACGGATGCGCCATCTTCACGATCGACGGATCGCCCGCCTTCGGATAGCCGGCCTGGCCGATCGCGGCTGTCAGCGCCGGGTTGCTGGTCTTCGCATCGGTGTAGGGCACTTCCTTTCCGTTGAAGGTGACCTTCACGCCGGAGCCGGCCGGACCATAAACGGTCGAGTACTTGACCGAGGACTGGGCCAGGAAGGCGCGGGCGGTGTCGCAAGGCGCGGTGAAGACGCGGGTGCCGACCGGGTTGAACAGATCGCCGCAGCCGGCGGGATCAGCCACCACTTCCACCTTCGTCGCCTCGATCGCCTTCTCCAGCGCCGGGTTGGCGTTGGTGGTGATCATCTTGAAGATCGGGAAGAAGGTCAGCGCCGCGATCAGACAGCCGCCCATGATGATCGGCTTGCGGCCGATCTTGTCGGACAGCATGCCGAACACGATGAAGAAGCCGGTGCCGAGCAGCAGCGACCAGGCGATCAGCAGGTTGGCGGTGTAGCCGTCGACCTTCAGGATCGATTGCAGGAAGAACAGCGCGTAGAACTGGCCGGTGTACCAGACCACGCCCTGGCCCATCGTGGCGCCGATCAGCGCCAGCAACACGATCTTGGCGTTGCCCCAGTTCGCGAACGCTTCCGTCAGCGGCGCCTTCGAGCTCTTGCCCTCGTCCTTCATCTTCTGGAACACGGGCGATTCGTTCAGGCGCAGACGGATCCAGACGGAGACGCCAAGCAGCAGCACCGAGACCAGGAACGGAATGCGCCAGCCCCATTTGGCGAAGTCGGCCTCGCCGATGATGGTGCGGGTGAACAGGATGACCAGCAGCGACAGGAACAGGCCCATCGTCGCCGTCGTCTGGATGAAGGAGGTGTAGTAGCCGCGCTTGCCCATCGGGGCGTGCTCGGCGACATAGGTCGCGGCACCGCCATACTCGCCGCCGAGCGCGAGGCCCTGCAGCAGGCGCAGGCCGATCAGGATCACCGGCGCCGCGAAGCCGATGGTCGCGGCGTTCGGCAGCAGGCCGACGATGAAGGTCGACAGGCCCATGATCAGGATCGTGACCAGGAAGGTGTATTTGCGGCCGACGATGTCGCCGATGCGGCCGAACACGATGGCGCCGAACGGACGCACCAGGAAGCCGGCGGCGAAGGCGAGCAGTGCGAAAATGTCGCGGGTGGCCGGCGGATAGTCGCTGAAGAACTGCGCGCCGATGATCGAGGCCAGCGACCCGTAAAGATAGAAGTCGTACCACTCGAAGACGGTGCCGAGAGAGGAGGCCAGAATGACGAAGCGTTCGTCCTTCGTCATGCCTCCAGCTCTCGCTTGTGTGGCTACCATTGTTGACATCGGCATTCGCTCCCCATGATTGTTGTGATGATGGCTTTCGCCTCCGCATGCCGGACTTGGACGGCGCAGGTCGCGGAGACCTTGCTCTTCAGTAACATTGCAGTGAAACCCGCCCCAATACGACTTTCGGCTCTGCCCTCTGCGGCGCGCGGGAAAGATGGGGACATTGCGGCGGATCAAGTTCGCTGAGCGGCCGTCGCGCTATCGATGTTGCGTTGCACAAGGTTCGGATTAACCGCCTTCCCTGCAAGTGGAATTGGACGCTTGCATGCAACCGGTGGCCGGGCGAGTATTTTACGGAAAACCGGGCGCGTGCAGTTGCAGCATGTCGTCGGTCTCGCAAGGTCAAGTCTGGATTCATGGCGGCTGCCAGCACTCATCTCGTCATTGCCGATGATCACCCGTTGTTCCGCAATGCCTTGCGGCAGGCAGTCGCGAGCGTGCTCGCGGAGGCCGTGGTCGACGAGGCCGGCTCGTTCGAGGACCTCACCGCTTTGCTGGAAAAGGATTCCGAGGTCGATCTGGTGCTGCTCGACCTCACCATGCCCGGCATCTCCGGCTTCTCGGGCCTGATCTATCTGCGCGCGCAATATCCGGCGATCCCGGTCGTCATCGTGTCGGCGAGCGACGACGGCGCGACGATCCGCCGCTCGCTCGATTTCGGCGCCTCCGGCTTCATCCCGAAGCGGTTCGGCGTCGACACCTTGCGCGATGCCATCAAGAAGGTGATGGACGGCGAGGTCTGGGTGCCGCCCGACACCGACTTGGCCGCCGGCGCCGATCCTGAAATGACCAGGCTGCGCGACCGCCTGGTCACCTTGACCCCGCAGCAGGTGCGCGTGCTGATGATGCTGTCGCAGGGCCTGCTCAACAAGCAGATCGCCTACGAGCTCGGCGTCTCCGAGGCGACCATCAAGGCGCACGTCTCGGCCATTCTGCAGAAGCTCGGCGTCGAGAGCCGGACCCAGGCGGTGATCGCGGCCGCGAAGATCGCGGGGAGTGCGTGGCGGCAGGACGTGTCGACGGGGAAGTGACGGTCGCATCGCGCTAGGTAGCGTCACCCCGGGCAGGCTGCTGTGCGGCGGCCACGTGTGATTGCCAAACGAGCTTTCAATTGGTTTGCTCGTCATGCGCGGGCTTGTCCCGCGCATCCACGTCGCGCATCGTGCGCCGAAATGCGTGGATGGCCGGGACAAGCCCACGGCTGTCCGGTTCAGCTTCCGCATATTGCGAGGCTCAACTGTTGTGGGTTTTTGGCAAGTTG
>NZ_JBNPTK010000014.1:0-207214 GCF_051167615.1 Bradyrhizobium sp. HKCCYLS3013
TGGCGCGCCTTCGCGCCAGCCTTGAGGCCGGCCGATCACCGGTCTACAAAAAAGACAGTTGCTCCCCGGGGACCGGCGTTCTTGCCCCCGTTTGCGACGACGCGCCAAAGGCACGCCACGCAGGCAGCAGCGTCGGGATGCCAGGACCATGCGACTTGACCGTCCGTGCCGGCGCCGCTCGTCAGTCGGCGCCCGCCCGTCCATCACATCCCACCCCAACGCTCCTGACGATGCGCAGCGCCCCTCGTCGATGAGGCGGGACGGCGATAGAGAACCATAAATTCCGATAAAACGAAAGAACAAATTTGCGCAGACGGGCGCCACCGGGGCGATGTCGTTGACGCAACGAACGAACTTCGTGTTTTGGCGCAGGACGGACGCGGCCTGTCCCGCGGTCCGGCGCTTCCCGCCGAGCCCATGACCGGCCCGACGGGCGACTCAGTCGAACGCCTCAGGACGAGACCGCCGCGCGCATCGGACGGCGCCGCCGCAGCAGCAGCAGGATGACCACGGCCGCGCATGAGCAGGCCAGGCTCAGCGCCAGCGGCGCGTTGCTGCCGTAGCGGGTCAGGAGCTCGACCAGGATGGGCGCCGACACCGCCGACAGCAGGTTGAGCGGCAGTCCGATCTGGGCTGACGCCTTGGCGAACGCGGCCTTGTCGTAGAACACCAGCGGCATCGTGGCCCGCGCCACGGCGAGCGCACCGCTGCCGAGCCCGTAGATCAGGATGAAGCCGCCGATCGCGGCATGCGAGCCGTCGCTCAGCATCAGCAGCAGCATTGCCACCGGCAGCGCCAGTCCGGCGACGATCGCGGTGCTGATGCCGTCCCAGCGGCCGCCGCCGAGAAAATCGATGGCGCGGGCGCTGATCTGGATCACGCCCAGCATCGAGCCGAAGCCGACCGCCTCGGCCGCCGACAGGCCTTCGGCCTTCAACAGCTCGATCAGCACCGCCCCCATTCCGAACGCGACGAAGGCGTTGAGGCCGGAGGCGCCGACCAGCAGATAGAAGGTGCTACGCGTCGGCGTCGATGCGGGGGCGGACGCTGCCGCATCCGAGGACGGCGGCAGATGATCATGGACGCGCCGCGGCAGCAGGAACACGAACAGCGGCAGCGAGACCAAGAGCAGCAGACCGGCATAGACGAGACAGGTGCTGCGCCAGCCGATATGCGCCGAGAGGGCCGAGGTCACCGGCCAGAAGATGCTGCTCGACAGCCCCGTGACCAGCATCAGTGCGCCGATGGCGCTGCGCGCGCGCAGGCCCGCGATCTCGTTGAGCACGATGTAGGAGGCGGTCGAGAGCGTGGCGCTGCCGGCGATGCCGAGCAGCAGCCACGCCGCATAATAGGTCAGCGGCCCCTGCGCGGTCGACAGCAGCGCATAGCCGGGTGCGGCCAGCACCGTGCCAGCGATCATGACGCGTCGGCCGCCCTGCTTGACGAACGGCCGCGCCAGCAGCGGCGAGCACAGCCCCATCGACATGTACAGCACGGTCGTGCTGGCGAAGATCGCCGTGAGGTCCATCTCCAGATCCGCTGCCATGGCCCGGCCGATCACCGCCGGCAGGCTGAGCGTGCCCCAGGCGATGAGCTGCGTGACGGCGAGGACGATCAGGACGCGCAGGAGGGAGGGATCGGCGATGACGGGGGGCATTTCTGGGCGAGGGCACTACAGGAGAGGGCGCGCGACACGCGCCACAGTGCTGGTTTTAGAGCATTCGAGCCGCACGAGCCCCGCTGTTTCGGAATTGCGTCCTGTCACCGATGAGGGGGCTCGGACCACGTGCCGGCCATGACGTGCGCCGGTCGCCGCCGGCGAAGCAGCAACAGCATGAGCGGGGCGGCGGAGGAGCAAGCGAAGGTCACCCCAGCGACGCGTTGCCGCCATAGCTGGTGAGCAGCGCAGCCAGGACAGGCGCCCAGACGGCCGACAGCAGATTGAGCGGCAACGCGATCTGCGCCGACGCTTTGGCAGACGCCGCCTTGTCGTAGAACACGAGCGGCATGGTCGCCCGTGCCACCGCCAGCTCGCCGCTGCTGCTCCATCTCGATGATCCATCGAAGAACAGAGCCAGGAGCGGCCAACCACACCAAGCTCCGCTGTACTGCGTACGATAGCGTACCGACTATTCCACTTTGCATCCTATAAGCGCTGTTGCTGATAGCCCGCAAAATTTGTCCATGCGTTACCAACGTGCAACAGGACGCTCGATCAGCGAAGTTGGTCCACCTCATGAGAACCGCCTTGATTTCCGGCGCCGGGATCGCGGGGCCTGCGCTCGCATATTGGTTGAAGGCGGCCGATTTCGAGCCAACGCTCGTTGAGCGGGCCCCGGCCTTGCGCCAAGGTGGCTATGTCATCGACGTTTGGGGGCTTGGCTATGATCTCGCGGAGCGCATGGGTCTGCTCGGCGACATCAATCGCGTCGGTTATCATATGCGGGAGATGCGCATTGTAGACGGCGGGGGCCGGTCCGTTGCCGGATTCGGCGCAGCGATATTCTCGGAATTGACTGCCGGGCGCTATGTGACGCTCCAACGAAGCGACCTTTCCCGGCTGCTGTTTGAGAGATCACAGGGACAGGTCGAAAGCATCTTCGGCGATACGATCGTCGCCTTGGAAGAGCAGGCGGATTGCGTCCGGGTCCGGTTCGAGCGCGAGCGTGAACGACGATTCGATCTCGTGATTGGCGCGGACGGATTGCATTCGCGTACGCGCGCACTCGCCTTCGGACCGCAATCCAGGTTCGAAAAGCACCTCGGCTATGCCGTCGCGGCGTTCGAGGCGCGCGGCTATCGCCCTCGCGACGAGGATATTTATCTGATGTACGGACGACCGGGCCGGATGCTCGGTCGTTTCACGTTGCGCGACGATCGCACGCTGTTTCTGTTTGTTTTCCTTTCGACGAGAGAGGAGTTGCCCACCACGATGGATGCCCAGAAGGCGCTCCTCGACGACCTCTATCGGCACGATGGCTGGGAATGCTGCAAGATTCTGGCCGAACTCGAGCAAACTGAGTCGCTCTATTTCGACAGCGTCAGTCAGATCCGGATGCAAAACTGGTCCCACGGCCGCATCGCGCTGGTGGGAGACGCGGCATTCTGCGTCTCGCTGCTGGCCGGGCAGGGCTCGGCGCTGGCAATGATCTCGGCTTACGTCCTTGCCGGTGAACTCGCAGCTGCAGACGGGCAGTATCAACTCGCATTTCGGAGATACGAAACATTGTTGCAAAGCTACATCAATGCCAAGCAGCGTGGAGCCGAGCGCTTTGCCGGTGCTTTTGCACCGAAGACAGAGTTCGGGCTGCGATTCCGCAACTTGGTGGTCAAAGCGTTTGCTCTTCCCGGCCTGGCCAGGCTCGCTATCGGGCGTGACATCACAGATTCCTTGGAACTTCCGCAGTATAGTTGGCCATTGTTCAGCAGAAGGGCGATCGATTAGCACTTGCCCTGACGCTGCACTCTGCGTCAAAGCCGTCCAAGTCCCTGTTGCCCAGTGCGGACGGCGTCCGGAACGCTTTTATGGCCGACCAGTCCGTATCTTGCGATCCCAACCTTGAGCCATTTCGTGTGACCCGGATGCCCACAGGACTGACTTCCGACAATATCAAAGCGATCGCAGCCGGCGGCCGCAAATCGCTGCTGGAGGAACGGCGGGTGAGCCTGCTCGTTCTTTGTGGCCTCGCCTTGGTTATCGGGGTGATGACTGGACTAGGCGCGGTTGTGTTCCGCGCCCTGATCGGCTTCGTGCACAACGTCTCTTACAATGGCAGACTCAGTTTCGTTTACGACGCCAATATCAGCGAGGGTCCCAGCCGCTTTGGCGACTTCGTTCTGTTGTCCCCGATGGTCGGGGCCTGATTGTCGTTTTTCTCGTGAGGCGCTTTGCTCCCGAAGCAAAGGGACACGGCGTCCCCGAAGTGATGGATGCGATCTTCTACAAGCGCGGCAATATCCGCGGCACGGTCGCCGTGATCAAGGCGCTGGCCTCCGCAATATCGATCGGTAGCGGCGCCGCCGTCGGGCGCGAGGGGCCGATCATCCAGATCGGCTCGGCGCTTGGTTCGGCCTTCTCTCAATTCATCGGACTCTCCACGCGGCAGAAGATAACGCTGTTGTCCGCGGGCGCCGGCGCGGGCATCGCCGCAACGTTCAACACGCCGCTTGGCGGTGTGCTGTTCGCCCTCGAAATTCTCCTGCCGGAAGTGTCGAACCGCACCTTCCTTCCCGTCGTCGTGGCGACGGGCGCTGCGACGACGATCGGGCGAATTCTCATCGGCCCGGACCCGGCCTTTGCGGTGCCGGACGTTCAATTTCCCATGGTTGCGTCGTTCAATCCGCAGGAGGCGGTTGCGTTCGTCCTGCTTGGAGTGCTGTGCGGCGCAGCAGCCTGGTCGTTCATTCGGCTGCTCGTTTTCATGGAGGATGGATTTCCGAAACTGTCCGGAAACGAGTACGTCCAGAACATCGTGGGCATGGCTGTGATCGGCCTGATGATGGTGGGACTCAGTCACGCGTTCGGCCATTCCTACGTCGATGGGGTTGGCTATTCGGTCATTCAGGACATCCTAGACCACAAGATGACCGCGACGGGTCTTCTTGCGCTGCTATTCGCGCTGAAGCTGCTCGCCACCACCGTCAGCCTTGGCTGCGGGGCCTCAGGCGGGATCTTCTCTCCCTCGCTCTATCTTGGCGCCACTCTTGGCGCGGCATTTGCGACCGGGACCAGTTCGATCTTGCCTCATTCCGGGCTGACGCCGTCCTCGGCCGCTATCGTTGGAATGGCGGCCATGGTCGGCGCGGGAACCGGCGGCGTGATGACGGCCATCGTCATGGTGTTCGAGATGACGCGTGACTACGCGATCATTGTGCCGGTGATCGTCGCGGTGGCGCTGGCTGCCGGCGTAAGGCGCGCGCTCGTCAATGAGACGATCTACACGGTCAAGCTGCGTCATCGCGGCCACCGTATCCCCAAGGAGCGGCATATCAATCTTTACCTGGTTAAGCAGGCGCAAGACATCATGGAGCGTCGCTTTATCGTAGCCAGGGCCGGCACAACGCTGAAGCACGCCTTGCCCGCGGAAGATACCGATGACGCTCGAGCCATCGTCGTCGAGCGGGATGGCCGGATCGTGGGGCTGATTCCGCCGCGTTCGGGTCTGTGGATGGAATCTCAAACCAACCCTGACCTGTTTGTCGAAACCTTTGCCGAACGGCGGATGGTCATTTGTCGCGATCAGGACCTTCTGAGCCTGGTGTTTGCGAGACTCAAGCGCCACGGCGCCGGTGCCGCCATCGTCTTCCAGGGCGGCTCCCGCCCGCGGGTGAACGACATCGTCGGCATCGTCACCAAGCGTACGATTGCTGACGCGGTCATCGACAGCTACGAGGACTGATCCGCGCGGGGATCTGAAGCACGGCGGCCGCCGCGCCGTTTCGCTCGACGTCGTGCTGCCGCAGGCCCGCCACGTCCAAAGTCCGTACGATAGCGTACGACTCCTCGCGCTGGTTGTCTTCAAAGTCGCCCCAAGGAGGAGGGAAGTGAATGTTGTGGGAACGGGGGATGATTCGTGGACACTTCGAGAGAAATTGCGTTGCGATTGCCGCAGGCATATTGCGAGTTCTGTACGATGAGGACTCCTCACGTCCACGAACGGTTGGCCATCAACGGAACTCAAGTTGCACGTTCGGTCTGTTTCGCATGCAAGAGCGAGCGGCCGAAGGAACAACCGCAAGAGAGCCGCGGTCGTAGCTCGCAACTGCAAAAATAGACCAGCGCCGATCATTTCGGCGTGCAGCATGAGCAGGAGCCGCCAAGCCGACCGTCATACGGAGAAGCGCTCATGACCGCGAATGTTTTCGACGAGCACGAAGGTCGCGTGAGGTTCATCACCGCCATTGCCATGGAGGTGAAAGCCCTCGCTCTGAGCGCATCCAGAGATGAGATGATCTCGACGAGCGATCCAGGGGCCGAAAAGTTGGTTTACGCCAAGGCTTACCAAGCCTGGGCCGATAGCAAGATCGAAGGGACGGCAGACGACATATTTGAGGCAGTCCAGGAAGTGCTCGACGTCTGAAGATGCGTCGTGTGAGCGAAATATCCTGAAGACTGTCATCCTCGGCATGGAAAAACGGAGAGCCACGGGAGCGCAACCCTGCGCAGTCTGCCGAAGGGCACCTACAAGATGACTCTCTGCCAGCTTTCGCCCCATCGACGCCGCGCGGTTCGGCCAAGACCGCTCTGAGCTTGAGCGAGCATCGCGAAGTTCACCTCCTGGATTTCTCCCGCCGACGTGTGCCAAACGGCCGGGGCTGCTCGGTCCACTCCAATGAGGTTGTGCGGGATGATCCGATCCCGTTGGCGACCTTGGGGGAAGACCGTCTGGATCGAGGAGAAGTTGAGCCTTCCGTTAAAGGACGGGAATTGGCTCGCCCCAAGCCGAACGTTCGAGTTCCGCCATGCAACGAGCGGACGCCGCCTATCGAAGGCCCGCCATAGCGCAGTTTGGCGTAGAAAATCGTGCAGCTGGCGGAGAGAGTGGGATTCGAACCCACGGTACGGTTTCCCGCACACACGCTTTCCAAGCGTGCGCCTTAAGCCACTCGGCCATCTCTCCGGCGGCCCTCTCTTGGCGGGGTCGGCGGCGTTTTGCAAGCCGGGCGGGGGCCTCGGCGGCAAATTTCCCCCAAATCGCTGATAAAAATCATCAATCCGCCCTGGTTGCGGGCTCGATCTGGCCTCGCCGCCGCCTGGCCGGACCCACTGTGAACCGGCCGGGCGGACGGCACGACCACTGATTTGCGGCCTCGATCCGGCTGCCCATGAGGGACCTCGCCATGCCGCCATCCTCCCCTGCCTGTCTCGCCATCCTGCTGGCCGCGGCGTTCAGCCTCGCCGCCGCCGGGGCGGCGCGCGCCGATCAATGCACCAAACAGGGGGTCGACGTGACCTGCGACGACGGGCGCAAGGGGATCTGGCAGGGCGACGCGATCCTGTGGCCGGACGGGACCAGGTCCAGCCTGAATCCACACCCGTCCGTCATCATCGGCAACAAGGCCTCGGTGGTCGTCGGGCCGGGCGTGTTCGTCGGACAGGGCAAGGGCATGGTGCCGATGGACAATCCGAGCTCGCCGAACAAGCTGCGCTGCGCCGTGCTCGACGGCGTGTCCTACTGCCATTGAGCCTGTGAGCCTCGCCGCCACCGGCGGCGAGGCGCGAGCCATTCAGTGATAGCGCGCACCGGGCGAGAGCATGCGGCCGGCCAGGAAGCCCGCGGGCGCCGCAGGCAGGGGTTCGATCTCGACCTCGGCGGCGTCGCCGTCCTGCAGGGTTTCGACGAAGTCGGCAAACCATTGCTGGATCGAATGGCGGCGCAGCTTCGTCATCATGATCTCGTAGCGCATACGGCGCTCGTTGAGCGGCATCGACAACGCCGTCGCGATCGTCCGGGCCATGCCGTCGATGTCATGCGGATTGACCAGGAGCGCCGCGTCGAGCTCGTTGGCGGCGCCGGCGAATTTCGACAGCACCAGCACGCCCGGATCGACCGGGCTCTGCGCGGCGACATACTCCTTCGCCACCAGGTTCATGCCGTCGTGCAGCGGCGTGACGACGCCGACCTGGGCGCTGCGATAGAGTCCGGCCAGCACACCCTGGCCATAGCCCTTGTTGAGGTAGCGGATCGGCGTCCAGTCGACCTCACCGTGGCGGCCGTTGACCTCGCTGACGAGGCGCGCGACTTCGCTCTGCAGATTGCCGTAGGCCTCGATCGATTCGCGCGAAGGCGTCGCGATCTGCAGCAGCGACGCGGCACGCAGCAGGCTCGGGTGCATCGTCCACATGCGATCGAAGGCATTGACGCGGTTGACGAGGCCCTTGGAGTAGTCGAGCCGGTCGACGCCGATGGCGAGCTTCTCGCCATTCAGGCTGCGGCGCAGCCGCGACACGTCCGGATGCGCCACCGCCTTCGCCGCCTGCTGCGCGAACTTGTCGGCGTCGATGCCGATCGGGAACACGGCCAGACGCGTGCGGCCGTGCAGCGACCTAACCACGCCGTCGCGCACCTGAAGGCCGAGATCGGTGCGGATGCAGGCGGTGAAATTCTCCCGATCATCCTCGGTCTGGAAGCCGATCAGATCATAGGCGAGCATCGCGGTGACGAGATCGCGGTGATTCGGCACGCTGTCGATGACGCAGCGCGCGGGCCATGGCGTGTGCAGGAAGAAGCCGATCGGGCTCTTCACACCGAGCGTGCGCAACTCCGCGCCGAGCGACAGGAAGTGATAGTCCTGGATCCAGAACAAGGTGTCCGGCTTCTGGAATCGGAGCAGCGCGCGCGCCACGAAGGCGTTGACCTCGCGATAGGACCGATAATCATCATGCGAGACGCTGATCAGATCGCTGCGTGAATGCAGCGCCGGCCACAGTGCCGAATTGGCAAAGCCTTCGTAGTAGCCGGCATAATGCGCGGCTGGCAGATCGAGCAGCGCCAGCGCGCCTTCACCGATCTGCTCGATCTCCGCGATCGGCTCCGTCTGCGCGCCGTCACGCACACGTCCCGAAGACCCCACCCATACTGCCCCCGATTTCTCCACAACGGGCAGCAATGCTGCCGCAAGTCCGCCGGTCATTGGCTCGTTGGCTTTGCCACGCGCCACCCGATTCGAAACCACGACGAGGTTCACAGCTCCCTCCTGTTGGTCATGTCGGTTAACAGCTGTTCATCAATATGGTTCCAGGCCACCCTTTCAACCAAATGAAACCAAATTCGGGCATTCGCGCGGTGTAATCACAGCGTCAATCAAGTCAGAACGTTTCTAATCAAGAGCGACGCATGCAACATGCGAATGCATGGCGAATGGAACTAATAACGCGGCGATGCGGAACCCCTGCGCGGACCGCTAGGTCGACGAATTAGTTCCGCCGTCGGCGAGGCGCGCCAGGAACGCGCGCACGTCGTCCGGTGCGTCGAAATGTCCGTCGACACCGAGCGCGCGGCGCCCGACCGAGAACGACAGGCCAGCGAAATCCGGCATGATCGCGAACACCGTCTCGTCGGTGACGTCGTCGCCGATGAAGAACGGCTTGCGTCCCTTGAACGGCGCGTGCCGCATCAGCTCGCGTACGCCGCTCGCCTTGGTGAAGCCGGCGTGCTTGATCTCGCACACACACTTGCCGGGCAGCACCTCGATCGGCGCCCCCGGCAACTCGGCGCGGATGCGCGACACCTCCTCGTAGATCGCTTTCTCCGCCTGCGGCGCGAGGCGATAATGCAGCGCCAGCGAGTACCCCTTGTCCTCGAGCAGAATGCCGGGGCTGAGCTTGGCGATCGCGGCGAGCCTGCGCTTCAGCTCCTTGTCCAGCGGCGGCGCCTTGATCGCATCCGCCTCGCCGCCGCCGCCGAGCCGCATCTCCGCGCCATGGCCGCCGACGGCGGGGTAGACCTCCGGCGCGAAGATGAGATCGATGTCGTTGAGTGAGCGGCCCGAGACCAGCGCCAGCGCGCCGGAGGTTCGTTGCAGCAACGCGTTCAGTGCCTCGGCGAGACCCGGCGGCACCCACACCTCGCGCGGCGTCGGCGCAAGATCGAGCAGGGTCCCGTCGATATCGAGCAGGATCGCCACCTCGCGAAGGTGCGGCACGAGACTCACCGGCGTCGGAACGATCTCGGCGGGCTCCGACGCAGGCGAAGCAGTCAGATCGGAGTTTTCGGACTTCATCATCTACTCCATGACAGCGAGCGGTCGCGCCACCTGCTCGAGCGATTTGCGCTCGGCCGCGATGGCATAGCGCCAAGCGACGAGCGCCGCCACCAGCATCAGCGCGGCACCGAACAGATAGCCGCCGAACACCGCGCCGCGCGCCCCGCTGTCAAGCAGCACGCCGAACAGCGCGGGTCCCGCCACGCCGCCGATCCCGGTACCGATGGCGTAGAACAGCGCGATCGCGAGCGCGCGCACCTCCAGCGGAAAATTCTCCGACACGGTGAGATAGGCGGCGCTTGCGGCCGGCGACGCGAAGAAGAAGATCACCATCCAGGCCGCGGTCTGGGTCGCGGCGCTCAGCACGCCGATCGAGAACAGATAGCCGGTGAGCGCGAGCAGCACGCCGGAGACGCCGTAGGTGAAGGTGATCATGGCGCGGCGGCCGAGCGTGTCGAACAGGCGGCCGAGCAGCAGCGGCCCGAGCACGTTGCCGGCCGCGAAGGGCAGGATGTACCAGCCGACGTGATCGGACTTGATGCCGTAGAAATCGGTCAGCACCAGCGCGAAGGTGAAGAAGATCGCGTTGTAGAAGAACGCCTGCGCGATCATCAGCGTCAAGCCGACCAGCGAGCGCTGGCGATAGACCGAGAACAGCGTATGCGCGAACTCGGCGAGCGGCGTGTGATCGCGCATGCGAAGGCGAATCTTGGGCAGGGATTTGGCGCGCTCCTCGCGGTCGTGGCCGGTGACGTCGCGCTCGATGGCGGCGACGATGTCGTGCGCCTGGTCCGGATGGCCATGGATCATCAGCCAGCGCGGACTTTCCGGAATCCACATCCGCATGATCAGCACGACCAGGCCGAGACAGGCGCCGATGCCGTAGGCCAGCCGCCAGCCGACATCCGGGCCGGTGACATCAGGATCGAGCAGCAAGATGGCGCCGACGGCGCCGAGCGCGGCGCCCAGCCAGAAGCTGCCGTTGATCATGAGATCGGTCCAGCCGCGATAGCGCGCCGGCACCAGCTCCTGGATCGTCGAGTTGATCGCGGTGTACTCGCCGCCGATGCCGGCGCCGGTCAAGAAGCGAAACAGCGCGTAGGTCGCGACATTCCACGACAAGGCGGTGGCGGCCGTCGCGGACAGATACAGCGCGAGCGTGATGAAGAACAGCTTCCGGCGGCCGATGCGGTCGGTCAGCCAGCCGAAGCCGAGCGCGCCGAGCACGGCGCCGGCGAGATAGGCGCTGTTGGCAAGCCCGATGTCGAGATTGGAGAAGTGCAGCGCCGGGCTCTGCTTCAGCGCGCCCGACAAGGCGCCGGCGAGCGTCACCTCGAGCCCGTCGAGCACCCAGGTGATGCCGAGCGCGAGCACGACGCGGGTGTGGAAGGCGCTCCAGCGGAGGTCGTCGAGCCGGGCGGGGATGTTGGTTTCGATGACGCGATCCTGGCCTGCCGTGTCGTCCGGCGGCGCGCTGGATGGCGGCGCTGACGTGATGACGCGGAGGTGCGGAAAGGATGCCTGTCGGGGTGCCATGGAATCCCAATGCGACGGCGCGGGTCGCACCGCATGCTCGACCGAGAGGATGAAGCAAATGCGGCAGCGAGACCCTGCCGCTGCGACCCAACGTCTCGGCCAGCGCTGGGTTCCCCCAAGCGGGGTGGGGAACCTACTCTCGGCACCAATCAGGCCGGGTCAGACGGTCGCGTAGCGGGCCCCAAATGCCGCCTCACACTTGGCTGTCGTCCCGGGCAAGTCCGCTGACGCAAAGCGTCGGCGGACGCAGACCCGGGATCCATACCGCGTGATGCCAATTGAGGTACGCGATCAATACCGCCCGTCCCACGACTGCTGCGGCGTATGGGTCCCCGCGTTCGCGGGGACGACAGCGGAATGTGCGGCGGCGGCCTCGGCATACCATCGGCCGATCGAGTGCGACCGGCAAAAGTCCTGACGATTTACGCCGCGCGGATGTTGGCCATGAAGCGGTTGAGCTCCGCGCGCAGGCGGGCGCTCTCCGAGGACAGCGACTGGGCCGAGCGCAGCACCTCCTCCGAGGCTTCGCCGGTCTGGGTCGCGCCGCGATTGACCTGGGTGATGTCGGTGGCGGCGGCCTGCGTGCCCGCAGCGACGCTCTGCACATTCCTGGCGATCTCCTGGGTCGCGCCGCCCTGCTGCTCGACCGCGGTCGCGATCGACGAGGCGATGGTCGAGATCTGGCGGATGGTGCCGCCGATCTGCTTGATCGCGGTCACCGACTCCTGGGTCGCCGCCTGCATGCCTGAGATGTGGTTGGAGATGTCGTCGGTCGCCTTGGCGGTCTGCTCCGCCAGCGACTTGACCTCGGAAGCCACCACCGCAAAGCCGCGGCCGGCATCGCCGGCGCGGGCGGCCTCGATGGTCGCGTTCAGCGCCAGCAGGTTGGTCTGCTCGGCGATCGCGGTGATCAGCTTGACGACGTCGCCGATCTCCTGCGCCGCGCGCGACAGCTTGCCGATGCGCCCGTCGGTCTCCTCGGCCTGGGCCACGGCGGATTCCGCGATGCGGCTGGACTCGCGGACCTGGCGGCCGATCTCGTCGACCGAGGCCGACAGCTCGTCGGTCGCGCTCGCCACCGAGTGGATGCGGCCGGTGGCCTGGTCGGAGGTGCCGCTGACGCGGCTCGCCAGCGACTGCGTGGTCTCGGCGGTGCGCGTCAGCGTCGAGGCCGCCTGCTCGAGGTGCTCGGCCGAGGTCGAGACGTTGGACACGATCGAGCCGACGGCGGTCTCGAACTCGTCGGCGAAGCGGATGAGCTCGGCCCGCCGCGCGGCGCCCGCCGCCTTGTTCTGGGCGTCCTGCGTCGCGGCGTCGCGCTCGGCCTTGGCCACCGCCTGCACTTTGAACTCCTCGACCGCCGCCGCCATCTCGCCGATCTCGTCGCTGCGCCCGAGGCCGGGCAGCCGGACGTCGAAATTGCCCGAGGCAAGCTCGCGCATCGCCTTGCACATCGTGATCATCGGCCTGGAAATGCCGTTGCCGAGCATCAGCGCCAGCACGGCGCCGAGCGTCAGCCCGCCGATCGCCAGCATCGCGATCAGCCGCTCGATGTCCGCGATGGTGGTGTTGGCGGCGGCCTCGATGCGCTGCTGGTCGGAGGCGACCTCGGATTTCAGCCCGTTCGACAGCGCGATGATCTCGGTCCCGACGAGGCCCATTTCCTGTTCGAGCTTGCCGAGCGCCTTCATGTTCTCCGATAGCTTGATGAAGGCGGCGCGATACTGCTTGATCAGGTCGCCGAGCTCGGCGACGCGCTGGGTGATCTTCTCGTCATTGGCATAGATCGTCACCAGCGAGGTTTCCAGGAAGCGCGTGCGCGCGATGGCGCCGTCGGCGGTCTTGGCATCCGGCTTGGCGATATAGGTCCCGACCAGCGCGGACACGGTCAGATACTGGCCGGTGAGGTCCTTGGCCGTCGTCTGCACCGACGGCAGGCCGGCGAGCGCGGCAGTGTCCGCCAGATCATCGAACTTGAAGCGGATCTTGTTGCCGATGATGCCGATCTGGTCGGTCGCCAGCTTGGCGTTCTCGCGGGTCAGGGCAACGATGCTCGAGAACGTCTTGGCGAAGGCCTGAAACTGCGCCTGCAACTTGCCGACCTGCGCACGCCGCTCGGCGCCGGTCGCGGCCATCGATTTGTCGATCGCGGCCTGGAGCGCCTGCTGGGCAGCGGTGGCCGCCGCCTCGTCCTCGGCTTTGCCGGTCAGGGCATAATAACGGGCGAGCGCCTGGTACGAGACCAGCTCGCGATCGACGGTGCGGGCGGTGTCGGCTTCCGCAACGCTGCCGCGATAGGCCGCGACCGCCGCGGCGACCCGCTCGAACCCCAGATAGGAGAAGCCGATGCTGGCGGCGGAGATGGCCAGCACCACGGCAAAGCCGAGGACGATCTTGCCGCGAAATCGCAGGGTCAGAAAATTGGCACGCCGCGACTGCGGCGCAAGCTGCGCAGACATTCCCACCCCCGACACGCCATTCTTTAATATTGGCCACAAACCAACCCGCCCGGCGGCAACGCACCAGAGCGTGATCAAAACTACGTCACAATGGCTAAGGGGCGGTAAATGGGCGGCATCGGCCTACGGCCTGCGCTCTCACCTGCGCCGATGCCGCCTCGCATGGCGGGCCACATGCGACCGAATCGCCGAGGCCGCGCGCAAGACGTCGCAATGACATCAGAGACGAAAATTCGAGTTGCAAAGTCCTGAGGGCGCTGTTTCTAATCAGAATAAGAAAAATTCATCGGGAGGTTACTCGTGTCGACAGTCAAACTGACGGTGAACGGCAAGGCGGTCTCGGTCGAGGCCGAGGATCGCACCCTGCTCGTTCACCTCCTGCGGGATCATCTCAATCTCACCGGCACCCATGTCGGCTGTGACACCAGCCAATGCGGCGCCTGCGTCGTCCATATCGACGGCCGCGCCGTGAAATCCTGCACCGTGCTCGCCGGCCAGGCTGCCGGCGCCAACGTCACCACCATCGAAGGCATCGCCAAGGGCGACGAGCTGCACCCGATGCAGGCCGCCTTCCGCGACAATCACGGCCTGCAATGCGGCTATTGCACGCCGGGCATGATCATGTCGGCGATCGATATTGTGCACCGCCACGGAGGCGAGCTCGACGAGAGCACGGTGCGTGAGGAGCTGGAAGGCAACATCTGCCGCTGCACCGGCTATCACAACATCGTCAAGGCCGTGCTCGACGCTGCCGGACGGATGAAGGTCGCGCAAGCTGCCGAATGAGGCGGGCGAGAGCCGCCGTTTACCGCAATACCGAGACCACGACCGCTGCGCGCGATGGCCGCGGCGGGACAATAGAACTCCGGTAGGGGAGAGATTCGCATGGGTATGGAAGGCATTGGCGCCAGCGTCGTCCGCAAGGAGGACAAGCGTTTCATCACCGGCAAGGGCCGTTACGTCGACGACGTCAAACTGGTGGGCATGACCTTTGCCCATTTCATCCGCAGCCCGCACGCGCATGCCAAGGTCAAGAGCATCGACTCCTCGGCCGCCGAGGCGATGCCGGGCGTGGTCGCGGTGCTGACCGGCAGGCAGATCGTCGACGACAAGGTCGGCAACCTGATCTGCGGCTGGGCCATCACCTCGAAAGACGGCTCGCCGATGAAGATGGGAGCATGGCCGGCGATGGCGCCGGAGACCGTGCGGTTCGTCGGCCAGGCCGTCGCTGTGGTGATCGCCGAGAGCAAGAACCTCGCCCGTGACGCGGCCGAAGCCGTCGTGGTGGAATATGAAGAGCTGCCGGCAGTGGCCGACATGCCCTCCGCGCTGAAGCCCGGCGCGCCGCAGCTTCACCCGGAGGCCCCCGGCAACGTCGTCTATGACTGGCATATTGGCGACGAGGGAGCGGTCAACGCCGCCTTCGCCAAGGCCGCCAACGTCGTCACGCTGGAATTGACCAACAACCGGCTCGCACCCAACGCGATGGAGCCGCGCGCGGCGATCGCCGACTACGACGCCGCCGAGGAGCACTTCACGCTCTACACGACGTCGCAGAACCCGCACGTCGCCCGCCTGGTGCTGTCGGCGTTCTACAACATCGCGCCGGAGCACAAGCTGCGCGTCATCGCGCCCGACGTCGGCGGCGGCTTCGGCTCCAAGATCTTCATCTATCCCGAGGAGATGGTGGCGCTGTGGGCCTCCAAGAAGGTCGGCCGCCCGGTGAAGTGGACCGGCGACCGCACCGAGGCGTTCCTGACCGACGCGCACGGCCGCGACCACATCTCCAAGGCGGAGATGGCGCTCGATGCCGACAACAAGATCCTGGGGCTGCGGGTCAAGACCCACGCCAATTTCGGCGCCTACATGTCGCTGTTCTCGTCCTCGGTGCCGACCTATCTGTACGCGACCCTGCTGTCGGGCCAGTACAACATCCCGGCGATCTATGCCGAGGTGATGGGCGTCTACACCAACACCACGCCGGTCGACGCCTATCGCGGCGCCGGACGCCCTGAGGCGAGCTATCTGCTGGAGCGGCTGATGGAGACCGCGGCGCGTCAGCTCAAGGTCGATCCGGCCGAGCTGCGGCGCAAGAACTTCATCACCCAGTTCCCGCACCAGACCCCGGTGATCATGGCCTACGACACCGGCGACTTCAACGCCTCGCTCGACGCGGCGATGAAGGCCATCGACTATGCCGGCTTCCCGGCGCGCAAGGCAGCCGCCAAGGCGCAAGGCAAGCTGCGCGGCATCGGCTTCTCCTGCTACATCGAGGCCTGCGGCATCGCGCCGTCGAAGGCAGTCGGCAGCCTTGGCGCCGGCGTCGGTCTGTGGGAATCGGCTGAGATCCGCGTCAACCCGGTCGGCACCATCGAGGTGCTCACAGGCTCGCACAGCCACGGCCAGGGCCACGAGACCACCTTCTGCCAGCTCATCGCCGAGCGCCTGGGCGTGCCGATCAGCCAGGTCTCGATCGTTCATGGCGACACCGACAAGGTGCAGTTCGGCATGGGCACCTACGGCTCGCGCTCGGCCGCAGTCGGCCTCACCGCGATCCTCAAGGCGATGGAGAAGGTCGAGGCCAAGGCCAAGAAGATCGCAGCGCATGCGCTGGAGGCTTCGGAAGGCGACATCGTCATCGAGAACGGCGAGTTCAAGGTGACCGGCACCGACAAGTCGATCGCGCTGCCGATGGTCGCCCTCGCCGCCTACACCGCGCACAACCTGCCGGACGGCATGGAGCCCGGATTGAAGGAGAGTGCCTTCTACGATCCGACCAACTTCACCTTCCCGGCCGGCACCTATATCTGCGAGCTCGAGGTCGACGAGGCCACCGGCAAGACGTCGTTCGTCAACTTCGTGGCGGCGGACGATTTCGGCCGGCTCATCAACCCGATGATCGTCGAAGGTCAGGTCCACGGCGGTCTCGTCCAGGGCATCGGCCAGGCGCTGCTCGAGCACGCGATCTACGATAGCAACGGCCAGCCGGTCACGGCGTCCTTCATGGACTACGCGATGCCGCGCGCCGACGACGTGCCGTCCTTCAAGCTCAGCCACACCACGACCCTGTGCCCGGGCAATCCGCTCGGCGTGAAGGGCTGCGGCGAGGCCGGCGCGATCGGCGCATCCGCCGCCGTGATCAACGCGATCACGGATGCGATCGGCAACAACAAGCTGGAAATGCCGGCGACGCCGGACCGCGTGTGGCACGCGATCCATGGCAACGCCTGATCGAACGGAGGAGCAACCATGTACCAGACCACTTATCACCGTGCCTCCTCGGTCGACGAGGCCGCGGCGCTGTTCTCCAAGGGCAGCGAAGCCAAGTTCCTGGCCGGCGGTCATACCCTGATCCCGGTGATGAAGCAGCGGCTTGCTGCTCCGTCCGATGTCATCGACATCGGCAAGATCAAGGACCTGATCGGCATCCAGTTGACCGGCGACACGCTCACCATCAAGGCCGCGACCACCTACTACGACATCATGACCAATGCCGATGTGAAGAAGGCGATCCCTGCCATCGCCCATCTCACCTCGGTGCTCGGCGATCCCGCGGTACGCTCCCGCGGCACGATCGGCGGCTCGATCGCCAACAACGATCCGGCAGCGGACTTCCCCGCGGCGCTGGTCTCGCTCGGTGCAACCGTGAAGACCAACAAGCGGTCGATCGCGGCCGGTGATTTCTTCAAGGGCCTGTTCACGACGGCGCTCGAGGACGGCGAGATCATCACCGAGGTGTCGTTCCCGGTGCCGGAGAAGGCCGGCTACGCCAAGATGCGCCACCCCGCGTCGCGCTTTGCGCTCACGGGTGTGTTCGTCACCAAGACCAAGGGCGGCGACGTCCGCGTCGCGGCCACCGGCGCCTCGCAGAGCGGCGTGATGCGCGTGCCCGCGATCGAGGCGGCTTTGAAGTCGAACTGGTCGGCGTCGGCGATCGACGGGGTCAGCATCCCGGCGAGCGGCCTGCTCAGCGACATCCACGGCTCGGCCGATTATCGCGCCAATCTGGTGAAGGTGATGGCGCAGCGCGCGGTGCAGGCCGCGGGCTGACCTCACAACGCGGATCATTCCGCGCAACGGCACGACAAATTCCATGCGGCGCGCAGCAATGCGCGCCGTTTTGCTTTGCGGCATACGGCGCGCTTGCGTTGGCCTGATGCACGCGGGACAATTGCGGATCAGAACGCGATCCGACAAGACGCGTGAATCAAGGACACAACGACGTGCTCGACAAGACCGCACCAGACACTCAGACCCGCGCCACCGGACCGCTCGCAGGCTTCCGCATCGTCGAGTTCGCCGGCATCGGACCGGGTCCGTTCGCCTGCATGCTGCTGGCGGACATGGGCGCGGAGGTGGTGACGCTGGATCGTGTCGGCGCGCGCAAGACGATGAAGTCGGTCGCCGGCCGCGGCCGCAAGGTGATCGAGCTCGATCTCAAGGACAAGTCGGTCATCGCCGAGGTGCTCGATCTGCTCGCCGGTGCCGACGCGCTGATCGAAGGCTTCCGGCCCGGCGTGATGGAGCGGCTCGGCCTCGGCCCCGACGTGGTGCTCGCGCGCAATCCGAAGCTGGTCTACGGCCGCATGACCGGCTGGGGCCAGGAGGGACCGCTGGCGCATGCGGCCGGTCACGACATCAACTACATCTCGATCACCGGCGCGTTGGCCGCGATCGGACCCAGGGAGCGCCCGGTGCCGCCGCTCAACCTGGTCGGCGATTTCGGCGGCGGCGCGCTGTATCTCGTGGTCGGCGTGCTCGCGGCGTTGCTGGAAGCCTCGAAGTCCGGCAAGGGCCAGGTGGTGGACACCGCGATGTGCGACGGCGCCGCCTCGCTGCTCGCGATGTTCTTCGACCTCACCGCGATGGGCCGCTGGACGGAGGGGCGTGAGCGCAACTTCCTCGACGGCGGCGCGCATTTCTACGGCGTCTACGAATGCGCCTGCGGCAACTTCATCTCGATCGGCTCGATCGAACCGCAGTTCTACGCGCTGCTGCGGCAGCACGCCGATCTCTCCGATCCCGCCTTCGATGCACAGATGGATCCGCGCGCATGGCCGGCGCTGAAGGAGAAGCTGGTCAGCGTGTTCAAGAGCAAGACGCGGGAGGAATGGTGCGCGATCATGGAAGGCACCGACATCTGCTTCGCGCCGGTGCTGACGATGTCGGAGGCGCCCAAGCACGCCCACATGGCCGCGCGCGGCGTGTTCGTCCAGCGGCACGGCGTGACGCAGCCCGCGCCAGCGCCAAGGTTCTCACGGACGCCGTCGACCATCCGTGAGCCGGAGGTGACGGAGATCGGGACGCTGGTGAATGCTTGGAAGGCTGGGCGTTAAACGGACGGCTGCGGTCGCGCCGACGGTGCGCTGCGCGACTATTCCGATCTGAATGAGTTGGCCACGCCCCCTCCTCAAACGCGGTGTCGTCCCGGCGAACGCCGGGACCCATAGCCACCGGCCGTCGTGTGGCGAAAATTATCGATGACTGTGCCCGATCGATACATCACGCGGTATGGGTCCCGGCGTTCGCCGGGACGACACTGTCTGTGGAGCGACGGCGTGCGTCCCACACACACCGTCATTGCGAGCGCAACGACTTGTCCGCCGAAGCTCGAAGAGCGAAGGCGGAAGCAATCCAGGGCTACAGCGGAAGTCTGGGCTGCATCAGCGAGAACAACACACACCGATGAACGGCCCTACTCCGCCGCCTCGACCTTGAGCACGCCGCGGCGGATCTGGTCCTCCTCGATCGACTCGAACAGCGCCTTGAAGTTGCCTTCGCCAAAACCGTCGTCGCCCTTGCGCTGGATGAACTCGAAGAAGATCGGACCGATGGCATTGGCCGAGAAGATCTGCAGCAGCACCTTGGTGTGACCGCCGGCAACGACGCCCTCGCCGTCGATCAGGATGCCGTTTCTCTGCAGCCGGGCGAGGTCCTCGCCCTGCTTGGGCAAACGCGCGTCGATGCGCTCGAAATAGGTGTCGGGCGGCGACGGCATGAACGGCAGGCCGGCGGCGCGCAGGCCCTCGACGGTTGAGTAGATATCGCGGGCGCCGCAGGCGATGTGCTGGATGCCTTCGCCGCGATAGATCTTCAGATACTCCTCGATCTGCCCGGAATCGCCGGCATCCTCGTTGATCGGAATCCGGATCTTGCCGTCGGGGCTGGTCAGCGCGCGCGAGAACAGGCCGGAGGCGCGGCCCTCGATGTCGAAGAAGCGGATCTGGCGGAAGTTGAACAGCTTTTCGTAGAAGCCGGCCCACACGTTCATGCGGCCGCGATGCACATTGTGGGTCAGGTGATCGATATAGTAGAGGCCCGAGCCCGCGGGCCGCGGGTCGCGCGCGCCGGTCCAGTCGAATTCGAGATCATAGGCCGAGCCCTTGGCGCCATAGCGATCGACCAGATACAGCAGGCTGCCGCCGATGCCCTTGATCACAGGAACGTCCAGCGTCTTCTGCGATGCGGGCAGGTCGGCCGGCTCGGCGCCGAGCGCGATCGCGCGCGCGTAAGCCTTGTTGGCATCGACCACGCGGAACGCCATCGACGGCGCGCAGGGGCCGTGCGCGGCGACGAAGTCGTGACCGTGGCTGCCGGGCTCCTCGTTGACGAGATAGTTGATGTCGCCCTGGCGATACAGCGTGATCGCCTTGGTCTTGTGGCGCGCGACCGCCACGAAGCCCATCAGCTTGAACAGGGCATGCAGCTCGCCGGCGTCGGGATGCGCATATTCGACGAACTCGAAGCCATCCGTGCCCATCGGGTTGTCGGCGGAGATGGTGGCAGGCGGCGCATCGTGCGGAAACGGACCCATGGCAAGCTCCTAGGCTGATTGGGTTCATGATCTCCCCAATTCGGTGCATGGAGCATGCAAACCATTGTCATTTTCGCCGAGATATGCACGATCCGTGCATAATTAGGGGAGATAACGCATGAACTCCGTCGATAGCTTCGATCTCCGCATCTTGGCCGCGCTCCAGGATGACGGTCGCCTGACCAACCAGGAGCTGGCCGAGATCGCCGGGCTCTCGGCCTCGCAATGCTCGCGGCGGCGGATGCGGCTAGAGGAGGACGGCGTCATCGCCGGCTACCGCGCCCAGCTCGCCAGCCAAGCGCTCGGCTTCGAGCTGATCGCCTTCATCCAGATCACGCTGGCGACGCACTCGCCCGACAACGCCGAGAAGTTTCGCGCGCTGGTGAACCGCATCGACGACATCCAGGACGCCTACGCGCTGACGGGCGATTCCGATTACCTGCTGAAGGTGGTGCTGCGCGACCTCAAGAGCCTGTCAGACATCGTCAACAACGTGCTGATGCCACACCAGAGCGTGGCGCATGTGCGCTCTTCGATCGTGCTCGATCGTCTCAAGGAAAGCGCCAAGCTGCCGCTGGCGTCGTTGTCGACTGGCTGAGCTTTCGCGGCGCGAATCGAGGGAAATGCGCCCTTCAACATCATCATTGCTTTTGCGACAGTGATCGCGTCCCTGACCTGCGAGACGCCCATGGCCCTGCAGCTTCGGCCCAATTGCGAATATTGCGACAAAGACCTGCCGCCGGCCGCGCAGGACGCGCGCATCTGCTCCTATGAATGCACCTTCTGCGCCGACTGCGTCGAGACCAGGCTGTTCAACGTCTGCCCGAACTGCGGCGGCGGCTTCGCGCCGCGGCCGATCCGGCCGGCGCGGCAGTGGCGGCCGGGGGTCTGCACGGTGAAACAAGTGCCGTCGGACAAGCGCGTTCACCTGAAATATGCGGCCGAGGATGTTGCCGCCTTCGTCGCCGGCGTGAAGCACGTGCCGCCAGTGGAGCGTTGAGCTCTCTCCCCGTCATTATGGATTCCGGGCTCGGCCCTGCGGGCCGCCCCGGAATGACGGCAGTGGATGGGGCGGCTACTCCGCTGCGACGATCGTGCCTTCGACCTCGCCGAAGCCGACGCGATAGCCGTTGCCCTGGCACCAG
Source organism: Bradyrhizobium sp. HKCCYLS3013 (assembly GCF_051167615.1). Classification (NCBI taxonomy): domain Bacteria; kingdom Pseudomonadati; phylum Pseudomonadota; class Alphaproteobacteria; order Hyphomicrobiales; family Nitrobacteraceae; genus Bradyrhizobium; species Bradyrhizobium sp. HKCCYLS3013. Next base: position 21,660 of record NZ_JBNPTK010000014.1, read on the forward strand.
CCGCGCATCACCAGCGAATCGCCGTCCTCCAGGAACGTGCGCTTCACGCCGCCGGCGAGTTCGATGGGCTCGGTGCCGTTCCAGCTGATCTCGAGCAGGCTCCCGCGCTGGTGCTTCTCCGGGCCGGAGATGGTGCCACTCCCCAGGAGATCGCCGACGCTCATGACACACCCTGACGAGGCATGGTGCATCAGCTGCTGCACGCTCGACCAGTACATGTACTTGAAATTGGTCTGCGCGATGGTCTGCGCGGCGTTGCTGCCCGACGCACGCAAGGCGACGTCGAGCGCGAGATCGTAGTTCTGCGCGGCCTTCTGCTGCAGGTAGGGCAGCGGCACCGGGTCCTGCGTTGGCCCGGCCACCCGGAACGGCTCCAGCGCCTCTGATGTCACCACCCATGGACTGATCGAGGTCGCGAACGCCTTGGCCTGGAACGGCCCGAGCGGGACGTACTCCCATTGCTGGATGTCGCGCGCGCTCCAGTCGTTGAGCAACACGAAGCCGAAGATCATCGCCTCCGCCTGCGCCTCGGTCAGCATCTCGCCGAGCGGAGATGATTGGCCGATGACGACGCCCATCTCCAGCTCGAAATCGAGCCGCTTGCACGGGCCGAAGCTCGGCACGTCGGCGCTCGGCGGCTTCAGCTGCCCGCGCGGCCGGCGCACCTTGGTGCCGGAGACGACCACGGTCGACGCGCGGCCGTTATAGCCGATCGGCATGTGCAGCCAGTTCGGCTGCAGCGCGTTGTCCTTGCCGCGGAACATGACGCCGACATTGGTGGCGTGCTCCTTCGACGAATAGAAGTCGGTGTAGCCGGCGACGTGAAACGGCAAGTGCAGGTTGACGTCGTTGCGCGGCAGCAGCGCGCGGCTGCGCAGCGGCTTGTCGTCACGCAGGCGCGGATTGTCATGGCGCAGCAGTGCGCTGATCGCCGCGCGGGTCTTCGACCACACGGCGGGGCCGAGCGCCATGAAGGCATTCAGCGAGGATTGCGCGAACACCTCATAGGCCGGCGACAGGTCGAGCAGGCCCTCATCTTCGAGCACGGCGAGATCGAGCACGAAATCGCCAATGGCGACACCGACGCGCGGCTTCGGCGAATCGGCGGCGGAGAACACGCCATAGGGCAGGTTCTGGATCGGAAAGTCCGAGGCCGGATCGGCCGGAATGAAGGAGCGGAGTGAGGGGTCGTTGGGGTGGGTCAAAATGCTTCTCCAAACCGGGTCGTCATGCCCGGGCTTGACCCGCCTGCGCGGCCGAAGCCGCTTCGGCGCGGCGAAGGCCCGGGCATCCATCTAGCCGGCGGGACGATAGACGTGGATGGCCGGGTCAAGCCCGGCCATGACGGCATTGACATAGTTCGCGCTAAGGCCTGTTCGGATTAAACCGCTTCTCCAGTCCGTTCCAGCAATCGGCATAGTCAGGCTGCAAGGTGCCGGACTCCGCTGCGTGCCTGGTGATCCGCTGCGGGAAGCGCGTCTCGAACATGAAGGCCATGGTGCCGGTGAGCTTGACGGGCTTCAACTCGCCATTGCTGGCGTGATCGAACGCCTCGCGGTCCGGGCCGTGCGGCAGCATGCAATTGTGCAAGGACATGCCGCCCGGCACGAAGCCCTGCGGCTTGGCGTCGTAGACGCCGTAGATCAGGCCCATGAACTCCGACATGATGTTCATGTGATACCACGGCGGGCGGAAGGTGTTGTCGGCGACCATCCAGCGCTCCGGGAAGATCACGAAGTCGATGTTGGCGGTGCCCGCCGTCTCCGACGGTGAGGTCAGCACGGTGAAGATCGACGGATCGGGATGATCGAAGCCGATCGCGCCGACCGGCGAGAAGGTGCGCAGGTCGTATTTGTAGGGCGCGTAGTTGCCGTGCCAGGCGACGACGTCGATCGGAGAGTGCTTCAGCTCGGTCTTGAACAGCGCGCCGCCCCACTTCACATAGAGCTCGGTCGGGGTGTCCTTGTCCTCATACGACGCCACCGGCGTCAGGAAGTCGCGGGCATTGGCAAGGCAATTCGCGCCGATCGGGCCGCGCTCCGGCAGGGTGAAGGCGCCGCCGTAGTTCTCGCACAGATAGCCGCGCGCAGGTCCGGCCGGAATCTCGACCCGGAACTTGACGCCGCGCGGGATCACGACGATCTCGCCGGGCTCGGCATCGATACGGCCGAACTCGGTGACGAACAGCAGCCGGCCCTGCTGCAGCACGAACATCATTTCGCCGTCGGCATTGTAGAAGTGCTGGTCGACCATCGACTTGGTGATGACATAGACATGCGCGCCCATGCCGGCCTGCGTCGCGGCATCGCCCGCCGTCGTCATCGTCTGTACGCCCTGCAGGAACGTGACCTCGCCCGCGGGCAGCGGCGTCGGATCCCAGCGCAACTGCTGCACGGTGATTTCCTGCTCGTGGCAGGGCGCGGTGCGCCACAGCCCGGCATCGACGCGTGTGAAGCGGCCGGAATGCTTCACCGACGGACGGATGCGATACAGCCATGAGCGCTCGTTGGACCCGCGCGGCGCCGTAAACGGCGAGCCCGAGAGCTGCTCGGCATAGAGACCATAGGCGCAGCGCTGCGGCGAGTTGCGCCCGATTGGCAGCGCACCAGGCAGCGCTTCGGTCTCGAACGAATTGCCGAAGCCGGACATGTAGCCCGGCGTAACCTGCCCCGTGGCGCGGTTGAGCTGGTCAGGCGATGTGTTGACGTTCATCATCCTTCTCCTTGCAGGCGGGCCCACATCTCGCGGTCGCGCTCGGCGGTCCAGATCACGGGATCGTCGATGCCGCTGGCCTCGTCATAGGCGCGCGACACGTTGAACGGCAGGCAGTGCTCGTAGATCGCGAAGCTCGAGAACTTCGGGTCCATCACGTCGCGCGTGGCGGCCATGGATTCCTTCAGGCTGCGTCCCTTCGCGACCGACATCTCGGCCGCGCCGTACAGCGAGCTGACGAAGTCGCGCGTCATCGCGATCGCCTCGCGCACGGTGGCCTCGCCTTTCAGCGCCTCGCCGCGACCGGGCGCGATCGCCTTGGGATTGAAGTCGCGGATCTCGTTCAAGGTCGACGGCCATTCGCGCAAATAGGCGTCGCCGCAATAGCAGGCCGAATGATATTCGATGAGGTCGCCGGAGAACATCACCTCGGCGTCCGGCACCCAGGCGACGATGTCGCCGGAGGTGTGGCCGGCGCCGAGCTGGATCAGCTGCACCTCGCGCTTGCCGAGATGGATCGTCATCTCGCCTTCGAAAGTCAGCGTCGGCCAGGTCAGGCCGGGGATGCTCTCGGCGTCCTGGAACAGGCGCGGGAAGCGGCCGTATTCGGAATCCCAGTCCTGCTGGCCGCGCTCGACGATCAGCCGGCGCGTCTCCTGCGACGCGACGATGCCCTGGGCGTGATAGGCCGAAGCGCCAAGCACGCGCACCGCGTGGTAATGCGACAGCACGACATATTTGATCGGCTTGTCGGTGACGGTCTTGACGCGCTCGATCACCTTGTTGGCCATCGCCGGCGTCGCCTGCGCATCGAACACGATGCAGCCGTCATCGCCGACGATCACCGCCGAGTTCGGATCGCCCTCCGCGGTGAACGCATAGAGATCCGGGCCGATCTCGGAGAAGGTCACCTTCTTCTCGGTGAGATCCGTCGTGGATGCGAAACCTTTCGCCATCAGTTCATTCCTTGTGTGCGCGGCAGCCTATTGCTGCTGTTGTTGTTGTTGCTGTTGACCGGCATCAGCCATGCTGCGTTTCGCCAGCGTGATCGCGTCGCGCAGGACGCCGATGTCGCCGATGTGATTGGCGAGGATCAGGACCAATGCCGCATCGAGGTCGGCGCTTTCGAGGTCCGAGAGGCCGCGATGGGCTTCGACAATGGCGCGGAAGGCATCGTCGGGCTTGGGGAAATTGGAGGCGGTCGAGAGCGTCATCGTTGCGGCTTCCTCAGTTCAGGCCGCAGGCGCGTGCGACCGCCGCCGCGATCGCGGCGCGGCTCGGGTGCCGGAAGCGCGCCGCGACATAGCCATCCGGACGCAGCAGATAGGATGTGCCGGGTTTGGCACCGTAACGCTTGACCGCGAAGCCCTCGCCATCGGCGAGTCCATCGGGATCGCCGATGCGGATGACACCGACATCGTCGGGCACGTCGATCGCCTCACCATTGGCGAACGACAGCAGCGTGAAGCGCCGGCCCTGAGCGTTGAACGCATCGGTAAGATGGAGGTGCCGTCCGTCGGCTGCCTTCAGCGGCGCATCCGGCATCGATGTCCCCGGGCGCGGTCCGGTCTCCCAGGCCTCGTCATCTTCGGTCGACAGCGGCGTCTCGTAGACCGAGGGAACCGACAGCCGGCCGCCATTGACCATGCGCTTGCCGAATTCGGTATCCCGGGCGAGCGCGAGCACCACTTTGCGCAGCCGCGCCTCCTGGTGCGAGTTCGGCGCCATGAAATCCGTCGCGCGCGTCGACTCGCGAATGTTCTCGTCGGCCGCCGCGCTTCGCTCCAGATGGTAGGTGTCGAGCAGCGCCGCGGGCGAGCTTCCGCGCAGCACGCGATCGAGCTTCCAGGCCAGATTCTCGGCATCCTCCAGCCCCGAATTGGCCCCGCGTGCGCCGAACGGCGAAACCTGATGGGCAGAGTCGCCGGCGAAGACGACGCGACCATGAATGAAGCGCTCCATGCGCCGGCACTGGAATTTATAGAGCGAGATCCACTCGAATTCGAACTGGTCATGGCCGAGCATGCGCGCGATCCGTGGCCGCACATTCTCCGGCTGCTTCTCGACGTTGGGATCGGCATAGCGGCTGAGCTGCAGGTCGATGCGCCAGACATTGTCCGGCTGCCGGTGCAACAGCGCCGAGCGTCCGGCGTGGAACGGCGGATCGAACCAGAACCAGCGCTCGGTGGGGAATTCGGCCGTCATCCTGACGTCGGCGATCAGGAACTGATCCTCGAACACCTTGCCGGAGAAGCCCGCGCCGACCATCTGGCGCAGCGAGGAGCGCGCGCCATCACAGGCGATCACATATTGCGCCGACAGCCGATACGGGCCGTCCGGCGTCTCGATCGTCAGCACCACGTGATCATTGCGCTGTTCGAGCGCGGTGACCTTGTTGCGCCAGCGCAGCGAGATCGCCGGCAGCGCGTTGACGCGATCGACCAGATAGGCCTCGGCGTAGAACTGCTGCAGGTTGATGAAGGCCGGCCGCTTGTGCCCGGGCTCCGGCAACAGGTTGAACTGATAGAGCTCGGACGGGCCGTGGAAGATGCGGCCGACGTTCCACACCACGCCCTTGTCGACCATCCGGTCGCCGACGCCGAGCCGATCCCAATATTCCAGCGAGCGCTTCGAAAAGCAGATCGCACGCGAGCCCTCGCCGATACGATCGGCATCATCGAGCACGACGACCGCATGGCCGCGCTGCGCGAGATCGATCGCGAACGACAGCCCGACGGGACCCGCACCCACGACGACGACCGGATGCGCGGCCGGCGTGGCCTGATCCTGGTCTTCGTGCCGATGATAGCCAAACTGAACCTTCGCCTGGCCCGCGCCCTGCCCCGGATTGGCCTGCACCATGGCTTGCTCGCCTTGTGGTTTTCTTGAACTTTTCGACGCGACGATTTTCGAAGCGACCGACATTTCCTCGGGCGAGGCCATCTGGCCGTCTTGCCAGATAGTCTCACCTGCAACTATTCTAAAGCCGACGGCTTCGGCCGCGTCAACTCAAAAATCGGAGCGCGATCTTGGCGAAGCCATCTCCCGCGGCGTCCAGGCAGCAGGCGAAGCCGGTCGAGGATGACCGAAATGCCGCGGTGCCGCAGGACGACGAGCGGCTCGACCTGTTCAAGTTCGCGCCATTCCGGCTCAACCGTCTGGCCGCGGAGGTCAGCGCGGCGCTCGCCGTCGAGTATCGCGAGCGCTATGGGCTCGACATTCCGGAATGGCGCGTGCTGGCGACGCTCGGCTTCCGCCGCGAGGCCTGCAGCGCGCAATATGTCGCAGCGTGCACCCGCACGCACAAATCGACCATCAGCCGGGCCGTGACGTCGCTGCTGGAGCGGCGGCTGATCGAGCGGGTCGAGAACACCGAGGATCGCCGCGAGTTCCGCCTGCGCCTGACACGGAAGGGCAAGACGCTGTACGAGGAGTTGATCCCGCGTTTGCAGCAGCGCGAGCGCGAAATCATGGCATGCCTGTCCGCCGACGAGCGCAGGACGTTCGACCGCCTGATCGGCAAGATCGAGGCGAGCCTCGACCTGATCCAGACGAGCGAGGAGGCCGACGCGAAGCAGGCCTATTAGTTGCCAAGGTGTAGAGTGGGCAAAGCGCCGCCGGAGGCGGCGCGTGCCCGCCGTTCTTCGTCGGATTGAGACGGTGGGCGCGGCGCGTGAGACTGCTGCCAAGCAACAAGCACCGCCCAGGCGCCTTTGCCCACCCTACTTGTTGGTCGCCGACGAACGCCGCGGCTCCGCTGGGACGTCCAACACGTCGATACCCTCTCCCCGCCAGCGCAAAATCTCCATCGCCAGCACCGGGTGGTTGAATCCCTTCAGATGCAGGTCGTCGATCGGCCTGGCGTCGACCGACTGTTCGACCACGCCGTAGACACGACGCGACACGATCACCTGTCCCGCCTTGGCCTCGTCGCACAGCCGCGAGGCGAGATTGGTGACGCTGCCGATCGCGGCATATTCCAGCCGGTGCTCGAAGCCGACCTGGCCGAGCGTCGCATATCCCAGCGCAATGCCGACGCCGAACCCCAGGCTGTGGCCGCGGTTTTTCCAGCGCTCGGTCAATTGTCCGATCTCTTCGCGCATTTCGAGCGCCATCCTCACCGCGCGCGTGGTGTGGTCCTCGAACGGGATCGGCGCGTTGAACAGGATCATCACGCCGTCGCCGGCATAGCGATCGAGCGTGCCCTCATATTTGAAGATGAGCTTGCCGAGCGCGGCGTGATATTCGCGCAGCACGTTCATCGCCTCCTCGGGCTCGGTGGTCTCGGTGAACGCGGTGAAGCCGCGCAGATCGCAGAACACGACCGTGACCTCGCGGCGGTGGCTTTCCAGCAGCGCATCGTGACCATCCGACGACGCGATGATCTGGGCCACCTGCGGCGCCAGGAAGCGCTCCAGCCGTCTGATCCGCTCGATCTCCGCGAGCTGCTTCTCGACGCGCTCCTCGAGCGACTTGTTCCACTCGCGCAGCTGCTCGGTCTGCTCGGTGAGCTTGGCGGCCTGCTGCTGCACGGTGGCGTGGGTCAGCGCCAGCTCGCGGCCCTTCTGGTCGACCTCCGTGAACAATCGCGCATTGCGCATCGCCAGCACGGCCTGGTTGGCAAATGTCCGCATCAGTCCGATCAGGTTCGGCGGGAACGTGCCGGCCGCCCGCCGAAGCACCACCAGCGCGCCGAGCACGCCCTGCTGATCGACCAGCGGCGTGAACAGCACGGCGCGGAAGCCGGCGGCGACGGCGACATCGCGCAGCGGGTGATCGGGTGCGCTTTCAAGCTCGGCGATCGCGATCGGCTCGCCGCTGCGCACGGAATCGGAGAGCAGGCTCGTGCGCTCGTCGAGCACATTGTGCGCGCCGTCCCGGTCGACGCCCTTGGCCTCCACCAGCCTGAAGCGGCGTTCCGCGGCATCGTAGGAATAGATCAGCACGGCATCGGCATGCGTGATCTCCAGCGCGCGCGCCGCCACCGTCGGCAGCACGGCATTGAGATCGAGCGAGGAGGCCACCGCGCGTCCGACCTCCTCGAGCACCTTCAGCTCATTGATCGACTGAGCGAGATCGCGCGTCCGCTCCTCGACCTTGGCTTCCAGCACGGCATAGGACTGCGCGAGCTGGCCGGCCATGCTGTTGAACTGATCGGCGAGCTCCTCCAGCTCGTCATGCGTCTTCACCTCGATGCGCTGGGCGAAGTCACCCGCGCCGAGCTTGCGCGCGCCGGCGCGCAATGCGGTGATCGGAACGAGCATGCGGCGCGCCAGCAGCGAGCCCGCGAGGATCGCCACGGCAAGACCGAGCGCGATCAACAGCGCCCCACGCAACAGCTGGTCCCGGATCGGCGCCAGCGCGTGCGCAGTGGACTGCTCGAAGAACACGGACCAGCCGAGCTTGGGGAGCGTCGCGACCGCCGAGAGCACGGCATGCCCCGCGGTGTCCGTGCCGGAGGCCAGCGGCTGGCCATCCGGCGCGAGCGCCGCCGCGACCTGCGGCAGCTTGGCGAGGTCCTGGCCGACGGCCGGCCCTTTCGCGGAGCTCGCCAGCACCTGGCCGCGCGGATCGATCACGTAGGCGGTGCCGACCTTGCCGACCTGTGCCTCGGTCATGAAGTCTTCGAGAAAGTCGAGATCGATGTCAGCCACGGTCACACCGGCATTGAAGCCGGAATGCGCGACCGAGATCGACATCATCGGCTGCGCGCCCTTGAAGGTCACGGCCGAGAAACTGCTTCCATGCGTGACGGTGTCGGTGAAGCGCAGATCGCGCGACAGGTCGTTGCCCGAGGAGAACGAGATCGAGGTGCGCGACACCCGGAGCTGCTCGCGGCCCTGTCCGTCGAGCTGATACAACTGCCGCACGGCCGGTGCCTGACTCAGCAGCTGCACGTAGTCGGCGCGGCGCAGCTCCAGCGTGTTGGCGCTCGCCCGCGTCACCCAGCTGATCTGCCGCTGCAGATCCGAGAGCGCCTGATCGATCCGCCGGGCGCTGGCGTCGGCCTTTTCGGCCATGGCGGCGGTCAGGCTCGCCTTGGTGGACTGATAGCTGATCCAGGTTTCGGTCGCGCCGTTCACGGCCAGGACGAACACGACGAGCCCGACCAGCGACACGACGTATTTGGCGAACAGGCCCTGCCGCAACGACCAGCCTCTGTTCTCGACCTCGCTCATCCGGACCCCTCACGCGCATCATCGCCGAGGTCAGCCTCGGACAGGCGCGTCCGCTGCCGTCCTCGCGGCAGCAACACCTCGGAGACGGGACCGCTCGGGTGCGAGACGATCCGTCGCCGGCATCCGTTTAGCACAGAATGGCATGCACAGCGGCGCCCACGCCGCGCGCGCTCGCGCGCCTCGTTATCGTGCGGCTGGCCCTGAATTGCATCCACCGCTCGGGGGACATCCTTCGCGGACTCGGCCGGTCGCGGTCATATATTACCTATTGAAGATGCGCTTCAGAACGTCGTTCATCGGCTGGCTGTCCTGGGCACCGTCCTGCAAGGGCTCGGCGGGAGCGGCCTCTGCCGCGCCCTGGCCGGCGTCGCCCGGAGGCCGCGAAACAGCGCCGTCCTGGGGCGCAACCAGCGTACGGCCGCGGCTCTTGGCGGGCGGCGACGCGCCCTGCAGTCCTTGCTGAATCAGATTGCCGATCGCCGATCCGAGATCGCCGCCAAGCAGGTCGGATTGGCCGGGGGCCGGGGCCTGCCCATTCGGGGCTGCCGCTGACGGCGCGCCGTTCGGACCAGCAGCACCGGTGGGCGCAGAATTTCCGATCAGGCCGCCGATGCCGTTGATCAAATTGTTCAGCCCGGCTCCGTCCTTGCCGAACAGGCCCTGGCCCATCTGCTTGAGCCTGGCGTAGGCCGCGTCCGGATTGTCCAGGATGCCGGCCATGTCGGGGTAGAAGCGCGGCTGACTCCAGGGGCCGTCGATGACGACGGGAATCCCAAGGCCGATCGGCTCCGAGGTGCGGCCCTGCCCCTCGGTCGTCATCACGAGCTTCGGCTCGACCCGCATCGCCAGCGCCCGATTGCCCAGATCGATCGTCCCCGTACCGGCGACCTTGACCAGCGGTCCGACCAAATTGAGGTCACTGGTGGCGGCCTGCCCGCGCTCGACCTGAAACGAGGCCGAGAGCTGCGTGAGATCGGTCGTCAGTTCCTTCGAATCCTGCCATCCCGACAGCGGATTGGATGTCAATGAGCGGATCATCTGCGCAACGTTGATGCCGCGGATCGCGCCGTCCTGGAACAACAGGAACGCCGAGCCGCTCAGGTTGCTCATGATCGCCTGCTGGCTGGCGCCATTGGAGCGCAAGGCGAGCTTGCCTTGCATCCGCGCATCGAGCTTGTCGAATCCGGCGACGTTAGAGAGCAGCGGCAGCGCCCGGATGCCGACGAGATCACAGTGCATCGCATAGGCCGGATTGCCCGTGGAGGCGTCGATCACGACCTCGCCACTGGCCTGCCCCTCATAGGCGCCGAGATTGGCGATGGTCGCCTTCAGCAGGCCACCGGCCAGCGAGGCTTCGAGATCGAGCGGACCGAGGCGGGCCCCGGAGAGAACGACGTCCGTCGCCGACAGCTTCACACGGGCATCGACGTAGTTGAGACCGCGCAAGTCGATTGCCGCCGTGCTCCATCCCGACGCGCCGGCAGGGCCCTGCGCGGCAGGCGCTCCCAAGTCGAGCCGGCGAACGTCGAGATCGACCTTCACCAGCGGCTTGCTCGCCAGATCGACCGAGGCCCAGCCGTTGAAATCGCCATCGCCGAGCGTTCCGCTGAGACCGTTGATCATCACCACCGGGCCATTCAGGCGAACGTCGGCGCGGCCGGCAAGACCGCCGCGGAATGCATTGGCCACGTCGATCTTGAACTCGACCGGCAGGGTCTGGCGGTCAATCGGCAGCGCCGGCGCCGGCGCTGTGACGTCGAACGTGACCGGGCGGTCGCCGGCCCGGGCCGTACCCGTGATCTTGACCTTGCCATCGGACAGAGACGCCGTCGCGCCGATGCCCTCGAGACGATTCTCGACGCGGTCGCGCGGGTTGGAGAGGATGACGGCGCCGTCCCTGACGGTGACCCGTTCGATCCGGGCCGCAGGCGCCGCTTCTGGCTTCGCCGAGGCACGGCTGCGCGGCGCATTATCCCGCAGCCGCTCGCGCAGCAGCGGCAGATAGAGTGTGGGCTTGTCGATGATGATCTCGCCGATGTCGGGCCGGCCGGACCACAGGCTCGACAGCGCCACGTCAGCCTGCAGCTTGCCGATCGTCAGCCGATTGTTGCCGTCCCGCTCCTTCGGATCCTGCACGGTGATGTCCGTCAGGGTTGCATGCAGCGACGGCCACAGGCTGACGCTTGCCGAGCCGGCGATGCTCAGGCGATAGCCGGTGTCACGTTCGACGCGGTCCTGGATGGCCACCGTAAGGAAGCTCGCCGGAAGTCCAAAAGCCAGCGCCAGAGCCAGCACGACGATGACGGCGCCAATCAAACCGCCTGCGATCTTCAATGCCTTCATGTCGATGTCCCAAGCGCGAGGCGCGAGCGGTCTCCACCGGTTAGCGTGCGGCAATGCCGACCCGGTTCAATCCGAAATTTTCTCGGAACGAAGACCGCTCCCAGCGCGACCAAAATAGTCGGAAGCCCGTGCGTCATTATGTGACTTATGACACACTTCCGACCGGGGGGTTTCTGTAACTGAGGCTTTGAACCATTGCCGAAGGTATAGTGATGAGCAAGCAGGCCGAATTTGCGGTCATTCTGAAGATGAACCCGATGTTCGCCGACCTCGGTTCGGACGAGTTGCAGCGAATCTCGAGCCTCTGCCACACTCAGCATCTGTCGTCGGGCGAGGTACTGTTCCAGAAGGGCGACCCCGGCAATGCCCTGTTCGGGGTGCGGCGCGGCCAGATTCGCATCGAGACCGGTGCCACTGACGGCAGCCGGCTGACGCTCAACTTCATGGGGCCCGGCGATCTGTTCGGCGAGGTCGCCGTGCTCGACGGGCAGGAGCGCACGGCGGACGCCACCGCCGGTGAAGCAACCGAGCTGTTCGTGCTCCGCCGCGAGGATTTCCTCAGTTTCCTGGAACGCGAGCCCAAGGTGGCGATCAGGATCATTCAGCTGCTGTGCCAGCGCATCCGCTGGCAGAGCGAGCGCATGGAGGAATCCGTGCTGCAGCCGCTGCCGGTGCGGCTGGCACGCCGGCTGTGCGCGCTGGCGGAGGATTTCGGCTCCGAGGTTCACATCTCGCAGGAACAGCTCGGCGTCTTCGTCGGCGCGGCGCGCGAAAGCGTGAACCGCCAGTTGCAGGCCTGGCGCAAGGACAAGATCCTGGATCTGCAACGCGGCCGCATCCTGCTGCATGACCTGACCAGGCTGAACACGATCGCACGCAACGATTAGTTGGCCGAGCGCGGCAAGCGCGCAGCGTCGTTCACCGCGAATTTGTCGATTGCGGGTCCAGTCCATGGCGGGAACTGCCCGTCGTGCATCGTTTCGTATCAGCATCGGCCAAAGATGATCGCAATTGGGCCACCACGCCTCACAATTTGCGACATGAACTCTTTTTAACAGTTCTAACAGGGTTCAATCCGGCAGCGATGAACTCCACGGGCTCGCGCACGGACGGTGCGCGGGGTGGGGCTTTGCGCGCCAGACAAGCGTGGTGGAAGCGAAGTCATGAGTCTTGCGTTGCCGGCGATCGCGATCGAGGCCAGTGGTTCGGTAGGCCGGTGGCGCAGAGCTCTCACGATCTGGATCGACGCCGTGGAGGACGGTTGGGCCGTTCCGGCCCTGATCGTCGGGTTCGTCGCGGTCTGGATGGTGTATTTCTCGGTCGCCTATCTGGGGGGCGATCTCCATCAGGATGTGATCGAGACCTGGTCGCTCGGACGCAGCTTCGACTGGGGCTCGACCAAGCATCCGCCGCTGATGGGCTGGGCCGCGCGGGCCTGGACCACCGTGTTTCCGCTGACCAACTGGTCGTTCAACCTGCTGGCGCTGACCAACGCGGCGGTCGGCCTCTGGGCCGTCGACCTCATCACCCGGCGTTTCGCGCGCGGTGACAAGCGCCTGGTCGTCCTGCTGCTGCTCATGCTGCTGCCGGTCTATCAACTGCACGCGCAACGCTTCAACGCCAACGCCGTGCTGCTGTCGAGCTGGCCGCTGGCGACGTGGTGTTTCCTGCGCTCGTTCGAGACACGTCACGTCGGCTGGGCCGTCGCGGCCGGCCTGACCGCGGCACTCGCCATGCTCGGCAAGTACTACTCGGTCTTCCTGATCGCGGGCTTTGCGGTCGCAGCGTTGTGCCACGGCGAGCGTCGGGCCTATTTCACCTCGTCCGCGCCTTGGATCGCGGCGCTGTCCGGCCTGGTCGCGCTCGCCCCCCATATCTATTGGCTCGCCACGACCGGCGCCCAGCCGTTCTCGCATGCGATCGAGCATCACGTCGGCAAGACCGCCTCGGCCGCCCTGGTCGAGGGCAGCGGCTTCCTGTTGGCGATGGCCGGCATCGCCGGTATCCCCGGCCTCATATGGCTCGCCATGACCCGGCCCCGCGCCACCCGCGTGCTGAACGATGCGCTCAGCCTCGCCCCCGGACTCCGGCTGCTGGCGATGATCAGCATCGGGACCGTGGTGTTCCCCGCGCTGGTCTCGATCGTGTTCGGCACCGACATGCCGCCGCTCTGGGGCCTGCAGGGCGTCTTCCTGTTCGTCATCGTGATCGTGTGTGGCGCGAGCTATCACGCCCCCCGCGACGTCACGATCAATCTCGCCGCTGCGACGATCGCGATCGCGGCATTCGCGGCCACAGTCGTAGCGCCCTTCCATGCCTTGTACCGGAACTACGTTCCGTTGAACGAGGGCCGCGATTTCTACGAGCCGGCCGTGACTGAGCTCGACCGCCTGTGGCATACGGCGTCGAACGGAGCCCTTATCGCCGTCGGCGGCGATGACGGCCTCGCCTTTGCCGCCGCGTTCTACAGTCCCGACCACCCGCACTATGAAATGGCGCTTGTGCACCCGCACGAGCTGCACCCTCCGTCAGAAGAGCTGACTGCGCAGGGCTGGGCGGCGCTGTGCTACGACACCGACATCTCCTGCATCTCCGGCATGCAAGCCGCGGCAGCGCAGGCGCGACGTTCGGTACGGGCCGATTTCACGCTCCGGACCAAGCTGTTCGGCCTGGAGGGCGCGAGCCAGGGCTTCGTTGCCCTGATCGTTCCGCCTGAGACCACCGCGCCAGTCGACAGCGCGCCGAACGTGGCCCACGATCTCAGCGCGCGCCGCCGTACGCCCTCGACCGCGAACTGAAACAGCACGTTTCCAGCACTCATCTCATTCCGCAGCCGGCGACATCGCCGACGGCGGCGGCTTTGGCTGATGCCCCGCCTCCGGCCCATGGCCGGACTGCGCCTCGTCGGCAGTCTCGCCGGAGGAGACGATCAGCTTGCGGCCGAGGCGGGCGAACAACGCGCCGACATCGTCCATCACCAGGAACATCGCCGGCACGAACAAGAGCGACAGCACGGTCGAGAACACCAGGCCGCCGATCACCGCGAGCGCCATCGGCGAGCGGAACTCGCCGCCGGCACCGACCGCGAGCGCGCTCGGCATCATGCCGGCGACCATCGCGATCGTGGTCATCACGATCGGACGGGCCCGCTTCATGCCGGCGTCGATGATCGCCTCGTCGCGCCTGACACCGGCATGAATCGCTTCGACCGCGAACTCGACCAGCATGATCGCGTTCTTGGTCACGATGCCCATCAGCATCATCATGCCGATATAGACCGGGATCGTGAGCTGCTTGCCCGTCAGCATCAGCGCGCCGATCGCCCCGCCGATCGACAGCGGCAGCGAGAACAGAATCGTGATCGGCTGCAGGAAGGTGCCGAACAGCAGCACCAGCACGGCGTAGACGATCATCAGCCCTGCCGTGATCGCCGTGATGAAGCCGGACGCCAGCTCGTTCAGGCTCTCGGCATCATCCGAAGGGATCAGCTTGACGCTGGCCGGCATGCTCTTTCTGACCGGCAGCTCGTCGATCTGCCTGGTCGCATCGCCGAGCGCCGCAAGCCCGACGAGGTCGGCCGCGACGGTGGCCTGCCGCCCGCGATCGTAGCGGCTGATGCTGGTCGGGCCCTGATCGAGCTTGATATCGGCGACCACCGCCAGCGGCACACCGCCCTTTTCGCCGTACTGCCCGAGCGGCACCCGCAACTGTTCGAGGATCTTCACGTCGCTGCGCGCCGCATCCTCGAGCTGCACCCGGATCGGGACGAGGCGGCCGCCGGCATCGTATTTCGCCAGCGCGGGACCGACATCTCCGATCGTGGCGACGCGGATGGTCTGCGACAGGCTTTCTGTCGACACGCCCAGACGCGCGGCCAGGTCGGCGCGCGGCTGCACCCGCAACTCCGGCCGGTCGAGCGAGGTGTCCGACACGACGTTGGAGATGATCGGAATCCGCTTCATCTGCGACGCGAGCTCGCTGGCAACGTTGTCGACCAGCTTGGGATCCGAGCCCGTCAGCACCAGCTTGATCGGGCGCAGACCATTTTCGTCGGTGAACCAGAAGCGGATGTCCGGAATGCTCTCGAGATCCTTGGTGATCTCGAGCTCGAGCTCCTTCTGGGTGATCTTGCGCTCGGTCTTCGGCGTGTAGTTGACGATCATCCCGGCGCGGCGAACCTCCATCGCGCCCTGAAGCCGGCCGCCGTCAACGAACACGCTGCGGACCTCGGGCCGCTTGCGCAGGCGCGCGACGATGTCCTCGGTCACCTTCTCGGTGTAGGCGAGCTGCGCCCCGGGCGGCAGCTCGATCGCGAGCAGCGATCGCGCGGCGTCCTGGGCAGGCAGGAACCCTTGCGACAGCAGGGTCGTGCTCCAGATCGAGCCCGCGAAGATCCCGATGCCCAGGAGAACCGTGATGAAGTAGTGCTTCACCGACCATGTGACGATGCGCTGATACGCACGCAGGATGAAACCGGGCGGCGGATCGTCATGGTCGTGATGCTTGAGGAAGTAGGCCGCCAGCATCGGCGTGACGAAGCGCGCCGCCAGCAGCGAGAAGAACACCTGCACCGAGACGGTGATGCCGAACTGCTTGAAGAACTGTCCGGCGATGCCGGACATGAAACTGGCCGGTGCAAAGATCGCGATGATGGTGAGGCTGATCGCGATGACCGCGAGCCCGATCTCGTCCGCGGCATCGAGCGCCGCGCGATAGGGCGACTTCCCCATCCGCATGTGGCGCACGATGTTCTCGATCTCGACGATGGCATCGTCGACCAGAATGCCGGTCGACAGCGTGATCGCCAGGAACGACACCATGTTCAGCGAGAAGCCGAGAATATCCATCGCCCAGAAGGCCGGAAAGATCGACAGCGGCAGCGAGATCGCCGCGATCACCGTGGCGCGGAAGTCACGCAAGAACAAGAGCACGATGATGACGGCGAGGATCGCGCCCTCGAACAGGGTCGAGATCGCCGCTTCGTAATTGCCCTTGGTGAAATCGACCGACGTATCGATCAGCTTCAGCTCGACATCGGGATGGGCGGCTCTGACCTGGTCGATGCGCTTCTGGACCGCGGCGGCGACGACCACGTCGCTGGCGCCCTTGGCGCGCTTGATGCCGAGCGCGACCACCGGCTCACCGTTGAAGCGCGCAAAGGTGCGGCGGTCGGCGATCGTGTCGGTGACCGTCCCGAGATCGGCGAGCCGGACCTCGCCGCCGCCGAACAAGGGAATCATCGTGTTGGACAGCTCGTTCAGCGTCTTGGCGCCGGCGAGCGTGCGGATCGCCTGGTCGTTCTTGCCGATCTCGGCGCGGCCGCCGGCGACGTCGACATTGGTTCCGCGCAGGCTCTGGCTGACATTGACGGCGGTAAGGCCCATGGCCTGCAGCCGGTCGGGATCGAGCGAGACCAGAATCTCACGCTCGACGCCGCCGATGCGCTCGACCTGGCTGACGCCGCGCACGCCCTGCAGCTCGCGCTTGACCACGTCGTCGACGAAGAACGACAGCTGCTCCGGCGTCTTGCCCGGCGAGATCGCCGCATAGGTGACGATGGGCAGCCCGATCTTGTCGACGCGCGAGATCAGCGGCTCGGTGACGTTCTGCGGCAGGTCGGAACGGACCCGGGTGACGGCGTCCTTGACGTCGTTGATGGCGCGATCGGTGTTGGTCTCGAGCGCGAACGTAATCGTCGTCACCGACAGGCCGTCGGTGATCAGCGACTGGATGTGGCGCGCGCCCTCGACGCCGGAGACGCCGTCCTCGATGATCTTGGTGACCTGGGATTCAAGCTCCGACGGCGCCGCGCCGAATTGCGCCACCGCGACCGAGATCACCGGAATGTCGGCGTTCGGCAGCCGGGTCACCGCGAGCTTGGTGAAGCTCATCCAGCCCAGGATCAGCAGGATGATGGAGAAGAGGATCGACGGCAGCGGGTTCCGGATCGACCATGCCGAAATATTCAGTGCCATCAGCGTACCCGCGTGCGATCGATGTCTTCGGCAAACATGGTCTTGATCTGGTCGCCATCGTGCAGCGAGCTGCCGGCGTCGGCCACCACGATTTCTCCCTCTGTCAGCCCGTCGAGGATCTCGCTCGACGTATCCGACACCAGGCCGACCCGCACCCGGCGGGTCTCGATCGTGTTGCCCTTCACGACCTGGATGGTGAGATGATCGATCGCCGTATTGGGCACGGCGACGCCGCAGCTCCGCCGGGCATCGATATTGGCGCGCGCGAACATGCCCGGCTTGAGCGACGGATTGCTGGTCAGCGCGATGCGCACATGGCCCAGCTGGGTGGTCCGGTCGACCTGCGGCGCCACCACGCGCAGGCGGCCGACAATGTCGGGAAGGTTGTCACGAGTGATGCGCACCGGCGCGCCCGTGCCGAGCTTCAGGAGATGAACGCTCGGAACCTCGGCGTCGAGCTCCAGCTCGTTGTTGACGGCGATGCGGAACATCGGGCCGGCCTGCGGCGAGGCCGGCGCACCGGCGATCGTGCGGACCTCGGTGACGAGTCCTGCGGCCGGCGCACGCAGCGACACCGGCCGGCTCGCGGCCGCTGCCGGCGCTCCCGGCTGCTGCGGCGGCGGCGTCAGGCGCGCCAGCTCCTGGTTCTCGGTGACGGTGTCGCCCTCCTTGACCAGAACGTCGATGACCCGCGATCCCTCCTGATCGGCGCCGACCACCGCCTCGCGGCGGGCCACGACGAAGCCGGTGACGCGCACGAGATCCGAGAAGCAGGCTTTCACCGCCTTGGTCACAAGCACCTGGGCCTGCATCGGCGGCTCCTCGGCAGTGTGATGGGGACGATGCTCGTACCAGTAATAGCCGGCGAACAGGGCCACGAAGACCACCGCGCTGGCTGCGGTTTTAAGGGATTTTGGCAGCTTCATCGGCAGGGGGATCCGGTCGGCGCGAGATGCGGGTTATGGATGCTGCGAATTTGGCGCGGGACGCTCCGACAAGGCGATGCGCCCCGCAATCCTGCGGGACGCATCCGGCCACCTCGATCTCCGGCCACGCGACCTCCGACGGCGCTTGATGGACGCGGCGCTACTTGGCCGCCGCCGTCTTGCTCTGCATGTTGACGACCTGGACGCGGCGGTTCACCTCGGCGAGCGGCTGGCTCGGATCCTTCAGCTTGCTCTTGCCGTAGCCCACCGTCACCAGGTCGGCGCCGGCGATGCCGAACTTCTCGACCAGATAGCGCTTGATCGAATCGGCGCGCCGCTCCGAGAGATCCTGATTGTAGGCCTCGCCACCGGCGGCATCGGTATGACCGGCGACGACGAAGGTCGACCCTTTCAGCTCGGCATTGGTCAGCGCCCGGCCCAGCGCCTGCACCGACGGCAGCGACTTCTGGCTGATGTTGGCGGAATTGTAGTCGAAGGTGATCTCGAGATCGATGTTCGGCTTGGTCTTGGCGACCGCCGCGATCTCCTCGCGCTCGGCAGTGGACAGCGATCGCGTCGAGCGGCCGCGAATGCTCTGCAGGAACTTGTCCTGCTCCGGCGAGACGGCGGGCGCGGCCTCCGACGGCGGCGACATCGACAGCCCCCGGGTCAGCGGCTTCTTCTGCCCGGCCAGGGCGCGGACGATCTGATCCTCGCTGACGTCATCGGCGGCGAAGGCCGGCATCGCGACGAGCGACGCGGCTGCGCTCAGGACCGTCGCGGCCAGGAGAGCCGTCAGGCCGGCGGTCATGGTCGAATTCGTTTTCGGTGCGGTCATTGCCAATCCCTCCTCACGCGAACTGATCGTCCCGGTCTCCGCCGCGCCCACACGCGACACCCGGCTGTTCGCTTTTATGTCGGTCCGGCCTGCCGCATGGTTCGAGCCGGCCGGCCGACGCGCGCAACAAATCAGCGCACGCCGTAAGCTTCGAACTCGCGGACGATGTTGGGGTCCATCGCCTTGGCGTTGGCGATGTCGAGCGCGCCCTCCTGCGCGGCGCCGTTACGCTGCTTGGCGAGACCTCGGCCATACAATGATGACGTCAGGCGCGGATTGATCTTCAGCGCCGCATCGAAATCGGCGATGGCGTTCTTGACCGCGCCGCTCTTGAGGTTGACCAGCCCGCGGCTGTCGAGCGCGTCCACGAAATTCGGCCGCAGCCGCAGCGCCTCGTTGCAGTCGCGCAGCGCAGGCTGCAGCTCGCCGACGACCGTGCGGGCCCAACAGCGGTTGTTGAGCGCCTCGACGTCCTTTGGATTGATCCGGATGGTGTCGTCGAAATCGCGGATCGCCTGCGCGTAGGCGCCCTTGCTCGCATACACCTGGCCGCGCCGGTACAGCGCGCCGGCATCCTCCGGATTGGCCGCGATCTTGGCGGTCAGGCTCTTGATCGTGGGATCGTCGGCAAACGCATCCTCCGCCGGAGCGGCGGGGGCCGCGGGCGCAGCAGGCGCGGCGGGCGCCACGTTCGCGATCACGGGAGATGGCGCGGGCGCCGGCGGCGCCGGAGCAACCGGCGGTGCCGGCGGAGTATCCACCTTCTGCACCGGCGTCGGCTGCGGCGCGGGCGGAGCCGGCGGCAGCGGCGACGGCACCGGCGGAGCCACCACGACCTGCGTCGGGGTCGGCGCAGGGACAGGTGGTGCCGGAATCGGCGCGGCATTGCTCTCGGCCTGCGGCGGCCTGACGCCGCCATTGCCCGGCACGAAGGAGAAGTCCTCCGCCAGCGACGACGAGATCCACGGCACCTGCTCGCTGCGCGACGCGCGGGTTACGCCGACGCGGGTGCGGTTCAGCGTCTCCTCTGCGGTGAGGTCGGGAACGCGGATCTCCTTCAGCAGCTCCTGCACGAACAGGCTGTGATCCCGGCCGCTATCCGACACGACGGCGGACAGCGCGGCCGAGTACATCACCAAAGTACCGCTCGGTGCGATGACCGGCGCGAGCCCAGCCGAGGCGGTGCGGAACCTGCGCTCATAGGGATTGCGCCGGGAGGCATCGAGCAGCGCGATCTTCACGCCGGCGCCGCGGCTGTTGATCTCCTGCAGCACCTGCTCGAGGCCGATGCCGTCGCGCCGCACGTCGGCCTCCTGCCAGATCTGCGCGTCGACCGGGATCATGTAGCTCTGCCGGCTCGACTGGATGCCGTAGCCGGAGAAGAACAGCAGCGCCACCGAGCCCGGCTTGATCTTGCCATAGAGCCGGTCGAGGCCGCGGCGCATCGCGTCGCCGCCGGCGTTCTCCAGGGTCTCGACGCTGAAACCGTCGCGCTTCAACTCGTCGGTGAGGTCGCGGGCATCGTTGACCGGTTCCTTGAGCGGCGCCTCGGCATCCGGATATTTCGCATTGCCGATGACCAGCGCGAAGCGGTCGCCGGCCGCGCGCGCGGGCCAGGAGACCACGGCCGAGAACGCGACGGAGAACATCAGGCCGAGCGGCAGCAGCAGGCGGAAAGTCATCACGATGGCGGTCCAGCGGTCAGCAATCAGGCGCCGTCCAGCTTGCGCCGCGGCGACCATATCCCACGCGTCAGGCATTATCAAATCGCCGTGACGGTCCGTCAACCGCTTGCAGGGGTTGAAGAATCGTCTGAGGCGGCGACCGCCCGCAGGAGCCTGTTGCGAGCTGCGGGCGATGACACGAGCGGACCATGCAACGATCCCAATGTCTTGCAATGTGAGATGCCTCACGCTGTGTCGCGGCAGCGCACCGTCCGGTTCGACGCGCGCCGCGATTGACCTCGATGCGATTGACCTCGATGCCTGCCGATGGCTCGATGGTTGCCGTGCCCAACCAACGAGAAGGCCATCATGGGGAACGCCACCGAGATCTACGCGCTGCGCTATGCGACGATGTCGCCGCGCACGCCGCACATGAACTTCCTGCAGCCCGATCCGCACGACAGCACGGCGCAGGACCTCGACTATTTCGTGTGGCTGATCCGGACTGACGGGCGCGACATCCTGGTCGACACCGGCTTCAACGCCGCGGAGGCCGAGATCCGCCACCGCACCCTGACGCGCGATCCGATCGATGCGCTCGCTTCGTTCGGCGTCGACGCCGCCGGCATCCGCGACATCATCGTCACCCATCTGCACTACGACCACGCCGGCAATCTCGACCGCTTCCCGAACGCGCGCTTTCATCTGCAGGAGCGCGAGATGGCCTATGCCACCGGCCGCTGCATGTGCAACGGCATGCTGCGCTACCCGTTCACGGTCGAGCACGTCACCACCATGGTGCGCCACGTCTATGGCGAGCGCGTCACCTTCCACGCCGGCGACGGCGAGGTCGCGCCCGGCGTCACCGTGCACCGGGTCGGCGGCCATTCCGACGGGCTGCAGGTGGTGCGCGTCGAGACCGCGCGCGGCCCCGTCGTGCTCGCCTCCGACGCCGCGCATTACTACGCCAATCTGCAGCGCCGCAGCCCGTTTCCGATCGTCTACAACATCGGCGACATGGCGCAGGGCTGGGAGATCATCGAGCGCCTCGCCGGCCATCCGGATCGATTCATCCCAGGGCACGATCCGCTGGTGACCGAGTTGTATCCTCGCGTGAGCGACAAGCTCGACGTCTATGCGCTGCATGTCGCACCGTCGCGGTCGTTTGCGAGATAGCGGCGGCGATCTGTTCTTCTGATGTGATTGTCAAACAGCCCACGCGGCCGCACGGCCGCGGTCTCGCGGCGCTTTTCGCGTCCGAGCTTTACTCATCGAGACACCCTCTTCAAGAGAGGGCGCAGGGAGAGCCAGGCCTCGGCTGAGGCCTGCGGCCCGCCTGCGAGAAAAAATGCAGGCGGCAGAACCACAGGTACAGCCGGAACGACCCGGCCCTCCCTGCGCGATGGCTTTACGATTTATACGCAGTCTCCCCGGTGACCGGCTTGTTTGCCACCGTGGCGACAACGCGCGCATCACGCACGTTGCGCGGACCTCAGCGTCGGGAGGTCAGGACCCTGCGACTTCATCGTCCGCGGCATGGCGTACGTCGGCATGCTTTGAGCACGCTGCGCCATCTCGCGGCCATCGCATCCCACCCCAACGCGTCGTGACGTTCGCGAGCGCCCCTCTTCAATGAGGCGGGACGGGCGGAAGTCTCCACCTGATTTGCCCGACGGCGCGAGGGAATTCTTTTTATCGGAATATCTGGACAAGCCCGATCGGCTTGGCATTGCTCGTTAAATTCGCCGCGGCGCGCAGGAAAGACGATGCGGCCGGTAGGGTGGGCAAAGGCGCTGGCACGTCCTCGCGACACGCACGATGGCTGCGCGCTTTGCCCACCATACGCGGTGAATTGGTCGTTGCAGCGATGCTGCTGTACTCCGCCACTCGCCGTCCCGAGCAAGTAGCGACGCGCGATCGCGTGGTTGCGATGCCGACCCGAGACTCATACGCGGCGGCGGTCGCGATGGGCGAACTGTCAATGACCGGCCTGCCTCAAACCGCTCCCTGGGATTATGGGTCCCGGCGTTCGCCGGGATGACGGCGGTGGGTGTGGATCGAGCCGGGTCACGTCGTTCGGCCGGGATGATGGCGTAGCTTCGCCAGGCAACGGTGCCCGCTCAATGCAGCTCCACCTTCGCCTTCTTCGACAGGTGGTCGCCGAGGAAGCGCACGTCCCAATTGGTCAGGCGGACGCAGCCGTGCGATTCCGACTTGCCGACCTTGGACGGCTCGGGCGTGCCGTGGATGCCGTAGCCGTTGCCGACCGACAGGCCGATCCAATAGGCGCCGACCGGGTTGTTCGGGCCGGGCTTGATGGTGAACGGCTTGCGCGACTTGACGCCCTTGAACTCGTAGTCCGGATTGTAGCGGTAGTTGGGATCGGCATCGCGCGAGGTGACCTTGAAGGTGCCGTCGGGCGTCGGTTTCTCCTCGCTGCCGACGGTGGCCGGAAACACCGCCACCAGGCTGCCGTCCTTGTCGAATGCCTGCACCGTGCCGGCGTCCTTGCTGATGTCGAGCCGCATGATCTCCGGCGCCTTCTCGTCCGGCCGGATCACGTTGGCGACGGCGATCTGCTCGCCCTCCTTGTCGAAGCTGGCCTTCGGATTGAGCGCCGACAGCAGCTGTTCGCTCATGTGGAATTTCTCGGCCAGCGCCTCGCGCGGCGAGGTGTAGCCGAGCGCCGGCAGGTCCTTCATGTCCTCCATGTGCTGCGGCAGCTTCTTCAGGAACGGCCCTTTCACATCGTCGCGGGTGATGGTGTAGGAGACGATCGCCGGCGCCTGGTCGCCGCGCAGCAGCGCGTCCCACAGCTCGGGCGTCAGCTTCGCATCACCGGCAAGCCCCTTGGCGCGCGCGAACGCGGCGAGCGCCGTGCGCGCATTGTCGCCGAAGCGGCCGTCGATCTCGCCGGGCGAGATACGCGCGCGATCGAGCAGCACCTGGGCGCGGATCGCCACCGGGTCCATCTTCTCTTCGGCCGGCGGCCGCTTGCGCAGCTCGGCGCCGTTGACGGCGTCGGCGGTGAGCTCGGCGGAGACCGCCGGCGTGACGAGGGCGGCGCAGAGCAGAAGTGGTATCCAGAGCCGAAGCATGATCGTGAGTCCCAAATAGAGATGGCCGACATTCGGCAGCGTCAACGTGGACCCTGCCGAGAAAGTTCGGGGGTCCTCCGCTGAACGTCGCAGCATGCTGGCGCGACTACCAGGGACGCGGGTCGGCTGGCCCGGCGGCTGCACGTCTGCTATCCCGACTTCAGCCGTTCAATTGACGTGAGTTCGCGAGGATCGGTTTCGCATGCGACATGCCGCAATTGCCACGATGCGCCGGATGCCGCTATTGGCCGCGGCCGGCGTGCTGGTCCTGATCCAGCCGGTGCTGGCAGCCGACGACAGCGCACCGAAGGGCGCCGCGGTCAGCGTGCTCAAGGCGACCAAGGCCTGCTTCGACAACACGGTCGAGGTGTCCGGCATGGTGCTGGCGCGCAACGAGACCGCCGTCAGGCCCGACCGTCCCGGACTGAAGGTCGCGGAGGTGCTGGTCGATGCCGGCGACAGCGTCACGGCCGGGCAGAACCTGGCGCGGCTGACGCCGCCGGAGGGCGGCACGATCATGATCCAGGCGCCGGTCGCGGGCACCATCCTGTCGTCGAGCGCCACCATCGGCGCCTTCGCCTCCGGTCGCGGCGAGGCGCTGTTCTCCATTCTCGCCCGCAACGAATATGATCTCGTCGGCCTGGTGCCATCAGCGCAGCTCGGCAAGCTCGCGGTCAACCAGACCGCGCGGATCCGCATCGTCGGGGCCGGCGAGGTCGAGGGCAAGATCCGCCGGGTGGCGCCGACCGTCGAGCCGAACAGCCAGCTCGGCCAGGCCTTCATCGGCATCAACGGCACGGCGCGGCTGCTGGTGAATTCGTTCGGCCGCGCCGTGATCAAGATCGGCCAGAGCTGTGGCGTCGCGGTGCCGCTGACCGCCGTGCTGTACGATCCGGACGGCACCGTGGTGCAGGTGGTGCGCGCCCAGCGCATCGAGACCAAGCGGGTCGAGATCGGCCTGATGGCCGGCGGCCAGGTCGAGATCCGCGACGGCCTCGCCGAGGGCGACGTCGTCGTCACCCGCGCCGGCGCGCTGCTGCGCGAGGGCGACCCGGTGCGGCCGGTGATGGCGAGCAATTGAGGGCGGCGGCCGAGTCCTGCGGAACGGATGAAATGGGGAGGTCGCGCCAGGCGCGGTCGGCTCCCCTCCCCCTGGCGGGGAGGGGTCGGGGGTGGGGGTTCTCCGAGTCGCGCTCGACGTGATTTGCGAGCCAGCTCCTGGGAGGTTTTCAGCGATCCAAGGCAGCGCCATGCGGGAGGGATCGCTCCCGCATCCGCCAAAGCAGGATGTTTGCAGCAAAGGCTCAAGCCAGCGACGCGCGGCGCTCGTGGACCCCCACCCCCAACCCCTCCCCGCAAGGGGGAGGGGAGCTGACCGTCAGCTTGGTGAGAGGGGGGCAAACGCTCAGGCGCTCTGAGCGTCAGACGCGTTGAACGAGAGATGGAAACCCCAGGCCTCAGCTGCCGGCGTTGGCGACGTCGGCGCTGAAGCGGATGTCCTCGACCAGGGAGGACGACACCATCGGCACCTGCTCGCCGTCGGAGCTGCGCGCGATGGCGTTGCGGGTCTTGTTGAACACGGTCTCGGCGCTCGGGCTCTTGCCGAGCTGGTTGAGCAGCTCGCTGACCAGCACGCTGTTCTGGCCCTTCGGATCGTCCAGCACCTTGCCCGGCGTCGCCGACGACAGGATCAGCGCGTTGGCCGGCGCGTTGATCGGCGCCAAGCCGTGCGAATAGGCGCGGAAGCGGCGCTCATAGGGATTGCGGCGGGAGGCGTCGATCACCACCAGCTTGGCGCGCGCGCCCTGCTCGCGGACCGTATCGAGCAGACGCTCGATGCTGGTGCCCTCGCGGCGCACATCGGCTTCCCGCCAGATCTTGGCGTCGACCGGGATCATGTAGCTCTCGCGTCCCGCCTGGATGGCGTAGCCGCCGAAGAACAGCATCACGACCGAGTCGGGCTTGATCCTGGCCTTGAGGCGCTCGACCGCGCGGGTCATGTCGTCCTTGTTGGCATCCTCGACGACATCGACATCGAAGCCGTCGCGGCGCAGCGCGCCGGTCAGCGCGCGGGCATCGTTGATCGGCTGGACGAGCGGCGCATTCGCATCGGGATAGTGACCATTGCCGATGACGAGCGCGAGGCGCGCGCCGTTGCCGGTCGCCACGCTGCTCTGCTCGGAGGCGGCCGCCTTGGGCGCCTCGAGCGAACGCTTGTTGAGGGCAGCATGCGCGCCGATCGCGAGCGACACCGTGCAGAGAAGCGCGGCGGCGATCACGGCCGATCGGCGGGAAAGAGAAGGCTGCCTTGCGGTCATCACGTCAATCCTGGTCCGAGCCTGCCCGTCGATGCCAAAGGGGTGCACCCTTTGGTCGCGCTGGCGCCTCTGAGGTTTGAGGGGTTGCGAGACGATGTGTCGTCCCAATGCGCGCAAATTGCGGCGCCGCAACGAAGAAAGGATTAACCCGAACGAGCACCCAGGGCAACATCGGAACACCATTGACTTTTCAAGCACTTGAAGAGAAACGCAAATTTAACCATGGCGGCGATCTCCAAACGGCCCTGGGCGGACCGCCGGGAGGCCACATTGCCGCCAAATCCGCCTCCCGCGCCGTGACCGCCGTCACGTTGTCTTTGGCGGTCGAGCGTGTCAGTTTGCCCCATGCATGCGCACGGCGCGCCGTTTGTGGGGCGTTTCGAGCAGCGCATGCCGTCCGTCCCGCCTCCGACAACCCGCGAGTCCTCGCTTGAGTTTCCAGTATTTCGCCGGCGCGGCCTGTCGCGCACTGACGGCCCGGAAGGATGGGCCCTCGCTGTACGAGGTCTGCGACCCCATCCTGCGCCGGCCCGGCAGCGGCGACCCGCATCTGTCGAAATTCTACCGGACCGCGCTGGGGAACCCGGCGCTGCGCGCATTGCTGCGCCGTGCCGGCCTGCCCGAGCTGAACGATCCCGCTCGCCTCAATGCGCTGCGCGACGCGCTGGTTCTCGCCCGCGACAATCCGACGCCGGACTGGGAGCAGGTCGGCCGCCCGGTCGCCGATCTCGTCGACAGCATCGCCTTGCACCACCCTGCCCCGCCGCGCCGGACTGCGGCGGCGGCCATGCCGCCGGCCGGCGAGGTCGACCGCGTGATCCGGGCCTGCGGTGCCGACCTGCTCGGCTCGTTCAGCCGCAATGGCTTCATCCCGACCTATGCCGCCTTCAACCTGATCGGCGACCCCGACATGAAGGGCCGCGAGGTCAAGATGGCGCTGCAGGGGCTCGACGCGCGCGGCTACAAGAACTCGACCCTGCTGTTCAACCTCGCCCGCGTCTTCATCGCGCGCTCGCCGGCGGCCGCGGTGATCAATCCGCCGTGGCGCGGCATCGCCGAGCCGATGTGGGAGCCGGTGCAGATCCGCCACCGCTCGGCGTATTACGACGCGTTCTTCACCGAGGCGCTGCTGAGCTATCTGGAGACCGGCCTCGCCTCATCGGAGCAGACGAGCGCGGCGCGCGGCGCCATCGCGGCGATGGTCGAGTTCTGCCTGACCATCAGCCGCGAGCAGGTGCGCGGCGCCGACGGCAAGAGCTACGACGTCGTCACCGCGCTGGCGCCGCATCCGCATCCGCGGTTCTCGCGCTTCTTCACCCAGATCAAGCAGGACCTCGGCTTCGGCGTCTACGTGCCGGATTGCGACACCACGGCATGCTCGTTCTCGGCGGCGACGCAGGCCGGATCGGACGATCCGATGCTGAGCCAGCCGCTGCTGGATTTCTACGCCGGCTACCAGGTGCGCGCCGGCGGCAACGAGCCGCGCGTGACGGTGCCGATCAACGACAACGTCGACTACGAAGGCGGCGTCGCGACCTGGATCGACAGCCTGGCCGGCGAGCGGCCCTACGGCAACGATCTCGATCCGACGCTGAATCTCGACGTGCTCGAGGTCTCGTTCCGCAATCTCAAGCGCTGGCAGGTCCTGGAGACGCAAGGCAGGCTCGACGTCGTCAGGCGGATCGTCGGCTTCCAGCAGCGGCTGGTGCTGAGCGGCGCCTTCGCCGATCCGCGCTCGCACATCTATTATTTGCCGGAGCTGTACTGCGCCTATTTCGGCCGCTGCTACCACGCCTTCATGGCGCTGCCACCGGCGGCGCGGCAGGCGATCGATCCCGACGGCGCGTTCGAGCTCATTCGGCTGCGCGTGCTCGCTTATGTCGAGGACGAGCTGATCGGCCGCGAGATGAACCCGTTCGACGCGGCGCTGGCGCTGATCGCGCTCGGCCATCTCGGCGGCGCTGCAGCGAGCTTCGCGCCCGCGGTGCATTGCATCGTGACGTCGTTCGGCGAGGGCGGCCGGCGGCATCCGTACCGGGCCTATGAGTGGAACAAGATGAAGACCCCGACCCGCATCCTGGTCGGCGGCCCCGAGGTGACATCCGCGTTTGTGCTGATGGGCCTGGCGCTGGCCCGGCGGGTGGCGGTGAACTGATCGAGCGCGATCTCGGCGGCAAGGGCGGTGCGCTCCCCTCCCCCTTGCGGGGAGGGGAGCAGAGCGACGCCTTGGCCATAGCTCGGCTCCTCCTTTCGGCCGCCATCGCGCGAAGTTGAGCGACTCAGGCAATCGCGGCGCTGGAACTGGCGGGCGATCCGCCGCACTATCGCTGCTATTGCCCATCCCCAAGGACGACCCGCGCCCGTTGATGTCGATGAAACCAGCCCTGCTCGCGCTCCTCCTGCTGCTGCCCTCCGTCGCGTCCGCCGCCGACATCACCGGGATTCCCAAGATCCGTGAGGCCGACGGGATCACGATCGGGGCCACCCGCATCCGGCTCGGCGGCATCGACGCGCCCTCCGTGGATCAGCTCTGCCTCAACAAGAACGGCGAGCGCTGGACCTGCGGCGTGGCCGCGCGTGACGAACTGATCAAGCACGCGGACGGCAAGAGCTGGACCTGTCATCCGCGCTCGATCGATCGCCGCGGCCGCCAGGTGGCGCGCTGCGACGTCGACGGCGAGGACATCCAGAAATGGCTGGTGCGCAGCGGCTGGGCGCTGGCCTATCGCACCCTCTCGCATGACTACGAGCCGGACGAGGCGGAGGCGCGAGCCGCCAAGGCCGGCATGTGGCAGGGCGCATTCATCGCGCCATGGGACTGGCGCGTACGCAACAAGAAGACTGCGATCCTCGGCGCCACCAAGCCGCCGGAGGGCGCGCGCAAGATCCTGCTCGCCTCGGCTTCGGGCCCGGTCGCGCCCTCGCCGGACTGCACCATCAAGGGCAATGTCAACGGCGCCGGCGAATGCATCTATCACACGCAGAAGAGCCGCTGGTACGCGCAGATCAAGATGCACGTGTCGAAGGGCACGCGCTGGTTCTGCTCGGTCGAGGAGGCCGAGGCCGCCGGCTGCCGCGAGACCCGGCGCTGAGCCCCACCGCGCCGACCCGCCGGGGCATGCCAGCCCCCCGGGTTCTCCGGCTTTTCTTATGCGGCGCCGCCACGTAAAACGGCGCTGGGCCGGCCGTGTGCGAGAGCCCATCACCACCCTCAACCGCCAAACCACATCGCCGAGGACACTGACAATGACCGTTCGCGCGGGCCGGGAGTTTCTGGCCATCCCGGGACCCACCACGATGCCCGACGAGGTGCTGCAGGCGATGCACCGCCCCGCGCTCGACATCTACTCCAAGCAGATGGTCGAGCTGACCGACGGCATCATGTCCGACCTCGGCCGGCTGTTCGCGACCAAGGGCAAGACCTACATCTACATCGCCAACGGTCACGGCGCCTGGGAGGCCGTGCTCTCCAACGTGCTGGCGCGCGGCGACAAGGTGCTGGTGCTGGAGAGCGGCCGCTTCGCGATCGGCTGGGGCAATGCGGCACGCGCGATGGGCGCCGACGTCGAAGTGCTCCGTGGCGACTGGCGCCGCGCGGTGCGGCCGGCCGAGGTCGAGGCGCGGCTGCGCGCCGACAAGGAGCACTCCATCAAGGCGATCGTGGTGGCGCAGATCGATACGGCGTCGGGCGTCGTCAATGACGTCGAGGCGATCGGCCGCGCCATCAAGGCCGCAGGCCATCCGGCGCTCTACATGGTCGACACCGTCGCTTCGCTCGGCTGCATGCCGTTCGAGATGGATGAATGGGGCATCGACGTCGCGATGTCCGGCTCGCAGAAGGGCCTGATGACGCCGCCCGGTCTCGGCTTCGTCGCCGCGAACGCCCGCGCGCTCGAGGCGCACAAGCGCGCCAACATGCGCACGCCCTATTGGGACTGGAGCGAGCGCGAGGGCACCGAGCACTATCGCAAATATGGCGGCACCGCGCCGGTGCATCTCTTGTTCGCGCTGCGCCAGGCCATGGACATGCTGTTCGACGAAGGGCTGCCGCACGCCTTCCGCCGCCATGAGCTGCTCGCCGAGGCCGTGCGACGCGCGGTGGCGAAGTGGAGCGAGGGCCAGGTGATCGGCTTCAATATCGCAGACGCCGCCGAGCGCTCCAACACCGTGACCACGGTGCTGGTCGGCGGCGGCCATGATCCGGCGGTGCTGCAGACCTACTGCAAGGAGCAGTGCGGCGTCGTGCTCGGCACCGGGATCGGCGACCTGCAGGGCCAGGCGTTCCGCATCGCCCATATGGGCCATGTCAACGCGCCGATGGTGCTGGGCACGCTCGGCGTGATCGAAATGGCGCTGGTGGCGTTGAAGATCCCGCACGGCCGCGGCGGCCTCGACGCCGCGATCCAATGGCTCGGCGAGAGCGTGACCCCGTAAAGGACGAGATGACAGACAGCAGCAAAACAGCGCCGGTGGCGCCGCGCCATCAGCACAGCTTCACCCGCCACGGCATCACCGTGCAGGACGACTATGCGTGGCTGAAAGACGCGCGCTGGCAGGAGGTGCTGCACGATCCGTCGCTGCTGGATGCTGACATCCGCGCCTATCTCGAGGCCGAGAACGCCTATGCGGAGTCCGTGCTCGGCCACACCTCACCGCTGCAGAAGAAGCTCGTCGCGGAGATGCGCGGCCGCATCAAGGAAGATGACTCCTCGGTGCCGTCGCCGGACGGGCCCTACGCTTATTTCCGCAAGTACCGCGAGGGCGGCCAGCACGAATTGTTCTGCCGGACGCCGCGCAACGGCGGAGCGGAGACCATCGGGCTCGACGGCGACGCGCTGGCGCGCGGGCATGAGTATTTCAAGTTCGGCGGCAGCCGGCATTCGCACGACCACAAGCGCGTCGCCTGGAGCGCCGACACCAAGGGCTCGGAATACTTCACCATCCGCGTGCGCGACTGGGATGGCGGCGATGATCTCGCCGACGTCGTCGAGGAGACCGACGGCGGCGCGGTGTGGTCGCGCGACTGCACGAGCTTCTTCTACGTCAAGCTCGACGACAATCACCGCCCGATGCAGGTGTGGCGGCATAAGCTCGGCACCAGGCAGGCCGATGACGTGCTGGTGTACGAGGAGAAGGACACCGGCTGGTTTACCCATGTGCACGAGTCGACCTCGGGCCGGTTCTGCGTCATCGCCGGCGGCGACCACGAGACCTCCGAGCAGCGGCTGATCGATCTCGACCATCCCGAGGCGCCGCCGCGGCTCGTCGCCGCCCGCGAGAACGGCGTGCAATATTCGATCGCCGACCGCGGCGACGAGCTGTTCATCCTGACCAATGCCGATGGCGCGATCGACTTCAAGATCGTCACCGCGCCGCTGTCTACGCCCGAGCGCGCCAACTGGCGCGACCTCATTCCGCACCGCGCCGGCATCTACGTGCTCGACCACGATCTCTATGCGGGCCATCTCGTGCGACTGGAGCGCGCCAACGCGCTGCCGTCGATCGTGATCCGCGACCTGACATCCGGCGAGGAGCACGCGATCGCCTTCGACGAGGGCGCCTATTCGCTCGACGCGATGGGCTCCTACGAGTTCGATACGACCAACCTGCGCTTTGCCTATTCGTCGATGACGACGCCGTCGGAGGTCTGGGACTACGACATGGTGACGCGCGCGAAAACCTTGCGCAAGCGCCAGGAGATTCCGTCCGGGCACAATCCGGCCGACTACGTCACCACGCGCATCATGGCGAAGGCCGATGATGGCGCCGAGGTGCCGGTGTCGCTGCTGCACCGGCGCGACTTCGAGGCCGACGGCTCGGCGCCGCTGCTGCTCTATGGCTACGGCTCCTATGGGCATGCGATGCCGGCGTCTTTCAGCACCAACCGGCTGTCGCTGGTCGACCGCGGCTTCGTCTACGCCATCGCCCATATCCGCGGCGGCACCGACAAGGGCTGGGGCTGGTACCTCGACGGCAAGCGCGAGAAGAAGACAAACAGCTTTGACGATTTCGCGGCTAGCGCCCGGGCGCTGATCACGGCGAACTACACAGCGGCCGGCCGCATCGTCGGCCATGGCGGCAGCGCCGGCGGCATGCTGATGGGCGCGGTCGCCAACCGCGCAGGTGAGCTGTTCGCCGGCATCGTCGCCGAGGTGCCGTTCGTCGACGTGCTGAATACGATGCTCGACGACACCCTGCCGCTGACGCCGCCGGAATGGCCCGAATGGGGCAACCCGATCGAGAGCGAGACGGATTTCCGCACCATCCTGTCCTACTCGCCGTATGAGAACGTCGCGGCCAAGGACTATCCGGCGATCCTGGCCATGGCCGGCCTGACGGACCCGCGCGTCACCTATTGGGAGCCGGCAAAGTGGATCGCGCGGCTGCGCGCGACGATGACCGGTGGCGGGCCGGTCCTCCTGCGCACCAACATGGGCGCCGGCCACGGCGGCGCCTCCGGGCGCTTCAACCGGCTGGATGAGGTCGCGATCGTCTATGCGTTCGCGCTGTGGGCGGTGGGGCTGGCGGATCGGACGGCGTGAGCGCGGCCGACGCCGGCAATTGCCGGATGTGGCGCGGGATCGCACCCCATCGACACCGGTTGTGGAGCGGCAGCCGGGCACACCGCGCCGGCTAGACCATCTGCTCGGCAACCACCATGTAGTTCACGTCCATGTCGGTCGACAGGCTCCAGCGGTCGGCGAAGGGGCTGTAGACGACGCCGCTCTGCTCGGTGATGACCAGGCGGTTGTCGAGCAGGTATTTGGTCAGTTCGTCCGGCGTGACGAACTTGCTCCACTCGTGCGTGCCGCGCGGCAGCCAGCGCAGCACGTATTCGGCGCCGACGATGGCGAGCGCAAAGCTCTTCCAGTTGCGGTTCAGGGTCGAGACCACCATCATGCCGCCCGGCTTCAGCACCGCGGCACAGCGGCCGAGGAAGGCGCTGACGTCGGTGACGTGCTCGACGACCTCCATCGCCAGCACGATGTCGAAGCGCTCGCGCGGGTCCATCTCCTCGATGGTGGTGCAGCGGTAGTCGATCGACAGATGACCCTTCTCGGCATGCAGCCTGGCAGCGGCAATGTTGCTGGCCGAAGGGTCGACGCCGACGACCTGCGCGCCCAGCCGTGTGAACGGCTCGCACAGCAATCCCGCGCCGCAGCCGATGTCGAGCATGCGCAGCCCCGACAGGCAGTTGAGGCTCTTGGCGTTGCGCTCGAATTTCCGGCAGGCGGCATCGCGGATATAGGTCAGGCGCAGCGGGTTGATCTTGTGCAGGGGCGCCATCTTGCCCTTCGGGTCCCACCAGGTCTCGGACAGTTTCGAGAACTTCGCGATCTCGGCCGGATCGACGGTCGAGCCGGAGGGAACAGAAGGGCTGCGGGAATCCTGAGGCATTGTCATCGCTGAATACTCAATGATCGAAGCTGCGGCGCCGTACCGGGCTAACGCGCCGTGATGGCGTTCCGGAACGCCAGCGGCTCCGCGATGGTCGAAATGGTTTCCTTGCCCTCGCCCACACCCAAGATGGTGACATCACCGTAATTGAGAACCCGTCCCATGATGGTCTGGTTGACGTCGACGCTCTCGACCTTGTCGAGGGCCATCTCGAAGGTACGGCGCTTGATGAAACCGGTTTTGTGCACGACGCGGCGATTGGTGACGTCCGTCTCGGTGGTGAGACGATGGAACCAGGCCCGGACCGTCCAATACAGCGCAACAATGGCGATGACGGCGGCGGTGGCCAGGCACAGCATGACCAGATTGTCGTTCACGGTCATGCGGGTGAGGACGAGCAATCCGAACACGACGATCCAGGCCCCGATCGCCGGAAGGTAGAACATCCAGTGCGCATTGGTCGAATACAGCACCTTCTCGCCGGGTTGCAGGATTTCGTCGATGTAACGCGCCATTCCAAGCCTCTAACCTGACCCTGTAACCTGACCCTGTCACCACAAGGAACCGTCTTGCCCCCAGCCGCGGCGCTATGTATACGCGCGTTTCGGCTGGCGCGCCTCCGGTTTCGCGCTCAGCCGGTCAACTTATCCTCCTGATGGGAATGAGCGCGTCGTCATGGGTCGCCTCGTGCTGAAATTCGGCGGCACCTCCGTCGCCAACATCGACCGCATCCGCAACGTCGCGCGCCACGTCAAGCGCGAGGTCGATGCCGGTCATGAGGTCGCCGTGGTCGTCTCGGCGATGTCGGGCAAGACCAACGAACTGGTCGCCTGGTGCACCGAGGCGTCGCCGATGCACGATGCGCGCGAATACGACGCCGTCGTGGCCTCGGGCGAGCAGGTCACGTCCGGCCTGCTGGCGATCGTGCTGCAGGGCATGGGCATCCAGGCCCGCTCGTGGCAGGGCTGGCAGATCCCGATCAAGACCAGCGACGCCCATGCCTCGGCGCGAATCGTCGATATCGACGGCTCCGAGCTGATCCAGCGCTTTCGCGACCGCAAGGAGGTCGCGGTCATCGCCGGCTTCCAGGGCATCAACGCCGAAACCGGGCGAATCACCACGCTCGGCCGCGGCGGCTCGGACACCTCGGCGGTGGCGATCGCGGCCGCCATCAAGGCCGACCGCTGCGACATCTATACCGACGTCGACGGCGTCTATACCACCGATCCCCGGGTGGTGCCGAAGGCCAAGCGGCTCGACAAGATCGCCTTCGAGGACATGCTGGAGCTGGCGTCCCAGGGCGCCAAGGTGCTCCAGGTCCGCTCGGTGGAACTGGGCATGGTCCACAACATGCCGATCTTTGTCCGCTCCTCATTCGACAAGCCCGAGGATATCGACCCGCACGCCAACCAGCCGCCGGGGACGCTGATCTGCAGCGAGGAACAAATCATGGAAAATCACGTCGTGACCGGCATCGCCTTCTCCAAGGACGAGGCCCAGATCTCGGTGCGCCAGATCGAGGACAAGCCGGGTGTTGCCGCCTCGATCTTCGGACCACTGGCGGATGCCAACATCAACGTCGACATGATCGTCCAGAACGTCTCCGAAGACGGCAAGACCACCGATCTCACCTTCACGGTGCCGGCCACCGATTACAATCGCGCGCGCGAGACCATCACGGCGGCCAAGGACAAGATCGGCTATCAGCGCCTGGATACCGCGACCGACGTTGCCAAGGTCTCGGTGATCGGCTCGGGCATGCGCAGCCATGCCGGCGTCGCCGCCAAGGGATTTGCCGCGCTCGCCGCCCGCAACATCAACATCCGTGCGATCACGACCTCCGAGATCAAGTTCTCGGTGCTGATCGACGCCGCCTACACCGAGCTCGCCGTCCGCACGCTGCATACGCTCTACGGACTGGACCAGGCCTAGAAAATCCTCCTCCGCGACCACACCTGTCCCGTTATGTGACAGCGGGACGGACCGAAGATCGTTCGAAAGCCGTTGACGCCGCCCGCGGTGGCAGGCGTTTTGCTTGGCAAAACAAGCCCTAATTCGCTATACGCCATCGCAGGATGGCAGCCGCAAACTGTGCTCCAGTGATGGTTGTTCTGGTTCGGGCCGGCACTCTGAGCGTGCGATAGTGCCGAATCGAGAAAGCTGTTCGATGCCGCGAGTTTAGCGCCAGATCCGGCCGCGTGCCGGGCTGGCCCCAGGAAGGGGGATTGTGCCACATGCGAAGCGCGTCGGGAGGCCCCCGCGTCCTGCTCAGACGGCTTCGCGAGACCATGGCGGAGCAGGTCTCGGCACAGGAGCGGCTCGACAAGATCGTGGTGCTGATCGCGGCCAACATGGTCGCTGAGGTCTGCTCGGTCTATGTGCTGCGCGTCGACAACACGCTCGAGCTCTACGCTACCGAAGGTCTGAACCGCGACGCCGTGCACATGACCGTGCTGAGCGCGCATGAGGGCCTTGTCGGCCTCGTCGCCAGCGAGGCCACGCCGCTCAACCTGAACGACGCGCAGAGCCACCCCGCCTTCTCGTATCGCCCGGAGACCGGCGAGGAGATCTACCACTCCTTCCTCGGCGTGCCGATCCTGCGCGCCGGCAACACGCTCGGCGTGCTGGTGGTGCAGAACCGCGCCAAGCGCACCTATGTCGAGGAAGAGGTCGAGGCGCTGCAGACCACCGCGATGGTGCTCGCCGAGATGATCGCCTCCGGCGAGCTCGCAGCGCTCGCCCAGCCCGGCGCCGAGCCGGCGGCGCGGCACTCGATCCACAAGACCGGTACGGTGCTCTCCGATGGCATCGCGCTCGGCCATGTCGTGCTGCACGAGCCGCGCGTCGTCATCAACAACTACATCGCCGAGGATCTGCCCAAGGAGATCAAGCGGCTCGACGCCGCGCTGCTCAAGCTGCGCGCCGACCTCGACCGCATGCTGGAGCGCGGTGACGTCGCCGATGGCGGCGAGCACCGCGAGGTGCTCGAAGCCTATCGCATGTTCGCCAACGATCAGGGCTGGTCGCACAAGCTGCACGAGGCGGTGGCGACCGGCCTCACGGCCGAAGCCGCCGTCGAGCGCGTGCAGTCCGACACCCGCGCCCGCATGCTGCGCTCGACCGATCCGTATCTGCGCGAGCGCCTGCACGATCTCGAGGATCTCGGCTACCGGCTGCTGCGCCAGCTCGTCGGCCAGGATCACGCGCCGCGGCGCGAGCACCTGCCCGACAACGCCATCCTGATCGCGCGCGCGATGGGTCCGGCGGCGCTGCTCGACTACGACCGCAAACGGCTGCGCGGCCTCGTGCTCGAGGAAGGCACCGCCAACTCGCATGTCGCGATCGTGGCGCGTGCGCTCGGCATTCCCGCCGTCGGCGAGGTGCCGAACGCGCCGGGCATCGCCGATCCCGGCGACGCCATCATCGTCGATGGCACGTCGGGCTCGATCTACGTTCGGCCGTCCTCCGAGATCGAATCCGCCTATGCCGAACGGGTGCGCTTCCGCGCCCGCCGCCAGGCGCAATATGGCGAGCTGCGCAACAAGCCCTGCGTGACCAAGGACGGCCAGCCGGTCGAGCTGATGATCAATGCCGGCCTGGTCATCGACCTGCCGCATATCGAGGACACCGGCAGCGCCGGCATCGGCCTGTTCCGCACCGAGTTGCAGTTCATGGTGTCCGCCAGCCTGCCGCGCTCCAGCGACCAGCTGGCGCTGTATCGCACGGTGCTCGACGCCGCCGGCCACAAGCCGGTCACGTTCCGCACGTTGGACATCGGCGGCGACAAGGCGCTGCCCTACATGGAGACCGTGATCGAGGAGAACCCGGCGCTCGGCTGGCGCGCGATCCGCCTCGGCCTCGACCGTCCGGGCCTGCTGCGCGGCCAGATCCGGGCGCTGCTGCGCGCCGGCGGCGGCCGCTCGCTGCGCATCATGTTCCCGATGATCTCGGAAGTCGCCGAGTTCGACACGGCCAAGGCGATCGTCGAGCGCGAGCTGACCTATCTGCGCCAGCACGGCCACACGCTGCCGGAGCGCGTCGACGTCGGCACCATGCTCGAGGTCCCGGCGCTGCTGTATCAGCTCGACGAGCTGCTTTCGAAGGTCGATTTCATCTCGGTCGGCTCGAACGACCTGTTCCAGTTCCTGTTCGCGGTCGATCGCGGCAACGCCAAGGTCTCCGAGCGCTTCGACACGCTGTCGACGCCGATCCTGCGGGCGTTGCAGCAGATCGTGCACAAGGCCAAGGCGGCGAAACGGTCGGTGTCACTGTGCGGCGAGATGGCCTCCAAGCCGATCGGCGCATTGGCGCTGATCGCGCTCGGCTACCGCTCGCTGTCGTTGTCGGCCACCGCGCACGGCCCTGTGAAGGCGATGATCCTCGAACTGGACGCCGGCAAGGCGGCGACGAAGATGGCCGAATGGCTGGCCGCGCCGGCCGGCAGCTTCTCGATGCGGCAGAAGCTGACCGAGTTCGCCGAGAGCGAAGGCCTCGCGCTGTAGCCGGCCTGTCGCGCCGGCCGCCTTCCGTCCGTATCGTTTGCTCCTAGATCAGATTGCAACATGTCGTCGCTTCCCGAAGCCAAACTCGATGTCCTGCTCGCGCATCACGCCTCGCTCGAGGCGGAGCTGCTCGGCCAGGTCAATTCCGACCGCTACGTGCAGATCACCCGCGAGCTCGCCGAGCTCAATCCGCTGATCGACGCGGTGAAGGCTTATCGTGCAGGAGTCAAAGAACTCGCCGACACCGAGGCGCTGATCGCCGATCCCGCCACCGATGCCGAGATGCGGGCGATGGCCGAGGCCGAGCGCGACGAGCTGATCGCGCGCCGCGGCGAGCTCGAGCAGAAGATCCGTGTCGCGCTGCTGCCCAAGGACGCGATGGACGACCGCAACGTCGTGCTCGAAATCCGCGCCGGCACCGGCGGCGACGAGGCCTCGTTGTTCGCCGGCGATCTGTTCCGCATGTACGAACGGTTCGCCGCCCTGCAGGGCTGGAAGGTCGAGGTGATCTCGGCGTCCGAAGGCACCGTCGGCGGCTACAAGGAGATCATCGCCGAGGTGCAGGGCCGCGGCGCCTTCGCCAAGCTGAAGTTCGAATCCGGCGTGCACCGGGTGCAGCGCGTGCCGGATACCGAGACGCAGGGCCGCATCCACACCTCGGCGGCGACGGTCGCCGTGCTGCCCGAGGTCGAGGATGTCGACGTCGACATCAAGCAGGACGATTTGCGCATCGAGACCATGCGCGCGCAGGGCGCCGGCGGCCAGCACGTCAACAAGACCGAATCGGCGATCCGCATCACCCACCTTCCGACCGGCATCGTGGTGATGATGCAGGACAGCCGCTCGCAGCATAAGAACCGCGCCTCGGCGATGAACATCCTGCGCTCGCGCATCTACGACGCCGAGCGGCAGAAGGTCGACGCCGCGCGCTCCGCCGACCGCAAGGAGAAGGTCGGCTCCGGCGACCGCTCGGAGCGCATCCGCACCTACAATTTCCCGCAGGGGCGCGTCACCGACCACCGCATCAACCTGACGCTCTACAAGCTGCCGCAGGTGATCGCGGGCGAAGCGCTGGGCGAACTGATCGACGCGCTGACGACGGAGCATCAGGCGGCACAGCTTGCCGCGCAGGGCGCTGCGGCGTGAGCGGCGCCTGCGCGCTGCCAACCGAAGCGCGACCGTGTTGCGGCACATCAGCTGTCGTCCCGGCGAACGCCGGGACCCATCACCACAGGCATCCGTGGCTGGCAAAGGCTGCAACTCCGACCTTCCGCCTCGCAACGGCACGGCGTATGGATCCCCGCGTTCGCGGGGATGACCCGTGGAGAGAGCGCTGGCGATGACCGAGATCATCGCCGGCGCAAACATCGACTCGGCGCGGCGCGCGGTTGCGGCCCGCTTTGCGGCCGCCGGTCTCGATTCGCCGGAGCTCGATGCGCGGCTGCTTCTGGGCCATGCGCTTCAGCTCGACCTCACCGGTCTCGTAATGCATGGCCAACGGCAGCTATCCCACGCGGATGCGCAGCGTCTGGAAGCGCTGGTGCAACGCCGGCTGGTCGGCGAGCCGGTGGCGCGCCTCCTCGGAGCCAAGGAGTTCTGGGGCCTGCCGCTGCAGCTCTCGGCGGATACGCTGGTGCCGCGGCCGGACACCGAGACCGTGGTCGAACTGGCACTCGAGCATCTCGCCGCCGGCGGCGCCCTGACACGCCCCTTGCGCATCGCCGATCTCGGTACCGGCTCCGGCGCGATCCTGCTGGCATTGCTGTCCGAGCTGCCACGGGCCCATGGCGTCGGCACCGACATCAGCGTCGGCGCGCTGGCCACCGCGCGGGACAATGCGCGCGCGCTCGGATTGGCCGACCGCGCCGGCTTCGTCGCCTGCTCCTATGCAGCAGCGCTGTCCGCTGGCTTCGACCTGATCGTGTCGAACCCGCCCTACATTCCGTCGTCCGAGATCAGCGAGCTCGACGTCGAGGTGCGCAGTCATGATCCGCTGCGCGCACTGGACGGAGGCAAGGACGGGCTCGACGCCTACCGCGCGCTGATCCCGCAGGCAGCGGCCCTGCTTCGGCCAGGCGGCGCTGTCATCGTGGAGGTCGGGCTTGGCCAGAGTGACGGCGTCGCTGCATTGATGGTGAGGGCTGGCCTGGCGGCCGATTCCTCGACGATCCGGGCCGATCTGGCCGGTATTCCCCGAACCGTCATGGGCCTAAAAAAGCTCCGGTAAAGGTCCGGGGATACGGAAAAAGCTCTTGGAATATCCCCCGGGAGCGACTACGTTCCATTCACAGCACCGGTGCAGGCCACGACGAGCGGTATTCACGGAACACCGCCGCGGTCAGATGCCAGAGAGCCACGCCGGGCGATAGGTTCCAGAACGCAGATCTGCTGAGCGCGAGAGCCGGATGGCTGCGCAGCCCGCGACTGCAAAGCGAACGAAAGCCTGACTTTGCACTTGAGGTCTTACGCTAAGCAAACTGGGTCGGTCGTGGCGCATCTCGCCGTGGCTGGCTGAATGACGTGGTTCGCCGGTCCTGTGGGCTGGCGGGTGGGGAACGCGTTTTGAACGCGCTTTTTTCGAGAGAATCGGCTGTCGATCACATCGGCATGGGTCGAACCGGCATGTCGGAACCGGCATGGGTCGGACGGGACCATTTGGACCGCGCGCGAGGCGTCCGAGCCCGACGAAGGTAATTCAATACGCTCTCGGTAATCCGATAACAATCAGTGCTCAGACAATCGGTGCTCCTAACGCAGGGTTGGAATAAAGGCAGGACATGAGAAACGGTCAGAACAACAAGCGGATGCGCAACCGGAACAGCGGTAACAACAATAATAACCGGCGCGGCCAGAATCCGCTGACCAGGGTGTTCGAGTCCAACGGGCCGGACATCAAGATCCGCGGCACAGCCTCTCATGTCGCCGAGAAATATGTCCAGCTTGCCCGCGACGCCCGCTCCTCGGGTGACCCCGTTGCCGCCGAAAATTACTACCAGCACGCCGAGCACTATTTCCGCCTGATTGCCGCCGCGCAGGAGCAGTTCCGCCAGAACCAGCCGCAGCAGCCGCGCAACACCGAGGACCTGACCGTCGACGACCTCGATGATGACGGCGAGAGCTTCTCGCATTTCGGCCAGGAGCCCGGCTTCGTTCCGGCCCAGCCGCAGCCTCAACCCCAGCCCTTCATGCGCGACCGCGAAGGCGGCCAGCGCGAGCGCGGCGACAACCAGCCCTATCAGCGCGAGCAGCAGCCGCGTGAGCATCGCGAAGCGCGTGAGCATCGCGAGCCGCGCGAACACCGCGAGCCGCGGGAGCACCGTGAACCGCGGGAGCATCGCGAGCGGGAGCCGCGCGAGCACCGCGAGCGTCCGCAGCCCGTCCAGTACCAGCCGCAGCCGCAACCCCAGCCCGTCATCGCCGACAGCGGCGTCGATCGGCTGCCGTCCTTCATCACCGGTCCGCAGCCGCAGATCGCCAATCCCCCGGCCGCCTTCGAGGGCGCTGCCGAGCGCTATCCGCGCCGCCGCCGGCGTCCGCATGGTCCGCGCACTGAAGCGGCCGCTGCTGCACCGGCGCCGAGCGAGGATCTCAATCCGGGCGAATAGCGATTACGCTCCATCATGACGAAACGGGTGGGCTCAGAGCCCACCCGTTTTTTTGTGCGGGAGGCGCGCAGGAGAACGGCCCGGGATCATCCCTCGCGCGACGGCGGACCGGCCTCGCGGCGACCGGAGCCACTGGATCCGGGGGCCGACGGCGACGGCGCCAGCACCGGTTCGAGCCGCGGGATCAGCCGGATGCGCTCGCGGCGCGCCGGGATCACCCGGTAGACCTGCTTGGTCGCCTCGACGATGTGGACACCGGCGAACGGCAGCGACAGCGCCGCGCCGACGCGCTCCCAGGCCATCGCCGATTTCAGGAACCAGCCGCCAACCGGGGGCATGAACAGCGCCTCGCCCCAGCCGGTCGGCGTGAACCAGGTCTGCCGCAGCAGCTGCGTGATCTGCGAGCGCGAATAAGGCCGGCCATGGCCGAACGGCGTGTTGTCGGTCCGCGTCCAGACGCCGCGCCGGTTCGGGATCACGATGATCATGCGTCCCGCCGGCGCCAGCACCCGCCACATCTCGCGCAGCAGCCCGGCCGGGTCGTCCGACATCTCCAGCGCATGCACGATCAGGATGCGGTCGACCGCCGCATCAGGCAGCGGCAGCGAGAATTCGTCCACCAGCGAGGCCAGCGTCGGCCGTGCCGTCGGCCATTTCAGCACCCCCTGGGCCGCCGGCATGAAGGCGATGCAGCGTTCGGAATCCTCGCGGAACAAGCCGAGATAGGGCGTGGGATAGCCGATGCCCAGCACCCGCTGCCCGGCCGCGCTCGGCCAGCGCGCGCGGATACCGCGGTTGATCAGGAGCCGCGCGACGATCCCGAGGCGACCCGAATAGAAATTTCGCAGATCGATCACGTCCATGACGTCAATGTATCATGCGGGCGCGCGCCGCCGCGCGCCCAATATTGCGTTGCGCCTCCAGCGTTAACGCCATATCTCTGCGCGGCACATCGGAGGCCGCCCGCAACGCCGCGCCCGGGCTCCGCCTCCACGACCTCTTGGCATCGCGAGCGCGACCATCGTGCCTCGCCCGGTCCCGCCGACGGAGACATCATGGCCGCCGACATCCGCGCCTTCACCTGCCTGTCCGACAATTTCGGCTATCTGATCCATGACCCTGCGACCGGTGCGACTGCCTCGATCGACGCCCCCGAGGCCGGACCGATCGTCCGGCAGTTGGACGCCGAAGGCTGGACGCTCACCGACATCCTGATCACGCATCATCATCACGACCACGTCGGCGGCGTCGCCGAGCTCAAGCAGAAATATGGCTGCCGGGTCGTCGCGCCGCACGACAAGACGACGGCGATCGCCAACGTCGATCTGCGAGTCGCCCATGGCGATGTCGTGAAGATCGGCGAATTGCTCGCGCGCGTGCTGGAAACGCCAGGCCATACGCTCGACCACGTCTCCTACGTGTTCGATGCCGACAAGGCGTTGTTTGCGGCCGACACGCTGTTCTCGGTCGGCTGCGGCCGCGTGTTCGAGGGCACCTATTCGATGATGTGGGACTCGCTGCTCAAGCTGCGCGCCCTGCCGGACGATTTCAGGCTGTATTGCGGCCACGAATACACCGCATCGAACGTCAAATTCGCCCTCACCGTCGACGGCGACAACGAGGCACTGAAAGCCCGCGCCGACGAGGTGGGACGGCTCCGTGCCGCCAACCGGCCGACCATCCCGTCGCTGCTCGGCGACGAAAAGAACACCAACGTGTTCCTGCGCGCCGACGATCCGGCCGTCGCGCTGCGGCTGCGCATGAAGGGCGCGAGCGCCGAGCAGGTGTTCGGCGAGTTGCGCGAGCGCAAGAACAAGTCGTAGGGCTGAGGACGATGGCTACGCTCTCGGCTGCCGACATCATCGCGCGTCTCGGTCTGCAGCCGCATCCGGAGGGCGGACATTTTCGCGAGACGTTTCGCGATCCGGCCGTCGA
This sequence comes from Bradyrhizobium sp. HKCCYLS3013, assembly GCF_051167615.1. Lineage (NCBI taxonomy): Bacteria > Pseudomonadati > Pseudomonadota > Alphaproteobacteria > Hyphomicrobiales > Nitrobacteraceae > Bradyrhizobium > Bradyrhizobium sp. HKCCYLS3013. Next base: position 65,153 of record NZ_JBNPTK010000014.1, read on the forward strand.
CGCCTCCGGCCGCGCCGCATCGACGCTGATCTATTTCCTGCTTGCGCGCGGCGAGCGTTCGCATTGGCACCGGGTCGATGCAGTCGAGACCTGGCACTTCTATGCCGGGGCACCGCTGACCTTGCGGATCGCCGCCGAAGGCCAGGCGCTGCAAACGACGACGCTGGGCATCGACCTCGCAGCCGGCCAGCAACCGCAGGCGGTGGTGCCCGCCCATGCCTGGCAGGCCGCCGAGAGCAGCGGCGATTGGACGCTCGTCGGCTGCACGGTGGCGCCGGGCTTCATGTTCGAAGGATTCGAACTCGCGCCGCCCGGCTGGGAGCCGGAGGTCTGAGTCAGGCGCTCGCGCCGACGACCTTCGCGGCCGGCTCGGCGAAGCGCTCGCGCTCCTGGGCGAGGAAGCCGGAAACCGCATCGGCCGGCATCGGCTTGGCGAAGTAGTAGCCCTGGATGTAGTCCGCGCCCAGACGCCGCAGGCTGTCGAGCTGCTCCTTGGTCTCGACACCTTCGACTACGCACGAAATTTCCATGTCGGCGCAGAGGCCGGTCAGCGACTTGATGATCTTGTGGCTGATCGGATTGGCATTGACGTCGCTCACGAAACTGCGGTCGACCTTGAGCTTGTCGAGCGGCAGCCGGTGAACGTGGCTGAGCGACGAGTAGCCGGTGCCGAAATCGTCCAGCGAGATGCCGCAACCGATCGCCTTCAATGCCGCGATCGACTGCTCGGCGCGAGCGAAATCGAAGGTGACGGCGGTTTCGGTGATCTCGAACTCGATGCGGCGCGGCGGCACACCGCTGGCATGGATGACGGCCAGCAGCGGAAGAACGCCGTCCGGAGAACAGATGTCGTGTGCGGAGAGATTGAACGACACGCGAATGTCGTCCGGCCAGGTCCGCGCCGCGGCGAGCGCCTTGACCAGGAGACAACGCGTCAGGCTGCGGATGACGCCGATCCGCTCGGCGGCCGGGATGAAGCTCGCGGGCGACACCGTGCCCAGCTTGGGACTGTGCCAGCGCGCCAGGACCTCGAAGCCGGTGGTGCGTGCGTTCGTGGCGTCCATGATTGGCTGAAACGCCAGATCCATCTCGGCGTCGAAATCGGCCGTGCGCAACAGATGCTCGATCACGCTGCGGCTGCGGATCTCCGCCTCGAGCTCGGTCGAGAAGATGATGGCCTGGCCGCGGGCGCGACGCTTGGCGTGGTAGAGCGCATAATCGGCGCATTCGTACAGCGCATCCGCAACCATGGCCGAGCGCGGATACAGCGCAAAGCCGGTCGAGCACGACAGGCCCGTATGAGTCGTGTCGAACTGATAAGGCAGCTTGATGAGGTCGGTGATCTGCCGTCCGAGGTTGAGCAGATCGTCGTCCGTTGGATTGCCGGCGACCACCAGTCCGAACTCGTCGCCGCCGAGCCGGGCGAGATGGACCTGGCCGCCATGGCCGGCACAGGCGTCGCGGATGCGGCGCGCGGCCTCCATCAGCACGCGGTCGCCGACCGTATGCCCATAGGTGTCGTTGATCGGCTTGAAGCCGTCGAGATCGATGATGCCGACGGCAAGCCGCGTGCCGTCCCGCTCGGCCTCGGCGAAGGCTTGCGTGAGCTCCGAGAAGAAGCGACGGCGATTGGGCAGATCGGTCAGCGAATCCAGATTGGCGAGCCGGAAGTTTTCATCCGACAGCGCTTGCGTCGCGGCCTGCTCCGCGAGCAGCGATTTGCGGCTGGCAACCAGCGCAGCGAAATCGCGGTAGTAGATGAACAGCACCGTGACCATGGCGCCGGACACGAGCAGCTGATTGACAGCGATCGCCCGCAGCGCGTGAACGCCCGTGGACATGAAGAAGACGACATAGGGGACGATGACCACGAGGGTCACGATCAGCGCCGCGGAGCGCAGATGCATGAGGCAGAAGATGATGCCGATGACCGTGACCGCCATGTAGAACGCGACCTGCCCCTTGGCGAACGGATCGCCATAGGGAAACAACGCGAACGACCAGACGACGAACAGCGCTCCGATCGGACCGGCAATCCGGTTGGTGACACGGAGGTTGCGCAGCACCTCGGCGTCGCTGCTGGCGGACTCGCCCTGCCGCAGCCACCACAGCATGCGAACGCCGGTAATCGTCGACAGCAGCGCCGGCACTGAAATCGTCAGCCACGCCGGCGCCACCGGCAGGAACGTGTAGGCGAGCGCCAGACTATTGGTGATGAGAATGAAATAGAGCAGCGGCACCTGCTTGGAGAACGCCTGGAACTGCGCACGCGTCAGCTCGGGATTGTCGGCGGGAACGCGAAACAACTCCGCCGCGCGGGCCATGTAACGTCTCACGTCCGGCATTGCCGCCCCGTTGTCAGCACCATTTCGCAGGGACTATCGCTCAGGACGGGTAAAGGGCGGGTTAGGTGCAGAACGCGTCAAACTGTAATCGACGGTTGTGAGCTACCGGCCGGCGCGCTGGTTTTGCGCACGGTTAAGTGCGCATCAAGGATAACCGTCGGATTGGGCCGCCGAAGTTCGCATGCGAGGCCTGACTCCGCTCACCTCGCCCTTCACCCGAGCGCTCAGCGCTTGCGCAGAAGGAACATGTCCTTGGCCGCGACCAGACCGCCACCGGCGATCAGCAGCGCCGCCACGGCGATCGTCGCGCTCGGCCGCGCGTAGCCGGCAACGATCAGGAACGCCGTCGACAACAGCGGCGTCGCATAGGACGCCGCACCCAGCACCCGAATGTCGCCGCGCTTCATGCCGATGTCCCAGGCATAGAACGCAGCACCGACCGGACCGATGCCGAGACCGGCAACAGCGAGCCACTGCATCGGACCGTCAGGCCAGACCGTTCGCTCGACCGCAACATGGACCAGGGCCGCGAGAGCGGACGTCGCCAGGCAGAAGCCGGCGACGGCATCGGTCGGCACCGCCTTCAGACGGCGCGAGAGCACCGAATAGATCGCCCACACGAACGCCGCGACGAAGGCGGCCGCGAGCCCCGGCAACTGGCTCGCAGCGAAGCTCGCACCATTGCCGAGCAACAGCAGCGCGGTGCCGACGAGACCGATCCCGGCACCGATCACGTGATGAACCGCGAGCCGCTCGCCCGGCAGAAAGGCCGAGAACAGCACGATCAGCAGCGGCCAGAGATAGTTCAGCAGCCCGGCCTCGGCCGGTGGCGCGAAGCGCAGCGCCAGAAAATAAAGCGCGTGGTAGCCAAACAGCCCGCCCACGCCCACGACCCACGCCGCCACCGGCTGCCGCAGCACCTCCAGCCCGGCCGCTCGACGGATCAAACTGGCCAGGCCGACCGCACCGCCGATCGCGAAGGTCATTGCCGCCAGTTGGAAGGCGGGAATCGTGCCGGTCGCGACCGTCAACAAGGCGAGCAGCGACCACATCAGGATCGCGGTCAGACCGATCAGGGTCGCAGTGCGCTGGGACATCAGGCGGCAGGCTCCGTCACGGCCGGCTCATGCCGGCCACCCACGCCTGCGTCCGTGCGGGGAGCGTCCAAGACGTGAATGCCCGCGGCGAGCGCGGGCATCACGTTTTCCTTAGCCGCAGACGGCGGCCGGAGGCAACGCCGCCGGCGCAGATCACACCATGTACTGGCCGCCATTGACCGACAGCGTCGAGCCGGTGATGGCCCCTGCCTCGTCGGCCGCGAGGAACACCACAGCGCGCGCGATCTCCTCGGGCTCGCCGAGGCGCCCCACCGGAATCAGCGGCAGGATGGCTTTCTCGAGCACGTCCTTCGGCACCGCCTGCACCATCTCGGTGTTGATGTAGCCCGGGCAGATCACGTTGACGGTGATGCCGGCCTTGGCCGTCTCCAGCGCGAGCGCCTTGGTGAAGCCGATGTCGCCGGCCTTCGCCGCGGAGTAGTTGACCTGGCCGAACTGGCCCTTCTGGCCGTTGATCGAGGAGATGTTGATGATGCGGCCGAACTTGCGCGCGCGCATGCCCTCGATGACCGGGCGGGTCATGTTGAACAGCGAGCCGAGATTGGTGTTGATCACCGCGCTCCATTGCTCGAGCGTCATCTTGTGGAAGGCGGTGTCACGGGTGATGCCGGCATTGTTGATCAGGACATCGACGGGACCGAGATCGGCTTCGACCTTCTTGATGCCCTCACCGCAAGCCTCGAACGAGCTGACGTCCCATTTGTAGACGGGGATCTCGGTCTCGCTCTTGAACTTCTCCGCAGCGGCATCGTTGCCGCCGTAATTCGCCGCGACCTTATATCCCGCCGCCTTCAGCGCCTTGCTGATCGCCGCTCCGATACCGCGCGTTCCCCCCGTCACCAACGCCACACGTGCCATGTCGAATCCTTCCCTCGATGACTGATCGCACAGGACAACCTCTGGCTGCCACCGTGCCTACCGTTGTTATTGGATCATGAACCTCCGCGCGACCATCACCTTGCCGCACGACCATCCATGCTCGCTCAACTCCATTTTTTTAGTGGTCGATTATGCGACGTGTTTGACGGACATCAAGAACAAAACGCCCGGCGAGATCGCCGGGCGTTGATCTTTAGTTGAGCTGGACGCGATTGCGAAGGCTGAACGGTTCGCAGTCACTGCCGGCTTTTTAGTCGCGTGCGACGCACAGCGCGATGCCCATGCCGCCGCCGATGCACAGCGTCGCGAGGCCCTTCTTAGCGTCGCGCTTCTGCATCTCATGCAGCAGGGTCACGAGCACGCGCGCGCCGGATGCGCCGATCGGATGGCCGATCGCGATCGCGCCGCCGTTGACGTTGACCTTGGCCGGATCCCAGCCGAGGTCCTTGTTCACGGCACAAGCCTGCGCGGCGAACGCCTCGTTGGCTTCGATCAGGTCGAGGTCGGCGATGTTCCAACCGGCCTTCTTCAGCGCCGTGCGCGACGCCGGGATCGGGCCGGTGCCCATGACCTTCGGATCGACGCCGGCCTGGCCCCAGGACACGATCCGCGCGAGCGGGGTCTTGCCTTCCTTGGCCGCCTGCTTGGCGGTCATCAGCACCACGGCCGCTGCGCCGTCATTGATGCCCGACGCGTTGCCGGCTGTGACCGTGCCGTCCTTCTCGAAGGCCGCGCGCAACTTGGCCATGGCCTCGATCGTCGCGCCATGACGCGGATATTCGTCGGTGTCGACCACAGTGTCGCCCTTGCGGCTCTTCACCGTCACGGGCGCGATCTCGTCCTTGAACCTGCCGGCCTTCTGAGCCGCCTCGGCCTTGTTCTGCGATGCAACGGCGAACTCGTCCTGCTGCGCACGCGTGATCTGATATTGCTTCGCAACGTTCTCGGCGGTGTTGCCCATGTGATAGCCATTGAAGGCGTCCCACAGGCCGTCCTTGATCATCGTGTCGACCAGATCGAGCGAGCCCATCTTCACGCCGGCGCGCAGATATTGCGCATGCGCCGCCATGCTCATCGACTCCTGGCCGCCGGCGACCACGATGTCGGAGTCGCCATTGACGAGCGCCTGATAGCCGAGCGCAACGGAGCGCAGGCCGGAGCCGCACAGCTGGTTGATGCCCCAGGCCGGGCTCTCGACTGGAATGCCGGCGGCGATCGAGGCCTGGCGCGCCGGGTTCTGGCCCTGCGCCGCAGTCAGGATCTGGCCCATGATGACCTCCGAGACGCGGCCGGGCTCGACACCGGCGCGCTCCAGCGCGGCCTTGATGGCCACCGCACCCAGCTCATGGGCCGGGACACTGGCGAAGGCACCGTTGAAACTTCCAACCGCGGTGCGGGCGGCGCTGACGATGACGACATCGTCTGACATGAGCATCTCCTGGGGTTCTTGATCTTGGACGTGGAAACGAGGGCTTGAGAGATCGGGCGTATTTGAAATCAAACCGAATTTCTTCGTTCACGGTCGCGCCGGCCGTCCGCAAGCCTCGGATTGGCAGATGCGCAACCTTCGCACTTCATCCTGTTAACGTCGTTGCGACATGTCAATTGGCGGCATCAGCGATTCCTGTTGCAGCGCATTCAAATTGGCACGCTTGGCGGTTTCGTGAGCAGGAATTCTGCTGCGGGATTAACCGTTCCGCACAAAACCGTAGCCGAACTCGCCCGAAAGTGATTACGTTATTGCATTGCGTAGCTCTTCGCCCTGCGGCGACGCCGCCGGGTTCCCTGTTCTCGGTTTGCATGTGTGAGCTCATGGCGAAATCTGACCAACCCACCACGATCAAGAAATACGCGAACCGGCGGCTCTACAATACCGGGACGAGTACCTACGTGACCCTCGAAGATCTGGCCTCGATGGTTAAGAACGGGGAGGATTTCCTGGTCTACGACGCCAAGACCGGCGACGACATCACCCGGTCCGTGCTCGCCCAGATCATCTTCGAGCAGGAGAACAAGGCGGGACAGAACCTGCTGCCGACCACATTCCTGCGCCAGTTGATCCGCTTCTACGGCGACAGCATGCAGATGGTGGTACCCAAATACCTGGAGCAGTCGATCGACACGCTGACCAAGGAGCAGGAGAAGTTCCGCAAGCAGATCGCCGACACCTTCAGCGGGACGCCTTTCGCGCCGCTCGAGGAGCAGGTGCGCCGCAACATGGAGCTGTTCCAGCAGACCTTCTCGATGTTCAAGCCGTTCGCGCCTGGTGCGGTCCGCGCCGAGGAGAAGGCCGCCGAGCCCGCTGCTGCCGCCGCCGACGACAACATCGACGAACTGCGCCGCCAGATGAAGGAAATGCAGGACCGGCTCGACCGCATGTCGGAGCCAAAGAAAGACGAGCAGCAAGGCTGACGCTTGCCGCTTGATCCGCGATTGGAGGCCGGCGGCTGATCAGCTCGCCGCCGGCAATTCTGCCCTGCCGTGCTCGATCCACGGCCGATCGACCGAGGCGAGGCCGATCACGCGGCCCTGGATGTAATCGCAGCCCCAGTCGCGCAGCAGCGCGACCGACGCCTCGTCCTGCACCCATTCCGCGACCGTCTTGATCTGCAGCCGTCGCGCCAGCTCGACCAGCGTCTGGACGAAGGCGCGGTCGTCAGCCGAGCGCACGAGATTCTGCACGAAGGCGCCGTCGATCTTGACGATGTCGACGCCGAGCTTGCGCAGATTGCGGAACGAGGTGTGCCCGGCGCCGAAATCATCGATGGCGATTCGGCTGCCGAGATCCTTCAGCCGCGTCACGAAGCCGCGAAGATCGTCGACGTCCTGGATCTCGACCGTCTCGGTGATCTCGACGATCAGCCGTTCGGCGACCCCAGGATGGGCGCGCATCATGGACTCGATCGAGGCCCACCAGTCCGGATCCATGGTGGTCTCAGGCGAGATGTTGAGGCTCAGGGTGACGTCGGGCGTGCTCGCGAGCTCAGCCACCACCAGCTCCAGAATGCGGTGATCGACCAGACGGATCAATCCGAGCCGTTCGGCGACCGGGACGACGTCCGGCGCCAGCAAGGCCCGGCCGTCATCCTGGCGCATCCGCACCAGGCATTCATAGAAGGCGGGCGCAAGCGTGTTGGCATTCACCACCGGCTCGAACGCCGTGACGATGCGCCGCTCATTGAGCGCCGTCACGATCTCGTCGGTGACGCGGATGTTGACCTTGCGCTGCGCGTCGCGCTCCACGTTCGGCCGCCAGGTCGAGAACGATCCGATGCGGCGGCGCTTGGCGGCGTCGAGCGTCTCATGGGCGCGGTTGACCGCTTCCTCGACCGAGCGGGCGTGACGGGGAACGCTCACTGCGCCGATCGTCGCGGTGACGGCGACCGGACCTGACTTGGTCGGCACCACCTCGTCGCGCACGGTCGCGAGAAAGCGCTCGGCGGCGGTGGTCATGTCGTCCATCGTACAGTTCTTCAGGATCAACCCGAACTTGTTGCCCGAGAACCGCCCGAGCGTGTCGCCACCACGGAGCCGGCCCCGGATGCGCTGCGCGATCTCCAGCACGACGCCGTCGGCGACGTCGAAGCCGAAGGCGTCGTTGATGCGCGCGAGATGATCGATGCCGACCAGCATGAAGGCGCAGGAGAAGCGGAACCGCTGCGCCTCCTCGATCACCTCGGCAAGCGTCGCCAGCAGATGCGTCCGGTTCAGCTCGCCGGTCAGCGGATCGTGCCGTGACAGCTTGAGCAGTTGCTCCTCGCGGGCGTGGCGCTCGTTGTTGATCCGGACGATGCCCTGGGCGCGGGCCGGCCGCCCGTCGGAGCCTGCGAACCAGCAGCCGGTTTCCTCGACCCAGATCAGTGGCGCCCCGGCGTGGGTGCGCACGCCATATTCGATCCGGTACGGCGTGCCGCTGGCGCCGTATAGCGGTGCCGTCTGGAGCATGATCTCAGTGCGGATGCCGCGGTCCGGCTCGATCAGCTTGCTGAACTCGGCCCCATTGCAGAGCTGCGGCAACGGAACATCGGCAAACACCGCCCCGACGTGATCGCTCCAGACGATCACGTCGCTTGCCAGGTCCCAGACGAAGGCGGCTTGGCCCAGGGACGCCAGGATCATCGCGGTCTGTGGCAATTCGGATGTCAAGGTCGCCTCGTTTCGGCACAGGCCGGCAGGACCGGCGCTGATTTGGGAACGGCCGACGCGTACCCGCGCGAGAGGCGGCGGCCGACTTCGCGAATCAGACTACGCATCTCTGGTTAACGGAGAGCATGCCGAGGCGACGAGCGCGTGTCCGAGACACGTCAACCATGTTTGGAACATGCAGCGCCCAGCGACGCTTGGGACGGCATTGCTTTTGCGAGATCGAGGGGCGAAAGGTACCGGCGTCCCAGAACGTGACAATCGCGCCGGCGATGGTTGGACAATGTTAACGATTGATCAGGACGGCGGTCGCCTGAACGGGTTGGAGGAGACCTCCCGCTCGGTGACGCTGCTGCCGAGCGATGCGAGCCATGACCGTCGCGCGCGGATCATTCGCGCAGCCCGCCCCGATGCCGGCTTCGTGACCCATCTGATCGCGACCGCCGAGCAGCTGCCGCAGACCCGCACGCTCAGGCGCGCGGCCGCTGCCGACGTCCACAGTGCCTATGCGGCGAGGCTTCAGCCGGTCACGCGTGCCGGCGGCCGGACCCGAGAAATGATCTAAGCGCGCGCTCCTGCGTCTCAGGGCTTCGGCGTGTCGGGTTTGGCCGGCTCTGGAGCGTCAGGTGCAGCGGTCTCGGTCTCCTTTGCCTCCGCGACCCAGCCAGTCGTCGGCGCGGGAGCCGGCCGGGGGACCGAGCGATCGAGCAGCACGGACTCGGCGACCGAAGCAGCCGCCGGCACGGCATCGCTCCGCTCTTCAACGGCGGGCGCGGCAGCATCCGCCTTCTGAACCTCCGCCTGCTCAACCTCCACCTTGGTCGGTTCCTTGACCGTTTCTCTGGCCGGCTCTTCGATCGGCTCAGGCTCCGGATCAGGCACGGTCGCTTCGACGGGAGCCGGCATGGGTGCGGGGGCTGCGACGACGGCGCGGGCGGCGCGCTTGGTGCGCAGCGAGACTCCGCCGAAGAAGTCGACCATCGCCAGCAGGGTCAGCAGCAGGAAGGTCGAGTTCCCGAACTTCTGCCACATCGCGAATTCGGCGGCGGCGCCGCCGAAGACCAGCAACGACAGCAGGTGGTCGGTGAGATATTTGCCGTTCGGCTTCGCCGCCTTGATGATCTCAAGCAGCAGCAGCAGCACGCCCAGGGCCAGCAGCATGTCGCCGAGCGAGATCGTCCAGAGCTCGCCGGACGGAAGCTGAAGGCGCAGCAGCGTCTCGCTGAAGGCGACCCCCGGCATCAGGAAGACGATCATGTTGTAGATCGCCAGCGGGATCAGCAGCAGCGGGAAACCGACCATGGACATCGGTTGAAGCCTTGGATGGCGCGGGCGGCGGCCCGGCGCAAAATCAATCGGTGCGAAGATGATGACAGCGAGACGGGATCACGCGGCACAGATACGCAACGGTCCCGGCGAATCACGTCGCACGGGACCGCTTTCAACCCCATCGATGGCCGAATTCGGGCAGCTTGGAAAGCGGCCCGCCCGGACAATCAGGCGTCTTTCTTCTTCAGGACCTGGCGGCCCTTGTACATGCCGGTCTTCAGGTCCAAGTGGTGCGGACGACGCAGCTCGCCGGAATCCTTGTCCTCGACATAGGTCGGCTTCTTGATCGCGTCAGCTGAGCGGCGCATGCCGCGGCGCGACGGCGAAGTTTTTCTTCTGGGGACGGCCATATCGGTATCCTCTAGGGTATTTTTGCAAGGCATCGTCCGCAAAGGACGGCTGCAGCCATGAAGCTGGCGAGCCCGGATGCCGATCAAGGCCGCGCTTATAGAGGAAGGGGTGCGGCATGGCTAGGGCTCTCCGAGGCATTTTTGGCCAAAATTGCGCCCGCTCGGACCTTACCGCCGCTCCCCCCAGCAGGTCTGCAGGCCGGAGGACTGCGCCCGCATCATATAGGTTGCGGACAGCCGTCTCACGCCGGGGCCGGGCGTGCGGGCACTGCGCCGGACCGGGTTCGGCAGGATCGAGGCCATCAGCGCCGCCTCGCGCGGGCCGAGCCCCGCGGCCGAGCGGTTGAAGGCGTAATTCGCGCCGGCTTCGGCGCCGAACTGGCCGGACGGGCCGAGCTCGGCGATGTTGAGGTAGATTTCGAGGATGCGCCGCTTGCCGAGGACGAGGTCGATCCACAGCGCCAGCGGCAGTTCCAGCGCCTTGCGGACGTAGCTGCGGCCCTGCCAGAGGAACAGGTTCTTGGCGACCTGCTGGGTGATGGTCGAGCCGCCGCGGCTGACCTCGCCGTCCTCGGCGTCGTCCATGACCTCGCGCAGCGCGCCCCAGTCGATGCCGTGGTGGCTGCAGAATTTGGCATCCTCCGCGGCGACCACCGAGCGCGGCAGATACGGCGACATCGCCGAGAGGTCGATCCAGTGCCGCGTCACGGGCTGCCCCGTCACCGTCCGCCACAGCATCAGGGTCGAGACCGGGTGGCCCACGGCATAGAACGGCGTCAGCGCGTAGGGCACGAGCAGCACCAGCACGACGACCACGAGGAGGGTTCTGACGGTACGCAAGGGCAGGCGTCGCTCGGTTGGGACCGCCGCGGATGCGGCCAGTTGGCCGGGATTATCCGACATCTCCATGAGGTTTCCTGCTTTTTTCCGCCGTTGCGGCCGAAAGCCGCCGCCGCCCCGGCAATTGACGAAGTCGCCGCCATCAACGATTGTCCGGCGAATTTCGCCCCTGGAGCTCTTGTTAAATGACTGCGACGGCCACCGACTTCACCCAACGCCTGGACAAGACCGCGGAAGAGACCGAGGCCCTGCTCGGCGAGCTCCTCGGCGATGCGCCGCTGGCGGACGAGATCATCAGGCCGAAGCGGCTGATCGAGTCGATGCGCTATTCGAGCCTCAACGGCGGCAAGCGGCTGCGCCCGTTCCTGGTGGTCGAGAGCGCGGCTGTATTCGGCGTCCCGCGCAAGGGCGCGCTGCTGGCCGGCGCTGCGCTCGAATGCATCCACTGCTACTCGCTCATTCACGACGACCTGCCGGCGATGGACAATTCCGACCTGCGGCGCGGGCGTCCGACCCTGCACAAGGTCTATGACGACGCCACCGCGATCCTGGCCGGCGACGCGCTGCTGACCATCGCCTTCGACATCATCACCCGCGACGAGATCCATCCCGATGCCGGCGTCCGCCTCGCTTTGACCCGGGCGCTGGCCCGCTGCGCCGGTGTCGGCGGCATGGCCGGCGGCCAGATCCTCGACCTCGCCGGCGAGGGCCGGTTCGGCGACAGCGGCCCGGTCGACGTCGCCCGCGTTCAGCAGATGAAGACCGGCGCCCTGCTCCGCTTCGGCTGCATCGCCGGCGCCCTGCTCGGCCAGGCCTCGGCGGCCGAGTACCAGGCGCTCGACGATTACGGCCGCGCGCTTGGCGAAGCCTTCCAGATCGCCGACGACCTGCTCGACGTCGAGGGCGATGCCGCGACGCTCGGCAAGCCGGCCGGCGCCGACGCCGAGCTCGGCAAGACCACCTTCGTCACCCAGCTCGGCATCGAGGGCGCCAGGCAGCGCGTCCGCGACCTGCTCGCCCGCGGCGACGCCGCGCTGTCGATCTTCGGCGCCAAGGGCGATGTGCTGCGCGCCGCCGCCCACTTCGTCGCCGAGCGCAAGAGCTGAGGCGGGGCGTTGGCCGGGGTCCATCCTGACGATCCGGACCTCGCCCGCTTTGCAAGGCTGCCGGCTGCGCTGCGCGTCATCTATGCGCGGCCGCGCACCTTCATCGCGCTGGGCATCGCGATCGTCGCGTTCTTCCTGCTGCCGCCGGCACTCCGCCTGATCACGCGGCTGCTGATCGGCTGGGACATCTTCACCACGATCTACCTCGTGCTGGTCGCGGTGATGATGCTGCGCAGCGAGCATCAGCACATCCGCCGCAAGGCGATCATGCAGGACGACGGCCGCTTCGTGATCCTGCTGGTCACGGCGCTCGGCGCCTTCGCCAGCATCGCCGCGATCGTGCTCGAACTCGGCGCCTCAAAGCGCGATGCTCCGGCGCTGACGCTGGCGCTGCTCACCGTCTCGCTGTCCTGGGCCGCGGTGCATGCGACCTTCGCCCTGCACTACGCCCATGATTATTACCGCGGCGCCAAGCCTGGGGGCCTGCAATTCCCCAGCGGCGACAAAGACGAGCACGCCGACTACTGGGACTTCGTCTACTTCTCCTTCATCATCGGCATGACCGCCCAGGTCTCCGACGTCGGCATCACCGACAAGATCATCCGCCGCACCGCGACCGTCCACGGCATCATCTCGTTCGTCTACAACACCGCGCTGGTCGCCCTGATGGTCAACATCGCCGCCAGCGCGATCTCCTCCTGATCAGTTGCATACCTCGACGCTGGCATTGTTGGCCGGCCCGCCGCCGCCGCGATATTCGAGCCGGCAGCCGGGCCGGACGGTGCGGCACAGATAGGCGTCGCAATAGATCTGCCCGCCCGACTTCGCGGGCCGGGCCGCCTGCGTCTGCGGCTTGGTGTAGCCCGGGGCCGCCCCGATGCCGAGACCGCCTGCACCTCCGATCCCCACCCCGACGCCCGTACCGGGAGCCGGCATCGGCAGGCCGGCGTCCGGTGCCGCACGGCCGCGGCGGCGCGACGGCACATCCTCGTCGCCGCTGCTGTCGCGCTTGGCGACCGGCTTCCGGTCGCGCCGCTTCTCGCATTCATTGTCGTCGTTGACGAACGAGCCTTCGGCACAGACGATGCGGGTGCAGTGGTCGCCGTCAGGCTTGGTGCCATGCTGGCAGACCAGTGGGCACACCCGCGCCTGCTTGAGCTTGATCGCCTGGAGCGCATCGGCCGAGGCCGCCTGGGTGTCGAGCTTGGTGCCGGCATAGCGGTTGAACTGCGACAGCGAGCGGCGCGAGGCCGAGCCCCAGTCGCCATCGGCATCCTCGGTGAGGCAGCCGACCCGGCGCAGCTCGAGCTGCACCGACTTGGCGAGATCGGCGGGCTGCGCGGCCGGGGTGAGCGAGGCGACCTGGCCCTGCTGCGGTGCTGTGGCCGCGGGCGGGCCGGGCGAGGTCGCTGCGCGCGGATTGTCGACCGCGGCGAGCTGCTGCTCACCGCGCTTCTTCTCGGCTTCGGCCGCCTGCTGCTGCGCGACCTGAGTGGCCTTTTCTGCAGCCAGACGTGCCTGCTCGGCCGCCTTGGCCTCGGCCTCCGCCTTGGCGAGCGTCTCCTTGCGGGCTCCCTCGGCAACGAGCCGCGCCCGCTCGGCCTCGGTCGCGCGGGCTTTCTCGGCGGCGACCACGCGGTTCTCCTCGGCGGTAAGCTTTTCGAGCTGCAGCTTGGCGAGGCTCGCATAGAAGCCGTCGGGGTACTGCGCCAGGAAAGCGTTCAGCGCGCCCTTATTGCCCACCTGCATCGCGAGCTCGTAGTCACGCCGGATGTCGGCCTGAGGGTTCGGCGGCGGCGTCACCGGCATCTGCGTCACGACGCGCGGCACGCCGGGGACCAGCGGCACGTCCTCGCCGCCGAGCGAGCCGTACACGAACGGTTCCTGGCGGTTTGCGGTCGCTTTCAAAACCTCGTCGCGGACGAAGCCGAACGCCTTGCGGACGTCGAGGCCGGGCGTCGCGATGTGCCGCGACAGCGCCAGCGTGAATGGCGAGTTCTTGCCGTCGCCGTCCTGCGCCGTCGAACCAGCCTTGGCGGAATAGGCGATCAGCGTGTTCGGGCTGGTCGGCTCGACCTTGGCGAGGCCGCGGCCGAGGCTGCGGGTCGCCACCGTCCGCTGCATGTTGCGGGTGAACGGGTTGTCACGGCAGGCATCGAGAATGACGAGGCGCAGCTTCTTCGCCGGCTCGACGGCAACCAGAATGCGGTCGAGCGACAGCGTCTCGTCGTAGACATCGGTGTCGCGCTCGAGCCGGGCGTCGATCGGGATCAGATAGTTCGACCCTTCGACCTCCATGCCGTGGCCGGCGTAGTAGACCACCGCGATATCGGCATCGCGGGCGGCATCGGCGAAATCGCGCAGTGCCCGGCGCGTCTCCCGCGCGGTGAGATCGCGCCGGTAATCGACGACATCGAAGCCCGCGCTCTTGAAGGTCGCCGTCATGACCGCGCCGTCATTGACCGGGTTCGTCAGTTGCGGCACGTTCTGATAGGCGGAGTTGCCGATGACGAGCGCCACCCGCTTCTCCGCCATTGCCGGGTGGCCGGCCAGCAGCAGCGCTGCCGCCACGAGAAAACCGCCCAATCGAACTGACCACGACATCGTATCTACCCCATAGCCCTGGGAAACATGCTCGGTCTGCTAGCAGATTGCGGCCGTTCGGCTTGTGACCGGGATCACGCAAGGTTCGGTCCGGGGACATCCCGCCTGGGCCACGATATTTCTGTCGACGGAGCATCATCCGCAGTTCATGGCTTGCCAAGCCCCGTTTTGCATCGAAAATGCGATCCTTGTTTGTCCGCGGTTCCCCAGGGAGTTGGCCATGAGCGCAGACCGTTCCACCGTCGAGGCCGTCGTGCAGGGCTATTTCGACGCGCTCTACGAGGGCGATGCCGACAAGCTTGGCGCCGTGTTCCACCCCACCGCGGACCTGCGCTGGGTCGAGAACGGCGAGCTCAAGATCCTCACCGTGCCGGACTGGCTGGCCTGGGTGCGCAAGCGCCCCTCCGCCAAGGGCGAAGGCAAGCCGCGCGAGGACTTCATCGTCACCATCGACCATTCCGACGACAAGACCGCCTTCATCAAGGTGCGCTGCCAGCTGCCGCCGCGCTATTTCACCGATTACCTGGTGGCGATGAAGCTGAAGGACGGCTGGCAGATCGTGTCGAAGTCCTACCGCTACGACCTCCGGGATTGAGGCCGGCGCAAGGACGCCAGGCCCCCCGCCATGGAAGCTCACTTTCAGATATTCCTGATCCTGCTGGCCGTGCTGGCGGGAACCGCCCTTCTTGCACGGCGGGCCAACCTGGCGCCGGCGATCCTGCTGATGCTCGCCGGCATCGCGCTGGCCTTCGTGCCGGGCATGCCCGCCTTCGCGCTGCCGCCGGAGCTGGTGCTGCTGGTGGTGCTGCCGCCGCTGATCTATTCGTCGAGCGTCGCGATGAGCTGGCGCGAGTTCAAGCGCAACCTGCGGCCGATCGTGCTGCTCGCCGTCGGCTGCGTGATCTTCACCGCCTCCATGGTTGCGATCGCGACCCACTATCTTCTCGGTCTGCCCTGGAGCCTCGGCTTCCTGCTCGGCGCCATCGTGGCGCCGCCCGACGTCGTGGCGCCGCTCGCCATCGCCCGCCGGCTGCACCTGCCGCGCCGGGTGATGGTCATCCTCGAAGGCGAGGGCCTCGCCAATGATGCGACGGCGCTGATTCTCTATCGCTTCGCCGTGGCCGCCATCACCACCGGCGCGTTCTCGCTTCCGGTCGCGGCCGGCGAGTTCGCCGCGATCGTGGTCGGCGAGATCGCGTTCGGCATCGGCGTCGGCTGGCTGATGCTGCGCGCCCGCCACTACGCCAGGGATCCGCAGGTCGAGATCACGCTGTCGCTGCTGACACCCTATCTCGCCTACTGGATCCCCGAGCATGTCGGCGGCTCCGGCGTGATCGCGACGGTCGCCTGCGGGCTCTATATGAGCTGGAACGGGCCGCTCTGGATCTCCTCCGCGACCCGCCTGCAGGGCGTGTTCTTCTGGGACCTCGTCGTCTACCTGATCGAGGGCATGCTGTTCCTCTTGACCGGCTTCCAGATGCGGCTGATCTACGAGAAGTCGAAGGCGTTCCCGCTCGACGAAATCATGATCGCCACCGCGCTCGTGGTCGCGATCGTCGTGATCGCGCGCTTCGCCTGGACCTTTCCGGCGACCATCCTGCCACGCGTGCTGAGCCCCTCGCTGCGCGCCAGGGATCCGCTGCCGCCGTGGCAGCAGACCTTCATCATCGGCTTCACCGGGGTCCGCGGCACGGTCTCGCTCGCCACCGCGCTGGCGCTGCCGCTCACGCTCTCGACCGGTGAAGCCTTTCCCTATCGCGACGAGATCCTGTTCATCGCCTTCGGCGTGATCTTCTTCACCTTGATCGGCCTCGGCCTGACCCTGCCGATCGTCGTGCGCCTGCTCGGCGTCTCCAACACCGGACGCGCCGAGCATGTGCGAGAGCACGAGCAGGAGATTGCGGCACGGCGCGAGGGGCTCGACCGGGCGCTGAAGTCGCTGGAGATGATGACCAGCGACCGCGAGGTGTCCGACGAGGTCATGCGGCTGCTGCGCGCTCGACACGAGGTCCGCGTCAACCAGCTGCCGGCCGCCTTCGACGCCGACGAATACGACGCCTCCGCGCTCGGCATCGAGCTGACCCGCGAGCTGATCGGCGTGGAACGCAAGACCATTCACGTCATGCTCCGCGACGGCCAGATCACCGACGAAACCCGCCGCCG
The DNA here is from genome assembly GCF_051167615.1 of Bradyrhizobium sp. HKCCYLS3013. NCBI lineage: Bacteria > Pseudomonadati > Pseudomonadota > Alphaproteobacteria > Hyphomicrobiales > Nitrobacteraceae > Bradyrhizobium > Bradyrhizobium sp. HKCCYLS3013. The sequence goes on from NZ_JBNPTK010000014.1 coordinate 82,030, forward strand.
CATCGAGCGCGATTTGGATCTGGAAGAGGCGAGCCTCGCCAACCGGGAATATGGGCACGTTCCGTTGTAGGGCGTGAGTTGTCGCGCATAGCTCTCTCCGTTCGTCATTGCGAGCGCAGCGAAGCAATCCAGGGTGGCGGGCGGGACTCTGGATTGCTTCGCTGCGCTCGCAATGACGTGGACGGAGCGGGGGTACAAATACGGCGACTGAGCTTGTAGACACAGCATCTCATCCTCGCGCCCGCTCTCGCGTCCGAGTGTTGATCCTCATGCCGCCCTCTCCAATCAGAGGGCGCAGGGAAGGCCGGGCCCCGACTGAGGCCCGTGGCCCGCCTGCGAAAAAAATGCAGGCGGCAGGAACCACAGGTTCAGCCGGACAAGACCCGGCCCTCCCTGCGCAATGGTTTTAACGGCTGCTTCGCACTCTCCCCGGGGACCGGGCTTTCTTGCCCCCGTCACCAGCGGATCATCACCGCCAGCTTGGCATCAGCATCGGGATGTCAGGACCATGCGACTTGACCGTCCGCGCCATGACGTTCGTCCGCAAGCACCGAGCTCACTGCGCCACGTCGCGTCCACCGCATCCCGCCTCCACGTTCGTGACGACCGCGAAGCGCCCCTCGTGAGCGAGGCGGGACGGGCGGAAACATCGATCTGATTTGCCCGACGGCACAAGGCCTGACAGCTGCGACATGGTAACGCGACGGGCAAAATTTTAGATTCGTAAGTGCTGGCGGCTTGCCGCGCGAAGAACGGCCGATATGACCGATAGCCGACCACATCCTCCGCTGTCGTCCCGGCCTTGAGCCGGGACCCATAATCACAGGGCAGGGTGATAGCGAAGAAAGCAGCGGCAGCCTGCTCGACAACTGAGGTCGGTGGTATAGGTCTCGGCTCAAGGCTGGGACGACACTGTTGGCGCGGTAAGATCTCGCCAACAAGCTTGCTCTTGTCTCACGTGGTCCGATCCGCCGCCCATCGCCGGTTCTCACCGCGCTCAACGTGGCAGCCTCTCTCACCGCTCGATCATCCAGCGCGTTACCGCCTGGTGGTAGTTCATCGGGCCAGGCACGGTCTTGTAGGTCTTCAAGTAGCGGAAACCCGCCTTCTGCAGCGCGCGGTTGGGGGCGGTGTTGTAGGCGTGCGGCTCGCAGAACAGCTGCTTGAGCTGCAGCTTCTCGAAATACAGGTCGACGCTGCGGCTGACGCATGCGGCGCCGAGGCCGCGGCCGCGCAGCTCCGGCTCGGTGACGTGCAGATGCATGTGGGCCCGATTGCCGTAGACGATGCGGTCGCAGCTGGAGAAGCCGATCGGCCGGCCGTCGAGCCGCCAGATCACCAGCAGCGCCGCGCGCTCGGCGAGCGGCGTCGCGTAGAGCGTCTTGAACAGGCTGCTCCAGACCGCCCTGGTCGGCATCCGGGTCGGATCGATGCCCATCAGGTCGAGCTGCTCGATGCTCGACGCATAGAAGTAGTCGATGACCAGCGAGGTCTCGGCGAGCTCCATTTCACGGATATCGAGAGTCATCGAGACGTCCCTTTTTCAGCAGGCCTCAAGGTGCTGATCATGCGGGCAGCAGTGGGGCGTGGCCGGCGGATCGTGCCGGTCACGGCAGCGGCGCGTAGCGGCTGATCCACGGATGAAAATTCCAGACTGAGGCGCGCGGCACAAGCAGCTGACGGTTGCAGGGCTGGCCGCTCTCAAGGTTGCACTTTGAAGAGGAGGTCGCTTTGCCGGCTCTTCCTCGTGCTTTCGGCGCCCTGCGCCACGGCGAACGCGTATGCCGCGACCTGAATGATGCGCACGCTTGCTTCCCCATCGTCATGGCCGGGCTTGTCCCGGCCATCCACGTCGTTCGGCATCCTGGGAAAGACGTGGATGCCCGGGACAAGCCCGGGCATGACGGAGAAACTAATAAGCAGATGCTCGGGCCGCGATATGAAGCACAGCGCAATCATCCCAGAGACGCAGGAGGCGCCGCCGATTCAGATCCGGGCGCCCCTACTCCGCCGCGGTCACGCTTTCCGCAGCCTTGGCGCCGCTGCCGTAGCGCTGGTCGATGTAGTCGATCACCAGCGCCTTGAAGTCGGCTGCGATGGTCGGGCCGCGCAGGGTGCGGAACTTCTTGCCGTCGACGAAGACGGGCGCGGCCGGGGCCTCGCCGGTACCGGGCAGGGAGATGCCGATATTGGCGTGCTTGGATTCGCCGGGGCCGTTGACGATGCAGCCCATGACGGCGACGTTGAGCGCTTCCACGCCCGGATATTGCGTCTTCCAGGCCGGCATCTCCTCGCGGATGAAGTCCTGGATCGAGCGCGCCAGCTCCTGGAACGTGGTCGAGGTGGTGCGGCCGCAGCCCGGGCAGGCCGCGACCAGCGGCACGAAGGTGCGGAAGCCCATGGTCTGCAGCAGCTCCTGCGCGACCTGGACCTCGAGCGTGCGGTCGCCGCCGGGCTCCGGCGTCAGCGAGATGCGGATGGTGTCGCCGATGCCCTGCTGCAGCAGGATGCCGAGCGCGGCCGAGGAGGCGACGATGCCCTTCGAGCCCATGCCGGCTTCGGTGAGGCCGAGGTGGATGGCGTAGTCGGAGCGCGCGGCGAGGTCCTGATACACCGCGATCAGGTCCTGCACGGCCGAGACCTTGGCCGAGAGGATGATGCGGTCCTTCGGCATGCCGAGCTCCTGCGCGCGCTCCGCCGAGTGCAGCGCCGACTGCACCATCGCCTCGCGCATCACCGCGCGCGCATCGCGCGGGTTCGCGGAGGCCGCGTTCTCGTCCATCAGCTTGGACAAGAGCTCCTGGTCCAGCGAACCCCAATTCGCGCCGATACGCACCGGCTTGCCGTATTTGTTGGCGAGCTCGATGATGGTCGAGAACTGGGTGTCGCGCTTGTCCTTGAAGCCGACATTGCCGGGATTGATGCGGTATTTCGCCAGCGCCTCGGCACAGGCGGGATAGTCGGTCAGCAGCTTGTGGCCGATGTAGTGGAAGTCGCCGATCAGGGGCGTGGTGATGCCGCGCTTGTCGAGCTGCTCGCGGATGTGCGGGACCGCCGCGGCGGCCTCGTCGCGATCCACGGTGATGCGGACCATCTCCGACCCGGCGCGCGCCAGCGCTGCGACCTGGGCCACCGTCTGCTCGACATCGGCGGTGTCGGTGTTGGTCATGGACTGGACCACGATCGGCGCCCCGCCGCCCACGGCGACGTTGCCGACCATGACTTTGGTGGTCTGATGCCGGGGAGCGGGTCCGGCGACATCGGTCTGGGTCAGTGTCTCGGGCTTGTTCATGGGCGCTCGGATATCAGGTTTTGGTGACATTCAGCAATGGATCAGTCGCGGCCAGGACCACGCGGTTCGGGCGGTTTACGAGAAAAAGCCCAATGATCACAAGCACGGCGGCGAGGCCGAAGGCCAGCGTCAGGGCGTCATGCAGGATGAAATAGCTCGCCACGACCCCGAATAAAGGGGTGATGAAGGTAAATGCCGACAATTTGCTGGCCGAATAGGCCTTCACCAGCGCGAACCACAGGGTAAAGGTGGTCCCGACCACCCAGATCGACTGGTAGGCCATCAGGCCGATCACGAACGGGCTGGGAACCTGATGGAGCCGTTCCCCGGCCAGCAGGGCTGCCGCCCCCAGGATCGGAATCGACATGGCAACCTGGTAGGACAGGGCCTTCTCCGGGGGGGCGAAGCGGAGCCGGGTGCCTTTTGCGACGACCGTGGTCGCGCCCCACAGCAACCCGCCCCCGACCACCATGAGGTCGCCGAGCAGCACGGTTCGATCGACATTGGCCTGGGGAACGCCGATCGCCAGCGCCACGCCCGCGAAACTGAGCGCCAAGCCCGACCATTGCATGGCGCCGAGCCGCTCGCCCAGGAAGCGGTAGGAGCCAAGCGCGACGAAGAACGGCGCGGTGTACAGGAACACGACCGCGCGCGAGGCGGACGTCAGCAGCAATCCGCCATAGATCAGCACGAACTCGACGCCGAACATCGTGCCGGCGATCAGGCCGGGGACGAGCGTGCCGTCGCGCTCGAACATCCTCACGCCGCGCACCCGGGCGATGAGCAGGAGGACGGGCAGCGCCCCGGCCGAGCGCAAGGTCGCCTGCAGCATCGGCGGAATCTCCGGTAGCGCCAGCTTGACCGCGATCTGGTTGAAGGCCCAGGAGATGCAGAGGACGAGAATGATTGCGATGGCGCCGGGGCCAAGGGGCCGGCTCGCGGCTGACGAGGTGGACGTTGCGGACACGAGGACGTGGACTCCCGAAAGCGTTTCCTTGTTGGACCGCAATTGAACCTGCGGTCAGCGTAGCCGCCAACCACCCGAGACGAGGCTGACGTGGCTGCTGCAACGGCACTGGTCACCTCGCCCCGCTGGCGGGGAAAAGGGGACGCACCACCCTCGCGGCAAGGTCATCGCATACGACGGTCGGTCACATGTGTACAGCTGTGCGACTTGAGCTCCAGTGACCGACCTCACGCCGCCTTCTGGCAATGGGCGCACAGCCCGGTGATCTCGACGACCGACAGTTTCGGCGTGAAGCCCGATGCCGCGGCAGCCAGCTTCAGGCTTTCCGCGATCGGCGCGGCCGGAACCTCGCCCACGGCGCCGCAGCTCTCGCAGATCAGGAATGCCACCAGCGCGGTCTGTTCGTGGTCGTGAGCGCAGGCGAGGAAGGCGTTACGGCTTTCGATGCGGTGCACCAGACCGTTGGCCATCAGGAACTCGAGTGCGCGGTACACCGTGATCGGCGCCGGCCGCGCGGCCACCTTGGCGAGTTCCTCGATGATCTCGTAGGCGCCGAGCGGCCGGTGGCTCGACAGCAGCGCCTCCAGCACCTGGCGGCGCTGCGGCGTGAACTTCTGGCCGCGCTGGGCGCAGATGCGCTCGGCATGGTCCAGGGCATCGGCCGCGCAGCGGCCATGGTCGTGGTCCGGCGCCGGAAAGGTGGGCTTTGCGAGGGTCATTGGCGACAATCTAGCATCCCGGGGCGGTCTCGCCAAAGGCCGTGGCCGAGCCATGCATCTGCGGCGGAGCGGGTGCGCTGGGCGGGGCCATCAAATTTTCATAAGCTTGCTTATCATATCCAAGGCTCATTACAGCCAAAGCTTATTTCCCTCTCTTGGAATCGAGATCAGCCATGACCCGCACGTCGGCCGACGTGAACTTTCTGTTTACGCTCGGCGAGCTGCAGCGCCTGATGCGCGCGTATGCCGACAAGGAGGCCGCGCGCTTCGGCATGACCCGCGCGCAATGGGCCGTGCTGGCCAAGGTCGAGCGCAACGAGGGGATGAAGCAGTCGGAGCTGGCCGAGCAGCTGGAGATGCAGCCGATCACGCTGACACGGCTGATCGACAAGCTCGCCGAAGCCGGGCTGATCGAGCGCCGCGGCGACGACACCGACCGCCGCGTCAACAGGCTCTATCTGAAGAAGGCCGCCCGCCCGCTGCTCGCCAAGCTCGGCGTGCTCAAGGCCGAGCTGACCGACACCGCCCTTCAGGGCATCAGCGCCGGTGATGCCGAGCGGCTGATGACCCATCTCGAAGCCATCAAGGAAAACGTGAGAAACGCCCTGCAGTCGCTGTGCGACGAGCAGCGAAAGGAACAGCGCTATGGCTGAGCCCGCCCTGAAACTCGCCCCTGAACAGAAGGCCAGCCCCGATGCGGCGGCGCCCGCGGCCGCGGCCGCGAAGCCGGCGCACCCCGGGTTGCTGCGCCGCTACCGCCGCACCTTGCTGCTGGTCGTGCTGCCGCTCGTCGCCGCCATCGGCGGCCTCGTGCTGTATCTCAATGGCGGCCGCTACGTGACGACCGACGACGCCTATGTCGGCGCCCAGAAGGTGCTCATCACGCCCGATATCTCCGGCAAGATCGTCAAGGTCGTCGTCAAGGAAGGCCAGCAGGTGCAGAAGGGCGACGAGCTGTTCGAGATCGACCCCGTGCCCTATCGCCTGGCGGTCGACCAGGCCAAGGCGGCGCTGGAGCAGGCGCGGACCAACTACGACAACCTCACCGCCAACATCAAGATCTACGGTCAGATGCTCGACCTCGCCCAGCAGGGCATCGAGCTCAAGCAGAAGGACGTCGAGCGCAAGCAGACGCTCGCCAAGAACAATTTCGGCTCGCAGCTCGACCTCGACAACGCCGCGAACGCGCTGGTGACGGCGAGCGCGCAGGCGCAGTTCATCAAGCAGCAGCTGTCGAATGCCAGGACGCAACTGCTCGGCAATCCCGAGCTGCCGCTGGAGCAGTTCCCGCCCTATGTCCAGGCCAAGGCCAAGCTCGACGATGCCCAGCGCGACCTCGACCACACCACCTTGCGCGCGCCGATGCCGGGCATCGCCACCCAGGTCGACCAGATCCAGCTCGGCCGCTTCGTCACCGCGGGCACGCCGGTCTTCTCGGTGATCGACATCGCCAATCCCTGGGTCGACGCCAATCCGAAGGAGAGCGACTTCACCTATGTCGCGGTCGGCCAGCCGGTCGAGCTCGACGTCGACGCCTTCCCGAACCACCGCTTCAAGGGCACGGTCGGCTCGCTGTCGCCGGGCACCGGCGCGCAGTTCGCAATCCTGCCGCCGCAGAATGCGACCGGCAATTTCGTCAAGGTCGTGCAGCGCGTGCCCGTCAGAATCCATTTCGACAAGTCCGACAAGTTCGTCGCGAAGCTGAAGGCCGGCATGAGCGTCAACGTCTCGATCGACACCGGGCACGAGCGTTCGCTGGCCGGGCTGTTCGGATCGGCGCACGCGGCGGACAAGGACGAGTAGCGTCATGACCGCGCCAGCAGCCTCATCGGCGGTTCCGGGCCTGCGCCGGAACATGGTGACGATCTGCGCCATGACGGCGACGATCATGCAGGCGCTCGACACCACCATCGCCAACGTCGCGCTGCCCTACATGCAGGGCACCCTGTCGGCGTCGCAGGACCAGATCAACTGGGTGCTGACGTCCTACATCGTCGCCGCCGCGATCATGACCGCGCCGGTGGGATGGATCGCCAACCGCTTCGGCCGCAAGCGCACCTTCATCGTCTGCTCGGCCGGCTTCACCATCGCGTCCGTGATGTGCGGGCTGGCCCAGGACATCACGCAGATGGTGCTGTTCCGCCTGCTGCAGGGCGTGTTCGGTGCCTCGCTGGTGCCGCTGTCGCAGGCGGTGATGCTCGACTCCTACGCGCTGCATGAGCGCGCCAAGGCGATGGCCATCTGGGGCATGGGCGTGATGCTCGGCCCGATCATGGGGCCGTCGCTCGGCGCCTGGCTGACCGAGACCTATTCCTGGCACTGGGTGTTCTTCGTCAACCTGCCGTTCGGCGCCGTGACCGTGCTCGGCCTGATGGCGTTCATGGAGGAAACCAAGCCGAACGCGGAGCTGACCTTCGACTGGTTCGGCTTCGCCGCGCTCGCCATCGGCATCGGCTCGCTGCAGATCGCGCTCGACCGCGGCGAGGATCAGGGCTGGCTGGAGAGCAACGAGATCATCATCGAGTTCATCGTCGCCGGCGTCGGCTTCTATTATTTCCTGGCGCATTCGCTGACGACGAAGCGGCCGTTCATCCAGTTCGCGCTGTTCAAGGACCGCAACTTCGTCGGCGGCTGCGTGTTCATGACGGTGATGGGCTTGGTGCTGTTCTCGACCATGGCGCTGTCCTCGCCCTATCTGCAGAACGTCATCGGCTATCCCATCATCACCGCCGGCGTCCTGCTCGCGACCCGCGGCTGCGGCACCTTCGTCGCGATGATGCTGGTCGGCCGCCTGCTGCGCTACATCGAGGCGCGGACCTTGATCGTGGTCGGGCTGGCGCTGACGGCGCTGTCATTGTTCCAGATGACGGCGTGGACCGACCAGACCGGCGTGCCCGAGATCATCACCATCAGCATCATGCAGGGCTTCGGCTTCGGCCTCGTCTTCGTGCCGCTGTCCACCGTCGCGTTCCTCACCCTGCCGGGCGCGTTGCGCACGGATGGAACCTCGATGCTGACCCTGGTGCGAAATGTCGCAAGCTCGATCGGCATCTCCATCGCGATCGCGCAGCTCACCGAGGGAACGCGGCGCAACCACGCGATCCTGGTCGAGCACATCAATCCGTTCAATCACGCCCTGCAGATGCCCAATGTCGCCGGCCTGTTGAACCTGTCCACCGATGCCGGGCGCGCAATGGCCGACGCGATGGTCATGGTGCAGGCGCAGATCCTGGCCTTCTCGCACGACTACCAGCTGGTCATGACGTTCATCCTGGTGTCGATCCCGCTCGCGGTCATGATCGGCTCGACGCGCAGCGCGCTGCGCGCCCAGTCTGCCCCGGCCGACCACGCCGTGATGGAGTGACGCTCCCCCGTGACGGAAAATTCGCGTGCTGTTGAGACGCAGCGGGACCGGGATAGCAAAAAGGTGACCACGACGTGATGGATTTGTAACTTCAATCCGGCGCGTTTCCGGCTATCTTCTGTTCACCCCACTCGGTTCTCTGCGTATGAGTTGCGCGCAGAGACTGCACCTCATGAGCGCCCCACTCGTGATGTGCCGGGCGGGGGCGGTGGCTCCTCCAGCGCCGCCCCCAGCCCCGGGGCTTCCCTTTTCATGTGTCTTGCTTACGGCTTCTGCAGTGGCTCGATCTTCGGCCCGGCAGCGGTATTCGTCTCCGTGGCCGGCACGATCACACCCGCCAGCGCCTGCACCGGATCGTCGCCGGGCTTGAATCCGGACTGCACCAGGATCTCGTCGATCAAGGGCTTCAGCGCGTGCACGCGCAGCAGCTCGCCGGCGAGGCCTTCGCCGAAGCCGACATTGCCGCCAGCGCCGACATTGCCGTTGCCGCCGAAGGCGCCACCGGTGTGCAGGATGCGGACGTCCTTCAGGTTGGCGATCGGCTTGACCATCTCGCCGAGCGCGGCGGGCATGGTCGCGATGCGCTGCTTGGCGAGCTCGAAATCGATCACGTTGCTGCCGAGCTTGTTCTGCGCCTCGTTCTTCATCAGGATCACCGCGGCTTCCGCCTCGCCGATCTGGCGCACGCCGACGGCCTTGATCTTGTTGGCCTCGGCCTCCGCTTCGGCCAGGGTCTTCGCCGCCGCGCCGCGATCGACCGCGGCGCGCTTCTCGGCCTCGGCTGCAACGGTGATGCCGGTCGAGCGCTGCTCGGCCTCTTTCCGCGCCGCCATGACCGCGGTCTGACGCTCGCGATCGGCGATCTCGATGGCGCGCGCCGTCGTCACCTTTTCCTCCGCGGAGACCGCGAGCGCCTCGGCCGCCTTGGCGACCGCGCGCGCCTCCGAGGTTTCCTTGCTCTTGGTCGCGATCTGGATGTCGTTGTCCTGGGTCGCGATCTGGATCTCGCGGTCGGCGTCGGTCTTGCGGCGGTTGATCGCAAGGTTGCTTTCGATCGCCGCGGTCTCGCGCACCTTCAAGGCCTCGGCTTCGCGCTGGGCGATCTTCTGCTGCGCCTCGATGCGGGCATTCTCCTCGGTCTGCCACGCGGTCTGGGTGGCGCTCGCCACCTCGGCGCGGGTGCTCGCGGTCTTGTTGGCGATGTCGCGCTCCTGGCTGAGTTCGGCCTCCTTCTTGGTGCGCTCGATCTGGAGCGTGAGCTGGCGCGCCTCGAGATCCTTCTGCGCGATCGCGACCTCATTGTCGCGCACGATCGCGTTGCGGTCGCGGCGCCGCGTCTCGGTGACGGTCTTCAAGAGAGTGAGCCCTTCGGCGTCGAAGAAGTTCTCGGCGTTGAAGAACGAGATGTCGGTCTGGTCGAGCTTGGTCAGCGACACCGATTCCAGCTCCAGGCCGTTCGACTGCACGTCGGCCTCGACCGCGGCCTGGACGTGCTTGACGAAGTCCGAGCGCTTCTCCTGCAGGTCCAACAGCTCCATCGTCGCCGCGACCGAGCGCAGGCCGTCGACGAACTTGGCCTCGACCTGGTCGCGCAGCAATTCGGCATTGTTGGTGACGGCGCCGAGCGTCTGCGCGGCGAGCGCGATCGAATCGACGTCGGGTTTCACGCGCACGTAGAATTCGGCGTCGATGTCGACGCGCATGCGGTCCTTGGTGATCAGCGAATCCTTCTTCGAGCGCTCGACGCGCAGCCGCAGCGTCTTCAGATTCACGCGCGCGATGGAGTGGAAGATCGGCAGCACCACGGCGCCGCCGTCAAGCACCACCTTCTTGCCGCCGAGGCCGGTGCGCACGAACGCCTCGTCGCGGGTGGAACGATGGTAGAGAACGGCAAAGACAGTGCCGAGAACGACCAGCAGCACAACGCCGATCGACGCAGGCAGAACCAGATCAAACATGGGATTTACTTTCGGGTTGAGGAAAGTGTCTTGGGCTAAAGTGTCTTGGAGCTCGTGAGCTCGTCGGCTGCGGCGATCGCGATGAAGCGGCCGTCCTTGCGGTCGACGAGGAGAACCGACGCGCCCACCGGCAAGGCCGGTGAGTCCGGCGCGGCCGAGGCCGTCACCATGTGCCAATTGCCGTGGACGTCCTTGACGCGGACGCGGCCGGGCAGCCCGCCGTCGAGCGGGCCGACCGCGACCTCACCGGTGCGGCCGACGAGATCGGACAGGCCGACCGCATAGCTCTCATCCTGCGGGACCAGCCGCGCCGCATAGCGCGTCGAGCTGCGCAGCAGCGGCACGGTGACGACGGCGGCGAGCATGCCCGCGGCCGTTGGCGGCAGCGCCACCGCCAGCAGCCGCGCGGCATCCTGGATGAGAAAACCCGTGATCGAGAAGATGCCGAGCGCGAGCAGGATGCAGATCATCAGCGGCACACCGCCGACATTGATCCAGGACAGCACGTGACCGACGCTGGTGCTGTCGCCGTCGTGACCGAGATCGACGGTCTGGCCGAGCAGCTCGCTGATCGACAGGCCGATCAGCATCGAGCCGATCTCGACGCCGCCGACCAGCACGATCATCACGGCGGCGATCGCGAACGGCCGCACCTCGGGTTGCATGAAATGGTCGACGATGGTCATGGGACGACGCGCCCCTGCCCGTTCAATTCTGCGATTTCAGCCGCGCCAGCCGCTCGGCAATGTCCTTGTCGCGCTTCAGCTTCGACAATTCGTCGATGTCGGGCGACGGCGCGATGCCTTCCGGCACGCCGGTCGCGCGGGCGATGACGCGGGAGGCGCGCGCGGCCCTGGCGAGGCCGGTATCGCCAGACTTGCGCGATGTGGCCTTCGGCTGCTCGGCGAGCGCCTCGCTGCGCTCGAGCTCGACGAGACGCGCCTGCGCGTCCTGCAGGCTCGACAGGATCGCCCGCAGCGTCGTGAGCACCGCATCGACGCGCTCGGCATTCTCGTCGATCGCCTTCGACAGCACCTCGAACTGGGCTTCGAGATCCATCTGCCGGGCGATGCCGGCGCGGGCGAGATCGTCGCGGTGCTCGGCGATGGCGACGCGGATCTGCTCAGCCAGCACGGTCGTCTCGCGCTCGATCTCGGCGCGGCGGGCGTTGAGCCGATATTCCTCGGCGCGCGCATGCGACAGGCTCTCGCGCGATTCGCGCTCGGCCTGCTCGATCTCGCGGATCGCCTGGCTGACCAGCGCGACCCGGTTCTTGTCCTCGGCCTTTTCGATCGCTCCATAGGCGATGCCGGCGATGAGCCGCCCGGCGCGTGACAGGAGCGTGTCGGGAGCCGGCGCGTGTTCGGCGAGCATGACGTGGTCCTTTCCTGGGCTGATGGTCGGATGTGAGCTGGCGGTGACGCCGAAACGGACTTCGACGTCGCCATTATCGGTGCGGACGAGTTGCGCCGGCGTCGCGTGCGTCCAGCCCGCGGCATAGCCGGTGACCTCGAACGGGATGGTGAAGCGGCCGAGCGCGGTGCCGAGCGACAGCGTGCCGGCGTCCCGAACATTCACCAGGCGGTCGTCGAGCGGCAGTCGCGGGGTCGATGCGGCGCGATAGGCGGCGCGGTCGCGCAGGCCGAGCGTGACCAGGCGCGAGGGCAGCCGGGTGGCCTTGCGGACCGGCCCATAGGCATGGCCGTGCAGCGCGACCAGATTGGCGCCGATGCCTTTGGCGGCAGCGATCTCGTCGAGCATGTCCATCATCCGGGCATAATCGGCGAAGGTCGCCTCGATCGCCGCCCGCGCCTCGGAGTTGGGGACGAGACGGTAGCGAACAGCCTGATCGTAAATTCCGGCCATGAGGAACATCAAAGCACCATTTTCGTGCTTTCGCAAGCCACCCTCTACCCCTGGGGAGCCGCACCTTTGCGTGACCACGCCGAACGCCGTGCACATGCAGATATGTCGCGCCGCCCCCATCCGGCGGTTTAAGGCCGATGAACAATCTCTGGTGATCGTTAAGACGGCTGATAACGGCAGCGCCAAAAGCACGGCATTGACGTGCAACGTCGCGATGAACACGCCTGACGTGCAGCGACCTCAGTGGATGTCGGGACGATCAGTCCAGCAGATCGCGGCAGCCGAGGTCGTCGATGGCGAGGAAGATGCGCTCCAGATGAGCCCACCAGATCAGCGGCGGGATCTCGATCGCCCATTGCCAGACCGGCTTGGTGATGTGCCACAGCACGGCGTAACGATAGTCCCGATCGAGCGCCGCGCGGTCATAGCCGGTGACACCATGCGCAACCAACGTCTCGTGATAGCAGTCGAGCAATGGCCGCTCGACGACGGAGCGGCGCTCGGGAAAGAGATGCAGCGCGATCATGTAGGCGAGATCCTGCGCCGGCACGTTGATCCGCCAATGGTCGAAATCGAACACACGGACGTCATCGCTGCCTGCGGCCTTGGGCACGAGGAAATTCCAGACATGCGCATCGCCATGGGCGATGCTGAGATTTCGCCGCGAATGATAGCGCTCCAGAAGCTGTGGCGTGGCCGCGAGGAAACGCTCGTAGATGGCGCGACGCTCTGCGCTCAGCCGGTCACCCAGCTGATCGGCGAAGCGCGCGTAGTGGCCGGCAAACTCGCTGACATTCGCCGCCGTCTGCTCTGGTGTCGCGAAGCTACCGACGCTCACGCCGAGCCGCGGATCGTCCCACCACGCCGCATGCAGCCGCGCCAGCGCGCGCACGATTCGCTCGGCGTCCGGCACGGTCGGCGGCAGCGGCCATTGTGTCGCCATCCGATGGGTGTCGGTGAGATCCTCCAGCAGCAGGTGCCAGGTCATGGCGCCTTCGTCCCAGGCACCGCCGAAGCCGCCCGGCACGAGGCGCGGCGGCATGACCCGTGCCAGCTCCCGATAGAAGGTGACCTCGTGGCGGCCGCCCTGCCACAGCGTCTTGGCAAAGGCCGGCAGCGGGGTCTTCAGGATCAGCGTCTTCGGCGCATCCGGCGCGGCGCCATCATAGGTCAGCCCAAGACGGATGATGCGCGACACCAGCATCGGGCGGTCGCTGATCACGGTGACATCCGACACCGTGCCAGAATCGAGCACGCCCGCGTCGCGCATCGTGGCCGTCAACGCGGCAGGCTCGGCAGCGGAGGGCAAGTCGGTTGAGGCCATGCGGGCCCTATCCCTTCAGGGTTGCAGCCTGGCCCACACTAGCATGGAAGTCGTTGAGCGCTACTTGATCGGCGCCCGCGGCAGTACGGTGTCGCCGGCTTCCATCCGGTAGACGTGATCGAGCGAGTACCAGGGCGCGGTGATATCGACCTCCGTCGGGTGCGGCGTGTCGTGGCGGATGAAGTTGCCGAGCAGCGCCTTGGTGACGCCGAACTGCACGTCGCTGTCGATGTGCGGATCGTTGGGGTCGTAGACCTGCGAGATCAGCACCTTGAAGCCGGGCTTGACGATCAGCGCATGCAGATGCGCCGGGCGATAGGGATGGCGGCCCTGCGCCTTCAGGAGACGGCCGACGACGCCGTCGGTCGGGATGGGGTAGCCGACCATCATCACCGAGCGAAACCAGAAGCGGCCGTCGGCGTCGGTCACGAGCTTGCCGCGCAGGTTCATGTCGGCCTGCTCCGGATCCTGGTTCTCGTAATAGCCGACCGGCGAGGCGTGCCAGACGTCGACCTCGGCGCCGGCAATCGGCGCGCCGTTCGGATCGACCACGCGCCCGTGCACGAACAACGCCGGACCTGGCGTCGCCGAACGCACGATCGAGCCGCCGTTCTCGGTCACAGGCGAATTCAGCCGCCAGAACGGGCCAAGCAGCGACTGCGCCGTCTCTGTGTTGCCGCCATCGCCATTGTTGAGCAGGCAGACCAGCGGCGAGACGCCGAGCGAGCCGGCCATCAGCACGACTTCGTTATGCGTGTCGTTGGTGCGCTGTCCGAGCTCGGCAATGATGGCGGCTGCTTCGCGAAATTCCGCCTCGGTCAGCCTGACATCGCGGACGAAGCCGTGCAGGTGCTTGATCAGCGACACCATGATCTCGCGCAGCCGCGGATTCTCGGTGCGCTCCATCACCGCCAATACGGCCGGCGTGACGTCCTGTTCGCGGGAGATGGTCATGGCGGCGCTCTCCGCTGTTTCCCCTCATGGTGAGGAGGCGCGAAGCGCCGTCTCGAACCATGAGGCCAGTGCCGGGCCTCATCCTTCGAGACGCCCGCCAAGAGGCGGGCTCCTCAGGATGAGGGTTTGGGATCAGTTGATCATCTCGACCGCCAGCGCGACGCCCTGGCCGACGCCGACGCACATCGTGGCCAGCGCACGCTTGCCGCCGCGCACCTCAAGGCCGTGCACCGCGGTCATCGCGATGCGCGCGCCGCTCATGCCGAGCGGGTGTCCCAGCGCGATGGCGCCGCCATGCGGGTTGACGAAATCGGCGTCCTCGGCGACGCCGAGCTGGCGCAGGCAGGCGATGCCCTGGGAGGCGAACGCCTCGTTGAGCTCGATCAGGTCGAAATCGCTGATCTTCAGGCCGAGCCGCTCCATCAGCTTGCGCACCGCCGGCACCGGGCCGATGCCCATGATGCGCGGCGGCACGCCGGCGGAGGCGAGACCGAGCACGCGCGCGCGGGGCGTGAGGCCGTGCTTCTTCACCGCCGCTTCCGAGGCGAGAATCATGGCGGCGGCGCCGTCATTGACGCCGGACGCATTACCGGCGGTGACGGTGCCGGGATTGCGCACGATCGGCTTCAGCTTGGCGAGGCCTTCGAGCGTGGTCTCGGGGCGCGGATGCTCATCCTTGTCCACCGTCACAGGGCCGGCCTTGCCGCCGGGCACCATGACCGGCGTGATCTCGGCGGCGAAATAGCCCGACGCGATCGCCTTTCCGGCGCGCTGCTGGGAGCGGATCGCGAACGCGTCCTGGTCGGCGCGCGAGACCTGGAATTCCTCGGCGACGTTCTCGCCGGTCTCCGGCATGGAGTCGACGCCATACTGCTGCTTCATCAAGGGATTGATGAAGCGCCAGCCGATCGTGGTGTCGAAGATCTCGGCCGAGCGCGAGAACGCCTCGGTCGCCTTGCCCTGCACGAACGGCGCGCGCGTCATGGATTCGACGCCGCCGGCGATCGCCAGATCGACCTCGCCGGCGCGGATCGCACGTCCCGCCGCGCCGACCGCGTCGAGACCGGAGGCGCAGAGACGGTTCAAGGTCTGGCCGGGAATGGAATCCGGCAGGCCCGCGAGCAGCAGCGCCATGCGCGCGACGTTGCGGTTGTCCTCGCCGGCCTGGTTGGCGCAGCCGAAGAACACCTCGTCGACCGCGGCCCAGTCGAGATTCGGATGCTTGGCCTTGAGCGCCTTGAGCGGGGTGGCCGCGAGATCGTCGGTGCGCACCTTGGCCAGCGCGCCGCCGAAGCGGCCGATCGGAGTCCGCACCGCATCACAAATGAACACGTCTCGCATCGCTCTCTCCCGGGGATATCGGTGTTTCTGATCAAGAATTGACGGCGGTTTTAGGAGTGGGATGGAGGCAGGTCAAATGACGGGAGCGCGGGGTGGCATGCGCGGCGCTGTCGTATGCGACGCTCTCTCAACGCGAGCGGTGCGCCCCCTCCCCCGCTTGCGGGGGAGGGTTGGGGTGGGGGCCGCCCCAAGCGAGAATCCCCGTGAGGAGAGATTTCCCCCACCCGTATCGCATCTTCAATGCGATACGACCTCCCCCGCAAGCGGGGGAGGCGCGACAGCAGGCACCGCTCATCGTGGAAAACCGGGACATCGCCTGCAAAGCGGTAGGACCGTCCGGGCAAATTGGCTAGTTTCCGCGCCATGACGATCCAGCAACCCATCTCCGCCCCGGTTCCGCAAGAGTCGACACTCGGCGCCGCGCCCGCCGAGGCGCCGGCCAAGCTCACGCCGATGATGGAGCAGTATCTCGACATCAAGGCAGCGCATCCGGGGCTGATGCTGTTCTACCGGATGGGCGACTTCTACGAGCTGTTCTTCGAGGATGCGGAGGTCGCCTCGAAAGCGCTCGGCATCGTGCTGACCAAGCGCGGCAAGC
This sequence comes from Bradyrhizobium sp. HKCCYLS3013, assembly GCF_051167615.1. Taxonomy (NCBI): domain Bacteria; kingdom Pseudomonadati; phylum Pseudomonadota; class Alphaproteobacteria; order Hyphomicrobiales; family Nitrobacteraceae; genus Bradyrhizobium; species Bradyrhizobium sp. HKCCYLS3013. The sequence continues at coordinate 98,413 of NZ_JBNPTK010000014.1, forward strand.
ACCTGGGCCAGGATATCCCGATGTGCGGCGTGCCGGTGGAGCGCTCCGAGGACTATCTGCATCGCTTGATCGCGCAAGGCATCCGCGTCGCCGTGTGCGAGCAGATGGAGGATCCGGCGGCGGCGCGGGCGCGCGGCAACAAGAGCGTGGTCAAGCGCGGCGTGGTGCGCGTGGTGACGCCGGGCACCTTGACGGAAGACAATCTGCTCGACGCGCGCGCCAACAACTATCTGCTGGCGATCGCGCGCAGCCGCGGCTCGTCCGGCGGCGACCGGCTCGGGCTCGCCTGGATCGACATCTCGACTTCGGACTTCATCGTCACCGAATGTGCCTTTGCCGAGCTCACGGCGACGCTGGCCCGCATCAACCCGAACGAGGTCATCGTCTCCGACGCGCTGTATTCGGACGCGGCGTTCGAGCCTGTGCTGCGCGAGCTCACCGCCGTGACGCCGCTGACCCGCGACGTGTTCGACGGCGCCACCGCAGAGCGGCGGCTGTGCGACTATTTCGCGGTCGCGACCATGGACGGGCTCGCGGTGCTGTCGCGGCTGGAGGCGACCGCCGCCGCTGCCTGCGTCACCTATGTCGAGCGCACGCAAGTGGGCCAGCGCCCGCCGCTGGCGCCGCCAGCGCGCGAGGCGACCGGCAGCACCATGGCGATCGATCCGGCGACCCGCGCCAATCTCGAATTGACGCGCACGCTCGCCGGCGAGCGACGCGGCTCGCTGCTCGACGCCATCGACTGCACGGTGACCTCGGCCGGCTCGCGTCTCCTCGCGCAACGCCTCGCTGCGCCGCTGACCGAGCCCGCGCAGATCGGGCGAAGGCTCGACGCGGTCAACGTCTTCGTTGCCGACAGCGCCGCACGCGAGGACATCCGCTCGATCCTGCGCGGCGCGCCCGACATGACCCGCGCGATGGCGCGGCTCTCGGTCGGCCGCGGCGGCCCGCGCGATCTCGCCGCTCTGCGCGATGGCATCCTTGCCGCCGACCAGGCGCTGGAGCGGCTGTCGGCGCTCGACCAGCCGCCGCAGGAGATCGCCTCGGTGATGGCCGCGCTGGCGCGGCCGGCGCGCGCGCTGGCCGACGAATTCGCCCGCGCGCTCGACGAGCAGTTGCCGCTGATCAAGCGCGACGGCGGCTTCGTTCGATCAGGCTATGATGCGACCTTGGACGAGACGCGCAATCTGCGCGACGCCTCGCGGCTCGTCGTCGCCTCGATGCAGGCGCGCTACGCCGACCAGACCGGCGTCAAGGCGCTCAAGATCCGGCACAACAACGTGCTCGGCTATTTCGTCGAGGTCACCGCGCAGCACGGCGACAAGCTGATGACGGCACCGTTGAACGCGACCTTCATCCATCGCCAGACGCTGGCCGGCCAGGTGCGTTTCACCACGTCGGAGCTCGGCGAGATCGAGGCCAAGATCGCCAATGCCGGCGAGCGCGCGCTCAATCTCGAGCTCGAGATCTTCGACCGGCTGTGTGCGGCCGCGCTCGCGATCGGCGACGATCTGCGCGCCGCCGCGCATGGCTTTGCGATGCTGGATGTCGCCACCGCCCTCGCCAAGCTCGCGGTCGACGACAACTACGTCAGGCCCGAGGTCGATGGCTCGCTCGGCTTTGCCATCGAAGGTGGCCGCCATCCGGTGGTCGAGCAGGCCCTGAAGCGCGAGGGTCAGCCGTTCATCGCCAATTCCTGCGACCTGTCGCCGACGCCGGGACACAAGAGCGGCCAGCTGTGGCTGCTCACCGGTCCGAACATGGCGGGTAAATCGACCTTCCTGCGTCAGAACGCGCTGATCGCCTTGCTGGCGCAGATCGGCAGCTTCGTGCCGGCGAGCCGCGCCCGCATCGGCATCGTCGACCGGCTGTTCTCGCGCGTCGGCGCCGCCGACGATCTCGCGCGCGGACGTTCGACCTTCATGGTCGAGATGGTCGAGACCGCCGCGATCCTCAACCAGGCCGGCGAGCGCGCGCTGGTGATCCTCGACGAGATCGGACGCGGCACCGCGACGTTCGACGGTCTCTCCATTGCCTGGGCGGCGATCGAGCATCTGCACGAGAGCAACCGCTGCCGCACGCTGTTCGCGACGCATTACCATGAGCTGACAGCCCTCGCCGCCAAGCTGCCGCGGCTGTTCAATGCCACGGTGCGGGTCAAGGAATGGCAGGGCGACGTGGTGTTCCTGCACGAGGTGCTGCCCGGCTCGGCCGACCGCTCTTACGGCATTCAGGTGGCGAAGCTCGCCGGTCTCCCCCCGGCGGTGATCAGCCGCGCCAAATCGGTGTTGGCGAAGCTGGAGGCTCAGGACCGCGGCCAGAGCGCGCGTGCGCTGGTCGACGACCTGCCGCTGTTCGCGGTGCCGTCGCGCGCGGCCGTGGAGCCTGCGATGTCGAAGGAGACGGAGGAGCTGATCGCCGCGGTCAAGGCGCTGCATCCCGACGAGATGACGCCGCGCGAGGCGATGGACGCGCTGTATCGGCTGAAGGCGAAGCTGCCGCGCAACTGATTTGTTTCTCCGTCATTCCGGGGCGCGCATCAGCGCGAACCCGGAATCCATCTCTCGTCAGCGCACGCGGCCCAATGGATTCCGGGCTCGCGCTTCGCGCGCCCCGGAATGACGGCGGTGGGCTGGGAGGCGGCTGCTCCAGACTGTCCGTCATTGCGAGGCGCCCCCGCGCCGAAGCAATCCAGAGTCCCACCTGAGCCCTGGATTGCTTCGCTTCGCTTGCAATGACGGCGGAGAGAGCCGTAGGGTGGGCAAAGCGCAGCGTGCCCACCACTCTGCGCCACGTGCTCGACATGGTGGGCACGCTGCGCTTTGCCCACCCTACGCGACCCGCCTCGCCGCCTTCCGCCGACCCAGCCACCACAGGCCGAGATTCCAGCCGACGCAGGTTGCGAGCGCGCCGCTCAATCCCACTGTAGCGCCCAAATGCAGGCTGCCGAGATGCAGCACGACAACGGCGAGCGAGAAGCCGATCAGGCCCCAGGCACCGTTGGCCAGCACGGCCGCGGTCGCGGGTCCGCCGATGCGCGGCTGCAGGATCAGCATCATCGAGGTGAAGACGATCGGAAACAGCGCCAGGATGCCGGAGACGCTCGGGCCGGCCCAGCCCGACACCGAGGTCACGGTCGCAACCAGCGTCGCGACCAGCGAGGCACGTAAGGGAACGTCGTACCAGCGCCGTGTGATCAGCGGCATCTTTGCATGACGGTAGCGCGCGAGCTGTGGCAGGCAGATCGCAAAGGTCACGACGTTGGCAGCGATGCCCATCGACAGTGTCCACTCGACGCTCTTGATTAGGGCGGCGAGACCAAGCCACACCGCGACGGCGGTGGCGCTCGCCACCCCCACGCTGTGGCGCTGCGCCAGCACGGCATAGGCGAGACTGAGGAAGATCGTCGCGGCATTGATCGGCAGGCTGGTCAGCGCGCCCTGCGCGATGAAGGCGGCGTCGTGGTCGAGCGCGAGGAACACGTAGGTCGGCCCCGCCGAGATCGGCAGGGTCGCGACTAGCGCGCCAATGACGGGTCCCGTGCGCTCGGCGATCATCGACGCCGAGACCACGAATGACGCGGCGATCGCCATGCGCAGGGCCAGCAGCAGCAGGAAGGAAGGATCGAGGGACATCAGCTCATGCCGCAGCGGCGGTGGGCTCCCTCTCCCGCTTGCGGGGGAGGGCCGGGGTGGGGGCGCGGCTCGGGTGGTGCACGTCGTGTGGAGAGAATTCCCCCACCCGCCTCGCATCTGCGATGCGACCTCCCCCGCGCGCGGGGGAGGCGCAGACCGAGCGCGCCTCGCCGGCTCGCGCTCACCAACGGCGGGACACAGAATGAACGAAGGGCTACGCCGCCACCCGCTTCAGGCTGACCGACACCTTCGGGCCGTTCTTGATGGTCTGATAGACCACGCAATAGCGCTCGGTGAGCTTGAGCAGCAGGTCGAGCTTGTCCTGCGGGGCGTCGGTGTCGACCTCAAAGCGCAGGCGGATCTCCTGGAAGCCGACCGGGGCCTCCTTGTCGACGCCGAGCGTGCCGCGGAAATCGAGATCGCCTTCGGCCAGCACATGGCCGCTCTTGAGCGGCACCTCGACCGCGGTCGCGACCGATTTCAAGGTGACGCCGGCGCAGGCGACCAGCGCCTCCAGCAGCATGTCGCCGGAGCACAGCTCGAGCCCGGAGCCGCCGGTTCCCGGATGCAGACCAGCCACGGCAAGCGCGCGCCCGGTCTCGAGCTTGCAGGTCAGCCCCTCCTGCCCGACCTCGCCCTTGGCCTTCAAGGTGATCACGGCGGCGGACGGGTCGGCCTTGTAGCGTTCCTTGATCGGCGCCTGCATCGCGCGCAGCTCGGCAGCATCCATTTGTCGTTCACTCCCGGATTTATTTCAGACGAGATGTACCGGGACCGGCTGCCGCTGTCACCACCACAGGCCGCCGCCGGGCTCACCCCTGCCCTGCGTGTCCGGCATCGTCCGGTCGAGCGAGCGGTCCAGCGCGGTCAGCACGTGGCGCTTGAAGTGGTCGAACAAGGGCGCGTTGCGGTCCCGCGGCCGCGACAGATTGATGGTGATCTCCTCGAACAGCCGGCCGGGATGCGGCCGCATCACCAGCACGCGGTCGGCCAGCACGAGTCCAGAGATCGAGAAGATGATCCTGCAGGTCCTTGCGGGTGAGGGCGTCGAGCGCCGAGAACGGCTCGTCGCGGCAGAGCGCACGCGCGCCGCAGACCTCATTCACCGGCTCGGCCGCGCGTCAAGCGTCGCCCCCCAGTAGAACCACGGCCGCAACCGCAGCAAATCCGCGGCCCCGACAATCACCCGTCGCAGCTCCCTTGGAGCCTCGGAAATCTCTCTTTTATTACAAGAGTTTATTCCGGAAGCGCGCGAGAATTGCTTTTCCTTTCGACGGCGCGGTTCAGAACGATCATCATCCCGTGACCACCGATGACAGCATGGATCGATTGTTGCATTGGAAGTTTCGTGACAGCACAGGCCTTGTTCGATATCCGGTTGCAGCCATGGACAGCGTCGCCCCCCATTCCCACCCTGATAGCATTTCCGATTTCGACAGCGCCGGCATCGCGGCTGCGGTCGACGCGCTGGCCGCGCAGCATTCGGGACGCGAGGACATGTTCCGCGCGGCCGTGGTGCAATTCCTCAAGGCCGAGCTGGTCAAGGCGCGCGCGGCGGCCCAGGCGCAACTGCTGAAGGACCGCCACGGCCGGCGCTGCGCCGAGCAGCTCTGCTTCGTGCAGGACGAGATCATTCGCATCCTCTACGCCGCGGCCACCCAGCACCTTTATCGCTCGCAGGTGCCGAGCGGCGCCGAGCGCATGGCGGTGGTCGCCACCGGCGGCTATGGCCGCGGCCTGATGGCGCCGGAATCCGACATCGATCTGCTGTTCATCCTGCCCTACAAGCAAACCGCCTGGGGCGAGCAGGTGGCCGAAGCCATCCTGTATTCGCTATGGGACATGGGGCTGAAGGTCGGCCACGCGACCCGGTCGGTCGACGAGTCGATCCGCCAGGCGCGCGGCGACATGACCATCCGCACCGCCATCCTGGAGACGCGTTATCTCGCGGGCGACAGGCCGCTCTATGACGAGCTGGTCGCGCGGTTCGACAGCGAGGTGGTGCAGGGCACCGCCGCCGAATTCGTCGCCGCCAAGCTCGCCGAGCGCGAGGAGCGGCATCGCCGCGGCGGCCAGTCGCGCTACCTGGTCGAGCCCAACGTCAAGGACGGCAAGGGCGGCCTGCGCGACCTGCACACGCTGTTCTGGATCGCCAAATACGTCTACCGCGTGCGCGAGACCGCCGAGCTGGTCGAGCGCGGCGTGTTCGACGCGCATGAATACCGCACCTTCCGGCGCTGCGCGGACTTCCTGTGGTCGGTGCGCTGCAACCTGCATTTCGTCAGCGGGCGTCCGGAAGAACGGCTGTCGTTCGACCTGCAGCGCGAGATCGCGGTGCGGCTGGGCTACACCAGCCATCCCGGCATGCAGGATGTCGAGCGCTTCATGAAGCACTACTTCCTGGTCGCCAAGGAGGTCGGCAATCTCACCGCGATCCTGTGCGCCAAGCTCGAGGACCAGCAGGCCAAGCCGGCGCCGGTGCTGAGCCGGATGATCTCGCGCCTGACCACCGGCTCGACCTGGCGGCGCGTGCCGGAGAGCGACGACTTCATCGTCGACAACAACCGCATCAACCTCGCCGCGCCCGACGTCTTCAAGCACGATCCGGTCAATCTGATCCGCATCTTCCGGCTGGCGCAGAAGAACAACCTCGCATTCCATCCCGACGCGATGCGTGCGGTCACGCGCTCGTTGAACCTGATCAACACCGAGCTGCGCGACGATCCCGAGGCCAACCGGCTGTTCATGGAGATCCTGACCTCCAACGATGCCGAGGTCGTGCTGCGGCGGATGAACGAGACCGGCGTGCTCGGCCACTTCATCCGCGCCTTCGGCCGCATCGTCTCGATGATGCAGTTCAACATGTATCATCACTACACGGTCGACGAGCACCTGATCCGCTGCATCGGCTTCCTGCAGGAGATCGAGCGCGGCGGCATCGACGAGTTCACCCTGGCCTCCGACCTGATGCGCAAGATCCGGCCCGAGCACCGCGCCGTCATCTACATCACCGTGCTGCTGCACGACGTCGCCAAGGGCCGCCCCGAGGACCATTCCATCGCCGGCGCCAAGATCGCGCGCCGGCTGTGCCCGCGGCTCGGCTTCAACAATGCCGACACCGAGCTGGTCGCCTGGCTGATCGAGGAGCACCTGACGATGTCGACGGTGGCGCAGTCGCGCGACCTGTCGGACCGCAAGACGATCGAGAATTTCGCCGCCGTGGTGCAGTCCGTCGAGCAGATGAAGCTGCTGACCATCCTGACCACCGCCGACATCCGCGGCGTCGGCCCCGGCGTCTGGAACGGCTGGAAGGCGCAGCTCCTGCGCACGCTGTATTACGAGACCGAACCGGTACTGACCGGCGGCTTCTCCGAGGTCAACCGCGCCAAGCGCATCACCGCCGCGCAGGCCGAATTCCGCAACGCCTTCACCGACTGGCCCGACGACGAGCTCAACACCTATATCGGCCGGCATTATCCGGCCTACTGGCTCAAGGTCGAGCTGCCGCGCAAGATCCGCCATGCCCGCTTCGTGCGATCGAGCGAGGATGCGGGACACAAGCTCGCGATCAATGTCGGCTTCGATCCGGCCCGCGCCGTCACCGAGCTGACGATTTTCGCGATGGACCACCCCTGGCTGCTATCGATCATCGCAGGCGCCTGCGCCTCGGCCGGCGCCAACATCGTCGACGCCCAGATCTACACCACGACCGACGGGCGCGCGCTCGATACCATCGCGATCTCCCGCGAGTATGAGCGCGACGAGGACGAGGGCCGGCGCGCGACCCGGATCGGCGAGACCATCGAGCAGGTGCTGGAAGGCAAGCTGCGGCTGCCCGACGCGGTGGCGCGGCGCACCACGCGCGGCAAGCAGCACAAGGCGTTCTCGGTCGAGCCGGAAGTGACCATCAACAATCAATGGTCGGAGCTCTACACTGTCATCGAGGTCTCCGGCCTCGATCGGCCCGGCCTGCTCTACGAGCTGACCACGGCGATCTCGAAGCTGAACCTCAACATCGCCTCCGCCCATGTCGCCACCTTCGGCGAGCGCGCCCGCGACGTGTTCTACGTCACCGACCTCCTGGGCGCGCAGATCAACGCGCCGACCCGGCAGGCCGCGATCAAGAGCGCGCTGCTGCATCTGCTGGCGAACGACGACGCGGCCGCTCAACCGGCGGCATGAGGGACCATCGCGCGGCCCTGAGCCGCTCGGAGCCGATTTGAAAAAGGGGACCGGCACCAGCGCCGGCTCACGCAGGCTTGGGGGAGCCGAACCATGGCATTGATTGCAAACATCGTCGTCGGGCTGATCGGCCTGCTGCACGTCTACATTCTCGTGCTGGAGATGTTTCTCTGGACCAAGCCGGCCGGCTTGAGGGCGTTCAACAACACGCCGGAGCGCGCGGAGCAGACCAAGGTGCTCGGCGCCAATCAGGGCCTCTACAACGGCTTCCTCGCCGCCGGCCTGTTCTGGGGCCTGGCCCACCCGACGCCGGCCTTCGCGTTCCAGATCAAGATCTTCTTCCTGCTCTGCGTGCTGGTCGCCGGGCTTTACGGCGCGGCCACCGCGAGCCGCAAGATCCTGTTCATCCAGAGCGTGCCGGCCGCGATCGGCCTCGTGCTGGTCTGGCTCGCGGGCTGACCATCGAGTTTGCGGCCGTCCTTCGAGACGCCGGCCTCCGGCGGGCTCCTCAGGACGAGGGCGGAATTCGCGGCGCAATCTCCACCCTCATGGTGAGGAGCGCCGCCTTTGCGGCGCGTCTCGAACCATGAGGCCAATGCTCTCGCCGAAAGGCGACGAAATCAGCACACGCCCCCGCCCCGCGGAACCGCCCCACCCGCGCTCCGCTCGCCTTGCGTCCGCCAAGCCGTTCCTCCACACTGCCTTCCAGCGATGGCGCCCATTGGGCAGACCAGCCGCACAACAAATCAGGAGGAACGATAGACCCCATGCGACAGGGATATTTCCGTCTTGCAGGGGCGGCCGCTCTGGCCGTCACCCTCTCCGTCACGTCAGCCTCGGCCCAGAAGAAGTACGATCCCGGCGCTTCGGATACCGAGATCAAGATCGGCCAGACCGTGCCGTTCTCGGGTCCCGCCTCGGCCTATGCCTCGATCGGCAAGACCCAGGCCGCCTATTTCAACATGATCAACGAGCAGGGCGGCATCAACGGCCGCAAGATCAAGCTGATCCAGTATGACGACGCCTACTCGCCGCCGAAGGCCGTGGAGCAGGTGCGCAAGCTGGTCGAGGACGACGAGGTGCTGCTGACGTTCCAGATCATCGGCACGCCGTCCAACGCCGCGGTCCAGAAATACCTGAACGCCAAGAAGGTGCCGCAGCTGTTCGCGGCCACCGGCGCCACCAAGTTCACCGATCCGAAGAACTTCCCCTGGACCATGGGATACAATCCCAACTACTTCACCGAGGGCCGCATCTACGGCCAGTACATTCTGAAGGAGCACCCCAATGCCAAGGTCGGCGTGCTCTATCAGAACGACGATCTCGGCAAGGACTACCTCAACGGCATCAAGGCCGGCCTCGGCGACAAGGCGGCGACGATGATCGTGTCGGAGGCCTCCTACGAGGTCTCCGACCCCACCATCGACTCCCAGCTCCTCAAGCTCAAGGCGGCCGGCGCCGACCTCTTGTTCTCGGCCGCGACGCCGAAGCAGGCGGCGCAGGCGATCAAGAAGCTGCACGAGCTCGACTGGCATCCGGTTCACATCGTCGACATCAATGCGACGTCGGTCGGTGCGGTGCTTCAGCCGGCCGGGCTGGAGGCGTCCAAGGGCGTGATCTCGGTCAATTACGGCAAGGACCCGCTCGATCCGCAGTGGAAAGACGATCCGGGCATGAAGCGCTATTTCGAGTTCATGGCCAAGTACTATCCTGAAGGCGACAAGAACTCGAACTTCAACACCTATGGCTACGGCAACGCCGAGCTGCTGGTGACCATCCTGCGCATGTGCGGCGACAATCTCACCCGCGAGAACGTCATGAAGCAGGCGACGTCGCTGAAGGATGTCGTCGGCGACCTGTCGCTGCCGGGCATGAAGATCAACACCTCGCCGACCGACTACCGCGTCAACAAGCAGTTGCAGATGATGAAGTTCAACGGTGAGCGCTGGGAGCTGTTCGGCCCGATCCTGGAGGACAAGGGCGCGGCAGGTTAGCGCCCCCCTCGTCATTCCGGGGCAGCCCGATAGGGCTGAACCCGGGATCCATCTCACAACCGAATATCACGCCAAATGGATTCCGGGCTCGCGCTGCGCGCGCCCGGAATGACGACATCACCGGTAAAGGGCTGCGCAACGGCGCAGCCCTTTTGCGTTGCGGCACGGATTGCGCCCCTTCGTCGCTCCTGCTGCCGCAGACACCACTGTCATGCCCCGCGCCGGCGGGGCATCCGGCACGTCGTGCACTCTCGGTCGAACGTGCCGTTCACGCTACTCGCCCATCGCCCTCTGCTTCGCGACCCGGTCGATCAAGCCCCATTGCTGCGCCTCATCCGCCGTCATGAAGTGGTCGCGATCGAGCGTACGTTCGACATCCTCGTAGCTGCGTCCGCAATGCTCGGCATAGAGCCGGATCATGCGGCGCTTGGTCTGCTCCATCTCCCTGGCGTGGATCAGGATGTCGGACGCCTGGCCCTGGAAGCCGCCGAGCGGCTGATGCACGTGAAGGCTCGCATTGGGCAGCGCCGTCCGCTCGCCGGGCTCCCCCGCCATCAGCAGGAACGACCCCATCGAGCGCGCCGTTCCCATGCACAGCGTGTGCACCGGCGCCTTGACGAATTGCATCGTGTCGTACATCGCCAGCCCGCTGGTGATCACGCCGCCGGGCGAATTGATGTAGAGATGGATCGGCCGCTTCGGGTTCTCCGCCTCGAGAAACAGCAGTTGCGCGCAGACCAGGGCGGAGACGGTGTCGTTGACCTCGCCGTTGAGGAAGACGATCCGCTCGCGCAGCAGCCGCGAATAGATGTCGAAGGATCGCTCTCCCCGGCTCGACTGCTCGATGACCATGGGGACGAGTTGCATCGTGTCGCGCATGCGCGAGCTCCCGTTCAGTGAGTTGCTGATGAGTTGATGCGTCAGGCCGCGCGCATCAGACTGCGCATGTTGCTGTTCGCCGCTGGCGGCGTCCGCCGCATCAGCGGCGCCGCGGCCAGTCCGTGGATGATCCTGAGCCGCGTGCCGCCATCGGCGTTGGGGATGACCTGGAACGTCACGATGCTCTCGAGGTAGGGCGGCTCGTCGTCGCGCATGCGGTAGCGCACTTCCTCGCCTGGCGTCGACGAGATCGGCGCAGCATCGGCGAGGTCGCCGGGCGGCAGCCAGGTGTCGCGCAGCGCCGGACTGCTGATGGCACGCCAGACTTTCTCCGGCGGCGCATCAAGCTGGTAGTCGAGCACCAGTTCATCGCCCTGCGCGTCAGCCTCGAGATCGGTCATTGGTCCATGTCCTTCAGCAGGGTTTTCAATGCATCGACCCGTGACGGCCAGTAGGCGCGGTACTTCGCCAGCCAGCGCGCGATGTGCGCCAGGCCATTCGGATCGACCTCGTAGTTGACGAAGCGGCCCTGCCGCTCTTCCCGCACCAGCCCTGCGTTCCGCAGCACCGCGAGGTGCTGCGACATCGCCGGCTGGCTGATCGTCAAACCTTCGCGAAGGGCGCTGGCATTCATGCCGCCGGCCGCGAGCTTCTCGAAGATCGCGAAGCGCGTCGGATCGGCCAGCGCCTTGAAGATGTCACTCTCGATCATGACGACACATAAGCATAAACTTATGCGTTGTGCAAGCCCGCAGCCCCAGCATTGGCGAGCCTATCGAGCGATCCCACGCTCGCGGACTGCATTCCACTGTAGAAAACACTCTCGCAAAGTCCCCCGCTGCGCTCCCTCCCCCCTTGTGGGGGAGGGTTGGGGAGGGGGGGCCTCCGGGCGACCGTCCTCGTAGCTACCCCCTCCCTAACCCTCCCCCACAAGGGGGAGGGAACCTACCGCCGATGGGGCGTCGACTTCGACCAACACTGCTGAGAAAAAACTACGCCGGCACCTCGCCAAAGTTCTTCCCCACCGGCAGTACCGCATGCCGGATGAGCCGCGAGTCTTCCACCGCCGCCTGCCTGTGCTTCACCGCTTCGCGGTAGACGGGATCCCGGATCATCTCGACGAACGCCTGCACGGACGGATATTCCGCGATGAAGCAGTGATCCCAGCGCTCCTCCTGCGGGCCGATCAGCATCAGCTCGAAGCGGCCCTGCCAGATGATGCGGCCGCCGAGGCGCTCGAACACCGGGCCGCTCTCGCGGCCATAGGCGGCATAGGCTTCCGCGCCGCTGACCTTGCGTCCGTCGGGATAGGCCGCCTCCTTGCGCAGTCGCACCAGGTTCAGCATGTGGATCGGACCCGGGCGGTCGTTCTCCCGGAACTGCGCGAACACCTCCTTGGTGGGATCGATATGGCCCATGAACTCCCTCGTCTGTTGTTGTTTACCTTAGCTTAACCATAACGCGGCGTTACGAGCGCGAAACTCCTAATCGCGCGTTAAGCTCTTCCTAACTGCCCCTTAAACTCCGGACATTACCGTGGTCGGACGGCGGGATCGCGGGCTCGGGTTGCGTATGGCGCGGGGACGGAAACAGGGCGGCGGACGCAAGGAGCCGCGATTCGGTCTTGCGGCCGCGATGGCCGATCTGCGCCTCGACCCCAAGGATCGGATTCCCTCCGACAACGCGCCCAAGAAGTCCGCTGCAAAGAAAAGGCCGGTCGAGCCGGACGACGAGGACGATGTGCCGGCGCGCGCGCCGAAAGCCACCCCACCGAAACCGAAGCCTGCCCGAGCCAAGTCACGCTGGGGGATGTCGGTCGGCCGCATGTTCTACTGGGCACTGGTTTGCGGCCTGTGGGGCGTGATCGCGCTGGTCGGCGTCGTGATCTGGGCCGGCGCGCATCTGCCGCCGATCCAGTCGCTGGAGATCCCGAAGCGGCCGCCGACGATCGAGATCGTGGGCTATGACGGCAGCATGCTGGCGCAGCGCGGCGAGATGGCGGGCGCCAATGTCGCGCTGAAGGATCTGCCGCCCTATCTGCCGAAGGCCTTCATCGCCATCGAGGACCGCCGCTTCTATCAGCATTTCGGCATCGATCCGATCGGCATCGCCCGCGCCGTGGTCGCCAACGTCCTGCATCGCGGCGTGTCGCAGGGCGGCTCGACCCTGACGCAGCAGCTCGCCAAGAACCTGTTCCTGACCCAGGAGCGTACGCTGGCGCGCAAGCTGCAGGAGGCCGAGCTGGCGCTGTGGCTGGAGCGCAAATATTCCAAGCGCGAGATCCTGGAGCTGTATCTCAACCGGGTCTATTTCGGCTCCGGCGCCTATGGCGTCGAGGCGGCGGCGCAGCGCTATTTCGGCAAGTCAGCGCGGCAGGTGACGATCGGCGAGGCCGCGATGCTCGCAGGTCTCGTCAAGTCTCCGTCGCGGCTGGCGCCGAACCGCAACCCGGAGGGCGCCGCCAAGCGCGCGCAGACCGTGCTCGCGGCGATGGCCGACGCCAAGTTCATCACCGACGCCCAGGCGCAGGCCCAGATCGCGCACCCTTCCGTCGCAGTGAAGCCGGCGGGCGCCGGCACCATCAACTACGTCGCCGACTGGATCGGCGAGGTGCTCGACGATCTCGTCGGCCAGGTCGAGGAATCGATCGTGGTGGAGACCACGATCGATCCGAAGCTGCAGAGCGTCGCCGAGGCGGCCATCATCGACGAGCTCGCGGCCAAGAGCGTCAAGTTCAACGTCAGCCAGGGGGCGCTGGTGGCGATGACGCCGGACGGCGCCGTGCGCGCCATGGTCGGCGGCCGCAACTATTCCGACAGCCAGTTCAACCGCGCCGTCACCGCCAAACGCCAGCCCGGCTCGGCGTTCAAGCCGTTCGTCTATCTCACCGCGATCGAGCAGGGCCTGACGCCGGACACGGTCCGCCAGGACGCGCCGCTCGATCTGAAGGGCTGGAAGCCGGAGAACTACACCCGCGAATATTTCGGCCCGGTGACCTTGACCCAGGCGCTGGCGATGTCGCTCAACACGGTGGCGGTGCGCGTCGGTCTCGAGGTCGGGCCGAAGAACGTCGTGCGCACCGCGCACCGGCTCGGCATCGCCTCCAAGCTCGATCCCAACCCATCGATCGCGCTCGGCACCTCCGAAGTGTCGATGATCGAGCTGGTCGGCGCCTACGCGCCGTTCTCGAATGGCGGCCTCGCCGTCTCGCCGCATGTGGTGACGCGGATCAGGACGCTCGACGGCAAGCTGCTCTACATGCGCCAGACGGAGCAGCCGGTGCAGGTGATCGAGCCGCGCAACGCCGCGATGATGAACCAGATGATGCAGGAGACACTAATCTCCGGCACCGCGAAGAAGGCGGAAATTCCAGGCTGGACCGCAGCCGGCAAGACCGGCACCAGCCAGGATTTCCGCGACGCCTGGTTCATCGGCTACACCGCGCATCTCGTCACCGGCGTTTGGCTCGGCAATGACGACAACTCGCCGACCAAGAAGGCGACCGGCGGCGGCCTGCCGGTCGAGGTCTGGACCCGTTTCATGCGCGCGGCGCATCAGGGCGTGCCGGTCGCGGCGCTCCCGAACGCGCAAGGCGCCGGCCTGGTCCCGACCCTGGCGCAGATCGCCTCGCAGATCACCGCGCCGACGTCCCCTGCCCCCAATGCCGCCTACTCTGCGCGCTCGGCGCCGCCAACGAGCCGCAACAATGTGCGGCCGGAGCCCGCCGCCGGCCTCGATGGCTGGCTGGTCGACCGGCTGTTCGGTGGTCGGCGCTGAGCGGTTCGATTGCGTCACATCCGCCGTCCTGCGGGAGCACGCAGGAGCGGCGATGACAGGGCAACGGCTCGGCGCGTTGTGACGCGGCCGAGCTGATCCTCGCGTTCGGGACGGATGCCGGTGGCTGGCCTGTCAGCTCGCGGCCGCCGCGACAGGACGCGGTGACGTCTCGGCGGCAGCGGAGCCGGCGCCTTGCGCCAAGGCGCGTCCGATCTGCCGCAGCATCAGGCTCGCGCGGTGGGCGCTGTAGTCCAGCAGCCAACGGCTGAAGGCGCTTGCGGCCATCGGCCGCGCGAACAGGAAGCCCTGCATCGCGTCGCAGCCGAGCTCGGCCAGCAGCTTGCGCTGCGGCTCGGTCTCGACCCCTTCTGCGACCACGGCCACGTCGAGGCTTTGGCCGACGCGCACGACCGCGGTGACGATCGCCCGCGTGCCGCTGTCGTTCTCGAAATCGCGCATGAAGCTGCGGTCGATCTTCAGCTCGTCGATCGGCAGCTGCGCCAGCCGGCTGAGGCTGGAATAGCCGGTGCCGAAATCGTCCAGCGACAGCCCGACGCCCATGTTGCGCAGCTCGTTCATGGTCGCGATCACGGTGGCGCGCTCGTTGAGGATGACCCCCTCGGTGATCTCCAGCATCAGCATCTTCGCCGGCAGGTCGTTGGCGGCCAGGATCTGCGCCACCATCGCCGCCAGGTTCACGTTCTGGAAGTTGATCGGCGACAGGTTCACCGAGATGCAGGGAATATCGAGTCCGGCGCGTCGCCACGACGCCATCTGCTGACAGGCCAGCTTGATCGACCACACGCCGATCTGCTCGATCAGGCCGCATTCTTCCGCAAGCGGAATGAATTTGGCGGGCGAGACCTCGCCGAGCACCGGATCGTGCCAGCGTGCCAGCGCTTCCACGCCGTGGATCGCGCCGTCGCGGGTGCGGATCTGCGGCTGATAGTGCAGGGTCAGGGCCTCGCTGGCGATCGCCTCGCGCAGCGCGGTCGAATGCATCAGCCGTTCTTCGGCGAGCTTGTCGATGTCGGCGCTGAAGAAACGGTAGGTCGCCCGGCCGCCGCGCTTGGCCTTGTACATCGCCGCGTCGGCCTGCTTGATCAGGGTCTCGATGTCCTTGGCGTTGTCGGGATAGAGGCTGAGCCCCATGCTCGCCGACATCGGCACCTGGCGCTTGCCGATCGTCAGCGGCATGGCGAGCGCCGCGGTGATCCGCGCCGCCGCCAGCGAGGCCTCGAGCGGATCGCGGTTCTGCAGCACGATCACGAACTCGTCGCCGCCGAGCCGGCCCAGCATGTCGCCGGCGCGGATCTGCGCCCGCAGGCGGTTGGCGAAGCCGACCAGGAACTCGTCGCCGGCGGCATGGCCCAGCGTGTCGTTGACGTCCTTGAAATTGTCGGCGTCGAGGAAGGCGACGGCGACGTGTCCGCCTTCCGGACAGGCCTTGATGGCCTCGGCGATCAGCGACGGGATGCGGGCACGGTTGGGCAGGCCCGTCAGCATGTCGTGATAGGCGACCTGCGAGATCGTCGAGCGGACCTCCTGGCGCTCGATGGCGAGCGCACCGAGCTGGACGCAGGCGGCGACGATCTGCTCGTGCCAGGGGCTGGGGCCGCGGCATTCACGGAAGTAGAAGGCAAAGGTGCCGATGACGCGGCCGTCCTTGCCCTTGATGGGCGACGACCAGCAGGCGCGCAGGCCGGCGGCGAGCGGGCCGGCCTTGTAGGGCTGCCAGCGCGGATCATTGTCGATGTCGCGCGACAGCACCGGCTCGCAGAGATAGGCGGCGGTGCCGCAGGAGCCGACGTCCGGCCCGATCGGGATCCCGTCGAGGCTGGCGGAAAAATCGGCCGGCAGGCTCGGGCCGCCGAGCGGATGCACGTGCCCATCTGAATCGACGTGCAGGATTGAGCAGACGACGTCAGGGGCGAGCTCTTCGACCCGGCGGCACAGTTGATCGGCGATGGTCGTGATCGAAACGTCGGACGCCAGCGACGCCATGATCAGCTGCTGCAGCGAGCGCAGCTGCTTGGTCTCCCGGATGTCCGTGAGCAGCCCGAACAGATATCTGACCTTGCCCCGCCTGGTCCGGTGCGCCTTGACATAGGCGGTCGTCCAGATCTCGCAGCCGTCCTTGTCGTAGACCAGCACGTCCTCCTCGATGCCGCGGTCGTCCTCGAGGCATTGCCTCAGCCGGTTGACGATGGCGGGATCGGTGCAGGGGCCGGTCAGCAGTTCCTCGGCGCGGCGCCCGATCGCCTGTTCAGGCGTGTAGCCGAACAGGCTGGCAAAGGCGGCGTTGGTGTACAGGACGTTGAGATGGCGATCGGTGACGATGACGGCCCGGTTGGTCCGATCGGCGACCGATGTCAGCAGCGCATTGCGCTCGCGCATGTCGACTTCGGTGGTCACGTCACGAATGAACAGCAACGAACGGACCGGCTCATCCTCCCGGCCCGGCGGGAGCGCGCACAACGACAGGCGGAGGCGGGTCCGCCCGCCGTCGGCATGGCGCATCGTCATTTCGCGGGCGTCGGACTGGTCCGGCTCCTGCTGCGCGTCGGTCGCCTCGGCGCACGGGGTCGCCGCGATCAGATCCGCGGGCAGACCCAGGCTTTCGAGGTCGGCGCCGACCAGAGCGGCCGGCTCACGCCGCAGCAGCACCGACGCCGCCTGATTGGCGTGCTGGACGTGGCCCTGCGCGTCGAGAAAGAGAATCGCCTCGGAGGCACCGTCGAGCGCGGCAGAGAGCAATTGTGTGGATGCGGCCGGTTGAAACTCGCTTGCAAACATCGTTCGATTCGAGGCGCGCTGCACGTTTCGAGAGAAACGATCGGCGCTTTGGTTGCAGCGAACGGCCCGGCAGCTCGCTGGGACGTCACCTTGGGTTGATTGCGGTAAATCTGGCGAGCGCAGCGTTACAGCCACGTTAAGGCGCCGCCGATTTGGGCAATATCCTGCGACTGCAGGCGAGAAGGCTTAAGAATTCGATAGTCCGCAGGCGGGTTCTGAGTTCATCGATGCAGATTGGAACCCGACGAAGAAATGGCCCGGACCAGAAGGCCGGGCCATTGGGACTCACATCGTCGAGAGGTCTGTCGTCGAGACCTCAGTCGTCGATGCCATAGCGATGCAGATCGTTGCCGCAGGTGTCGAGCCACTTCTTGGCGCGCTCGACCGAGGCGCAGATTCTACCGCACACCTTCCAGAACCGCGGCGAGTGGTTCATCTCGATCAGATGCGCGACCTCGTGCGCGGCGAGATAGTCGAGCACGAAGGGCGGCGCCAGGATGAGACGCCACGAGAACGACAGCGAGCCGGCCGAGGTGCACGAGCCCCAGCGGCTCGACTGGTCGCGGATCGACAGCCGCTTGACCTTGACGCCGAGCTGCTCGGCATAGCCGTCGGCGGCCTTCTGCAGGTCACGGCGCGCCTCGCGCTTGAGGAAGTCGAGCACGCGGCGTTCGGTGTGCTCGATCCCGCCGGCCACGCACAGGATCTTCTCGCCGCTGTCGCGCGTCTCGGTCCACACCGTGCCGCGCTCGCCGGCGCGATGCACGATCTTGTGCGGCACGCCGCGCAGCGGCACCAACGTGCCCGGCAGGAATGGCGCCGCCTTCGGCAGCCGGCCGAGACGCGCCGCGATCCACGCGCCGTGACGCTGCGCGAAGTCTTTCGCTTCGATGATGGTGCCGCGCGGAGGCATCGTCAGGATCGCTTCGCGATCCGACGGATGAATTCTCAGGGTATAACGTCGCGCACGACGGTGACGCCGCAATCTAATCGAGTAGATTTGCGAGCCGTGCTTGACGAGAAGACGCGAGGGTTCGGCGGGCCGCCGATAAAGTAGCGCGCGAGTGGCCATTTCTGTCAGTCCGGGGGGTAAGAACTCGCCCGGATTTTGCCATATCCACCGCCAGGGAAAGCGCTCGGCGCAAAAACAAATCATTTGCCCAACATACAGGGGTTCCGAAGGTTCCGCACCCCAGCAGTTGGGCCTCTCAGGCTCCCGAAGATATGAATTCAGATTCAAAAGCATCGCTCAAGGAGCGACGCCACATTCACTGCTTGAGTCACTCCTGAATTCCGGTTTCTACCGTCCCTTCAAAGAGTTACCGCGCAGCCGGATTCGGATGCGCGGTGAATGTGATTGTCGCTCATTCAGCCGCAATGGCGAGCAGCGACTTGGGATCGGCCGCCGACAACATGAAATCGTTGATGCGCGGCACGATCTCCGACTTGAATCGCGAGCCGTTGAACACGCCGTAATGACCGACACCTGGTTGCACGTAGTGAACCCGGCGATGATCCGGGATCGACGAGCAGAGTCCATGCGTCGCTTCGGTCTGACCGAGACCGGAAATGTCGTCCTTCTCGCCTTCGACGGTCATCAACGCCACACGCGTGACCTTCGACGGGTCGACCAGCGTGCCGCGGTGGGTCATCTCGCCCTTCGGCAGCGCGTGTCGGATGAACACCGTCTCAACCGTCTGCAAATAATATTCCGCAGCCAGGTCCATGACGGCGAGATACTCGTCGTAGAAGTCGCGGTGCTTGTCGACCTGGTCGCCGTCACCCTTCACGAGGTTGGCGAACAGCGCCTTGTGGGCGTCGACATGGCGGTCGAGGTTCATGCTGATGAAGCCGTTCAGCTGCAGGAAGCCCGGATAGACGTCGCGCATCACGCCGGGATGCGGGAACGGCACCTTGGTGATGACGTGGTTGCGGAACCAGTCGATGCCGCGCTCCTGGGCGAGATTGTTCACGCCGGTCGGATTGCGCCTGGTGTCGATCGGGCCGCCCATCAGGGTCATCGAGATCGGTGCGAACGGATCGCGCTCGGCCTCCATGACCGACACCGCGGCCAGCACCGGCACCGCCGGCTGGCACACCGCCATGACGTGCATGTTGGTGCCGAGGAAGCGCAGCATCTCGATGACGTAGTCGATGTAGTCGTCGAGGTCGAAACGGCCCTCGGCCAGCGGAACCATCCGCGCGTCGGACCAGTCGGTGATGTAGACCTCGTGGGTCGGCAGGAACGCCTCGACGGTACCGCGCAACAGCGTCGCGTAATGGCCGGACATCGGCGCCACGATCAAGAGCCGGGGCTGGGGCGCGCGCAGAGGGCGGGTCAGCTTGCGGTCGAAATAAAGCAGCCGGCAGAACGGCTTTTCCCAGATCGCGCGGACCTCGACCGGGGTCCGGATGCCGTTGACCTCGGTCTCGTCGAGACCCCATTCGGGCTTGCCGTAGCGGCGCGTGGTGCGCTCGAACAGCTCGCAGGCCGCTGCGACCGACTTGCCCATCTCGGTATGCGCCCAGGGATTGAGCGGGTTCTGAAACAGGATCTTGGTGGCATCGGTGACAGCGCGCGCCGGATTGAGCGATGCATGCGCCATTTCGTACATCCAGTACATCGGTGTCGTCAGGACCGGACTGCCTTCCGACGCCAGGGGCGGTGCACCGCCAAACTCACCTATCGGCATTCTCGTTCAACCTCTCTGCAACGCAGCATACTGCCGAATGCGTAATTAAGCGTCAATGCGGTGTTGTACGTGTCAACGCCGCAAAGCGACGAAATGAGCCCGGAAATCCACGGGAAAAGCGCAATTATTCCCCTGCCGCCAGCAGCGAGCCGGCGCGGCGCGCGCTGCGCAAAAGAGCAATGAATGCCGCAAACGACGCCAGCAGCAGGGCGGCATTGAGCCCGAGCGCGGTCAGCATCAGGTCGGACCGGAAGACGTGATCGGCCAGCAGCGCGCGCATGCCTTCGAACACGTAGGTCGGCGGCAGCGACCAGGCGACGAGCTGCAGCCAATGCGGCAGCACCTGGACGGGATAGTACACGCAGGCCAGCGGCATCAGCGCGAACATCAGCGTCCAGACGATGCTCTCGGCGCCGAGCCCGTTGCGCAGCACCAGCCCCGACACGAAGATTCCGACCGCCCAGGAGGTGAAGATCAGGTTGCAGAAGAACGCGATCAGCGGCAGCCCGAGGCTGTAGAAGTTGAAGTCGAAGAACCAGACCGCGATCAGGGTCATCGGAATGATGCCGATGGCCAGCCGGATCAGGCTCATCGTCATCAGCGCCAGCAGGAATTCGATCGGCGTCAGCGGGCTCATCATCAGGTTGCCGATGTTGCGCGCCCACATCTCCTCCAGGAAGGAGATCGAGAAGCCGAGCTGGCCGCGGAACAGGATGTCCCACAGGATGACCGCGCCGATCAGCGTGCCGCCGGCTTTGGCGAAGAAGCCGGCATTGGCGGTGATGTAGGTCTGCAGGAACCCCCAGGTGATGATCTGCAGGGTCGGCCAGTACATCAGCTCCAGCAGCCGCGGCCAGGACGACAGCAGCAGGTACCAGTAGCGCAGGATCATCGCGCCGATCCGGTGGGGCGAGATGTGGAGGGAAAGATCGTTCATTGCGCCGCCTCCCGGTCGCGGCCGCGGGCGACGTCGAGAAACACCTCCTCGAGCGTCGAGCGGTTGTAGCGCGCCATGATCTGCGCCGGGCTGTCGTCGTCCTCGATGCGGCCGCGCTTCATGATGATGATGCGGTCGCACAGACGCTCGACCTCCAGCATGTTGTGGGAGGCGAGCAGGATGGTGGCGCCGCGGCGCGCGCGATAGCGCTCGAGATGGCCGCGCACCCAGTCGGCGGTGTCGGGATCGAGCGAGGCGGTCGGCTCGTCCAGGAGCAGCAGCTCGGGATCGTTGATCAGCGCCTTCGCCAGCGCGACGCGCGTCTTCTGCCCGGCCGAGAGCTTGCCATTGGC
Organism: Bradyrhizobium sp. HKCCYLS3013; assembly: GCF_051167615.1. NCBI lineage: Bacteria > Pseudomonadati > Pseudomonadota > Alphaproteobacteria > Hyphomicrobiales > Nitrobacteraceae > Bradyrhizobium > Bradyrhizobium sp. HKCCYLS3013. The sequence goes on from NZ_JBNPTK010000014.1 coordinate 119,659, forward strand.
GCGATCGATGAAGTCGGTCAGGTCGAGCTGCGACGCGAGTTCGGCGATCCGCTCCTTGAGGTGGTCCACCGCATAGAGCCGGCCGAAGATGGTGAGGTTCTGCCGCACCGTGAGACGCATCGGCATGTCGACATAGGGGCTCTCGAAGTTCATCCGCCCCAGCACGGCCGCCGCCTCGTCCGGCATGCTGTGGCCGAGCACGGCGACCTCGCCCGAGGTCGGCTGCACCAGCCCCATGATCATCGCAATCGTCGTGGTCTTGCCGGCACCGTTGCCGCCGAGCAGCCCGGTGATGCTGCCCCGGCGGATCGCAAAGGAGATGCCGTCGACGGCCGTCGTCGTCTTGTAGACCTTGGTCAGCCGCGACACGGCAATCGCGGGCGAAACCGAGCCGGAATCGGATGAGAGGGTCGGCACTGCGTCATCTTGCGTCATGGGAGGGGTTCATTGAGGCATTGTGCCGCAAACCGCAACAGGCCACCAACGGCCGCCCAGATTTGTCGCCGCGCCTGCGCGGCATTAGGTTCCCGTCATGACCGACGACGCCCTGATCATCGACACGCCCGACACCGACTATCGCCATCCGCGCCAGCGCGTCCGGCTCGACACCATCCTGCGACTGCGCTGGCTGGCGGCGCTCGGTCAGTTGAGCGCAATCTTCATCGTGGTGCAGGGGCTGGAGTTCGACCTGCCGGTGGTGCCCTGTCTGGCGGTGATCAGCATCTCGGCGCTGCTCAATCTCGGCCTGCAGATCGCCTTCAACCCGATGCAGTTGCTGGAGCCGGCCCACGCCGGTGGCCTGCTCGCGCTCAACATCATCGAGCTGACGGTGCTGCTCTATCTCACGGGAGGGCTGGAGAATCCGTTTTCCTACATGTTCCTCGCGCCGGTGCTGATCTCGGCGACCGCGCTGCCGGTCCGCCTGACGATCATGCTCGGCCTGCTCGCCGTCGCCTGCGCCACCGCCTTGTTCTTCATGCACCTGCCGCTGCCGTGGGAAGGCGAGGAGCCGCTGATCTTCCCGCCGATCTACCTGTTCGGCGTCTGGCTCTCGATCGCGCTCGCGATCGGCGTCACCAGCCTCTATGCGTTCCAGGTGACCGAGGAGGCGCGGAAGCTGTCGGACGCGCTGGCGGCCACCGAGCTGGTGCTGGCGCGCGAGCAGCACCTCACCCAGCTCGACGGTCTCGCGGCAGCCGCCGCGCACGAGCTCGGCACGCCGCTCGCGACCATCGTGCTGATCTCGCGCGAGTTGGAGCGCGCCCTGCAGGACAACAGCCAGGTCACGTCCGACATCAAGACATTGCGCGAGCAGGCCCAGCGCTGCCGCGACATTCTCGGCAAGATCACCCAGCTGTCCTCGATCGGATCGATGTACGACCGGATGAAGCTGTCGACCTTGATCGAGGAGACGGTCGCACCGCATCGCGACTTTGGCGTCGACATCAAGGTCCGCGTCGCGGTGGCCGCGGCCAAGGAGCCGGTCGGCTCGCGCAACCCGGCGATCCTCTATGGCGTCGGCAACATCCTGGAAAATGCCGTCGATTTCGCGCACAACGCCGTCGAGGTGAACGCCTGGTGGAACAACGAGACGGTCGAGATCGTGGTGTCCGACGACGGCCCCGGCTTCGCGCCTGACATCCTGAAGCGGATCGGCGAGCCCTATCTGTCGCGGCGGCCCAGCGCCGAGGACGGCCCGGGAGGTAACCAGGGCGGCGGACTCGGGCTCGGCGTGTTCATCGCCCGCACCCTGCTGGAGCGGACCGGGGCCAAGGTCTCGTTCAGCAATCGCACCTTCCCCGACCATGGCGCCGTGGTCCAGATCGTCTGGCCGCGGCGGCGCTTCGAGGCCAGCGAGGATGACGATGGCGAGGCGGAGCCGGAATGAAACCTGCGGGGCAGCCGCCGCTGGCGCGGTCCTGGCATACGGCACACCGGCCCCGCGCGGCGTCACGCCGCAGACTGCGGCAACCCGCGATCTTGGCAGCGGCGACTCGGCAGACCATATGAGGATGGACCAGATCGTCTCGCAACCATCGAGCCATCTTCTCAAGGATATATGACCGTGGGCGCCATCGCCGAACTGACGAACCACCCGGACCGCTCTCTCCTCATCGTGGAGGACGACAAGCCGTTCCTGGAGCGCCTGTCGCGCGCCATGGAGACTCGCGGCTTCACCGTCACCTCCTGCGAAAGCGTCGCCGAAGGTATTTCACAGATCGGCAAGGCGGCGCCGGCCTTTGCCGTGGTCGACCTCCGGCTCGGCGACGGCAACGGCCTCGACGTGGTGTCGGCGCTGAAGCGCAAGCGCCCCGAGGCGCGCGCCATCGTGCTGACCGGCTACGGTAACATCGCGACCGCGGTGACGGCCGTGAAGATGGGCGCCGTCGACTATCTCGCCAAGCCGGCGGATGCCGATGACGTGGTCGCCGCGCTGCTGTCGACCACCAGCGAAAAGTCCGAGCTGCCGCAGAATCCGATGTCGGCCGACCGCGTGCGCTGGGAGCACATCCAGCGCATTTACGAGATGTGCAATCGCAACGTCTCGGAAACGGCGCGCAGGCTCAACATGCACCGCCGCACCCTGCAGCGCATCCTCGCCAAGCGCGCACCGAAGTAAGCGAGCGCTTGCTCGCTCCGGCGTCAGTGCGTCTTCACGAACGCCTGTAGCGCGTGGAAGACCGTGCGCCGCGGGTTGCGGCTGCACCAGTTGCGCATCCAGCTGTCGACCTCGGTCAGATCGAGCTTGATCTGCCGGCCCTCGTCGCCGCGGTCCGCATTGATGGCGGAGACGTAGCCCATCATCCATTGCTGATATTTTGATATGGCGTTGACGTAGGGCTCGTCGCCATTGCTGATCGCCTTGTAGGTGCCGGGCGGCTGCTCCTCGGCGGCGGCGATGAAGCGCTCGCAGGAATCGGCCCCCACGCCGAGGACGTAGAACGCCTTTTCCTCCGCGCGGACTCCAGTCGCGAAGAGCAGTGCCAACGCCAAGACCACCCGTCGCATCTGTCGTCCCTGTCCGCACCCCTGGGCTGGATACTGCTCGAACCTTAAAATTGTTCCGGCATGTTGCGCCCTATGCGGGGCAATTGTCGGGCGAAGTCGGGGAAATTGCCGGGAGGCCAGACGGGTCGATGCTGTCGCCCTTGGCAACAGTCCTGAATCGGGCGCGGGTGCACGATAGGCTGATAGGCGCCACGATTCGCCGGCTCGCGTCAGCTCTCCCCGGCCAGCCGGGAGAAATCGGCCAGCACGGCGGCGATCAGCTCTCGGTGCCTGGTATCCTGTTCCGCAAGACTCGCGGCGTAGAGGTTTAGCAGATAGCGCGCCTTCGCGGCAGCTTCCGGCCACGACGCAGCCGCGTGGGCGAGCAGGTGCTGCTCGAGAACCGCCTGGCGCTCGCGCAGGTCCCGTGCGTGAGTTTCGGCCTCCGCCAACGCGCGACGCAGGTCCACGGCCTTCTGCGCGCTCATCCCGCGGTGGCTGTCGAGATCGAGCGGTTCGTCAGTCATCCGATGCACTCGCGTCGATACGCTGCGCGTCTGCAAGATCGGCCGAGCTGATGGATACCATCTCGACGGCACCAGAGTGCGGACGGTCGGCGGGCAGCATCATCATCGTCGCAAACCGGCGGTAGGCAGCAAAGGACAGCCCCTCGATCATCTCTTCGTCCGTGACCACCTCATAGGTGCCTTCCGGCAGGAGACGCTCGATGCTTCTGATCCGGAACGGATGTCTGAAGGTGACGAATTCGCGCCGCGAGCGAATGCTCATCTGCGCCTACCTTTCGCAACAGGCCCGCTGTCGCTGTCGCAACCTCAAGGCTTCTACGAAGCATGCGCCTTGCGGCCGGCAATAGCCACCGCTTTCTCGTCAGCACGGCGGATGAGCGGCTGGGCCGTCATCGCACCGTGTCGCTGCGCTTTGGTGCTCGCTATTACAGGAGCCAGGGTGTATCAATGGTGATCACCGCCATTCCGACGGCATTCACCGGTGACTGAGGGTCACGAGCGCTCCCGCCGCAAACCACGCGAGGGATAGCCAATGCCGCAGTTTCGTCTGAGCGAGTGGATCGTTCCACCCATCATCGTGCCGCTGCTGCTGATCCTTCTCGCGCTCGCAACTGCCGCGCTGCATTCGTAGATCACACCGCCGTGCGCCCCGTCGGCGCCGGTGGACGAAGGCCACCCGACGACAAGGCAGTGACGCCGCGCACGCAGGATCGACACGGCGCCTTCGTTCGATGCGCTGAACCAGCTCCAACCCGAGTCGAGGAGACCGACATGGCCAAAGGTCAGCAAAAAAGCAATCGGGAAGCCAAGAAGCCCAAGAAGGAGAAGCCCAAGAGCATTGCCGCAGCGCCGAGCCAGAAGGCCGGAGCATGGCAGCCGGATTTTTCCAACGACAAGAAGAAGCGTTAGGGGCTTTCCGGTCTCATCAGTCTGGATGGTTCTCCCGCATGCAAGGCCGCGCGCAATGCGGAGGTGATGCGGCCGACCGTACTGGCAGCGCAAAGGACAGAACATGGCGCGCGAAACGATCTATTTCGTCCAGGCGTTCAGCGCCGGCCGGGGCGGACGCCCGAAACCCGAGACGCCGATCGCCTGCAAGACGGAATCGAGCGCGCTCCGAACTGCGGAACGACTGGTGTCGAGCAAGGCAGGCGTCGTCGCCTTCTCGTCATCTGGCGATCCCGACATGGGCGACTATGACGATGAGCCGACGGTTTTCTTCCGCCACGGCGAGTTGCCGTCGGCTTTCGATTGAGATGCGCAACCCGCTTTGTCGCCGGCAACCACCGCCGAGCGCCCCTTGGATGACGTCCGCCCATCTGCGGCGCCCTCCGAACCTGATCGGACACACACATGATTGAGTTTCCAAATCACAGCCGCTCCTATGATCGCACGCGACGTGCCGTACGGTTCTGGGGCTACGACAGCGCGATCGAAGCGTCGTTCTTCGTCGACGAGGGCGCGTTGAGACGCCTTCAACCCGACACCTGTCCGGACGAGTCGGGCTTTCTGACTGCGTTCGATTCCAACCGTGAGCGCATCTGCGCCGCCGCCGCCAAGGTCTATGTCCGAGGAAGCCGGGGATCCTACGATCTCGTCGCTGCAAATTTTTGACGGCGCTGCCTGCGGATCGGCTCTCAGCGATGCGATGTCTCTCATCTCGAGAGTCGTGACCTGACGGAGCCTGCGTCACCTACCTAGGCAGGGAACCCCGTCCAGTGGAGCGCACTTGAGGATTCTCTAGAGGTCCGCGTGGCCCTGCGGGTCGATCAGCCGGTTGATCCGCTGCGCCGCCGCGAGCCCGAAGCGCACCGTCATCAGCTTGCGCGTCGCCGCCGGCAATCTGTGCTCAGGCGCCTCGCAATGCAGGTGGGCGCCATAGGCATCGGCGACGATCAGGCCGGTGTCCCGCGGAAAGATCTCGCAAGGCAGATCCTGCGTGAAGGCGAAGAACAGCCGGTCGCAATGGGCACGGTAATCCTCCCATTTGTGATCGGCGCGCAGATCCTCGACCGACGACTTGATCTCGACGATCCAGATCTCGCCGCGCTCGTTCAGCGCCACCAGGTCGGCGCGACGGCCCGACGGCAGCGGCAGCTCGCTGATGGTGGCAAAGCCGAGCGAGCGCAGCAGCCGCGAGGTGCCGCGCGCAATCGCCAGCGCCGTCTCCGACTGGCGGCGGTCGACGGGGACGAGGCTGATCCTGGCGGCTGACGAGTCCATCGCTGCAGCATAGCCGATTCCAGGCGTCTCCCAAGCCCTGTTGACGCCCCGATGCAGCGCGGAGCCGCGGCGGAGCTCCGCACCGACAGCCGCCTTTTCGCTTGGCGCATTGCGAAAAATCGGCATGCTGGCGCCCATGACCGAGCAGAACCAGACCAGGGCGAAGGCCGGCGCGATGATCGTGCCCGTCACGCCGTTCGAGCAGAACTGCACCATCCTGTGGTGCGAGGCGACGAAGAAGGCGATCGTGATCGATCCCGGCGGCGACGTGCCGAACATCCAGGCGGCGATCGCGCAGGCCAATGTCACCGTGGAGAAGATCTGGCTGACGCATGGCCATATCGATCACGTCGGCGGCGCGGCCGATCTGCGCGATCAGCTGAAGGTGCCGATCGAGGGACCGCATGTCGCCGACAAATTCCTGCTCGACAACGTCGTCGCCAGCGGCGCGCGCTTCGGCATCACGGGCGTGCGCGACGTGACGCCCGACCGCTGGCTCGAGGAAGGCGATACGGTCGAGATCGGCGAGCTCGTCTTCGACGTCCTGCACTGCCCCGGCCATTCGCCGGGCAGCATCGTGTTCTTCAACAAGGACATGCGCTTCGCCCATGTCGGCGACGTCTTGTTCAACGGCTCGGTCGGCCGCACCGACCTGCCCGGCGGCAGCCACGACACGCTGATCCGCTCGATCAAGGAGAAGCTGCTGCCGCTCGGCGATGACGTCGGCTTCATCTGCGGCCACGGCGCCGGGTCGAGCTTCGGCCAGGAGCGGATGACGAACCCGTTCCTGACGGGGATGGCCTGAGACGAACTACTTCAGGCCGGCCGCCTGCAGCGCGCGCTCGATCACCGCGGCCACGTCGATCACACGGCGCCGCTTCTGCGGCGGCGCCTGCGTCGGGACGGCGGTCGCGGGCTTGAGAACCGGCGGCGGGTCGGCGGGCGTCATGTCGACGGCCTTCGCGACTGGCGGCCTCGCGGCTGAAGGCTTGATCTCGACCGGAGTAACGACCGGCTTCGCGGCCACCGCGTGCGCGACCACCGGCGCCGATGGCCCGAATCCTGCCAACTCGGTTTTCGGCTTCGCGGCCTTGCCGGGAGCAGACCGCGTCCCCTTCGCCCGCGCCGGCGGCCGCGCCGGTGTCGGCTTGACCGGCGCCGCCTTGACCGGTGTCTCCGGCACGGGCTTGGCCTCGGTCGGCTCAACCGCGGCCGGCGCATCCGGCCGCCGCAGCATCTTCGTCAGGGCCGGCAGCGCCGAGATCGGCGACACCTCGGGAATGAGCTTCGTGCTCGGGGAGGTCGCGGCGGGCTTCGGCTGGCGGATCCAGTCCGTCACGCCAAAGAACTTCGCGATCAGATAGGACGAGGAGATGCCGGCTTCGAGCAGGAACGGCCCGGCCTTGCCATAGCGCTTGTCGTTGGCCGCGACGCCGATCGGCGTGCCATGCGCCATGTTGGAGATGGTGAAGGATTCGACCACGGTCTCGCCATCGGCATTCCACCACTGCTCATGCGGATAGCCGTTGACCTCACCTGCGGCCATCGGCGCCAGCGGCAGGTGATGCAGGTCGAGCCATTGCTTGACGATCTCGCCGGCATTGTCTGGATGCACCGTGTAGTCGGCGGTGCCGTGCCACACCGACAGCTTCGGCCATTTGCCGCGATGGCTGGAGGCGCGGCGCACGAGATCGCCGAGCTCGCCGGCCGGCCGCGCCGGCGGCATCCGCATCTGCAGGATGGCGTCGCGCATGTTGCGCGCGGTGCCGAACGGCAACCCGGCGATCACGGCGCCGGCCGCGAACACCTCCGGATGCGCCGCCAGCATCGCCATGGTCATGGCGCCGCCCGCCGACAGGCCGGTGACGAAGATGCGGTTCGCATCGATGGCGTAGTCGGCCACCATGCGGGCGATCATCTCGCGGATCGAGGCGACCTCGCCCTGGCCGCGCGTGATGTCCTCGGACTGAAACCAGTTGAAGCAGCGCTGCGGATTGTTGATGCGCTGCTGCTCCGGCATCAGCAGCGCGAAGCCAAAATGCTTTGCGAGCGTCGACCAGCCAGCGCCGAGATCGTAGTCGGCCGCGCCCTGCCCGCAGCCATGCAGCACGACGACGAGCGGCAGCAGCGGCTGGCGCTGCGCCGGCACATGGGCGAACATCTTCAGACGGCCGGGATTGCTGCCGAAGCTTTCGACCTCGACCAGCGGACATTCGGGAGCGGGACGGGACTGGCGGTGGAAATCTGCGAATCCGGTGATGCCATTCAACTCGCGCAGCCGTCGCAAATACTCAACATTTTCAGCGAGGGACAACGGCAGCTCCTTGGCAGTCACGGATCAAACCCACCATCACCCAGATGGTTGCTGCAGCGCAAAAGAAAAAGCCCGCGAGATTGCGGAGCTCGGCAATTTGATTGCGAATTTCGCTCTTGCTGCGATCTAAATGCCACGCCGACGCGGCTCTTCACGCAGCAATCACCGAAATGCGAACCGACGAGACGTTCGATCGCCGCAAGCGTGAAAACGACACGCGACGCAACCCGGAAAGGCAGTGACCGCGTTCGGCATGTCGCCATCGCAGCCACAGGTCAACGAATCGACAACCCCGCGCTGAGTGTGAGCACCGATCGGTGATCAGTAAACAAACAAATGGCAGCCATGCACCGGTCGTCCCGCGCGGCAAGATGATTGCCTCGCACCGAGGCGCCAATTAGCCTGATCGGTAAGCAACAACGAATTCCGCTTGGGAGAAAACACATGGCGCGGCTCAAATTCGGCGCGTTCCTCGCTCCGCATCATCCGATCGGCGAGCATCCGATGCTGCAATTCCGCCGCGACCTCGATCTGGTCTCGCAGCTCGACGAGCTCGGCTATGACGAGTTCTGGTGCGGCGAGCATCATTCCAGCGGATGGGAGACAATCGCCTCGCCCGAGATGTTTCTCGCTGCTGCCGGCGAGCGCACCAAGCGCATCAGGCTCGGCACCGGCGTCATCTCGCTCCCCTACCATCATCCCTACAACGTCGCGCAGCGCATGGTGCAGCTCGATCACATGACCGGCGGCCGCGCCATCTTCGGCTCGGGGCCGGGCGCGCTCGCCTCCGATGCCCACACGCTCGGCATCGATCCGATGACGCAGCGTGACCGTCAGGACGAGGCGATCGCGGTCATCCGCCGCCTGTTCAACGGCGAGCGCGTCACCGCCAAGAGCGACTGGTTCACGATGAACGACGCGGCCTTGCAGATCCTGCCCTTGCAGGAGGAAATGCCGTTCGTCGTGGCGTCGCAGATCTCGCCGTCCGGCATGACGCTCGCAGGCAAATACGGCATCGGCATCATCTCGCTCGGCTCGATGTCGACCCAGGGCCTGATGGCGCTGCCGCAGCAATGGGAGTTCGCCGAGGACGCGGCGAAGAAGCACGGCACCACCGTGAGCCGCGCCAATTGGCGCGTGCTGCTGTCGTGGCACATCGCCGAGACGCGCGAGCAGGCGCGCCGCGAGGCCGGTCCCGGGCTGATGCGCTGGCACAACGAATATACGGTCGGCACCCTGATGCGTCCCGGCCTGAAGCCGTTCGCATCGCCCGATGAGGCCGTGGACAAGACCGCCTTCGTCGAGGGCGCGGCATCGACGATCGGCACGCCGGACGATCTCGTGAAGACGATCAAGAACCTGATGCAGGTGTCGGGCGGTGTCGGCGCCATCATCGGCTTCGTGCACGACTGGGCCAATCCGGAAAATACGCGGCGCAGCTGGGACATGGTCGCGCGCTACGTCGTGCCGGAGATCAACGGCTACATCGACGGGCTGCGCCGCTCGCAGAAATTCGTCATCGAGAACCGCGCCATCTTCGAGCGCGCCGGCCAGGCCGTGATGGCCAAGATCATGGACAACGACAAGGCCGCCGCAGCGCTGTCGCAGACCGGGCCGGGCCGCGTCGCGATTCCCGCGGTGAATGCGCCGGATCTGCAGGAAGCGGCGAAGCGGAGGGGATGAGAGTGTAGGGCGGATTAGCGCAGCGTAATCCGCCACATCCGGCGTAGTCGGATCCATGAAGCCGCTGAGACGCACAAATCGAGAAGGCCCGTAATTGTCGGCGGATTACGCTGCGCTAATCCGCCCTACGCACGGCTACCTCACCGCCGCGACCAGCCTCTCGCACTCAGCGAGCGTCGCGATCTGCTTCAGCGTCTCGCGCAGCGCCGGCAGGTCGACGGGCTTCTGGAATTGCGGATAGACCACGAGCCCGAGCACGGTCCCAAGGCGAACGTGCTCGTCGCGCGTGGCGTCCTCGGCGCCGCTGATGAAGATCACCGGCGTGCGCGATTTCAGCTCGTTGAGCAGCAGCAGGATGTCGGCGCCGCAGCGATCGCCGAGCGACAGATCCAGCGTGATGCAGTCGAAGGTCCGCCGGCGCAGCAGATCGGCCGCCGCCTCGACCGACGTCACGCAGGTCGCCTCGTAGCCGCACTGCGCGGCGATCTTGCGCAGAATCGAAAGATGCACCTCGGCATCCTCGATCACCAGCAACTGATTGCTCATGCCCTTGCCCTCGTCGCACGTTGACCCGACGTCAAGTCAGGCCGTTGCTAGATGCCGCCGATGGCCGCGAGGTAAACATTCGGCTCCGTGGATTTACGGGTGAAGGGGACGCGGGGGCCGCCTGGGGCGAGGCGGACCTGATGACGTGCGGGCCAGCCGGAGCAGGCTCGCAGCGATCGTGTGGTCATGGATGCCGACTCGGCGCCATCTCGTCGAGCGCCGCCTCAACCCGGTCGACGTATCCCGCCAGCAACACCGCGAACTTTTTGATCCAGCCAATCGCGATGCAATTGCCGCGTTCGATGCAACCGGCGATGGTGCCGCAACCATGTCGAATCGACGTCGCGCGCTGGGGCAAAGCATGACGAAATCTGGAGTGGCCGGGATTGCGGCCGCGTTGGCGAGCATCGTCCTCGCGGGATCAGCGCTGGCGGCCGACCTGCCGGTGAAGGCATCGCCGGTTGTGGCCGCGCCGTCGTGGACCGGCGTCTATGCCGGCGTGTCGGTCGGCGCCCGCTGGGCCGACAATGATTGGCGGACCAGCGACATCTCGCCGAACTTCGGGGCCGGCGTGTTCGTGCCGACGGCCGGCACCGCCGGCGCCATGGACAGCGTGGCGGCCAGGATCGGGGGCTACCTCGGCGTCAACTGGCAGTTCGCCCCGTCATGGGTCGCAGGACTCGAGGGCGACCTTGGATGGGCCGACAACAAGACGACCGCGAATCCCCTGCCGGGAACCACCGGGCTGTTCTTCGGCGCGCCGCTGGTCGGCCTTCCCACCGGCTCCGTGAAGGAGACGTGGGACGGCAGCGTGCGCGCCCGGCTCGGCTATCTGGTTACGCCGGACACGCTGGTCTATGGCAGCGGCGGCGTGGCGTGGCAGCGCCTCGAGCTGAACGCCAACTGTACCGTTGTTCCAGGCAATGCTTTCTGCTTCGGCAATCCGCACAACGAGACCCAGGCATCGACCAGGGTCGGCTGGACCGTCGGCGGCGGCGTCGAGCACATGATCGGCGGCCACTGGATCGTGCGCGCCGACTATCGCTACGCGGATTTCGGCACCTGGACCCAGACCTTCTTCGTTCCCGGCGGCGTCGGCCCCGGATTCGACGACCGCTTCACCGCGCACGTCACGACGCGCACCCACACCGCGACAGTGGGACTCGCCTACAAGTTCTGAGGCGCGGTCGGGGGTGAAGAATGCAAGGTGGGCAAAGCAGCCGCCGCAGGCGGCAGCGTGTCCATTATTGATCTCAGAGCTCCTCAGAAGATGGTGGGCACGGCGCCACCGCAAGCGAGCCCGTCGAGCGATCAACGGATCGCCTTTGCCCGCCCTACGGCCGCGTGATCCGCGGCGACATCAACCTATGACTTGCCAGCTTTTGGTCACACAGTCTGATCTCCGGAGATGGAGGCGCCAGCAACCGCATGGCGGACACCGGCGCAGCGAGCGTCACGAAAATTTTCTTAACCCGGACCTGCTACCTCTCGCGCGTAGGATGCTTCAGGCAGCCCGCCGCCTCGACCCGGCGGGCTTTTCCGTGGGAAAGCTCGCCAATGTCACTCTCGTCAGCCAGGAACTACGCGCTGCGCGCCGAACGGTCGCAGGATCCCAAGGAGGCCGCCGACCTCCTGGCAAAGGCGATCCTGGAGCTGGCCGCCTCGATCGAGGCAACCGACGCCAAGGTGAAGAAGATCAACAAATCGGGCGGCTGACGGTCTCGACGTCCAGATCGGAACGCGTGGCGGCTTCTGCTTGCTCGCCTCGAAAGATGATCCGCTGATCCTGCGTCGATAGACCGCCGATATCGCGGCATCACTCGCGAGCGACAGCAGTGAATAATGGCGCCCGTCCGGGCCGACGGGCAAATCGCTTCCAGCAAAGCGCCTTTGAGAACGCGAAGCCGCACCGCGACGGCCTGCCGGTCGCAGGCTCATCACCATAAGGCGATGCGCGCCGAAAAACTCATTTCACGAACCAGCTCAATCACATCACCCCTGTCCAGTCCCGCGCGCAAAAATATTCTGCTTTCGTTTTTCCGAATCTCGCATATCGTCACGTCGTCCCGTCTCGATCAGAGGGGCGCTTCGCGGTCGTCACGAACGTTGAGGCGGGATGCGGTGGGCGCGTCGATGTTGCAGCGTGGGGTGATCCCGCGCCGACGAACAGCAGAGATGCGCACGGTCAAGTCGCGTGGTCCTGGCACCCCGATGCTGGTGTCCCGCGTAACGCGCGCAAGCGCGTTGCGCGCACGGTGGCCAACAAGCCCGGCGCACCGGGGAGAACGCGAAGCAGCCGTCAAAACCATCGCGCGGGGAATGCCGGGATGCCTCGGCTGAACCTGTGGTACCTGCCGCCTGCATTTTTTTCTGCAGGCGGGCCATGGGTGCGGCCAGCGCCCGGCATTCCCCGTGCCCTCTTCCCAGGGAGGGCAGCAAGTCCAGCAGGACTCGGACGCATGAAGCGCGTCGCGAGATCGCGAACGCGTGCGATGCAGCACAACTACACCGAGACGAAATAACGCAGCGTATTGCATGATGGCTGCAACCGCCCTTCAATGATGTGCCGGCGCATCGCCGCGCCCCGCCGATCCGAAAACGGAGCCTCCTTGATGTCGATGCAAAGTGTGGCCACGCCATCGTTCCGCCTGACCTCGCCGCGGCGCAACTCGCTGACCCATATTCCGGGCGACGAAGGCTGGCCGATCATCGGCAAGACGTTCGAGACCCTCGCCGACCCCAAGGGTCACGTCGAGCGTAACGCCAGGAAGTATGGCCCCGTCTACCGCACCCACATGTTCGGCGACGTCAACGTCGTGCTGCTCGGCCCCGAAGCCAACGAGCTGGTGCTGTTCGACCAGGCCAAGCTGTTCTCCTCGGCGCATGGCTGGGGCCACATCCTCAACCTGCTGTTTCCGCGCGGCCTGATGCTGCTCGATTTCGACGAGCACCGCATGCACCGCAAGGCGCTGTCGGTCGCCTTCAAGGCCGGGCCGATGAAGTCCTATCTCGCCGGCCTCGATCGCGGCATCGCCGCGCGCATCGCGCAGTGGAAAGCGAATCCGGGCGAGATGCTGTTCTATCCGGCGATCAAGCAGCTCACGCTCGACCTCGCCGCGACGTCCTTCCTCGGCACCGAGATCGGCCCGGAGGTCGACGCCATCAACCGCGCCTTCGTCGACATGGTCGCAGCCTCAGTGGCGCCGATCCGCAGGCCGCTGCCAGGCACGCAGATGGCGCGCGGGGTCAAGGGCCGCCAGCGCATCGTCGCCTATTTCTCGGAGCAGATTCCGCTGCGCCGCGCCAAGGGCGAGGGCGACGATCTGTTCTCGCATCTGTGCCGCGCCACCGACGACCACGGCGCGCTGCTGTCGACGCAGGACATCGTCGACCATATGAGCTTCCTGATGATGGCGGCGCACGACACCCTGACCTCGTCGCTGACCTCCTTCATCGCCCAGCTCGCCGCGCATCCACAGTGGCAGCAGAAGCTGCGCGAGGAGGTCGCGAGCCTCGGCCTCGCCAAGGACGAACCGATGAGCTCGGAGCATCTGGAGAAGATGAAGCTCACCGAGATGGCGTTTCAGGAGACGTTGCGGCTGATGCCGCCGGTGCCGTCGCTGCCGCGCCGTCCGATCCGGGACTTCACCTTCAAGGGTTTTGCGATTCCCGCCGGCACCGGCGTCGGAATCAATCCGATGTACACCCACCACATGCCGGAGATCTGGCCGGAGCCGGAGCGGTTCGACCCGATGCGCTTCACCGACGAGGCCCAGCGCGGCCGCCACCGCTTCGCCTGGGTGCCGTTCGGCGGCGGTGCGCACATGTGCCTCGGCCTGCACTTCGCCTACATGCAGGTGAAGTGCTTCGCGCGGCACTTCCTCGCCAACCTCGAAGTCTCCTTCGCCCCCGACTATCGGCCGGACTGGCAGGTCTGGCCGATCCCGAAGCCCCGCGACGGACTGAAGGTGCAGCTGAAGGCGGTTTGATCGCAATGTGCCGACAACTGGAAGACCAGCGTACGCCGACAAAACTGGATCGCTTCGCTTGCGCTCGCGATGGCGGAGGTTAGACCACGGCTCTCTCAGCGCGTCATTGCGAGCGAAGCGAAGCAATCCAGGGTGATGAGCGCCCTCCGCTACTCCACCGCATCCCCGAGCAGCTTGCGCATCGCGGCGTAGCCCTGCTGCTGCTGGCTCCAGTTGCGGCCGCCGGTGATGGCGCCGTCGATGACGAGATCATGGCCGTTGATGAAGCTGGATTCGTCGCTGGCGAGAAACACCGCGGCATAGGCGATGTCGTCGGGCAGGCCGGCGCGCGGAATCGGCTGCGCCGTGGCGTAGGCGTTGCGGATCGTCTCCGGCGTCTTCTCGGCCGCCTCGGTCGACAGTCCGAGCGCCTTGCCGAAGATGCCGGTCGCGATCAGTCCGGGCGAGATCGAGTTGACGCGCACGCCGGATTCGCCAAGCTCCATCGCCACGCATTTCGTCAGATGGATCACCGCCGCCTTCGCCGTGCTGTAGACCACCGAGGTGGAGAAGCCGGCGAGCCGGCCGGCGATCGAGCCGTTGTTGATGATGCTGCCGGCACCCTGCCGCTTCATGTGGGGCGCGGCGTATTTCATGCCGAGCATGACGCTGCGCACCAGTACCGCCATGGCCTGGTCGAAGCGATCGGCGTCGAGGCCTTCGATGCCGCCGGTCTGCGCCGGACCGCCGGCATTGTTGAACACGCAATCGAGCCGGCCGAAGCGCTCGACCGCGCCATCGATCAATGCCCGCATCTGCGCGTCGACCGTGACGTCGGTCTGCCGGAACACACAGCTCGCTCCGAGCCGGCTCGCCAGCGCCTCGCCCTCCGCGCTGCGCCGGCCAGCGACGACGACCTTCGCACCCTCGGCCACGAAGATTTCCGCCGTGCGCAGGCCGATGCCGCTGGTCGCGCCCGTGATCACGGCGACCTTGCCCTCCAACCGTCCCATTCCCTACTCCTTGCGTTGCTGCTACGTGCTCGTTCTTGGCGGCGGAATAATAAGCGCCCGAGTTCCGCCGCGGAACCGTCATCGTGCGCGCCAAACGGCAACACACGCAAGACGGCTTCCATCAACCGGACAAATTACCGCCACGTCGGCCTTAATTTGGTTGCGCAGTTGAGGCTCATGGATGTCCATGACGCGACTCATCGACGACATCAAGCGGATCTGGCGCGGCGAGCAGCAGCCTTCCCTGACATGGAGCTGCATGTTTGCCGCGATGTGCCTGCTCGCAGCCACGGCGATCCGCTACGGCATGGCGCATCTGCGGCCCGACGTGTTCTTCACGCCCTACATGCCGGCCGTCTTCTTCGCCACCGCGATGGGCGGATCGGGCGTCGGCCTGGCAACGGCGATCGCAGGCGCAGCGCTCGGCCTGACGCTCGATTTTGGCGGCGGTCCGGCGGATGGCGCCCGGCTCGCGCTGATGGCGATGTATATGGTCGTGGCGCTGCTGGTGATCTGGGGCGTCGATCACTACCGGCGGCTGGCCGGCAAGCAGCGCGAGATCGCCCGGCGGCTCACCGAGGAGGAGCAGTATCGCAAGCTCCTGGTCGACGAGCTGCATCACCGCCTCAAGAACAAGACCTCGACCATTCACGCCGTGCTGCATCAGGTGCTGTACGACCAGCCGCAGGTGTGGAGCCGCATCGACCAGCGCATCCGCGCGCTCGCGACCGCCGACGATTTGGTCGCGCGCGCCGAAGGACAGGGCTGCGACCTCAAGGACCTGCTGGTGTCGGAGCTCGGGCCTTATGGCCAGGTCCGCTTCGAGCTCCACGGCCCGCCGCTGTTCCTGCCCGCCAAGCTGGCCGTCAGCCTCGCTTTGATCTTCCACGAGCTGGCGACCAATGCCGGCAAATACGGCGCCTTCGCCTCGCCGCGCGGCTTCCTTCAGGTGTCATGGACGATGCAGGAGGACCGGCTCCATCTGACCTGGGACGAGGCCGCGGGTCCGCCGATCGGTCCGGTCGGCATGCCCGGTTTCGGGAGCAAATTGCTCAAGGCCGCGTTGTCGTCGTTCGACGGCAGGACCGAGACCAGCTTTCTCGAATCCGGCCTTCACTGCACCTTGCAGTGTCGCGTGCCACCGAATTGAATTGGCCGCCGGGCGGCCATTCCTGCCTGCGACTTTCGCCGCATGGGTCCGGTCGCGTCGTTCTTCCGATTCAGGAACGGTTAATGACGCCGCGGCACAAAGCTCCGTTCTTTCCAAGACTTGGCGCGCACGTTCCGGGTTTCTACGTAGCGCTTAACTAAAATGAAGCGGGAACTTTGCACAATCGGCGCATGTACAGCAGCGACCGATTCAACTTTTCTCCCGGACCGAACGAGGGGCTGGGCTCGACCGAGGCCGAGTTGCGCTTCCTGCGCACCGTCCTCAGCCAGCTTCCCTCGGGCGTCACGGTCCAGGACGAGCACGGTCGCTTTCTGCTGGTCAACGATACGGCCGCCGTCCAGCTCGGCGCCGCCGCCAACAGCATCGACGGCCTCTCGGCGCCGCATCTCCACAACAGGCGCACGGCCTGCCGCGAGATCCTTGGCCGGGGACGAACGGTGATCGGCGAGGAAAAGGTGGCAGGCGAGCGCGGCGGGCAGACCCTGCTGACAGCGCATCGGCCGGTTCGCATCGGCGACCAGAGCGTCCTCATCTCCAGCTCGGCCGACATCAGCGAGCAGAAGGAGTTCGAGGACCAGCTGTTTCGCGCCGCCTATTATGACGAGTTGACCGGCCTGCCGATGCGCCGCGTGGTCGAGCATCGCGCCGACCTCCTGGTCCGGCGCGGCCGCGTTGACGGACGCTTCGCGCTCGCCTTTCTCGACCTCGATAATTTCAAGTACATCAACGACTATTACGGCCACGCCACCGGCGATGCGCTGCTGGTCGAGCTCGCCAAGCGCATCAGCCGCGACCTGCGCGAGTCGGACCTGCTGTCGCGCATCAGCGGTGACGAGTTCCTGCTGCTGCTGCATCCGATCGAGCGTGCCGAGGAGGTCGCCGAATTCCTGCACGACATGCTGGACCGCCTGAACGCGCCCTTCTTCATCGACGGCGCGGAGGTGTTCGCCTCCGCGTCCGTCGGAGTCAGCCTGTTTCCCGAGCATGGCGCAAGCTACGACGTGCTGCGCCAGAACGCGGATCTGGCGATGTACCGCGTCAAGAACAGCGGCAAGGGCACGCTTGCCTTCTTCTCCAGCGCGATGGAGCACGAGGCGCTGGCGCGCATGAAGGTCGAGCAGTCGCTGCGGCTCGCGATCCTGGAAAAGCGCTTCTGCTGCGCGTTCCAGGCCAAGGTCGACATCCGCACCGAGGAGATCAAGGGCATCGAGGCGCTGGTACGGCTGCGCGACAATGAAGGCGTGATCCAGGCGCCAGGCTCTTTCATCAATCTCGCTGTCGAGCTCGGCCTGATCGACGAGCTCGCCCATCTCGTGCTGGACGAGATCGTCAAATCGATCGATCTGATCAACGACGCGTTTGGACCGGACGCGACGATCAGCATCAACGTCGCGGCGAAACAGGCGTCGAATCCGGAATTCATGCAGCCCTTCGCGCTGGCGATCGCGGCGACCGGCTTTCCCAAGCGGTTCATGATCGAGGTCACCGAGGACGCGTTCGTGACCCGCAGCCATTTCCAGGATGAGATCGTGCCGCTGCTGCGCGGGATCGGCGTCGGCATCTCGATCGACGATTTCGGCATCGGCTATTCGTCGCTGTCGGCGCTCGCCGACATCACGGCGGACGAGATCAAGATCGACCGCTCCTTCATCACCGACATTCATAAGCGGCCGCGCAGCCAGGGCATCCTGCGCGCGATCGAATCCCTGAGCGAGGCGCTGGGCATGACGGTGATCGCGGAAGGCATCGAGTCGTTCGAGGAGCTCGCCTATCTGCAGGCCGCGACCAAGATCCGCTATGCGCAGGGCTACTACTTCTCGCGTCCGATCTTCCTGGAAGAGCTGAAGCCGGCGGCCCCGCTTGCAAGCGAAGCGCGCATCAGTCTCGCCAGTCGCCCTGTGCAGGAAAATCGCCAGGCCTATGCGCGCAGCAGCCGCTATCGGCGTTGACCTCTCGGAGGACGGAGCCCTTCAGCACAAAATATGAGCGTCACCGGCTGCCGCTGAAAGCGCCTTGACCCAGGCTGAGCCTGCACACTATCAGTTGCAGGCAACAGCCGCCGGTAGCTGGGAGGAAGGCTCGTGAAGACGTCACATATTCTCAAAGGTATTGTTTCATCATTGACTGCCGCCCTGCTGGCCACCGCCGCCCAGGCCGACGATCTGAAAATCGCTCTCATCTACGGCAAGACCGGCCCGCTCGAGGCCTACGCCAAGCAGACCGAAGCGGGTCTCCGCCTCGGCTTCGAATATGCCACCAAGGGCACCAACATGATCGACGGTCGCAAGATCGTCATCATCACCAAGGACGACCAGGGCAAGCCCGATTTGTCGAAGGCCGCACTGTCCGAAGCCTATCAGGATGACGGCGCCGACATCGCGATCGGCACGACCTCCTCCGCCGCGGCGCTCGCGGACTTGCCGGTCGCCGAGGAGAACAAGAAGATCCTGATCGTCGAGCCGGCGGTCGCCGACCAGATCACGGGCGAGAAGTGGAACCGCTACATCTTCCGCACCGGCCGCAACTCGTCGCAGGATGCGATCTCCAACGCGGTCGCGATCGGCAAGCCGGGCGTCACGGTCGCCACGCTGGCGCAGGACTATGCCTTCGGCCGCGACGGCGTCGCCGCCTTCAAGGAGGCGCTGGCCAAGACCGGCGCGACGCTGGGGGCCGAGGAATATGTGCCGACCAGCACGACCGACTTCACCGCCGTCGGCCAGCGCCTGTTCGACGCGCTGAAGGACAAGCCCGGCAAGAAGATCATCTGGGTGATCTGGGCCGGCGCTGGCGATCCACTGACAAAGCTGCAGGACATGGATCCGAAGCGCTACGGCATCGAGCTGTCGACCGGCGGCAACATCCTGCCGGCGCTTGCCGCCTACAAGCGGCTGCCGGGCATGGAAGGCGCCACCTATTACTATTATGACATTCCCAAGAACCCCGTGAACGACTGGCTGGTGGCCGAGCACCAGAAGCGCTTCAGCGCGCCGCCGGACTTCTTCACCGCTGGCGGCTTCTCGGCCGCGATGGCCGTCGTCACCGCCGTCACCAAGGCCAAGTCGACCGACACCGAGAAGCTGATCGCGGCGATGGAGGGCATGGAGTTCGATACGCCGAAGGGCAAGATGATCTTCCGGAAAGAAGATCACCAGGCGCTGCAAAGCATGTATCACTTCCGCGTCAAGGTCGATCCGAACCTCGCCTGGGCCGTCAACGAGCCGGTGCGAGAGATCAAGATCGACGAGATGGCGGTGCCAATCCGCAACAAGCGGTGAGATGATGAATTGCGTGCCCGGCCCTCGCGCCGGGCACGTTCTTACTGGCACTGACAAGCTGGCGACATGGCCCTTACCCTCGAAACCCGCGACCTCACCATCCGTTTCGGCGGTCATGTCGCGGTCAACAGCGTCAGCTGCAGCTTCAGGCCGGGCGAGCTGACCGCCATCGTCGGCCCCAACGGGGCCGGCAAGACCACCTATTTCAACCTGATCTCCGGCCAGCTGACGGCCTCCTCGGGCTCCATCCTGTTCGACGGCCGCGACATCACCAGTCTCTCGGCACCCCTGCGCACCCGCGCCGGCTTGGGACGCGCGTTCCAGCTCACCAACCTCTTTCCCAATCTCAGCGTCGAGGAGAACGTGCGGCTCGCTGTGCAGGCACAGAGCGGCGTGCACTATGACCTGCTCCGCCCCTGGATGGCGCGACGCGACCTGATTGCGCGAGCGGACGCGATCCTCGACCAGGTCGCGCTCGGCGGCCGCCGCAGCGTCACCGCAACGACGCTGTCGCATGGCGACCAGCGCAAGCTCGAAGTCGCGCTGATGATGGCGCTGGAGCCGAAGGTTTTCATGTTCGACGAGCCGACGGCGGGCATGAGCATCGACGAGGTGCCGGTCGTGCTCGACCTGATCGGCAGGCTCAAGCAGGACAAGAGCAAGATCATCCTGCTCGTCGAGCACAAGATGGACGTCGTGCGCTCGCTCGCCGACCGCATCATCGTGCTGCATAACGGCCAGCTGGTGGCCGACGGAAAGCCCGCGGAGGTGATCGCCTCGCCGATCGTGCAGGAAGCCTATCTGGGCGTCGCCCCGCGGAGCGCGGCATGAGCGCGCTACTGACGCTGTCTGCCGTCGAGACCTATATCGGGCGTTATCACATCCTGCAGGGCGTGGATTTCGAAGTGCCTGAGGGGCAGACCACGATGCTGCTCGGCCGCAATGGCGCGGGCAAGACCACGACGCTACGCACCATCATGGGGCTGTGGCAGGCCAGGAATGGAACGATCGCGCTGGCCGGCGAACCGATCGAAAAACTGGCGACGCCCGACATCGCCCAGCGCGGCGTCGGCTACGTACCCGAGAGCATGGCGGTGTTCTCGGACCTCACCGTCAAGGAGAACCTGGTGCTCGCGGCGCGCAACGGCCCGCTCGACGATGCCCAGCTCGCCTGGATCTTCGGCTTCTTCCCTGCCCTGAAGAAGTTCTGGCTGTCTCGTGCAGGCAGCCTGTCCGGCGGCCAGAAGCAAATGCTGTCGATTGCGCGCGCGATCGTCGAGCCGCGCAAGCTGCTGCTGATCGACGAGCCGACCAAGGGCCTGGCGCCGGCGATCGTGGTGTCGCTGATCGAATGCCTCAAGGAGATCAAGCGCCGTGGCGCCACGATCCTGCTGGTCGAGCAGAATTTCCACGCCGCGCGCGAGCTCGGCGACCAAGTACTGGTGATGGACAACGGCACCATCGTCCATCGCGGCGAGATGGCCGCGCTCGCGGCCGACGTGCCGCTGCAGGAGCGCCTGCTCGGCCTCAGCCTGGAGGCGCATCAATGAGCGAGATCGCTGCGACCGAGGCACTGCCGAAACCGAAGCGCGACATTGCGCCCCTGCTGCTGCCGGTGGTGCTGGCGCTGCTGATGATCCCGCTGGTGGGATCGACGAGCTCCTGGGTGACCCTGACGGTCGCCAGCCTGGCGATGGGCATGATGATCTTCATCATGGCGTCCGGCCTGACGCTCGTCTTCGGGCTGATGGACGTGCTCAATTTCGGCCATGGCGCCTTCATCGCCGTCGGCGCCTATGTCGCGACGCTGGTGCTGCTGCCGCTGGCGAGCTGGGCCCAGTCCGACTCACTGCTGACCAACCTCGCCGTCCTCGTCCCCGCGGCGCTGCTGTCGATGGGCGTCACCGGCGCGCTCGGCCTCGTCGTCGAGCGCGTGCTGGTGCTGCCGGTCTACGGCCAGCACCTCAAGCAGATCCTGATGACCACTGGCGGGCTCATCGTCGCCGAGCAGACGCTGTATGCGCTGTTCGGTCCGCAGATCATTCCGCTGCCGCTACCCAACGCATTCCGTGGCTCCTTCATCATCGGCGACGTCGCGATCTCGAAATACCGGCTGCTGGCCATGCTGGTCGGCCTGGCGATCTTCGTCGCCATCGAGCTGGTGCTGAACCGCACCAAGCTCGGTCTCCTGATCCGCGCCGGCGTCGAGAACCGCGAGATGGTCGAGGCGCTCGGCTATCGCATCCGTCGCCTGTTCCTCGGCGTCTTCATGACGGGATCGGCGCTGGCCGGACTCGGCGGCGTGATGTGGGGGCTGTATCGCGAGCAGGTGCACGCCTCGCTCGGCGACGAGCTCACCGTGCTGGTGTTCATCGTCGTGATCATCGGCGGGCTCGGCTCGATCACCGGCTGCTTCATCGGCGCGATCCTGGTTGCGATGGTCGCCAACTATGGCGGCTTCCTGGTGCCCAAGCTCGCCCTCGTCTCCAACATCCTGCTGATGGTCGCTGTGCTGATGTGGCGGCCGCGCGGTCTCTATGCGGTGACCAGCCGATGATGATCCTGTCCGGCGATCCGCCCCGCAGCCGTGCGCTGTCGATCCTGCTCGTCGTCATCATTCTGGCGCTGCTGGCGACGCCCTTCATCTTCCCCGGCGCCAAGGCGCTCAACGTCGCCGCCAAGATCTGCATCTTCGCGGCGCTGGTCGCGTCCTACGATCTCCTGCTCGGCTATACAGGCTCGGTCTCGTTCGCGCATACGATGTTCTACGGCATCGGCTCCTACGCGATCGCCATCGCGCTCTACGGCCTCGGCCCAAACTGGACCTCGGTGGCGGTTGCCGTCGCCGCCGGGCTGCCGCTCACTTTGCTGCTGGCGCTCGCGATCGGGCTGTTCTCGCTGCGCGTCGAGGCGATCTTCTTTGCGATGATCACGCTCGCCATCGCTTCCGCGTTCCTGGTGCTGGCGTCGCAATTGTCGTGGCTGACGGGCGGAGAGGACGGCCGCAGCTTCCAGCTGCCCGAGCTGTTGCGCCCGAGCACCGTGTTCATCGGCAAGGACTGGTTCGGCATTCCGATCAACGGCCGCATCCTGACCTATTACCTGGTGCTGTCGGCCTGCGCGCTGATGATCCTGGCGCTGCTGCGCGTCGTCAACTCGCCATTCGGCCGCGTGCTGCAGGCGATCCGCGAGAACCGTTTCCGCGCCGAGGCGCTCGGCTATCGTACCGTCTTCCATCTCACCTACGCCAACTGCATCGCCGCGGTGATCGCCGCCTGCGCCGGCATGTTGAACGCGCTGTGGCTGCGCTATGCCGGGCCCGACACGTCGCTGGCGTTCTCGATCATGCTCGACATCCTGCTGATGGTCGTGATCGGCGGCATGGGCACCATCTACGGCGCCATCATTGGGGCTGCGATCTTCATCCTGGCGCAGAATTACCTGCAGGCCCTGATGGGGATCGCTTCGACCGCGGCTGCGGACGCCGGAGTGCCGCTGCTGCCCGGCCTGCTGCACCCCGACCGCTGGCTGCTGTGGCTCGGCCTCTTGTTCATCGCCAGCGTCTATTTCTTTCCGACCGGCGTCGTCGGCCGCCTTCGCAACAAACCGGGTGCGGCGCGCTGAGCTGCAAGTACCCTTAAAATTCTGCGCAACGGCGCCGCCGCAGCCTCTGCCGCACGGTATTCGCATGCAGAAATTATCGTTTGCCGCGAAGTTTCGGCGCGCGCCTTAAGCGACGGCTAACCGCATTTCCTAACCGGTCCGGCACCAGTGCCTTGTTATCAAGCTGGCTTGCAACAAGTCATTTCCTCCCGGGTCGATCAAGGCATGCAAGGCGCAGCAGATACGTCAGGGACCGGTAGCGAGCCGGAACGGATTGGCACGTCCCTCTGGCGCGGTCCGGTGCCATGGCTGATTGCGTGCGGAGCGCTTCTCATCGCAGCCATCGTCATCGGGACGATCGTCATGGCCAGCGGCTTTCGGGCGCGTGCGATCGCCAACAACGAGCGCGAACTCGAGAACACCGTGCTGCTGTTGAGCCGGCATTTCGCGCAGCAGTTCGAAGATGCGGAGACCGCGGTATCGCACGCGATCGGCCGCATGCAGCTCGCGTCGATCGCTTCGCCGGAGGCATTCCGGGCCGAGATGGCAAAGCCCGAGATCAGCGAGATGCTGCGCTCTCAGGTCAATGGCCTGTCCTATATGGGAGACCTCACGATCGTCGACGTCGACGGCAATTTCGTGAACTGGTCGTCCAACGACCCGCTGCCGGCCATCAACGTCGCGGACCGCTCCTACTTCAAGGACCTGCAATCGACATCGCGGCCGGACAGCTTCGTGATCCTGCCGGTCATGAGCCGCGTCACCGGCGGCTGGGCGACCATCGTCGCGCATCGCCTGAACGGCGCGAACGGGGAATTCCTCGGCTTGCTGACCCGCCGGGTGGATCCGCACACTTACGAGACGTTCCTGGAATCGATGGCCCTCGGGAAGGGCTCGTCGATCATGCTGGTCCATTCCGACGGCGCCGTGCTGGCGCACTACCCGCACGCCGAATCCCTGATGGGCGCCAGGATCGGGAACGACGAGTTGCTGAAGGGCGTCGCCGAGAGTGGCCTGCGCACGACCCTTCTCACGAGCTCCGTCGACAACCTGGAGACGATCGCGTCGGCTTCCAGGATCGGGCGCTTCCCGCTCGTCATCTCGGCCAACAGGCCGGTCGACGCCGCGCTCGCGGACTGGCGATCGCAGATGGTGCTGCTCGTGGGTGCGGCGGTGCTTGCGATCGCGGTCATCGCCGTGACGTTCAGCCTGATGATCCGGCAGATCGTGCGGCAGGGGCGTGCGGCAACGCGTCAGCTGGAGACGGAGAAGCAAAGGGTCGAGACTGCGCTGGACAACATGACGCAGGGGCTGATCTCGTTCGACGCGAACGCATGCGTCGTGATGTTCAATCAGCGCTTCATCGACCTGCTCGGCCTTTCCACCGACGTGATCAGGCCCGGCGCCCATCTCAGCGAGGTCATCGCGCACTGCAAGGCGCGCGGATCCTTCAACGGCGACGTGACCGACCTCTGCGCCGACATCATCGACCGAGCCGCGGCAGGCGGCACGTCGCAGATGATCGCGGAGGGCGGAGCCGGCCGCTTCTTCAACATCATCGACAAGCCGCTGGCGTCGGGCGGATGGGTCACGACGATCGAGGACATCAGCGAACATCGCCGGCTCGAGCAGGAGCGCGACCGCAACTACGCATTCCTTCGCGAGATCATCGACCACATCCCATCGCATATCATGGTCAAGGATGTCCGCGACCGGCGCTATGTCCTGGTCAACCAGTCGACCGAGCAGCGCTTCGGCGTGCCGCGCGAGGAGATCGTCGGCAAGACGGCGTTCGACCTGCTGCCGCGATCGGTCGCGGAAAAGGTGACCGCGGACGACGACCGGGCTCTGGAGCAGTCGGACGGGCTGTTTCTCGCCGAACATCCCTGGCAGAGTCCGGGGCTGGGATTGCGTTACATCACGTCGCGGCGCATCGCCGTCGCCGACGATGCGCGCGAGCCGCGCTATCTGATCAATGTGATCGAGGACACCACGGAGCGGCGGCTGGCCGACGAGAAGATCGCCCATCTCGCACATTTCGACGCATTGACCGAGCTGCCGAACCGCGTGCTGTTCCGGGAGCGCATCGACGAAGAGCTGGAGCGCGCGCGTCACGGCACCTTCTTCGCGCTGCTCTACATCGATGTCGACGAATTCAAGGGCATCAACGATTCGCTCGGCCATCATGTCGGGGACGAGCTGTTGAAGACGATCGCGCGCCGCATCGAGGGCTGCCTCGCGCCGGAGGATATGGTCGCCCGGCTCGGCGGCGACGAATTCGCGGTGCTGCTGACCACCGTTGCGGACCGGGACGCGGTCATCGTGGCCGTGAAGGAGATCCTCGAGGCCATCCGCAAGCCCTATCGCTGCCTGGGCCACCAATTGTCGACCGATGCCAGCATCGGCATCGCGCTGGCGCCGCAGGACGGCGTCGAGCGCGACCAGCTGACCAAGAATGCCGATCTCGCCATGTATGCCGCCAAGGCCGGCGGCCGCCGCACCTTCCGGTTCTTCGAGCCGTCTATGGACGAAAACGCGCGCGCGCGGCTGCAGTTGCAGCAGGACCTGCGCCGGGCGATTACGGAAGGCCAGTTCGAGCTGCACTACCAGCCGCTGCTCGGCTTCAGCGAGAACGTCATGACCGGCTGCGAGGCGCTGCTGCGCTGGCGTCATCCGGAGCGAGGGATGGTGCCACCGCTCGACTTCATTCCGCTCGCCGAGGACACCGGGCTCATCAACGAGATCGGCGACTGGGTGTTGCGCACCGCCTGCGCCGAGGCCGCGCATTGGCCCGCCGGCATCCGCATCGCCGTGAACGTCTCGCCCGTGCAGCTCAAATCGCCAACCCTGGCGCTGCGGATCGCAGGCGCGCTGTCGGCGGCCGGCCTTGCGCCCGAACGACTCGAGGTCGAGATCACCGAGGCGGTGCTGATCAGCGACGACGACGTCGCGCTCGGCATCCTGCACCAGCTGCACGACATGGGCGTGCGCATCGCGCTCGACGATTTCGGCACCGGCTATTCGTCGCTAAGTTACCTGAAGCGGTTTCCGTTCGACAAGATCAAGATCGACCGCTGCTTCGTCAGCGACATCGGCGCCGGCAGCTCGTCGGCGATCGTCCAGGCGGTGGTGAGCATCGCCGCCGCCAGCAACATGACGACCACGGCCGAAGGCGTCGAGACCGGCGCGCAGCAGACGGCGCTGCGGCAGCTTGGCTGCACCGAGATGCAGGGCTATCTGTTCAGCGCGCCGAAGCCGGCCGCCGAGCTGCGCAAGCTGTTCGCTCCAACGGCGGCAGGGAGCCTGCAGGCCGCCGGCTGAGCCGGCTTTCCGGCGTCCTCAACGCCTGGCCGCCCCGGCCGCGGCTGCGGCGGGAGGCCACGCAGATTTCGACGACCGCCCGCTACCGGCCTTGGCGTCGCGTTCCTATATCCGGGAGCGGCAACAACGGAGTTGGCAGGTCGTCATGCAGCCGGTTTCCATGCTTCTGAACATCCTCTGGATCCTGTGCGGCGGCGCCTACATGGCGTTCGGCTGGCTGGTCGCCGCGGTCGTGATGGCGATCACGATCGTCGGCCTGCCCTGGTCCCGCGCCGCCTTCAACATCGCCGCCTATACGCTGCTGCCGTTCGGCTCGCGTGCGGTTCGCCGCGACGAGCTCACCGGCATGGAGGACGTCGGAACCGGCGTTCTCGGCCTGCTCGGCAACATCATCTGGTTCGTGCTGGCCGGCTGGTGGCTGGCGCTCGGCCACCTCCTGACCGCAATCGTGCTCGCGGTGAGCATCATCGGCCTGCCCTTCGCCTGGGCCCATCTGAAGCTCGCCGGGCTGGCATTGTGGCCGATCGGCAAGACCATCGTGCCGGCGTAATGCGGGGCGGCAGGAGCGGCCGGGCCGCGCAACCCGGCCGAACTGCCCGCCCGCCTCGCGGCGCGTGCGGCCGTCCGCCCGGTCCGGGAGCCTCCAAGGCCGTTGCCGTCGCTCAGGCAATCGGCTAAACGATTGGCCGTACGCACCCGTAGCTCAGCTGGATAGAGCGTTGCCCTCCGAAGGCAAAGGTCACACGTTCGAATCGTGTCGGGTGCGCCATTAAAATCAACTGCTTAAGCTTTTCTTCCTTGCTCAGTACCGCCATCGAAGTACGGCGCTAGCAGTGGGAATTATGACGGATCGATTTCGAGGTCGGAGCGCGAGAGACGATCGATGATTCGGCGCGGGACCGCTATCGGCTTCTCCCGCCAGGCCGCGCCCGGCCGTACCGAGCCGCTCCGCGTGACAGTCCTGATGGATGACGGCGCCGAGTACGAGGCCGTCATGAAGATCTCAACAGGGATGGAGTTGGGAACCGAAGCCCTAATGAACGAGATGCTCGGATCTCTGATTGCAGCCGATCTTGGATTGGCAGTGCAAGAGCCGTTCTTCGTTGAACTATCGGCAGAATTCTGTGCATCAATCCCGCTCCCATCAATCCGAGCTCGCCTGGCGACATCGTGCCCCTTAGCCTTCGCCTGCCTTGATGCCGGCAAGCAATGGAGAGGCTGGAACGCAACCGACCGCATATCGTCAGCGCAGGAAGCTACTGCGGTCTCCATAATGGCTTTTGACGCCTTTACTGGGAACAGCGATCGAAGGCCGGGCAATCCAAATCTCCTGGTTAAAGATCAGGAGTGGCGTCTAATCGATCACGAGAATAGCTTCTCCTATCGGCTGCGGTTGTTTCCTCGGTGTCAGCCGTGGGTAGTAGGAAACCTAGCCGGCATGATCGCCTCGGGAGCGCCTAGCGAGCACATATTTGCGAGCCATTTGATCGGCAGGGAGACGTTAAGCCTCGCTCCAATCAAAGCTAGCTGGCTCGCGCTCTCAGACGCCCGTTTGGCCCAATACGACGCTATACTGCCAGTCGAATGGGACGCTACTCGACCGTACCTTCTCGAAGCGCTACAGCACATCAGGAGAGTACGCGAGACAATTGATCCGTGCTTGACTGAACTTGAGCGGATACTGCTATGAAACGACATCGATATACGTACAGCATCCTCCGATATCGTCACGATCCGGTGGCCGGCGAGCAATTAAACGTGGGCGTGATCCTGTATTCGCCTGAAAGTGCTTTCCTTGGTGCGCGCTTCCGAAAGAACTACGGCCGACTCTCGAAGGTGTTTCCAGATGTGGACGGATCCACCCTCCGACAGGACCTGACCCGCATCGAAAAGGCCTTTGAGCGGCTAGCGAAGACGGAAAGCCGCGACCTATTTTCTCTCGAAAGCAACGCAGCTTCGTTCGCCACCAAAATTGTCGGACCAGATGACGGCTCGTTGATTTGGAGCGACTTGGGGTCCGGGACCACAGAAAGCCCTGAGGCTACGTTGGATAAGCTGTTCATCCGTCTAGTCACTCAGTACGAAGACGCGACCGCTCCTCGAAGGACTGACGCCGATATCTGGCGCCCCATTCGCGATAAACTGATGGAACTAAAAGTGGCTTCCGTTCTGGAGAAGAAGACCATCGCTTCATCGAAAGATGAGGTAGAATTTGAGCACGCTTGGAAGAATGGCCAATGGCATTGCTATCAGCCGTTGTCGTTCGACCTCGCAACTGTGGACAGCATTCAGGAGAAGGCCGCGCGCTGGGTAGGCCACATGGTGGGCCTCTCCTCTGCAACCGAGAGATTTCGTCCCTATTTCATCGTTGGAAGCCCCTCTGAGCCAACTCTCCAATCTGCTTATCGGCGCGCGGTCGCCTTTATTGCTGATGCACCTCTTCATCCAACCATTGTCCCGGAAGAAGAAGTTGAAACATTCGCCAAAGAATTAGCTGACCGCGTACATTCGCACGAGCAAAAATAGAACGTTAGCGCTACTACTCAAGCTCTGCACATCAGCAAGAGACAAAGTATCTAACAACGTCTCGGTTCGTCTACGGTGATCAGAGGCGGCCGGGCCCTGCCCGCGCCTTCAGGAATTCGCGCGCGACGATCAGCTTCTGCACTTCGGTCGCGCCTTCGTAGATGCGCAGCGCGCGGATCTCGCGGTAGAGGCTCTCCACGATCTCGCCTTTGCGCACGCCGCGGCCGCCGAACATCTGCAGGGCGCGGTCGATGACGCGTTGCGCGGTCTCGGTGGCGGTGAGCTTGGCCATCGCGGCCTCGCGGGTGGTCGGCAGGTTCTGGACGTCGCGGCGCCAGGCCGCGCGATAGGTCAGCAGCGCCGCGGCGTCGGTATCGGTCGCCATCTCGCCGAACGCGGCCTGCGTCATCTGCAGGTCGGCCAGCGCGCCGCCGAACATCTGCCGGCTCGAGGCGTGCGCCTGCGCCTCGTCGAGCGCGCGGCGGCCGAAGCCGAGGGCGGCAGCCGCCACCGAGGCGCGGAAGATGTCGAGCGTCTGCATCGCCAGCTTGAAGCCGCCGCCAGGCGCGCCGAGCCGGCGGCTGGCCTGGATGCGGCAATTCTGCAGGCGGAGCGTCGCCAGCGGGTGCGGTGCGATCACCTCGATGCGCTCGGCGACGGAGAAACCGGGGTCGTCCGGGAAAACGACGAAAGCGGAGATGCCGCGCGCGCCCGGCGCCTCGCCGGTGCGGGCGAACAGTGTGTAGACGTCGGCGATGCCGCCGTTGGAGATCCAGGTCTTCTCGCCATCGAGCACGTAGGTATCGCCGTCCAGCCGCGCCGCGCAGGCCATCGCGGCGACGTCGGAGCCCGCCTCCTTCTCGGACAACGCGAAAGCGGCGAGCCATTCGCCGGCGCGCACCTTCGGCAAGACACTGGCGCGCAGCTCCGGCGAGCCGCCGAGCGCGATGGCGCCGGAGCCGAGGCCCTGCATGGCGAAGGCGAAATCGGCCAGACCGTCGGCATAAGCGAGCGTCTCGCGCGACAGGCAGATCGCGCGCGAGTCGATCGCGCCGGCATCCGCATCGGGCGCCACGACGGCGCTGTCGAGCAAGCCTGCGGCACCAAGCGCACGCACGATCTTGCGGCAGGCGGTGTCGACGTCGCCGTGATCGACCTCGTCGAGAACGCCCGAGCCGACGAAGCGGTCGAGCTGGTCGCACAGGGCGCGGTGACGCGGCTCGAAGAACGGCCAGTCGAGCC
Organism: Bradyrhizobium sp. HKCCYLS3013; assembly: GCF_051167615.1. Classification (NCBI taxonomy): domain Bacteria; kingdom Pseudomonadati; phylum Pseudomonadota; class Alphaproteobacteria; order Hyphomicrobiales; family Nitrobacteraceae; genus Bradyrhizobium; species Bradyrhizobium sp. HKCCYLS3013. The sequence continues at coordinate 150,059 of NZ_JBNPTK010000014.1, forward strand.
AGTCGCGGGGGATCACCTTCGCCGATGCACTCATGACAAAACCTGTCCGCCAATTATTTTAAGTATAAAATAATTCGCGGACGATCGATCTGTCAAGCTTGCGGCGGCCGCACGCGCCGCCGCATTCGCTCACTCCGCCGCCTTGCCGAGCCTGCCGAAAGCGCGCGTCGGCGCCGGGAAGCCGCAGGAGGTGCCGTCGGTGATCTTGACCTGATCCTCCCAGGGCAAGCGATAGGTGCCGGCGACCATGTCATGCATGAAGGTGTAGGGACAATCCATCGCGCCGCCCTTCACCGCGACATAGCCGCGGTGCCAGAGCTGATAGATGTTGTTCTCGACGCCCCAGTTGATGCGCGCCTCGCGCACGAGATCGGGGCGCACCTCGGCGGTGATGATCTCGTCGGCGCGCCCCGTCGTGCCGTGCGCGATGATGCTGCCGTCGAAATTGACGATCATGCCCTCGCCCATCGAATCGAACGAACCGTCGGAGCCGCACATGCAGACATTGGCCGTCACCATCAGGTTCTGGAACGCGTTGGCCTGGTTGGTGAAGCGCCAGCTGTCGCGGATCGGCGCGGTGTAGCCGGCGGTGCGGATCATGATCTCGGCGCCCTTGTAGGCGCATTCCCGCGCCATCTCCGGGAACATGCCGTCATGGCAGATGATGAGTGCGATCTTGGCGCCGCGCGGTCCCTCGATCACGGGGATGCCGAGATCGCCGGGCTCCCACGGCTCGACCGGAATCCATGGATGCAGCTTGCGGTAATACAGCTTGATGTCGCCGTGGTCGTCGATGATCAGACCCGAATTGTAGGGATTGCCGTCGGGGTTGTGTTCCATGATCGAGAAGCAGCCCCAGATCTTGTTGTCGATACAGGCCTGCTTGAACGCGGCGACCTCCGGCCCGTCGAGCCGGCACATGATCTCGGGATTGGTGTCCATCGACAGCCCGTGCAGCGAATATTCCGGGAACACCACGAGATCCATGGTGCCGAGATTCCGCCGGGCCTTGCCGACCATCCAGACGATCTTCTCGGTCTGCCGCGCGAGGTCGTCCTTGGTCACGACGACCGGGAGCTGCAGCTGCACCAGGCCGATGACCACGCCGTTATCGGATTTATTGAGACCGCCTAACCCGTTCATGCCGGACCTCCCTGGTGTCGCCGCTGCTCGAGACGTTGCCCAAGACAACCACGATTTCACGAGAGCCGCGCGCCGATATTTCAGCCCGCCATTTGCCGCTTGCGGAGGCAGCGGCCGCCGGCGTTTCGAGAGTCAGACGACGGATGATCGTTGCAGACGCGCTTGGAACCGCGTCAGCGCGCGGCCGAAAACGGCCGCCTCACCGGTTGCCCGCGCCAGCACCAGTGCACCCTGGATGCCGAGCACCACCTCCTCGGCGCCGTCGGCGGCCTGTGCCGCCGGCCAGCCGTCGCGGACCAGCGCATCGCGCAAGGCCTCGATCCAGCGCGTGAAGTAGCTGGCGATGGCGGCGGCGAAGCGATCCCGCGTCTCGTCGAGCGCGAACGCCCCGACCAGGCAGACGCGGCGGCCGGAACGGAAGTAGTCGTCGACGCCGCGCCACATCCGCGCGATCGACTGCTCCGGCGGATCATCGCGCAGCGGCGCATAGATCTCGCGCTCGAACCAGGCGTCGACATGCGCCAGCACCGCGCGCGCCATCTCGTCCTTTCCGCCTGGAAAGAAGTGATAGAGGCTGCCTTTGCCCAGTCCCGTCGTCTCGGTGATCCGGCTGAGCGAGGTGCCCTCGAAGCCGAATTCGCGGAACACCTCGGCAATCAGCGGGACGACGTCGGCGCGCTCGTTGAGCGTCCGCATGGCTCTCCCTGCTTCAAAGTCCCAATTCGGTCAGGCCGGGATGATCGTCCGGCCGGCGCCCGAGAGGCCAGTGGAATTTGCGATCGGCCGCCTTGATCGGCAGGTCATTGATGCAGGCGTAGCGACGCTGCATCAGCCCCTGCGCATCGAACTCCCAGTTCTCGTTGCCGTAGGAGCGAAACCAGTTGCCGCTGTCGTCGTGCCACTCATAGGCGAAGCGCACCGCGATCCGGTCGTCGCTGTGGGCCCAGATCTCCTTGATCAGGCGGTAGTCGAGCTCCTTGGCCCATTTGCGGGTGAGGAAGGCGACGATCTCGGCGCGGCCGGTGATGAACTCTGCGCGATTCCGCCACCGGCTGTCGGGCGTGTAGACCAGCGACACCCGCTCGGGGTCGCGGCTGTTCCAGCCATCCTCGGCCATGCGCACCTTCTGGGTGGCGGTCTGCAGCGTAAACGGCGGGGCGAGAGTGCTCACGGGACATCTCCTTGTATACCATTCGGAATAGTATGTACCGATCGGTACAAGCCGTCAAGCCGCGCATGTTAAAGAGAGCTCCCGGCACAAGCTCAGCCGTAAGCAATCGGATCGACGCGGAGCCCACCATGCTTGCGGTGCCCGTTTACCGAATGTGTGTGTCGCGACAGTGAGAACCCTTGTGTGCTCAACGGAAATTCGATGATCTGCTAAGGGAACCGGCCGAGCCGCGGGGGCGACACGGTCCGTCGGCTACATGTTTTGGGGAAATCGGACATGTCGATGCTCACGCCGCATGGCGAGTGCCTGCTGTGGACACCTGAGCTGATATGGGTGAATACGGTGTCCGACATCCTCACCTCGTTCGCCTTCTTCACCATTGCGTTCGTGCTTGCCTTCATCGTCTATCGCCGCCGCGACTTTCAGTTCAGCTACATCTTCTGGGCCTTCGCGTTGTGGGTGTCCTTCTGTGGGATGACGCGGCTGATCGAGGTGCTCACGATCTGGGTTCCAGCCTACAGCCTGGAGGCCGCCACCAAGGGCTTCCTGGCCTTCATGTCGGTCGGCATCGCCGCGGCGCTGCTGTTGATGCTGCCGCGGGTCCTGACCATGCCGTCCCGCGCCGAACTCCGGAACGCTTATGCACAGCTCGAGGAGGAGACGCGGCAGCGCCGCACCGCGGAAGCCATGGTCAAGCGCTTCCAGGAGATCGAGGCCACCGAGGCGCAGGTGCGGCAGGCGCAGAAGATGGAGGCGATCGGCCAGCTCACCGGTGGCGTCGCGCACGACTTCAACAACATCCTCACCGTGATCACGGGCACCATCGAGATCCTGGCCGAGGCGGTGAAGGACAGTCCGCAGCTGGTGCAGATCACCAGCCTGATCAACTCGGCCGCAGCGCGCGGTGCCGACCTGACCAAACACCTGCTGGCCTTCGCCCGCCGCCAGCCGCTGCAGCCGCGCAGCGTCGACATCAACGGCATGGTCGTCGACACCGCGCGCCTGCTGCGCCGGACGCTCGGCGAGCAGATCGAGATCGAATCCATGCTGGCGCACGATTCGGCGCCGGCCATGATCGACCCGAGCCAGCTGTCGACCGCGATCCTGAACCTCGCGCTCAACGCGCGCGATGCCATGCCGAACGGCGGCAAGCTGACCCTGGAAACCAAGAACGTCCTGCTCGACGCCGCCTATGCGCGCATGAACCCTGAGGTGATCCCCGGCAACTACGTGATGATCGCGGTCAGCGACACCGGCGAAGGCATTCCCGCCAATCTGCTCGACAAGGTTTTCGAGCCGTTCTTCACCACCAAGGACGTCGGCAAGGGCGTCGGCCTCGGCCTCAGCATGGTCTACGGCTTCGTCAAGCAATCCAACGGGCACATCAAGATCTACAGCGAGCCGGGGCACGGCACCTCGGTCAAGCTGTACCTGCCGCAGGCCAATGCCGACGCCGACGCGGCACTGTCGACCATCAGCGCCGAGGGCATGGAGCGCGGCGACGAGACGATCCTGATCGTGGAAGACGATTCGCTGGTGCGCGAATATGTCATCGCCCAGATCAAGCGGCTCGGCTACACGACGCTCGCCGCCAGCAAGGCCGACGAGGCGCTGGCGCTGATCGACAGTCACCCCCGCATCGACCTGCTGTTCACCGACATCATCATGCCCGGCGGCATGAATGGTCGCCAGCTCGCGATCGAGGCGCTGAAGCGGCGCCCGAACCTCAAGGTGCTCTACACGTCGGGCTATACGGAGAACGCCATCGTCCATCACGGCCGCCTCGATGCCGGCGTGCTGCTGCTCACCAAGCCCTATCAGAGCGCCGACCTTGCCCGCATGATCCGCACCGCGTTGAACGCGTGATCGGCCCCCATTCCCGAGACGAATGATCTGCCTTGAACGCCAGCGCGTTTCCAGGCCGAGGCGCGCGCGGCGGCCTGCGGAATTGAGGGACTTGAATGGGCAAGACGTTCGGACGCTGGCTGGCCGCCATGCAGGCCTATGCATCGGCCGATGATGCGCGCTCCGACATTGCCGCCAAAGTGGCGCTCGTCATCGTCTCCAACCAGCCGTTCTACCCGTTGTATCTCCACGCCATCGCAGGCCGGGCAGCCTGGCCGGCCTGGCTGACGCTGCTCACGACGCCATTCTTCGCGGCCGTGCCCGTGCTCGCGAAGCGCCAGCCGTTCGCCGGCCGCGCCCTGATGGTGCTCGCCGGAACTGCCAACACCGTGTTCTGCGTCAAGCTGTTCGGCGCCCAGAGCGGCGTCGAGCTGTTTCTCATTCCCTGCGTGTTGCTGGCCGCGCTGCTGTTCGCACCCACGGAGCGCCTGCGGTCCTTGCCGCTGCTCGCGTTGCCGTTCGTTTGCTATCTGCTGATCGATTCCCGGCTCGGCGAGCCGGTGATGAGCGTCGTGGATCTCAACTACGCCTCGCTGATCGCAATCAACGCGATGAGCGTGGGCGCGCTGTCCGCCCTGATCGGCCTGCTCGCTGCAGCGCGCATGGCACCGGAGTGAGATGCAGCATAAGGCGCCATCCGGGTGAGCGCAGCGAAAAAACGGTGCCGTGATCTGGCGCTACGCCGCAGCCATCTGCCGGTGCGACGACCTGTAGGAGGCCCCATGATGGCTGATATTGAAGTTCAAGTTCGCCGGCGGTTGTGACGGTGCATGGCGGGCGAGGAAGTAATCCTCGAGTTCGGCGACCGCGCGGCTTTCCCATTCGGCAGCCTGCGCCAGCAGTGAGTCGCGCTGATGCGGACGGAACGCCGCGGTCTGGCGGTACAAGGAGGCGATGGTACGATAGCGCCGCACGTTCTCGAGAACCGCTTCCCCATTCATCATCATGATGCTCTCCCCTCTCCGTCCCCCAGGACGTGCCGAAGGTGCACGCATGCACTTTGCGAAATCGTTAGCGGGCGCGATGGAGCGTGCGGATGGTTGGCGAATCGTTGACTAACGCGGTGCGTCGAATTGTCCGGATCGTCGATCGACGACGGTATCGATCGACCGCCTCCCCGCCGCACGCTCGAATTTACAACGACTTAAGGTTAAGGACGCACTCGCATAAAGTGACGTCGTCACACATACTTACGCTCACGAGTGTTGTAGTTGAACTACAGCCTAATAGGCCGAATTGTGAGAAATCCTTGTCTCAATGTTGCTGATATTCATTGAGGATTGTGACCGATGAAAACCCTTGCCTCCGCCGTCTCTTTGCTCCTCGCCAGCTCGCTCGGCGCATTCGCCGCGGATCTGCCGGCCCGCTACACCAAGGCGCCTCCCCCGGCCGTGATCTACAATTGGACCGGCTTCTACTTCGGCGGCAGCGTCGGCTATGGCTGGGGCCGGTCGAACTTGAACACGACGCTGGACCAGACCAGCAGCTGGGCGGTCGAGGGCGCCGCCTTCCAGAATCAGTTCGTCAACATCAGCAACAACCGGCTCAATCCGGCTGGCGTGCTCGGCGGTCTGCAGGCCGGCTACAACTGGCAGAGCGGCGCCGGCGTCTTCGGCATCGAGGCCGACATCAACGGATCTGACCTCAACAAGCGGACGGTCTACACGGCGGCCAACCCGCCCACGACCCGCACCTTCAACGAGAGCATCCGGAACGACTGGTTCATGACCCTGCGCGGCCGCGCCGGTTACGCGGTCGATACGACGCTGTTCTACGTCACTGGCGGTCTCGCCGTCGGCAATGTCAAGGGCAGCTGGGATCTGACCTCGGCGAATGGCTACACAAAGACCGCCTCTGCCAACGAGACGCGGGTCGGCTGGACGGTCGGCGCCGGCGTCGAGCATGCGTTCGCGCCGAACTGGACGGTCAAGGCGGAATATCTCTACACCGACCTCGGCAGCATCAACTACACCTCGGCCTACGTCCTGGGCAGCACATTCGCCCCGCCCGGCTCGAACTACGTCGAGCGCCTGTCGCAGGACTTCTCATTCCACACGGTCCGGGTCGGCGTGAACTACAAGTTTGGTGGCCCGGCGGCCGCGCGCTACTGATCGCCGTCATCCATACCGACACCATTCAAGGGAAAGCCTCGGCCGCAGTGCCGAGGCTTTTTTGTTGGGGTCGAGGGCGGGCTCAGGCCGCCGCGATCGCCGCCCGGAAGCGGCGCAAGGTCAACGCCAGGACCACCGCGCCGATGGCCGCCACCGCGACGAATTGCGGCCACACCACATCGAGGCCGGCACCGCGGTAGAGGATCGACTGGGCGAACGACACGAAATGGGTCGACGGCGACGCCTTCATGATGGTGGCAAGCCAAACCGGCTGGCTTTCCACCGGCGTCATCCCGCCCGACAACAGGTTCATCGGTACGGCGACGAGGATATAGAGCAGGCCAAGCTGCGGCATCGATCGCGCGATGGTGCCGAGAAACAACCCGACGGCGGTCGCGAAGAACAGATAGAGCACGGTGCCCACCATGAACAGCGGGATCGAGCCCATGATCGGCACGCGCAGATACCAGCGCACGACGGCGTAGAGCGCGATGGCGACGGCGACCGCGATCACCAGCGCGTTGGCCCAGATCTTCGACATCGCGATCTCCAGTGGAGACAGCGGCATGACCAGCAGATGGTCCATGGTGCCATGCTCGCGCTCGCGCACCAGGGCCGCGCCGGCCAGGATGATCGCGAGCATGGTGACGCTGTTGATGATGCCCATCACGCCTTCGAACCAGGCGGTGGTGACGTTGGGATTGAACGCGATCCGCGTCACCAGGTTGACCGGCGAGGACAAGGACGTCTCCGAGCGGGCCACGAACCAGGCAACCTCGGTGTTGATGATCTGCAGCGCATAGCCGGAGCCGATCCCCGCCTGGATCATCGCGGTCGCGTCGACGTTCACTTGCACCGAGGGCTTGCGGCCCGCCAGGACGTCGCGCTGGAAATTCGGCGGGATGTCGAGCACGAAGGTGAAGCGGCCGTTGTTCATCAGCCGCTCCACCTCGCTCTGGCTGATGTAGACCGGCGGCTGGAAGTAAGGCAGCTGGAATACGCTGGCGATCCGACGCGACAGCTCGGAGCTGTCCTCGTCGACGACGGCGATCGAGGCGCGATGCAGCTCCTGCGAGCTGCTCTGCGCCTGGCTGATCACCGCCACCGTAAACGAATAGATCACGAGCCCGATCAGCACGGCGTCGCCGAACAGGCTGCGCAGCTCCTTGGTTCCGAGCCAGAACACGTTGGAGAGCGAGCGCATCATCGCTCAGGCCTCTTGCTTCGGCAGCATCGCCAGGCTGAACCCTGTCAGGACGGGAATGAAGATCAAGAGGATCAGGATATCGGCGCCGACATCGGCGAAGCCAAGTCCCTTGGTGAAGGTGCCGACCGCGATCGGGCGGTAGTAGGTCATCGGGAACACCATGCCGATCAGCTTGGCCACGCCGGACAGCGACGACACCGGGACCAGCATGCCCGAGAACTGCGTCGCCGGCAGCACGGTGAGGATCGCGGTGCCGAACAGCGCCGCGATCTGGGTCCGGCAAAAGGTCGAGATCAGCATGCCGAAGCCGGTCGTGGTGATGACATAGACCAAGGTGCCGACCATCAGCGGCAGAAACGCGCCCTTGAGCGGGACGCGGAACAAGACCATCGCCATCACATACATCAGCACGAAGTTCACCAGCGCGACGGCGATGTACGGCAGCTGCTTGCCGAGCAGGAATTCAAGCCGCGTCACCGGCGTGACATAGAGATTGGTGATCGACCCCAGCTCCTTCTCGCGGACGACCGCGAGCGCCATCAGGATGGCCGGAAACAGCGCGAGCAGCAGCGCGATCGTGCTCGGAGCCATGGCGTAGATGCTGTCGAACGCCTGGTTGTACTTGAACCTGATCTCGACATTGACCGGCGAGGCCGGCAATGGCTGCGTCGTCTTGACGGCGGGATCGGAGAGATAGAGCTGATGCGTGCCTTCGAGATAGCCCCGGATGGTCTCGGCGCGGAACGGCATCGCGCCGTCGATCCAGGCCGACACGAACGCCGGCCGGCCGCGCTTGATGTCGACGCCGAAGTTCGGCGGGATCTCGATCGAGGCCTTGATGTCGCCGCTCTTCATCCGCCGCTCGAGCTCGGCGTAGTCGGCGAGCGGCGGCCGCTCGACGAAGTAGCGCGAGCCTCTGAGCTCCGCGAGATAGGCGCGGCTCTCGGGCGACTGGTCTCGGTCGAGCGCGGCGAAGGTCAGGTTGTTGACGTCCGTGGAGATGCCGAAGCCGATCACGATCATCAGGAACGCCGTTCCGAACAGCGCGAACATCAGACGGATCGGGTCACGGATCAGCTCGAGACCTTCGCGGATCGTATAGGCCAACAGCCGCCGCAGGCTGACGGCGCCCCGCCGTCGCTCCTCGCGCGGCCGGTCGGCGGGCTTTGGATCGGGCCTCGCCTGGGTCAGCGTGACCGGCGGATCGGCGACACCAGCGTCCTGCTCGAGGAAGGCGATGAAGGCCTGCTCCAGCGTCTGCGCGCCCTTGGCGCGGATCAGGCCGTCCGGCGTGTCGGTCGCCAGCACCCGCCCCTCATGCATCAGCGACAGCCGGTCGCAGCGCGCCGCCTCGTTCATGAAATGCGTCGAGACGAAGATCGTCATCTCGTCCTGGCGGGACAGCTCGATCAGCAGGCGCCAGAACTGATTGCGCGCCACCGGATCGACGCCCGACGTCGGCTCGTCAAGGATCAGAAGATCCGGCCTGTGGACGATCGCCACCGCGAGCGACAAGCGCTGGCGGATGCCGAGCGGAAGATCGGCCGTGAGGCCGTCGATGTGATCGGTCAGATCGCAGCGCTCGACCAGTTCGGCAATGCGCTTCTCGGCGGCGTCGCGCGGCAGATGGAACAGCCGCGCATGCAGCACCAGGTTCTGCCGCACCGTGAGCTCGCCATACAGCGAGAACGCCTGCGACATGTAGCCGACCCGGCTGCGTGATTCATGATTGCCGGCCTCCATGGAGCGGCCGAAGATCAGCGCCTCGCCTTCGGTCGGCGGCAGCAGCCCCGTCAGCATCTTCATCGTCGTGGTCTTGCCGCAGCCGTTGGAGCCGACGAAGCCGAAGATCTCGCCCTTGCGGATCTGGAAGTTGACGCCGTCGACCGCGGTGAAATCGCCGAATCGGCAGGTCAGGTCGCGCGCGACGATCACGGTCTCGTGGCTGCCGTCGAGCTCGGTCTTGGCCGGCATCTCGGCGCGGTCGCGCGCCGAGCCGTCGGGCAGCAGCGCAACGAAAGCATCCTCGATCGAGGCCGCACGAGTCTGCGCCTTGAGCTCGGCCGGCGTACCGGTCGCGAGGATGCGCCCGTCGTTCATCGCGATCAGCCAGTCGAAACGCTCGGCCTCCTCCATATAGGCGGTGGCGACGATCACGCTCATGCCCGCCGCGCTGCGCGCGCGCAGGCGGTCGATCAGGTCCCAGAACTGCCGCCGCGACAGCGGATCGACGCCGGTGGTCGGCTCGTCGAGGATGAGAAGATCGGGATCATGGATCAGCGAGCAGCACAGGCCGAGCTTCTGCTTCATGCCGCCGGACAGCTTTTTCGCCGGCCGGTCGGCGAAATCGGACAGCGCCGTCGCCTCCATCAGTTCGGCGATGCGCCAGTCGCGCTCGGACCGCGACTGGCCGAACAGCCGGGCGAAGAACGCGATATTCTCGCGCACGCTGAGATCGGGGTAGAGATTCTTGCCGAGGCCCTGCGGCATGTAGGCGATCCGCGGACACACTTGCGTGCGGGCGCGCCGGTCGGCCATGTCGGCCCCAAGCACGCGCGCCTGTCCGGCCTGGATCGCACGCGCGCCAGCCAGGATCGACAGCAGCGACGACTTGCCGACGCCGTCCGGGCCGATGAGACCGACCACGCGGCCTGCGGGAATGTCGATCGAGACGTTGTCGAGCGCGACCACGTCGCGATAGCGCTGCGAGACGTCCCTGACCATCGCGACCGGAGACGCATCGCCGATCATGTCGGCCATCATGGCGCTGCTTGCAGGCGCGCCGGCCATGCGACGTCGGAATTCCACCTGACATACGCCACGCCCGGCAATCCGCTCCTCACGGCATCGGCATGCGCGGCCAGCCTGTCCGGATCGACGCGCACGCGGATGCGAAACATCAGCTTGTCGCGCTCGCTGCGGGTCTCGACGGTCTTCGGCGTGAACTGCGCCTGGCTCGCCACGAACGACACTTTCGCCGGGATCGGACGATCCGGATAGGCATCGAGCACGATCCGCGCGTCGGTGCCGATCTTGACCTTGCCGACCTCCTCGGTCGGCAGGAACACGTCCATGTAGACATAACCGATGTCGAGCATGGTGAAGATCTTGCCGCCCGCGGCGAGGACTTCGCCGACATTGGCGAGACGATATTGAATGCGGCCGGGCTTTGGCGCGATCAGTGAGTTGTCGGCGATCTGAACGGTGTAGAGCGCGACGTCGTGACGGACCGCTTCGAGCCCGCGTTCGGCTTCGAAAATCCGCGCCTGCGCGCCGGCAAGGCCGGCGGTCGCAGTGTCGAGCGCCTGCTGGCGCTGATCGGCCAGCTCCCGTGTGGTCCAGCCGCTCTGCAGCAGGCTGCGGGTGCGCTCCATCTCCTGCTCGGCGAGCGTCTTCTGCGCCTGCAGTTGCGCGAGATTGGCACGGGCCTGATCGACCACGTGCTGCGCCTGCTCGGCCTGGGCCTGCGCCTTCGACAGCGACTGCTGCAGCTCCTTCGTGTCCATCCGCGCCACGATCTGCCCGGCCTCGACGCGATCGCCGATATCGGCGCGCAGCTCGGCGACACGGCCGGCATATTTGGTCGCGATGTCGATCTCGTCAGCCTCGATGCGGCCATTGCTGACGCTGATGCCGAGGGGCAGCGGCGGATGCAGCCGCTGCCACCAGACGTAGCCGCCACCACCGGCCGCCCCGACGGCAAGGAGGAGCACGAGAAGCGGCCACACTGCCCACCTGCGCCGCGGCTGATGGGACACAGGAACCGGCATCGCCGGCGTGGGAACGACGGCTGCGGTTTCAGCACGGACGCGCTGAACGGGCCGTTCGTCGCCGGCGAGTTGCGTGTCCTGTGGATCCATTCCGAAAAACCTTCTCCGCTGAAGCATGGCGCTCGTTTGCCATAGGCGCGGGAGAATCCGTTGACACAGCTCAACCAGCCCCGCGCATGCCCCCGAAGCCTGCGATCACGTTTGGGTTACGGCGCGGAATCCGACGTCGCGATGGCATGGATCAGCAGCAGACTGCTGAAGATGACGAACAAGGCGAACGCCTGGAATTCGCGTGGCGACATATCGAGCAGGACGAGCATCCACTCGATCGGCAGACCGGCGAGCATGAGCAGGAGAAGGCCGGTTGCCGCGACCAAGATGCCATCGAGGATCCTCAACACGATCGTCTTGGACGTCATGGCGTGCTCCCCGTTCAGGACACGCGCGCGGTCGGCTGCCCGCGGCTGCCTCCGCAATCGCCCCGGACCTCCCGCGGGGTCAGCCCGTACTGGCGTCGGAACGAGCGATTGAAGTGCGAGAGATCGCCGAAGCCGACATCATAGGCGATGCTGGCAATCGCAAGCTGGCCATGGGCCGGGTCGCAGAGCATGCGATGCGCGTTCGCAAGCCGCACGCCGGACAGGAACGCGGAGAAGGTGGTGCCGTCGATCTCGAACAGGCGCTGCACGTAGCGTGGCGTGACGTTCAATTTCGCCGCGATCGTCGCCACCGACATGTCGCGGCGCCGGCTGTTGGCGATGAGGAACGATTTTGCGAGCTTCAGCCGCGCCGCGCGCAATCCTCTCGCGCGCATCGTCTCGGCCAGGTCGGCGGCCGGCCCGATCGACAGCGCGAGCAGGTCCTGGACGTGGCGTACCGACAGATTGAGCAGTTGCGCATCGATCGCGCCGCTGCTGGCCATGAGCCAGCCCGCATAATGGTCGAGCAGCTGCAATGCGCCGCGATCGACCGGCATCGGCCGCATCAAGGCATCCGCGATGCTGACATCCGCGGCTTCGACCATCACGCGCGGCATCAGCAGCGTGAACGATCGACCATTGCTGGTGCGATGGAACGCGCTCGCATCGGCGCCGCTGAGGATCGCCGCCTCGCCTTCGCGCAGCTCGCGGATCTGCCCGGCGGACTCGACGAACGCGGTTCCCTGGCGATTGATCGCGAGGATCACATTGTCCGCACCGTCGGCAAGATAGCGGCCGGACCGCGAGATGCGCGCCGGCGTGGCCCAGGCATCGAGCAGTTGCAGCCCTGGCAGGGTCAGGGCCCGATTGCGCGCCTTGAACGCGAGATCCGGCGCGGGCTCGAAATCGACACGCAGCATGACCTGGCCGTAGTGTTCGCGCCAGAACGCCGCGCGCTCCGGTTCCGGAATGTTGTCGGTCGAGAATTCGACGATGCGCGAATTGAAACCTGACATGCGATCACCCGAGACAATCCGAAACTGAAACCTGGAGCCGCGCGCTCCATCCAAGGCGGAATCGATAGCGTCATCGCCGCAAACGCGGCGTCCTCCGATCAGAGGATGTCGCCTGTCGGAGGATGGCCGAATGTGAACTGGGTCACGCGCGGTCGTGCCAGCCCTGCCGATCGTCGCCGCGCGCCAAGACACAGGGCTTCGGGAGTGATGCCGTCTGCGGCCTTACAACCAACGAGGACGAGGATGACACTCACTGGACGATGTTTTTGCGGAGCGGTCGAAGTCGAGGTGTCCGGGGCGCCAGAGGCGATGGGCTATTGTCACTGCCGGTCGTGCCGCTCGTGGTCGGGCGGCCCTGTCAACGCCTTCAGCCTGTGGAAGCCGGACGCGGTCAGGATCGCAGCCGGCACCGAGCACGTGGCGATGTTCCAGAAGACGCCGTTGAGCCAGCGGCAGTACTGCGCCAAATGCGGTGGACATTTGATGACCACTCATCCGCCGCTCGGGCTGGTCGACGTGTTCGCGGCAACGCTTCCGGATCTCGATTTCAAGCCGGCCGTGCACGTGAACTATGCCGAGACCGTGCTGCCGATGCGCGACGGCCTGCCGAAGCTGAAGGACTTTCCGCGCGAGTTCGGCGGCTCGGGCGACGCCGTCGCTGAGTAGCCTGGCGATGCCGAGCCCCGGAGCATGACAGGCTCCGGGGCTCGGCCGGCGTCCTTCTCATATCTCATCAGTCGAGCAGATGCCGATGATCGTGGATCAATCGGCGCGCGGTGCACAACCGCGACTCCTGAAGCGCGGCGAGCACGGCCCGCGCCATCCGGCGCATCCGACGTCGAATTCTGTGCGACTGTCGCCGCACGCGCGGCACAGGGATCCTCATCACTCATCTCCGGCCAAGTGAAGCTCCGATCGTGCGCCACTCCTCAGCCGACGGCCTGGGCAGGCCTGCCAATCTCGCGGCTTCGCGCGACCGTTGCGCGATGAACCTCACGCGCCGCATGCCGACCCATGAAGGGGAATATCGTCCACGCGCCCGGGTTGATTATTCAGACCGGCGCACCCTTTCCCGGTCATGGCAGCGAGGTCACCGTGCAGAGCGAGTTCTATTCGCGGGCGTTGGACGCCATCTATCAGGGCTTTGCGGAACCGGATGGCATCACGGACGCACTGGATTGCGTCCGGGAACTGACGAGGTCCGAGGGTGCCACCTTCGAGGTCATCGACCCGATCGTCCGGCAGCCCCTGACCTTTCACAGCAGCGGTGTTGCTGCGGCCGAGGGCGACGACTACCTCGCCTACTTCGCGCCCCGCAATCCGCGCCTGCGCATGGCGCTGAACCAACAGCGCGGCGAACTGGCCTGGGACTATCAGGTCATGGACGAGAGCGCCATGAACCGCGATCCGTTCTATGCAGAGTTCCTGCCGCGCGCCGGGCTTCGCTATTTCCTCTCAGCGGTGCTGGAGCGGTCGCCGCAGCGGATGGTCGCCCTGACCCTGCAGCGAACGCCGCGGCAGGGCCATGTCGGCAAGGCCGACATCGCCCTGATGCACCGCCTCACGCCCCATCTGCAGCGCGCACTTAGAATGCGAAACAGCCTCGTCACAGCCTATGGCAACGATATCGGCACGACCGCACTCGATGTGCTGAAGGACGGCGTCGCACTGCTCGATCCGAGAGGCGAGATCGTCTACCTCAATCCGAGCCTGCAAGCCATCTCGGCAGACGGCGCCATGTTCCGGATCGAGAGGCGCGGCATCGTCTTCGCCTCGGCCGATCTGCGCAATCGCTATGCGCGCGCGCTCAGCGCGGCGACGCGTACCGACGGCCTGATCGGCACGGATGCCGCGCTCGATTTCCTGGCGCCGCGTCCAGGCGGCTTGCCGCCTTGCACGATATCGCTGCGCTCCCTGCACAAACGACACCCTCGTTCGGATTGGCCCGCTGCGATGGTGGTGATGCTGGTGCGTGATCCGATGCGGGACAGCCCGGCGGCGCATCTGCTTCAGGACCTTCATGGTCTGACCAGGGCGGAGGCGCAACTGGCCTGTGCGCTGAGTACCGGCATGACTGCGGTCGAATATGCCGCGCATCGCGGCATCAAGGTCACGACGGTCTACACGCATCTCAAGCGCACCCGGGAGAAGACGGGATGGCGCAGCGTCGCCGAGCTGACGCGGCGCATCCACGAAATCTCGATCGGTCTGCTGAATGCCGATCCTTAAGTCGCGGAAAACGCCGCGACCTGCTGCGCCAGCGCATCGCGCACGCGCACGACGACGTCGGCATAGTCACGTCGCGCGTCCTGGCGGAACAGCCGCACGCTCGGATACCAGGGACTGTCGTCACGGCCGAGCAGCCAGCGATAGTCCGGCGTGAAGGGCAGCATGATCCAGGTCGGCTTGCCCAGCGCGCCGGCCAGATGCGCCACGCTGGTATCGACGGTGAGGACGAGGTCGAGACTGTCGATCAGCGCAGCCGTGTCGACGAAGTCACGGATGTCGGCGGTGAGATCGAGAATGTCGTCGCGCGCGGCGAGCGCGGCCTTGTCGGACGGCCGCGGCTCCTTCTGCAGACTGACGAACCGCGCCCCAATCTCGAGCAGCGGCGCGAGCGCCAGCAGCGGAATCGAACGGTTGTGATCGTTGAGATGCGCGGGGTTGCCGGACCAGACGAGCCCGACCCGCAAGCGGTCATGCGGACCTAATCGCTGCTCCCAGATCGCCCGGCGCGCCTCGGGAGGGCGCGGCAGATAGCACGGCGCGGCAGGGATGGTGTCGAGCCGGGTGGCGAAGGCGAGCGGCAGGCTCGACAGCGGGCAGTGATAGTCGATGGAAGGCAGCGCATCGATGCCGCGGGCAAGGCACTGCGCCACGCCATCCAGGCCGGACAACAGCGGCTGCAGCGGCGCGTCGACCTCGAGCACCACGCGCGCGCCCTGCGCCGCCACCAGGGTGGCGTAGCGCGAAAACTGGATGGTGTCGCCGAGCCCCTCGTCGCTGTGCAGCAGGATCGTTTTGCCGGCCAGCGGCGCATCGGCAAGCCACAGCGGCGCCTCGAAGCTGCGCTCGACGAAGCCGACGGCGCGACATTTGCGTCCCCATTCGCGCGCCGCCCAGCCACGGGCGAAGTCGCCGGTCAGCAGCCGGAACAGCGCCGCGTTCCAATGCGCATCGGCGAGGTCCGGCTTCAGCGCGACGGCGCGATCGAAGCTGTCGAACGCCTCGGCGAAACGATGCAATTCGGCCAGCGACGTGCCGCGATGATTATGGAAATCCGCGGTCTGCGGCCGGAGCGCGATCGCCTTGTCGAACATGGCGACGGCGTCATCGTGACGGCCGAGGTTCTGCAGGATGCAGCCATAGCCATTGGCGACGTCGGGATCGTCAGGCGCCAGCGCCTGCGCACGGCGGCCGAACGTCTCGGCTTCCTGGTAGCGGCGCAGCCGCCGCAGCGCGATTCCCTTCAGATACAGCACGCCCGCCTGATCGGGCATCAGCCCCAGCGACTGCCCAAAGCGCGTGATGGCCTGCTCATAGTGACCGGCATCGAAATGCAGCGCGCCGGCCTTGTTGGCCGCCTCGAGGCGGTCAGGCCTGAGCTGCGCCACCTGATCGAAGGCCAGGGCCGCCTCGTCGCGCCGCCCCTGCGCTTCCAGCACCTCGCCGAGACGAAACCAGGTCGCGGCGCGATCGGGCGCGAGCTGCAGCAGCCGATCGCAGGCCAGCGCCGCCTCGGCGTGCCGCTGCCTCAGTTGCAGCAGTTCGCCAAGCGCATCCCAGCTCTCGATCGCATCCGGCTGCAGCTGCAGCGCGCGATCGTAAGCCTTGATCGCTTCATCGGTGCGGCCGGCGAGCCGCAGCGCCTGCGCAAGGCCGACGAAGGACTCCGCGGCCGACATGTCCTGCCGAACGGCGCGGGCGAACCACTCAATCGCATCATCGGCGCGCTTGAGCGCCAGGCAGACCTGTCCCATCGCACGCAGCGCGTCGAGCGAGGCTGCGTCCAGCGTCAGCGCGCGGCGGCACGCATCCTCGGCCTGCGAGAGCTGTCCGGCGCGCAGCAGCCGCAAGGCCGCGGCACACAGCGCATCAGGCGTATCGCTGTGGCCCATCGATCCGGATTTGGCCGGGGGCTTGCCGGCGGACCGGCGCGGCTTGTGCTTCATCAGGGGATCTCTGCGCTCGTGCTGCAAGCGGTAGATGATTCCCCGATGCGCGGAAAGATTGCGTCGTCGTCAGGCGACCGGCGCCGGTGCCAGCGGCGCCGCCTCGAGGCCGCCGAAGCGGCGCTCGCGGCCGCGGAAGGAGGCGAGCGCCTGGGCCAGATCGGCGGCATCGAAATCGGGCCACATGCGCTGGGTGAAATGCAGCTCGGCATAGGCACCTTCCCAGAGCAGGAAGTCGGACAGGCGCTGCTCGCCGGAGGTGCGGATGATCAGGTCGACGTCGCGCAAGCCGGCTTGGCCGGTCACGAGGTCGGAGAACGCCGCACGCGTCAGGCCGTCGATGTCGCGGGCCTTCGCCGCCGCCGCGAGGATGGCGTCGCGCGCCGAATAGTCGACGGCGATGCGCAGATGCAGGGTGCTGCCGTCGCGGGTGGCCGCTTCGGCCCGGCCGATCGCGTCGGCGATGCCGCCGGGCAGCCGGTCGCGACGGCCGATCACGGTGAGGCGGACGCCATTGCGCACCAGCGCCTCCACCTCGCTGGCGAGATAGATCCGCAGCAGCGCCATCAGGGCTGCGACCTCGGCCCGCGGGCGTCGCCAATTGTCGCTGGAGAACGCATACAGCGTCAGCGTGCCGATGCCCTGGTCGGGCGCGGCTTCGACGACGCGCCGAATCGCCTCGACGCCCGCCTCGTGCCCGCGCAGCCGCGACAGGCCCTTGCGCGTCGCCCAGCGGCCATTGCCATCCATGATGATGCCAACATGCAGGCCATCCACCACAGCAGGCGATTGAGGTTGCAGACTACTTTGCATTGCAAAGCTCCAGGTCAAAAATAAACGCGATGCGAGAGTCAGACGCGGCCCGGGATCAGGCCGGCCGACGATGGCGTGTGCTCCTTGCCGGCAGCGGCCGCGGCGTCGCGGACGAGGCGCTCAAGCACGGCGAGATAGTCGAGGAAGCGGCGGCGTCCCGCCTTCGTCAGCCGGCAGGTGGTATGCGGGCGATTGCCCTCATAGCCCTTGGTGACCTCGACGAGACCGGCCTCCTGCAGCACCTGCAGATGCCGCGACAGATTGCCGTCGGTCAGCCCGCAGAGCTGCTTGAGGTCGGCAAAGGCGAGACCCTTCGGGTGCGCCATCAGCGAGGTGAGCAGGCCGAGCCTTGCCTTCTCGTGGATGACGCGATCGAGGCCGTCATAGGAGAACGGCGCGCTGCCATCAGTCTTCGACATCGGACTCTCCGGTCGCAAAATACAGAATGCCCGCCATCAGCCCCTGTCCGATCGCGAACGGAAGCCCCATCGTCCACGGCGACAGCGCATGCGTGGCGCTGCCGACCAGCAACACGGCGAAGCCGGCCATGAAATAGAACGCCCCGGCAAGCGCCACCGTGCGCGGCAGCGAGCGCACCGACGCGAACACGCCGAGCGACATCAGGATCTGCCACAGGCCCGGCAGCATCCACAGCGCCTCCGGCGCGAACTTCCACAACAGCACCGCGAGCAGCACGCCGGCGATGCCCGCTGGCAGGAACTGCTCGACCGCCTGATGGATCATCGCATCTGCAAGGCCGGAATGATGCCGGCGCGATCGCGCCCGCATCTCGAACCAGATCATGGTCAGCGACACGCAGGCTGCCGCCGCCCATCCGAGCAGGAACGTCCACGCGTCGGCCGTCGGGTCGCGCAGAAACAGCTGCTGAAGCAGCGCAGTGACCAGCGCGACGGCCGAGGTCGCGGCCATCGTCGCCGGCCCGTAGCCGCGAAATGCCGTGCCCGCCGCAAGCTGGCTGCGGATCGCGATGATGTCCGCCAGCGCCTTATCGAGATCGCGCATGTCTCACCTGAAGCCGGTGACCGGCTCGTTTAACTTTGCAGTACAAAGTATATACGAACGCAAAGTCGATGCAAGCCCGCGCGATCCCGGAAGCGCGCCTGCGTCAGCCGATCGGTCGCGCACGCCGACCCGCTCGGTCGAGGGTGTCAGTAATACTGATAGCGGTGCACGCGGCGCGGCGGCGGCATATCGACATAGACCGAGGGGCGGCGGCGGGCAGGATCGAACGCGACGCGCGGATTGATGCCGCAGCCTGCATTGCGCCCGGAGGCACTCGCCCGGCATTGCTCGAAGGTCTGGTAGGAGCAGTCACCGGGGTAACCGACGCCTCGGCCCTGCACACACCAGGGATAGTCGTAACCGCCTGCGGAGGCCGGCGCGATACCGCCACCAAGTGCAACGCCGACGAGGCCGGCTGCCATCATCATAACCTTGCGCATGATCTGTTCCTCTTCTGGCCGGAGGGTTGCACCACACCGGCATGGTCAAAAAACGACAAATCGGCGGAACGGATCACCAACCAAGGCTGTGACGTGTCGCCTGCGCGGCACGTCACCTTCAGCCCTCGACACCCGTCTGGCGGGCTGGCGCCTCATCGAAGACCTGCCGCGGCGCGCGGCCCGGCGATCGCGGCGTCGCCTACTCGTCTCATTCGACCTTCAGGCCGGCGAACTCGACGACCTTCTTCCACTTCTCGGTCTCGGCGACGATCTGGGCGCCGAACTGCTCCGGCGACTGGATCAGCGGCTCGCCGCCGAGATCGACGAGACGGGTCTTGATCTCGGGCTCGGCCAGGATGGTGTTGACCTGCTTGTTGAGCTTCTCGATGATCTCCTTCGGCGTGTTCTTCGGCGCGCCGATACCGAACAGCGCGCTCGCCTCGTAACCGGGTACGGTCTCGGCGACGGCCTGGACGTCCGGCAATTGCGGTGAGCGCTGCTGGGTGGTGACGCCGAGCGCCCGCAACGAGCCGGAGCGGATGTGCTGGATGATGGAGGGCATGTTGTCGAAGATGACCTGCACCTGGCCGCCGAGCATGTCGGTGATCGCCGGCGCCGCGCCGCGATAGGGCACGTGCTGCATCTTGGTTCCGGTCATCGCCATGAACATCTCGCCCGACAGATGCACCGAGGTGCCGTTGCCGGACGAGGCCATGTTCACCTTGCCGGGGTTCGCCTTGAGATAGGCGATGAACTCGGCGACGGTCTTGGCCTCGATGTCCTTGTTGACGGTCATCACGTTGGGGACGCGGTTGAACGAGGCCACCGGCGCGATATCGCGGACGAAGTTGAATTTAAGATTGGTGTAGAGGCTGGCATTGATGTAGTTGGCCGGATTGACCAGCAACACGGTGTAGCCGTCCGCCGCCGCGTTCACCACGGCATCGGTGCCGATATTGTTGCCGGCTCCCGGCTTGTTCTCGACGATGAACTGCTGACCGAGCGTCTCGGACAGCCGCTGGCCGATCAGCCGCGCCAGGATGTCGGTCGCGCCGCCCGGAGGATACCCCACCACGAAGCGGACGGGACGGGTGGGATAGTCGGCCGCGGAGGCGTTGCGAACAGCAGCGATGGACGGGACGGCGGAGGCGATCAGACCAAGCGCGGTACGACGTGAAATCATGCGTTTCCTCAGGCATTATCGTTGGGCGGCGGTCAACGAGCCGCCAGGATCTATTGTAACATCGATTGTAACAGAGTGCCGCGATGGCGGCGAGATCGATGTCCCATCAGGAGGGAAGAGCCCATGCCGGTCAAGGTCGATGCGCTCGATCATCTGGTCATCAATGTCGCCGACGTCGAGCGCACGACGGCGTGGTATCAAGCAGTGCTGGGCATGACGGTCCAGGTGTTCGATCCCGGACAAGGCAAGGCGAGGCGCACGTCGCTGCTGTTCGGGAACCAGAAGATCAACGTGCGACCGAAGGACGCGGACAAGGTCGACTGGTTCACGGCCGACCACGTCGTGGCCGGCAGCGACGACCTCTGCTTCCTCACCACCAGCACCCCCGACGAGGTTGTCGCGCATCTCAGGGCGCTCGGCGTCGCCATCGAGGAAGGCCCGGTCGCCAAGCAGGGCGCGCGCGGCACCCTGCGCTCGGTGTATTGCCGCGACCCCGACGGCAGCCTGATCGAGATCTCGTCGTATCAGGATTGAGCCGGGGCCACGCCGAGGTCATTGCCTCGCGGTCTCGCCGCTCTTCTCCATTTTGGCGGCGATCTCGCTGCGCGACCATCCGGTCAGTTGCGCGAGATCCGTCGCCTCCCTGGCGAAGCGTGCGGCGAGATTGTCCTGGTAGGTCTTCGCCGCTGGACAGGACGCCTCGCCCCGCCAGGGGTGGTGCTGGACATAGCGGCCCTGAAAATTGCTGCGGTCCTTGGTCTCGATGAACACGATGTCCTCGGGGAACGTCTTGGCATCGTAGCGCACGTGCAGCCGGGTCGCGTAGGCATCGGAGCCGCCACGGCGCGTGGTGCGGAACGAGGCGTCATCGTCGCTGCCGATCCAGCGCGCGCCGAGCTCGACCAGCTCCCTGTTGCTCATCGGATCGGCGGCGCAGGGGTCGCACCATCCCATGTCCCAGGCATATTCGACGAACACCGCCTGCATGTTCTCACGCGCGACGGCGCGCTCGAACAGCGCCTTGTAGAACGGCCCGAACTCGTCCTTCACATAGAGCGGGACATCGATGTCGGATGGGATCTTCACCGTGCGATAATTGGCCGCCTCGATGCGGCCGCTCCTCGTCAGGGCATAGATGATGAGGTCCTGCGGTCCCCTGGCATTGACCGTGCCGAGCCGCAGCGGCACCATGAACTTGGCGCTCCGGTAGCGTACCTGCAGGGGCCGGAGCTGGCCGTTCCCCAGTCCCTTCATCCGCTCGACATTGACCTTGGCGACGAAGAACCGCATGCCCTGCCTGATGTAGCTGCCGAGCACGGACTCCGCGCCCGCCGGGATGCGATAGTCGTTGTCGGTCAGCCAGCGGGTCAGGCCGTCGCTCTCCTGCGCCGACAGGATCAGCACGTCGTATTCAGCGACGTCGTAGCTGGCCTCGACGGTGACGCCATAGTTCCGCCGGGCCATCTCGTAGACGGCGCCTGCCATCATTGGCGCCGCGGACATGACCCGCGCCGCAACGACGACCGGCGCGCAAGGGTCGACATCATGATATTCAACCAGCCGCGGCGCGGTGTATTTGTCGAGATGATCGATCGTCTTCGGCTCGACCACGCCGATCTGCTTGCGCTCGATGAAGGTCGGCACGGGAACGACGACCGCGAACTCCTTCACGTCGCCCTCGAAGTCGCTGGCCATCGTGATCGCGGTCTGCTCGCCGTCGCGGGCCAGCACGACCTTCGACGACTGGTTGAACAGTTTTGCATCCGCCTGGGCGACATAGAAGCCGCAGAAGGCATTCGCCGGCGCCATCGCCGCGTTGGCCAGGATCGCGGTAGCCGCGACGCCGGTGCGGAAGAGCTTGTTGTCACGCGGGGTCATGTCGACACTCCTTCGGGAACGGATGAACGCCAGGAAAAGCGGGTCTCAGGGACGAGCCGATCGAGCAGCAGCGTGAGCGGCGACAGCGCGATCAGCGCCACATAGAGCGCCGGCCGCATCTGCAGGGCGAAGGTGAGGTAGTGCGCCGCGACCGCAACGCTCAGCGCGAACAGCAGCCGGCCGACGCGCGAGTCCGGCGAGGTGCGCGGGTCGGAGATCATGAAGAAGGTGAAGATCAGCAGCGAGCCGCTCTGCAGCTGATGCAGCGGAATCGCCAGGGGATCGCCGAGCCAGGCGGCGCGCAGCAGCAGGAGCGCGGCGTGACTTGCGAAGAAATACAGCGCGATATCCACCCGGCGGGACGCGCTGAGCACGAGGATCGCGAAGAAGCCGGCGAGGCTCGCGAACCAGATCTCCGTACCCCATTGGCCCGGCGAGATCCACACGCTCTTGGAGCCGAGCAGCAGCCCCACGATCGCGAGCCCGGCCGGGTTGAACATGTGCTTGCCGTCGATGCGCAGCACGAATTTGGAGCCGATCGCGATCATGGCCGCCGCCGCATGCAGCCACAGCGCATCGGCGCGCAACAGCAGGCTGAGCGAGAGGCCGGTGATCAGCGGCGATTTGAGATCGAGCGGCACGCCGGCGATGCGGCAGCAGGCCACCTGCGTGAGCAGCGCCATGGTGACCGCGATCACGCTCGCTGCGGGACGCGCGCCGAAATCGATCGCGGCGAAATTGATCGCCAGCAGCGTCGCCAATGCCGCGATCTGGAAATAGCGCGCATCGGGCAGCCGCCGTGGTCGTGGCTCGGCCTGCATGCAAACCTCCGGGCGTGTCTTGCCGCGCCATTGGTCGCCCGCAGACGGAGACGGGTTCAATCCCGATTTGATCGCGGCGGCGCGAGGTGGCAAAAGATGACGACAAGAACGAAGCGGCCGGAGACAGGCCGTACTCAAGAATGGCGGGAGCGAAGATGAACGGAACGACGATGGCAGCGGGCACGGTGACGCCGTTCGACGGCATGGACGTGCCCTGGCTGTTGAAGCTGCGCAGCGAGACCCGGCGCGACCATCCGTTCCTGATCTCCGCCCCGTTCGATGCGCCGGCGCGCCGCTGGACCTATGGCGCCTTTCACGACCGTGTCGGCGCCTTGGCCGCAGGGCTGGTCAAGCGCGGCGTCCGGCCTGGCGATGCCGTGCTGATCCATCTCGACAATTGCGTCGAGGCGATGCTCGCCTGGTTCGCCTGTGTCGAACTCGGCGCACTAGCTGTCACGACCAACACGCGCTCGGCAGCCGCCGAAATGAGCTACTTCGCCGAGCACTGTCGCGCGGTGGCGGCGATCACCCAGCCGGCCTATGCCGAGATGATCGCGGCGCATTGCCGCGGTCTCAAGTGGATGGCCGTGATCTCGCACGATCCCGGTCAGGCGGAGGCGCCGGCCGTGGGACGCGGCGAGCGCTTCGAAGCGCTGTTTGCCGACAGTGCCGACCGGCCGCGGCGGCCGGCCGACCCGCTGGCGCCTTGCAGCGTGCAATACACCTCGGGCACGACGTCGCGGCCGAAGGCGGTGCTGTGGACGCATGCCAACGCGCTATGGGGCGCCAAGGTCAATGCCGTGCACGAGGACCTGCATCAGGGCGACGTGCACCAGACCTATCTGCCGCTGTTCCACACCAACGCGCTGGCCTATTCGATGCTGGCCACGCTCTGGGTCGGCGCGACCTGCGT
This sequence comes from Bradyrhizobium sp. HKCCYLS3013, assembly GCF_051167615.1. Classification (NCBI taxonomy): domain Bacteria; kingdom Pseudomonadati; phylum Pseudomonadota; class Alphaproteobacteria; order Hyphomicrobiales; family Nitrobacteraceae; genus Bradyrhizobium; species Bradyrhizobium sp. HKCCYLS3013. The sequence continues at coordinate 174,044 of NZ_JBNPTK010000014.1, forward strand.
GATCCAGCCGCGCTTCTCCGCGAGCCGCTTCTGGAGCGTCGCGCTCGAGCATGGCTGCACCTGGACCTCGACCATCCCGTTCTGCATGAAGGCGCTGCTCGACCAGGAGGTGCCGAAGCATCACAAGTTCCGGCTGTGGGGCACGGCGGTATCCGAGCCGCCTGCGTTTGCCAGGTTCGGCATCAAGATCATCGGCTGGTGGGGCATGACCGAGACCATCACCCACGGCATCGTCGGCGAGATCGACCAGCCCAACGCGCCGATGTCGATCGGCCGGGCCGCACCGGAATACACCATCCGCATCACCGACGATGACGGCCGGCCGACCGAGGTCGGCGCCACCGGCAACCTCGCCATCAAGGGCGTGCCCGGCCTGTCGCTGTTCGCCGAATATCTCTACAACGCCGAAGCGACCCGCACGAGCTATGATGCCGACGGCTTCTTCCTCACCGGCGACCGCGTCACGCGCCTGGCCGACGGCTTCGTCAAGTTCGGCGATCGCACCAAGGACATGCTCAAGGTCGGCGGCGAGAACGTCGCGGCGTCGGAGATCGAGCAGGTGATCATCACCGTGCCCGGCGTGCGCGAGACCGCCGTCGTCGCCAGGAAGCATCCGATGCTGGACGAGGTGCCGGTCGCGTTCGTGATCCCGCAGCCCGGGATCGCACACGACGAGCTTCCCGAGAAGGTACTGGCCGCCTGCCGCGCCGGGCTCGCCGACTTCAAGGTGCCGCGCGAGGTCAGGCTGGTCGACGAGATGCCGCGCTCGACCCTGGAGAAGGTCGCAAAAGCGGAGCTGCGCAAGCTGCTGGATTGAGGAGGATCGAGCGGCCCGACCTCAAGACATCTCCACGCGGATCGGCAGCTTCTTCGGCCCGTTGACGAAGGTCGCCTGCGTCATCTTCACCGGCCCCGCCGGCGCCAGCGACGCGAGGCGGGGCAGCAACTCCTCGAACAGGATGCGCATCTCGAGCTTCGCGAGATGCTGGCCGAGGCAGAGATGCGCGCCATAGCCGAAGGCGACGTGGCGGTTCGGCCTGCGGTCGCTGCGGAAGGTGTCGGGCTCGTCGAACACGGCTTCGTCGCGATTGCCCGACGCGTAGCACAGCATGAGCCAGTCGCCCTTCGCGATATGGCGGCCGCCGAGCTCGGTGTCGGCGGTGGCGCTGCGCATGAAGTGCTTGACCGGCGTCATCCAGCGGATCGCCTCGTCGACGAGTCCGGGGATTAGCGCGGGATCGGCCTTGACGCGCGCGAATTGTTCGGGGTCTTCCGCCAGCGCCCAGATCGCGCCGGCGGTCGACGACGACGTCGTGTCGTGGCCTGCGGTCGCAACGATCATGTAGTAGCTGGTGCGGTCATGCAGCGGCATGTCCTCGCCATTGATCCTGGCATTGGCGATGACGGTGGCGAGATCGTCGCGCGGATTGGCCCTGCGGTCGTCGGTGATGCGCTGGAAGTAGGCGGCGAAATCCGCGACCACGGCCTGCAGCATGGCCGCGAACACCTCCGCCGACAGCGCCTCGCGCACCCGCGCGGTGTCCGGATCCTGCGGGCCGAACAGCTCCTGCGTGAGCTTGAGCATGCGCGGCTCATCTTCTTCCGGCACGCCGAGGATCTCCATGATCACATGCAGCGGATAGCCGAGCGCGACGTCCGCGACGAAATCGCAGACGCCGCCATTGGCCGCGGCCTTCGCCGCCATGCGGTCGACGGTCGCACGCGCGATCTGGCGAATGCGCGGCTCGAATTTGGCGATGTTGGCCGGCATGAACCAGCCCTGCGTCAGCGCGCGATATTTCGGATGGTCCGGCGCATCCATCTGCACCAGCGAACGCACGAGATTGGGCTGGCCGGTAATCTTGTGAACGCGCTCCAGCACCGCCTTGTTGGTCAGCGTGGTCGCACGGTCGGCATTGTGGAACAGATCGTTCTGACGGCTGATGGCGAGAATGTCAGCGTGCCGCGTCACCACCCAGAACGGATCGAACGCATCGAGCTCGGCCCGCCCGAGCGGGTTGTTGGCGCGCAGCCAGCGATAGGCATCATGGATGCGGTGGTCGGCGTAGCAGGCCGGATCGACCAGCGCGGCGGCGATGGGCCCGGGAATGACCTCGCCGGCCTGTTCGGCTGCGCCCATGCTGCTCCTCCCGCCTTTCATCGATTGGCGGGTAGGATAGTGCGCCTCCGCAGAGATGCACTTGCGTCGAGCAGCTACCGCCGGGCGATGGATGCGCTCTCAGGCGATCGCGTCAATGCGCGCCCATCGCGACCGGGCGAAACGCCTGCAGCAGTTGCTGGTCGAGCTTCGGGCCCATGTTCTCCATGATCTGGAACGCACGGGCATGGGTGAAGGCCGGCCGATAGGCGCGGTGCTCGATCAGCGCGGCGTAGATGTCGACGATCGTGGTGAGGCGCACGATGTCGCTGATCTGCTCGTTGTGCAGCCCGTCAGGGTATCCGGAGCCGTCGAGGAACTCGTGGTGATGCAGGATGACGTCGAGCATCTCCGGCGGGAAGCCGCCCTGCCGCCACAGCGCCTCGTAGCCGCGGCGCGGATGCTGGCGCAGCAGCGCGATCTCCTCCGCCGTCAGCTTGCCCTGCTTGTCGAGGATCGCGACCGGAATGAACGCCTTGCCGACGTCGTGCAGCAGCGCCGCGCGGACCAGCCGGCGCTGATCGTCGTCGCGCATGCCCAGATGAATCGAGAAGCCGACCGCAAGCCCGGTCACGAACAGGCAATGCCGGTAGGTGTCGTTGTGGTGACAGCCGACCACGGTCATCCATTCGCGCAAGGACGAGTGCTTGATCGCCTTCAGGATCTTGTTCTCGGCCGCGACGATGTCCTCCATCGTCAGATGCGCGCCGGCGGGCAGCTTCTCGAAGATCTTGACCATGATGGCCTGCGCGGCCTCGACGCCGCGATTGAGCAGCTTGCCGCGATCGGTCTCGTCATAGCCGTCGTCGGCGGGGAGCGCCGAGCGGATGCGCTGCAGCACATCGGCGGGGCTGAACGGCCGCGCGATGGTGTCGGTGGCGCCGAGCGCCCACGCCTGCATGGTGGCGTGGTGCAGCGCCTCGGCCAGCACGAACAGCCGGGGCACCTCGCTATAGGCGCGCGACGACAGCTTCTTGCGCACCCGCTGCACGCTCTCCGGCGAGCGCAGGTTGATGTCGACGATCACGCCGGAGAAGCGGTTGCCGGGGTTCTCGGGGATTTCGGTGGTCGGCATCATGTCGACGTCGCCGACCGAGCGCAGGATGCGCGCCAGCTCGCTGCTCTGGTCACCGCGATCCGACGCGAGCAGGAGATGGCGCCTGTTCGCGGTCTGGGTCACGGTCTGCTTGGCTGTCGCGCTCATACGGGCTCGCCCCCTGCGGTTTGCTGCTCATGCAAGTTACCGGGATACGGGTTCGTCGCGGCTTAAGCCGATCATTCAAGCTGTATCGTTTCAGGTGAGCGAGAGGTTAAGGGAATTGGTCAAATCGTCCGGCGCGGAGACCTGACCGCAGCGCAAAAAGCAACCGCCGGAGACTGGCTCCGGCGGTTCCCAGATACGGCGCTGGCCGCGCGACGACGCTAGGCCTTCATCGCCGCCTTGACCGCCGCCGACGTGATCGGCAGCGAGCGCAGCCGCGCGCCGCAGGCGTTGTAGATGGCGTTGCCGAGCGCCGGCGCGACCACTGTCACCGCGGGCTCGCCGACGCCGGTTGCCTTCTCGCCATTGGCGATGACGGCGATCGCAACCTCCGGCACCTGGCTCATGCGCAGCGGCGTGTAGCTGTCGAAGTTGGTCTGCTCGATGCCGCCGTCCTTCAACGTCGCCTTCTCGTACATCGCCAGCGACAGCCCCCACAGCGCCGCGCCCTCGACCTGGGCGCGGATGTTGTCGGGATGCACCTGGGTGCCGACGTCGGTCGCCACGGTGAGCTTCTTCACCGTGACCGCGCCGTCGTCAGCCACCGCGACATGGGCGACGCACGCCGTCCAGCTCGCGGTCGCCCGCTCCTGCGACGACACGCAGGACACGCCCATGCCCTCGCCCTTCGGCAGCCTCTTCGCGCCGTAGCCGGACAGGCCCATCGCCGCCAGCAGCGTGTTACGCAGCCGCTGTGCGCCGCCGTCGTTCTTGCCCTTGCCGTCGAGCAGCGCGATGCGGAACTGCGCCGGGTCCTGCCCCGAGGCCACCGCGATCTCGTCGATCATGCTCTCGACCGCCCAGAACGTCCAACCCGGCGCCACAGAGCGGAGCTGCCCGGACGGCGTCGCATTGTGCGCGAGCTCGTTCTTGATCGCGCGCACATGGTGGTTGGGCACGGTGTAGAAGAAGTCGGCGCCGTTGACCGTGAACGAGTCGAGCGGCCCCTTCTTGTCGACCGAGGGCGACAGGAAGTCCGGGATGCCCCAGCGCGCCGTCGGCCAGGCCGAGACGACGTCGTGGCTGAGCGCGATCAGCTTGCCGTTGCTGTCGAGCCCGGCCTTGACCTTCTGGTAGGTGAGCGGCCGCGAGTAGTCCATCGTCATGTCGTTCTCGCGGGAGTAGATCACCTTGACCGGCTTGCCGACGGCCTTCGCCGCCTGCACCGCCGGCACCATCATGTCGGCATCGAGCCTGCGGCCGAAGCCGCCGCCGAGCCAGGCCTGGTGCATCACGACATATTTCGGATCGATCCCGGCAGCACCCGCCGCGATCGCGCCGGAGCGGGTCGCGAACTGATTGCCGGAGTAGATGTGCAGGATATCGCCCTTGAACTCGGCGGTCGCGTTCATCGGCTCCAGCGGCGCATGGATGTTGATGCTGGTGGTGTACTCCGCCTCCAGCACCTTGGCCGCGCCCGACATCGCTGCAATGGGATCGCCATCCTTGACGAAGAACTGCCCGGCATCGTCCTGCGCCTGCAGCCGCATCGCCTCGGTGATGATGGTGTCGGTGCTGACATTGGCGTAGGGGCCTTTGTCGTAGCTGATCTTGAGCGCGTCCGCCGCCTTCCTGGCGTTGGCATAGGTGTTGGCGACCGCCACCACCCAGCCCGAGGTCGAACCGGTCTTGTCGTCGAGCGTCACCGCCTTGATGAAGCCCGGCACCTTCTTGGCCTCGGAATCGTCGACCGCCGTGACCGTGGCGCCGAAACGCACCGGCGGCGTGACGACCTTGCCGTAGACCATGCCCGGCAGCATCGTATCGATGCCATATTTGGCCGTGCCGTTGGTCTTGGAGGGAATGTCGAGCTGCGGCACCGAGACGCCGATCATGGTGTACTGATCGGGCGTCTTGAGCGTCAGCGCCTTCAATTCGTCAGGCGTGAAGCTCTTGGTGATCTTGCCGCTCTTGACGATCTCGGCATAGGTCATCTGCTTCTTCGACTTCGGATGCATGACGACGGAGTCGCGCACCACGAGCTCCTTCGCCGGCACGCCCATCGCGGTCGCAGCCGCCTCGGTGAGCGCGATGCGGCCGGCTGCGCCGGCGCGGCTCATGGCATCGAAGTTCATCATCGTGCTCCAGCTCCCGCCAGTGATCTGGGCGCCGAGCACGGGATCGTTGAACTTCGGATCGTTGGAGGCGAGCTGGACCCGCATGTCCTTCCAGGCGGCGCCGAGCTCCTCGCAAACGATCTGCGCCATGGTGGACGCAATGTGCTGGCCCATGTCGGCCTTGCCGCAGGTCACGGTCACGATGCCGTCCGGCGCAATCGCGTACCACACGCTGGGCTCGAAGTTTGCAGGCGCCGCGGCGGCGAGTGCGCTGTCGGCGAGGCCGGCGTAACCGAGCACGAGGCCGGTCGCGGCGGTGCCGACCAGGAAGGAGCGGCGGCTGAGATCGGGGGCTATCGAAGGCGCTGCTTTCACGTGCTGGTTCATGTCGCCCTCCGGTCGCTGGTGTTCGACGCGGTGCGCATCTCGGACGCGGCGCGCTGGATCGCCTTCTGGATCCGCGAATAGGTCATGCAGCGGCAGAGATTGCCGTCCATATGTGCGACGATCTCCTCCTTGGTCGGGCTCGTGGTCTTGGCGAGCAGCGAGGCCGCCTGCATGATCTGGCCGGACTGGCAGTAGCCGCATTGCGGCACCTGCTCGGCGATCCACGCCTTCTGCAGGGGATGATCGCCCTTCTGCGACAGCCCCTCGATGGTGGTGATCTTCTTGTTCGCGACGTCGCCGACCATGGTCTGGCACGAGCGCACGGCCTCGCCGTTGACATGCACGGTGCAGGCGCCGCACAGCCCGGCGCCGCAGCCGAACTTGGTGCCGGTCATCTGCAACTGCTCGCGGATGACCCATAGCAGCGGCGTATCGTGCGCCGCGTCGACGGACATTGTCCGCCCGTTGATGGTGAGATTGGGCATGTGGTTTCTTCCCCGCCCGGCGTGCGACTTCGCTTACGGCGAAGTTCGGTTTTATCGATTCGCTGGAACCCACCGGATAGATGCCAGCCATCATAAGAATGATCGCGTTGCCACGGCGACGCAACGGGATTTGAGCGCCGGCTTGCGAAATGAAACGGCATTTGCGTTGTGCAGCGCGAACGATGCTGGGCTCGTGACACCGCGCACGCTAAGAAGAGATGCAGCCAACGCCGACAGCGAGAAGAGATTTCAGCCCATGAGACCATCCATACGCATGACGCGGTGCCTGGCTGCGGCCATGCTGCCGAGCCTGTCGGCCGTAACCCCTTCTGCGGCAGGGCAGACGCCCGGCGTCGCTGACGCGCCTTTCACAGCGACGTTATTCAATGTCACGCCGCTTGCCTTCGGCATGGATGTCGGTGAGACATCGCGCGTGCTGGAGCAGCCGTTGATCTATCTGAACGGCACGCCCGGCAACGAGACCTTTCTGGCACTGCGCAATCTCGGCGGCAGCGGACTGGTCCCGCACCATCACCGCCTCTACCTGAAATTCCGCAGGGGACGGCTGACAGGCTGGAAAGAGGACTACGGCACCAACTGGATGTGGCGCTGACAGGCGCCTGACGACCGCAAAGAGGACATAACGTGGGACAGGACATCAAGCTGACGGCATCGGACGGGTTCCAGCTCGGCGCCTATCGCGTCGATCCGACGGGAACTGCAAAGGGCGCGCTGGTCGTCATCCAGGAGATCTTCGGTGTCAACCATCACATCCGCAACGTCTGCGACCGCCTCGCCGCCGAAGGTTACGTTGCCATCGCGCCGGCGATCTTCGACCGCGTCGAGCCCGGCTTCACCTCGGGCTATTCGCCTGACGAGATCGCGGTCGCGCGCAAGTTCGTCGCCAATCCGGATTGGGCGGCCTTTTTGCGCGACACCCAGGCCGCAATTGACGGCGTGAGGAATGTCGGGCCGGTCGGCATCATCGGTTTCTGCCTCGGCGGCAGCATCGCCTATGCGGCTGCGACCAAGCTCACCGGGCTGAAGGCCGCGGTCGGCTACTACGGCGGCGCCATCGTCCGCTTCGCCGTCGACAAGCCGACGGTGCCGACCCAACTCCATTTCGGCGAGAAGGACGCGGGCATCCCCCTGAGCGACGTCGAGACCATCAAGGCCAAGCGGCCGGACGTCGAGATCTTCGTCTATCCCGGCGCGCAGCACGGCTTCGGCTGCGACGAGCGTGCGAGCTACGACAAGCCGAGCGCGGATCTGGCGTGGACCCGTAGCCTCGCGTTCCTCGGAACGCATTTGCGCTGAACCTCACCACCGTCATTGCGAGGAGCGAAGCGACGAAGCAATCCAGAGTCGCGCGTGACGCCCTGGATTGCTTCGCGGAGCCTGTCATCGGGCCGCGCATGTGCGCGGACCCGTTGGCTCGCAATGACGGCGGATGGAGCAGCGCGCCGCTCGGCGGCAATGCATCCCTGTAGCCGGGCGAGACGTGCTGATATCAGAACCAGCGCTCGCCGACCTGGATCGTATCTCCCGGCTTGAGCGAGGTCCCGAGCGGAACCTCGTAGCGCGCGACTCCGGACGCATCGATATGCGTCAGGGTGACGATGTCGCGCCGCGCCCGAGGCGAGAAGCCGCCGGCGATCGCGATTGCGCTCTCCACCGTCATGTTGGGCACGTAAGGGTATTGGCCGGGCGCCTGCACCTCGCCGAGGATGAAGAACGGGCGATAGGCCTCGATCTCGACCGCCACCGATGGCTCGCGGATGTAGCCGTTGCGGAGCTTGGCGGTGATCTCGGCGGCGAGGCCGGCGGTGGTGCGGCCACGCGCCGGCACGCTGCCGATCAGCGGCATCGTGATCGATCCGGACGCGTCGATCGCATAGGTGTTGGTCAGGCCCTCCTGGCCGTAGACGACGACGCGCAGCTTGTCGCCGGCGTCGAGATGATAGGCGGAGTCGCGCCGCGCCGGCACGTAGCCGGCGGGAACGACATAGGCGCCCGCGCGAGTGGCGGCAGCGAACGAGTTGCGCAGCGCCGGGATCGCCCCGCCCTGCCCGGTGGCGGCAACCGGGCCGGAGGAAGGCGTTCCATAGGCCATCGCGTCGAGATCGCTCTGCGGCTGGACGGCAGCGACGGGGGAGATCGTCTGCATGCAGCCCGACAACAGGATCGCGGACAGGACGGCAATGACCGGAACAAACAACGCGCGCACTCGAACAATCCTTGAATGAGGATGTGCGTTAGTCATGCGCGGTTAAGGTTAACAAACCGTTGGCGCGTGCAGTCCGTGCATCCGCAAGCGCGCCGCGGTGAAGGCGGTTCGAAAAAAATCCCCCTCCCACCGCGTGGGAGAGGGACCCGAGAATATTCGGCGCGATCCGGCGCGCGGCTGGCCTAGGCGCTCACGCCGACTCCGATCGGGCACGCGACCCCGGTGCCGCCGAGGCCGCAATAGCCGGCCGGATTCTTCGCGAGGTACTGCTGATGATAATCCTCGGCGAAATAGAATGGCCCCGCCGGAGCAATCTCGGTCGTGATCGCGCCGAGCCCCTTGGCACGCAGCGCCGACTCATAGGCCGTCTTCGACGCCTCGGCGGCCTCGCGCTGCGCATCGCTGAACGTGTAGATCGCCGAGCGATATTGCGTGCCGACGTCGTTGCCCTGGCGCATGCCCTGGGTCGGGTCATGGCTCTCCCAGAACGTCTTCAGGAGCCGCTCGTAGGACATGACCTTGGGATCGAACACCACCAGCACGACCTCCGTGTGCGCCGTCTGCCCCGAGCACACCTCCTCGTAGGTCGGGTTCGGCGTATGGCCGCCGGCATAGCCGACGGCGGTGACGTGGATGCCGTCGCCGAGCTGCCAGAACTTGCGCTCCGCGCCCCAGAAGCAGCCGAGCCCGAACACGGCCTGCGCGAGGCCGTCGGGATAGGGCGGCAACAGGCGGCGACCGTTGACGAAATGCGTGGCGGCGGTCGGGATCGGCTGAGTGCGGCCGGGCAGCGCCTCGGCGGCAGACGGCATGACAGGGGCTTTGCGCATGAAGAACATGGGATGTCTCCGCTCATGGCCAGCGCCCGCGGGACGGCCCACGGCGCGATGACCTCTCGTCAGGGGGAATATATAGGGCTCTACGGGTCCAGCAGTAGCGCTGTTACGCCGCGCCAGCGGTTCCCGCGGCATGCTGCCAGCATACAGCTGCCGGTGCAGCGAGACGAACCGCCGCGCTCAGTCGCGTCCATAGCCGATCAGCGGCTTGCGCGGCCGGAACAGCAGCATCAGCAGGATTCCAAGCAGTCCAAGCACCGCAAACACCGGCTGGTCCAAAAACACCTTGACGATCCACTCCCACAAGAACGGGGCCTTGGCCTCGATCCAGGCCTTGAAGGCGGCCTGGCTCGCCTGGTGGACGTCGTTCCAGAGCTGGCCGAAACGGGTGAACTGCAGGGTCTGGTCCGCCACCCAGCGCGCGCCGTCATAGACCAGGAAGATGAAGCTTCCGGCCAGCAGCAACAGCCCTACCAGACGGAAAAAACCGCGGATCATGCCTCACCTGCCCTCTCTCGCACGCCCTTGCGGGCAGCAAGGCCATAGCGGGGCCCCCGCAGAAATTCAACCTCGTCAGGGGCTTAGAACCGGGTTTTGGTCGATTCCGGCCGCCGCGGGCGCTCCGAGACCGTTGACGCTCGGCAGGCCTGCCCCTATAAGGTCGCCATTGGCGGTGGGCGCAATCCCGCCGCCGCTGTTCTTTGAGCAGCGCCGATCCGCCGAGCATCCGCTCCGGTCATGGCATTCTCAGAGAGGCGTCCGAACAACCCACCGCGTCGATGGGGCCGCGTCAAGCGGGCCGCGCGCGTACCCGCAAGAGCGGCGACTGCTCGCCGCCGAAGGATATTTGAGAGCATGGCCAACACGACCTCCGCGAAGAAAGCGACGCGCAAGATTGCCCGCCGCACCATCATCAACAAGTCGCGCCGCACCCAGATGCGCGGCGCCGTTCGCTCCGTCGAGGACGCGATCAAGAAGGGCGACCGCGAGGCTGCGCTGAAGGCGATGGCCAACGCCGAGCCGCAGCTGATGCGCGCCGCGCAGCGCAACATCATTCACAAGAACAACGCGAGCCGCAAAGTGTCGCGCCTCACGCATCAGATCGCCAAGCTCGCGAAGTAACGCGACCGCGCCACTGGCGAACTATCAAGATGCAAACAGCCCGGCTCGCGCCGGGCTTTTCTTTTTGCGCATTGCGCCGGAGCACATTCGGTCCTCGCCGCGCCTTCTATTTGATGGCGATATCGCGTCGCGAATGCGATCTGCGCGTGTTGGAGGATGCGCGACGTCATACGCGCCTGACATTGTTCCGTAGTCCTACGTGACGTTCCGTAGTTTTACGCGGTGACAATATTGTCTCACCTGAAACAGCGAAGACTCTGCGCGTCGCGCTTGCGCAGCGATGTCAAGTGAGCGCGGCGCGTCGTTCACGTCACGCACCGCGCATCGCGGGAGTTACCCGCGTCCGGCAATCGCGAAAAACATCGTCTCGAAAATGACTTAAGCGCATAGCGCGACCAAGTGATTGGAAAAGCGGGTGAGGCCGGTCGAAACATAAAAAAATTATGAAGAAATTTTGGGCAGACGATGTTGTTTGTCACATCCGAGATTCCTCGCGATGATTCAAAACGTTGCTTTCTTAACGCGCAACACCGCGTCGCAACCGCTGCGAAGACTCGTCACGCGTGCTCCGATCTTATGGATTGCGAGTCCCGACGCATCGTGTATTTCTTTAATCACTCGCGGCGCCCACGATCTTGAGACCAGCGCGGTTTTAGAAACGGGGCGGACGTGCAAATCGGCGGCGGTGTGCGCGTTGGCGACGCTTTCCAAAGCGATGGCCGGATCTGTACCCATAGCAATATGGGGAACGACCGAACTTTGTCGAAATTTCTCGGGCGCAGCATCATCGTTGCGCCGCTTTGAACAAGAGAAATACGACATCGGTCGACCCGGCCGGAGCTCGTGGCGGCTTCGCTCACCGAGTGGACAAGTTGGACGGGATGTACGGCGGTGCGGCTGAATCTTGGGGTTCGGACGCGGCGGCATTGGGATGACAACTTGCCGTGAGCAATCACGGCAGGGCGGGGAGGTTGCATGCTTTACGGACAAATTGCGGGCACACACCATAAGCTGGTTCCGGATCACGCACCCTTGGCGGTCGGCACTTTGGCGGTCGGCACTGAAGTGACCGGTACGACCAGCACGGCCATCGCCAGCACGGCCATCGGCCCTCCCGCTCGTCCGAGTATGCGCTGACCTCGCGGAGTAGTTTTCTTCACCAGCATTGATCAGCCCAACGGCGCTCGCGCCGAACGGTAAGCCATGTCTGGAGTTGAGCCTCCGCTCGAGGTCTCGCTGCGGGAGACGCGTCCTTCCACGGGACGCCTGCCCGGCGATCACACGACACCACCACTCAATTCGAAAAGTTGCGACTGCCATGACAAATTCGGAACAGGAACGCTGGTCTCGCGTGAAGGGTCGGCTGCGCTCGACCGTCGGCGAGGATGTCTATACGAGCTGGTTTGCGCGGATGGACCTCGAAGCCGTCCAGGACGAAAGCGTTCATCTGTCGGTGCCGACGCGTTTCCTGAAGAGCTGGATCCAGGCGCACTACGCCGAGCGCGTGCTGTCGTGCTGGCAGGCCGAGATGCCGGAGGTGCACCGTATCGATCTGTCCGTTCGCACCGCGATGCGCTGCGCGACGCCGGTCAAGGAAGCCCCCGTCGCCGTCGAAGCCCGCCGCGCCGAGCGCAGCGACGCCAAGCCGGCGACCAGCGCCGACACGCGAACGGCGTCGGCTGCGGCTTCGCTCGCCACCAGCCATGACGCGCTCGGCGGCTCGCCGCTCGATCCGCGCCTGACCTTCGCCAGCTTCGTCGTCGGCCGCGCCAACACGCTGGCCCATGCGGCGGCGCGCCAGGTCGCCGACGGTCGCCGCGGCGATCCCGTGATGTTCAACCCGCTCTACATCCATGCCGGCGTCGGGCTGGGCAAGACGCATCTGCTCCAGGCCGTCACCTGGGCCGGCAACGCCGGCGGCGAGCGCAAGGTGCTGTACCTCACCGCCGAGAAGTTCATGTACGGCTTCGTCGCGGCGCTGAAATCGCAGACCGCGCTGGCGTTCAAGGAAGCACTGCGCGGCATCGACGTGCTGGTGATCGACGACCTGCAGTTCCTGCAGGGCAAATCCACCCAGGCAGAGTTCTGCCATACGCTGAACGCGCTGATCGACGCGGGGCGCCAGGTGGTGATCGCAGCCGACCGGCCGCCGTCCGACCTCGAAAGCCTCGATGATCGCGTCCGCTCGCGGCTTGCCGGCGGCCTCGTCGTCGAGATGGCGACGCTCGGCGAGGATCTCCGCCTCGGCATTCTCAAGTCGCGCGTCGCGGCGGCCCGCGCCCATCATGCGAGCTTCGACGTGCCGGAGCCGGTGCTCGACTATCTCGCCCGCTCCATCACCCATAACGGCCGTGATCTCGAAGGCGCGATCAACCGCCTGCTGGCGCATTCCAAGCTCAACAATCAGCCGGTCACGCTCGACATGGCCGAGCGCGAGGTGCGCGACCTGGTCCGCCCGCAGGAGCCGAAGCGGATCAAGATCGAGGACATCCAGCGCGTCGTGGCGCGGCAGTACAACGTCAGCCGCTCCGACCTGTTGTCGTCGCGCCGCACCGCCAACGTGGTGCGCCCGCGCCAGGTCGCGATGTATCTCGCCAAGACGCTGACCCTGCGCTCGCTGCCCGAGATCGGCCGCCGCTTCGGCGGGCGCGACCACACCACCGTGCTGCACGCCGTGCGCAAGATCGAGGCGCTGGTCGGCAAGGACGTCACGCTGAACGACGAAGTCGAGTCGCTGAAGCGCCAGCTGCAGGATTAGAGGGCACGCACGGCCAGGGGAGCGGACAGAAGGTTCGCCCCCAGCCGGGCCATTGTCCCGGCGGCTCGACGCTGCCCTCGGGCGTCATGCTCGGCCCCTGCCTCCGGGTCCCGGAAGAGCCTGCCGAAACATGGGAAATCGGCTCCGCATCCCTTGCGCTTGAGCCCCATCCGCGCCACTTTACGCCTCCCCCTCACGCTCCTGGACGCTGGCCAAGCGCCGTTCGGGCGCGAGGTGCCATCGGCCGCGGCGCTGCTCTAGCCCGCCGGCATTCCAGGACGAGATCAGTTGGGAACGGGCGGGTAAGTGCAATGAAGGTGACCGTCGAACGCGCGCAGCTCCTGAAGTCGCTGGGCCACGTCCATCGTGTGGTCGAGCGGCGCAACACCATCCCGATCCTGGGTAACGTGCTGGTCCGCGCCGAGAACGCCCGGCTGTCGCTGCGCGCAACCGACCTCGACCTCGAAGTGACGGAAACCCTGGCCGCCGAGACTGCCACCGCGGGCTCCACCACGGTTCCGGCGCACATGTTCTACGACATCGTGCGCAAGCTGCCAGACGGCTCGCAGATCGTGCTGGAGAGCGACGGCGAGCGCGCGGTGCTCGCGATCCGCGCCGGCCGCTCCAAGTTCACCCTGCAGACGCTGCCGGAGAGCGATTTCCCGGATCTCGCCGCGGGCGAAATGACGCACGCCTTCGGGGTTCCGGCCAAGGACATCAAGAGCCTGATCGACCGCACGCAGTTCGCGATCTCGACCGAGGAGACGCGCTACTACCTCAACGGCATCTATCTGCATGCCGGCGGCACCGCCAAGCAGCCGACGCTGCGCGCCGTCGCCACCGACGGCCACCGCCTCGCCCAGGTCGACCTGCCGCAGCCGGCCGGCGCCGCCGAGATGCCGGGCGTGATCGTGCCGCGCAAGACCGTCGGCGAGGTGCAGCGGCTGATCGAGGACAATGACAGCGAGATCAGGATCGAGCTGTCGCAGGGCAAGATCCGCTTCACGCTCGGCCAAGTGGTGCTGACCTCGAAGCTGATCGACGGCACCTTCCCGGATTACGGTCGCGTCATTCCGCAGAACAACGACAAGGAGCTGGTCGTCGACAAGGCCGATTTCGCCGCCGCCGTCGATCGCGTCTCCACCATCTCCTCCGAGCGCGGCCGCGCCGTGAAGCTGGCGCTGGCGCCCGGCAAGCTGGTGCTGTCGGTGACCAATCCGGATTCCGGCAGCGCGACCGAAGAGCTCGAGGTCGAGTACGCCGCGGATGCCCTCGATATCGGCTTCAACTCGCGCTATCTGCTCGACATCGCCGCCCAGATCGAGGGCGAGGTCGCCGTGCTCCGGCTTGCCGATCCAGGCTCGCCGACGCTGATCCAGGACCGCGACAACAGGAATGCGTTGTACGTGCTGATGCCGATGCGGGTGTGAGGCGCGCTGCACGCAACGCTTGGGACGAGCCACACGACGAAAATCCCCTCTCCCCTTGCGGGAGAGGGTGCCGAGCGAAGCGAGGCGGGTGAGGGGTATGCCTCCACGATCACCGAGCCATCGGACGACATCCACACGCATCCGCGGCTTCGCCAAGACGATGCGACGTCAGCCGACCGAATCCGAAGCGGCCATGTGGCGACTGCTACGTGATCGCAGGTTTGAGAAATACAAATTCCGTCGTCAGGCGCCCGTAGAGCAATTCATCCTCGATTTCGTTTGCTTCGAAAAGCGCCTGATCATCGAGATCGATGGCAGCCAGCATGCTGACAACGAGAAAGACACCGAGCGAGACGCGATCTTGAAAGCTGCAGGATTTCGCATCGTTCGCTATTGGAACAACGACGTGCTGTACAATTCGACCGCCGTTCAAGAGGACATCCTCACGAAGCTGAGCGAGCCGTGAGATACCCCTCACCCGCCGCCTTCGGCGGCACCCTCTCCCGCAAGGGGAGAGGGGATTTCGAATGTGTGGCCTAGATTTCCCATGACCCCCTCCCGCATCCACCGCCTCGCGCTGACGCATTTTCGCAGCTATCGCGCTGCCAGCGTCAGCGTGCAGGCGGACATGGTTGCGCTGGTCGGCGCCAATGGCGCCGGCAAGACCAATTGCCTGGAGGCGATCTCGTTCTTCGCGCCGGGACGCGGCCTGCGCCGCGCGACACTCGAGGATGTCGCCGACAACCAGGGCGACGGCTCCTGGGCGGTCTCGGCGGAGGTCGAGGGGGCGCTGGGGCTGACGACCTTCGGCACCGGCATCGAGCCGCCGCGCAGCGACGCCAGCACCACCAGGCGCTGCCGCATCGACCGCGAGCCGGTGGGCTCGGCAGCCGCCTTCGGCGACCACATCCGCATGGTGTGGCTGACGCCTGCGATGGACGGCCTGTTCATGGGCGCGGCCTCGGAGCGGCGGCGCTTCTTCGACCGCCTGGTGCTCGCGATCGACAGCGAGCATTCGAGCCGCGTGTCGGCGCTGGAGCGCAGCTTGCGCTCGCGCAACCGGCTGCTCGAGGTGCGCAATTTCGACGACCACTGGTGTGGCGCGATCGAGCGCGAGACTGCGGAGCTCGCGGTCGCCGTCGCCGCGAGCCGCGGCCAGACCGCGGTGAAGCTCGCTGCGATGCTGCGCCAGCGCGGACAAGCCTCGGCGTTCCCATCCGCCGAGATCGCGCTCGACGGCTGGATGGAGAATGCGCTGCTGAGCGAGCCGGCGCTTGCCGTCGAGGACCGCTACCGCGCGATGCTGCGCGACAATCGCGCGCGCGATGCCGCGGCGGGCCGCACGCTCGACGGGCCGCATCTCACTGATCTCCATGTCGTCTACGCACCGAAGAACATGCCGGCGCGCGACGCGTCGACCGGCGAGCAGAAGGCGCTGCTGATCGGCCTCATCCTCGCGCATGCGACGCTGGTCGCCGAGACCACCGGCATCGTGCCGATGCTGCTGCTCGACGAGATCGTCGCCCATCTCGATCCCGGCCGCCGCACCGCTTTGTTCGCCGAGCTCGGCACGCTCGGTGCCCAGGTATGGCTGACCGGCGCCGACCCCGCGGCGTTTGCCGAACTACGCGAGCTCGGCGAGATCTTCGACGTCGAGGCCGGACGGATCAGCGCGCGGCGGTAACGCCTTCGGCCGTTGGTCGGGATCCCCCCGGGGTCATACCGGACTCGTGCCCTGAATCGCACGCGAAAGCGCCCCGCCGCACGCCTCAAAACCAGCCGCGGGAATGGCCTGAATCCGGCTTTCGGAGGGGACGAAAACGACCCTCGCCAGGCCTTGAAAAACCGTTAAAAAACGCTATCTCTTCAATGTCTTACGAAGGGCCACTTTGCGCTAGGCGCGTGGCTTCTTTCGTGAGAGAAAGAGCGCTCTCGGCATGCGGTTTGCGATGCCGATTCGACCACCCTTCCGAAGGCCCCACATGACCGAACCCGCCCGGCAAACCATCGCCGACACCGAGCCTGCAACCGCGAACGAGTACGGCGCAGAATCGATCCGGGTGTTGAAGGGCCTGGACGCGGTGCGCAAGCGCCCGGGCATGTATATCGGCGACACCGATGACGGTTCCGGCCTGCACCACATGGTCTACGAGGTCGTCGACAACGCGATCGACGAGGCGCTGGCCGGCCACGCCACCGCGGTCGAGGTGATCCTCAATCCGGACAATTCGGTCACCGTGCGCGACGACGGCCGCGGCATTCCGGTCGACATCCACAAGGGCGAAGGCGTGTCCGCGGCCGAGGTCATCATGACCCAGCTGCACGCAGGCGGAAAATTCGACCAGAACTCCTACAAGGTATCGGGCGGCCTGCACGGCGTCGGCGTCTCCGTCGTCAACGCGCTGTCGAGCAAGCTGCAGCTCCGCGTCTGGCGTGACGACAAGGAGCATCTCATCGAGTTCGCCCATGGCGATGCGATTGCGCCGCTGAAGGTGGTCGGCGAGGCCAAGGGCAAGCGCGGCACCGAGGTGACGTTCCTGGCCTCGACGGAGACCTTCAAGAACGTCGAATACGACTATGCGACGCTCGAGCATCGCCTGCGCGAGCTCGCCTTTCTCAATTCCGGCGTCAACATCGTGCTCTCCGACATGCGCCACGCGGTCGAGAAGCGCGAGGAGATGCATTACGACGGCGGCGTCGAGGAGTTCGTCAAATATCTCGACCGCAACAAGAAGGCGATCGTTCCGGCGCCGATCATGGTGCGCTCGGAGGTCAACGGCATCACCGTGGAAGCTGCGCTGTGGTGGAACGACAGCTATCATGAGAACGTGCTTTGCTTCACCAACAACATCCCGCAGCGTGACGGCGGCACCCATCTCGCCGGCTTCCGCGGCGCGCTGACGCGCCAGGTCAACGGCTATGCCGAGGCCAATGCGAAGAAGGAGAAGATCGCGCTGACCGGCGACGATTGTCGCGAGGGTCTCACCGCCGTTCTTTCCGTGAAGGTGCCAGATCCGAAGTTCTCGTCGCAGACCAAGGACAAGCTGGTGTCCTCGGAAGTGCGTCCCGTGGTCGAGAACGTTCTGAACGAGGCGCTCGCCGCCTGGTTCGAGGAGCATCCGGGCGAGGCCAAGACCATCGTCGGCAAGGTGATCCAGGCCGCGGCGGCACGCGAGGCCGCGCGCAAGGCGCGCGAGCTGACCCGCAAGAGCCCGCTCAGCGTCTCCTCGCTGCCCGGCAAGCTCGCCGATTGCCAGGAGAAGGATCCGGCCAAGTCCGAGCTGTTCATCGTCGAGGGTGACTCGGCCGGCGGCAGCGCCAAGCAGGGCCGCAACCGCGAATTCCAGGCGGTGCTGCCGCTGCGCGGCAAGATCCTCAATGTCGAGCGCGTGCGCCCCGACAAGATGCTGTCGAGCGAGCAGATCGGCACGCTGATCACCGCGCTCGGAACCGGCATCAGTGACGAGTTCTCGATCGACAAGCTGCGCTATCACAAGATCATCGTGATGACGGACGCCGACGTCGACGGCGCCCACATCCGCACGCTGCTGCTGACCTTCTTCTACCGGCAGATGCGCGAGATCATCGACCGCGGCCATCTCTACATCGCGCAGCCGCCGCTCTACAAAGTGATGCGCGGCAAGTCCGAGCAGTATCTGAAGGACGAGCGCGCGCTGGAGGATTATCTGATCGGCACCGGGCTCGACGACTGCGTGTTCAAGACCGCCGAGGGCGAGGAGCGCAAGGGCCGCGACCTGCTGGGGCTGGTCGAGGAAGCGCGGATCGTCCGCAACATCCTGCGCAATCTGCACAGCCGCTACGATCGCAAGGTCGTCGAGCAGGCCGCGATCGCCGGCGTGCTGCGGCCGGATATCACCCGCGACCTGGCGACCGCGGACGCCGCGGCCGAGTACATCGCGAAACGGCTCGACGTGCTGGCCGACGAGGTCGAGCGCGGCTGGATCGGTCACTTCCTCGAGGGCCAGGGCTTCACCTTCGAACGCACCGTGCGCGGCGTCAAGGACGTCGCCGTCATCGACGACGCGCTGCTCGCCTCGGCGGATGCCCGCAAGCTCGACGACTATGCGGCCCGCCTGCAGGAGGCCTATGCCAAGCCCGGCACCTTGCGCCGCGGCGACGTCCAGACGGTGATCCACGGCCCGGTCGATCTGTTCGAATCCGTCATCGATGCCGGCCGCAAGGGCGTCACCCAGCAGCGCTACAAAGGTCTGGGCGAGATGAACCCGGAACAGCTCTGGGAAACCACGCTCGACACCGAGGCCCGCACGCTGCTGCAGGTCAGGGTCAAGGAGGTCGACGAGGCCGACGACATCTTCACCAAGCTGATGGGCGACGTCGTCGAGCCGCGCCGCGAATTCATCCAGGACAACTCGCTGTCGGCGAACGTCGACGTGTAGGCCCAGATGCCGGGACGCTCCAGCCGTCCGGCCTGTCCCTCATCGGGCTGACGCTCGCCCCTGTCATCCGCCTCGCCGTGCCGCCGCGAATTGCGTGAACCAGTCCAGCGCCGCCGGGTTGCGGGTGGCATCCTTGCTCGCGACCTTGTCCGGAGCGTCGCCGAGCAGCAGTCGACGGACCGGCACCTCCATCTTCTTGCCGGTCAGGGTCATCGGGATTTCCGGCACGCCGATGATGACGTCGGGGACATGCCGCGGGCTGCGCTCGTGGCGCAGCCGCCGGCGGATCTCGTCCTGCAACCCGTCCGTCAGCTCGATGCCCTGGGCGAGTTGCACGAACAGCGGCATGTAGAAGCCGTCGTCCGGCTGCTCGATGCAGATGACGAGACTGTCGACGATACCGGGAATCCCCTCCATCGTCCGGTAGATTTCCGCCGAGCCGATCCGCACGCCATGACGGTTCAGCGTGGCGTCGGAACGGCCCAAGACGTGGCAGCCGCCGCGCGTGTTGAAGCGGACACGATCGCCATGGCGCCAGACCCCCGGATAGACGCCGAAATAGCTGTCCGTATACCGGACGAAATCGGCATCGCCCCAGAAGCAGAGCGGCATCGAAGGCATCGGCGCGCGCACGACGAGTTCGCCGGCCTCGTCGATGATCTCGCGCCCCGCATCGTCGAACGCGACCGCGGCCACGCCGAGCGCCGGAGCCTGGATCTCGCCAGCATGCGTCGGCAGCAGCGGCGAGCCGGCCAGCAGACCGGAACAGAACTCCGTTCCGCCGGATTGCGAGGAGGCCCAGACCTCGGGCTTGACCGCCTCGTGCACCCAGCGAAACACCTCCGGTGTCGATGGCGATCCGACCAGCATCACCGACTGCAGCCGCTCCAGATTGAACTCGCGGCCCGGAACGACGCCCTGCTGCCGCACCAGCTGGATGTAGCTCGGGCTGATGCCGAGCACGGTCACGCCGGCGGCTTCCACGAGCCGCCACACCAGCCGCGCGTCCGGATGGCTCGGATGGCCGTCATAGAGCACCGAGGTGCCGTTCATCAGCGGCCCCCACATCAGCGTGTTCCAGACCATCCAGCCTGTCGTCGAGTAGAAGAACAGCGTGCCGTCCGCCTCGATCTCGAAATGAAACGCCGCCGACTTGTAGTGCTCGAGCACGATGCCGTGGTGATTGTGCACGATCGGCTTCGGCAGGCCGGTCGTTCCCGAGGTGAACAGCACCCAGAGCGGATGATCCGATGCGACGCGTGCGAACTGAAATGCGTCGCGCGCGATCGCCGGACCGTCGAGCAGGTCGGGCCACGCCCGAATGCCGCCACGAAACTCCGGCGCCTTGCGCGCGGCCGGATGATAGTCGAGCATGACCAGCATCTCGGCGCTCGGCAGCGCCGCGAGGATCGTCTCGAGATCGCCGATGCGGTCGAAATCCTTCGCTCCGTAACGATAGCCGTTGACCGCGAAGACGAGCTTCGGCGCGATCTGCGAAAAGCGGTCGATCACCGTCTGCGCGCCGAATTCCGGTGCCGCCGAGGACCACACCGCGCCGATCGCCGTGGTCGCGAGCATCGCGATGACGGCTTCGGGAATGTTCGGCATGTAGGCGACGACCCGGTCGCCCTTGCCGATTCCCATCTCGCGCAGCGACGTGGCGAGCCGCCGCACGCGGCCTGCGATTTCGCCCCAGCTCGCGGCCGCCAGCGGACGCAGCTCCGAGCCGTGATGCAGCATCGCTCGATCGGGACTGCCGCTCAACTCGTGGCGCAGCACGTGCTCGGCGAAGTTCAGCCGCGTCCCCGTGAACCAGCGCGTCCACGGCATCGGATCGCGCGAGACGACCTCGCCGATCTCGCCGTCGGCCATGACCTCGAAATAATCCCAGATCGAACGCCAGAACCCGGCGACGTCGTCGACCGACCACTGCCAGAGATCGTGATAGCCGGAGAAGCTGTGGCCGCGCGAAGCGAGCCAGTCGAGATATCGGCGGATGTTGGCGCGCGCCTGTCGCTGCGCCGAGCAGGTCCAGACGTCAGCTTGATCATCGGCCATTCCAGCGTTTCTCCATCCCTGCCGCAGCCGCGGCAGCCAACGACCATCGGCCGCGCCACACCGGCCGTCAAGAACACGGCGCGCTCCCCGGCCGCTGCCCCGCCGCCGTGGCAAAGTGGCCCGCCGCGATTTTCCGGCATTGATTCCGTTTTGGAATTGGCGTTAGGAGTCGGTCTCATGAGGACCCCGGCGGCCCGTGAACCAGGTTCGCGGTCGCCGGATTGCGGAACAGGTTGATCCCGCTGGACACCCTGTGCCCGAACGCCGTCGCGAAGCCGGCAAGGGCAGCGGCCACACGCTTCGACAACGGATCATCACCGCATGGCGCCCATTCAATACATCGTCGAGGGCGGTCACCGGCTCAAAGGCGCGATCGAGCCGTCCGGCAACAAGAACGCCGCGCTGCCGATCATCGCCGCCGCGCTGCTGACCGAGCATCCGGTCACGCTCGACAACGTGCCGCGCATCCGCGACACCGAGACCCTGGTCGAGCTGATCCGCTCGGTCGGTGCCTCCGCCGAATGGCGCGGCCGCAACCGGCTCGCGATCCATGCCAAGGACATCCGCGCCGCCGATCTCGATCCGGATCTGTGTGCCCGCATTCGCGCCTCGATCCTGCTCGCCGGCCCCCTGCTCGCGCGCTGCGGCGAGGTGGCGCTGCCGCCGCCGGGCGGCGACGTCATTGGCCGCCGCCGCCTCGACACGCATTTCCTCGCCTTCGAGCAGCTCGGGGCCACCGTCACCGCGACCGACAAGATCGAGCTGCGCGCCTCCGGCCTGAAGGGCGCCGACGTGTTCCTCGACGAGCCCAGCGTCACCGCGACCGAGAACGCGCTGGTGGCGGCGGTCGCCGCGCACGGCACCACCTATCTGCGCAACGCGGCCTCGGAACCGCATGTCCAGGACCTCGCGCATTTCCTGGTGGCGCTCGGCGCCAACATCGAGGGCATCGGCACCAACACGATGGTGATCCACGGCGCCAGCACGCTCGGCCAGGCGTCCTACGCGATCCAGCCCGACCATATCGAGGTCGGCTCGCTGATCGGGCTCGCCGCGGTGACGCGCTCGCCGTTGCGCATCGTGCGCGCCGGCACCGAGCATCTGCGCTCCATCCGCATGGGCTTCGAGCGGCTCGGCATCGTCTGCGAGGTCGCCGGCGACGACCTGATCGTGCCCTCGGACCAGACGCTCAGGATCAAGGACGATTTCGGCGGCCACGTGCCGAAGCTGGAGGACCAGCCGTGGCCGGCCTTCCCCGCCGACCTGATGTCGATCGCGCTCGTCACCGCCACGCAATGCGAGGGCGTGATCCTGATGTTCGAGAAGATGTTCGAGTCGCGGATGTTCTTCGTCGACAAGCTGATCTCGATGGGCGCGCGCATCGTGCTGTGCGACCCGCACCGCGCCATCGTCGCCGGCCCCAGCCGCCTGCGCGGCGCCCGCGTCGTCTCCCCCGACATCCGCGCCGGCATGGCCATGCTGCTGGCAGCACTCTGCGCCGAAGGCACCTCGTACATCGACAACGCCGACCAGATCGAACGCGGCTATGAACGCATCGACGAGCGCCTGAACGCACTGGGCGCGAAGATCACCCGCGTGCCGGAGCGCGGGCGGTAGTTTACTACGCACATCTCTCCTCCGTCATTGCGAGCGCAGCTCGCAATGACGAAATTGAATGACCCTGGCGCAAGGCCATCGGCGCACTGGCTTCGCGGACATGCGCGTGCGATGCTGCTGCGCATCGCGCATGGCGCGCGAGCAACCTTGACATGTGAGGCTCATCGCTCATGACAATCAGCGAGATCACTCCCAACGTCGACGGTACCCGATGGCTGGCCGGCGCGGAGTTCGCCGATGCCTTTCGCATCACGATCAACGGCCCGCCCGTTGCTGCCCGCACCGCGGCCGAGCGCATGCTCGGTCACACGCCCTGGTGGATAGCGGCGCTCCTGAAGCTCCGCAACCTGCTGGTCAGGCCCTTCGGTCTGAAGACCTCGGGCGCGGACCCAAGCAACCCACGTCCTCTGATCGGGATTTTTCCGGTCGTCGACGAAACGCCGGCCCGGCTCGTGCTCGGCTTCGACGACAAGCATCTGGACTTTCGCGTCCTGGTCGACGTGGCCTCTCAGCACGCGACCTCGCAAGTGACAGCGACCACCTTGGTCGAGACCCACAATGCTCTCGGCCGCATCTATCTCGCCATGATCAAGCCGTTTCACCGGCTCGTCGTGAAGGCGATGCTCCGGCAGGTCGCAGCAGCCGCATGATGACACGCGAGTCTTCGGCTCGCTGTCGCACCGGCGCTCCGTGCCCAAGCCGCCAATATCGCGGCTGCCGTTTTTCCGAATTTTTTGCTTGCTATTATTCCAAGAATCAGAAACAATGTAGCCATCCCGTCCTCATGAGAGGGGCGCTTCGCGATCGTCACGGACGTTGAGGGCGGGGATGCGGTGGATGCGGCGGCTCTCAGCGCGCACTTGGGTAGCAACCCGAGGCTGGCGTGTGGACGAAGGGGCGGTCGCATACGGCGAAAGCGTATGGTCCTGGCCTCCCGACGCTGAGGTCAAGCCGGCGGGCGATTCCGCTGACGACGGGGGCAAGAAAGCCCGGTCCCCGGGGAGAATACGTATAAGTCGTTCCAACCATCGCGCGGGGAATGCCGGGATGTCTCGGCTGAACCTGTGGTTCCTGCCGCCTGCATTTTTTTACGCAGGCGGGCCATGGGTGCGGCCAGCACCCGGCATTCCCCGCGCCCTCTCGCTTCCGAGGGCCATCGATCAAGCAGAGCTCGGACGTATCAGCGCCGCGAGATCAGTCAGTCATGCCCGCGATCACGTCAATGCGATTGACGATGCGCCTCACGCAGCCGTCCGCATTTGGCCAGGTGGAGCTGCGCCTCCGTGCCGCACGCGGCTGCGACCGAACATCCCGCCGTGATGTGCACGACGCCGCAGGGCCTGCTATAGCCCCGACCATGACCTCCACAGCCGGAACCAACCACGCACCGCCAACGGCGGCGCCGACGCCTCCCCTCGCGCTCGAGCTCTGGGACACGATCCGGCTCGCCGCACCGATGGCGCTGACGCAGTTGTCGCAGATCGCGATGATGTCGACCGACCTCGCCTTCATCGGCCGTCTCGGCGGCGATGCCGTCGCGGCGGCCGCATTGGCGGGCACGGTGTATTTCGTCGGCTCGACCTTCGGCATGGGCCTGATGTCGGCGGTGGCGCCGCTCGCCGCGCAGGCGTTCGGAGCCGCGGATGCAGCACTGGTGCGGCGCGCGCTCCGCGTTGGACTATGGGCCGGCCTGTTCATCGCGCTGCCGATCATGATGATCGCGCTGAACGGCGAGGCCATCCTGCTCACGCTCGGACAGGCCCCCGACGTCGCGCGTCCTGCGCAGGATTATCTGCGCGGCCTCGCCTGGGGTATTGCGCCGATGCTGTGGTTCATGGCGCTGCGCAGCTTCATGGGCGCGGTCAACCGCCCCGAGCCGGTGCTCTGGATCACACTGGCCGCGATCCCGCTCAACGCGCTGCTGGTCTATCCGCTGCTCTACGGCCACTGGGGTTTTCCGCGGCTGGGCCTGACCGGCGTCGGCCTCGCCACCTCGACCGTCAACCTGGGAACGTTCCTCGCCGGGCTGTGGTTCGCAGCGTTCCGCCCGCCGTTCCGCGACTACCACGTCCTCGCGCGACTGGGCCGTATCGACTGGCGACTGATGCGACAGCTCCTCATCATCGGCGCGCCGATCTCGCTGTCGTTCCTGCTCGAATACGGCCTGTTCTCCGCGGCCGCGATCCTGATGGGGCTGATCAGCACGGCCGCGCTCGCCGCGCACCAGATCGCGCTGCAGATCACCGCGATCCTGTTCATGGTGCCGTTCGGGATCAGCATGGCCGCGACCGTGCGCGTCGGCCACGCCGCCGGGCGCGATGATGCGACCGGCGTTCGCCGCGCCGGCCTGATGGCGATGTTGCTCGGCCTTTCACTCGCAGTGCTGTTCACGCTCGGCATCGTCATTGCGCGCCATGACATCGTGCAGCTGTTCCTCGGCTCCGGGATCTCCGATGCCGAAACGACAGCGGCGCTGGCCGCCACGCTGCTGCTCGTCGGCACGACGTTCTTCATCACGGACGCATTGCAGAGCATCGCGGTCGGCGCGCTGCGCGGCATCAAGGATACGCGGGTGCCGCTGCTGCTCGCCGTGCTCGGCTATTGGCTGATCGGCTTCCCCGCCTCTTATCTGCTTGGCCTCCACACCGCGCTCGGCGCGGTCGGAATCTGGATCGGCCTGTCGATCGGCACCACGATCTACGCCGCGCTGCTGGTGGTGCGCTTCCTGCGGCTGACCCGATGAAGAGTTCAGGCGCCGGCCGTATCGGACGACTCCCCGGGCTCCGGCCGATGCACCTTGCCGGCCGACGCACCGGACCATTCGGCGACGACGCGCTCGAGGTCGATCAGGTTCTGCCGCATCTGGTCGAGCGAGAAGCCGAGCGCGAAGAAGCGCTCGGCGGCATCGCCGGGCAACCCGCGCGTCAGCCCGTCGCTGCGGACGGCGGCGACCTGCTCGGCATAGGCTTTGACCGCAACATGGATCGGCCAGATCGGCGGTGGGCCGGAGCCGTTGCGGATGGCTGCGGCACAGCCGCGCAGATAGCTCGCGATCGCATCGCTGACGCGCGCCACCGGCGCCGACAAACGTGCCTGCAGCTCCGAGGGCAGCGGCACCACGCTGGCGCGGCCGATCATCACGACGTCATGGCGGAGGCGCAGGATCGTCCGCAGCAGCGGACCGGTGTCGGCGCCAGAGGACAGCCGCGCCGAGCGTTCGCGCTCGGCCTCCGCCCCGGTCGCGTTCAACTCGGTGAGCGCGGTGCCGATACCGTCCTGGATCCGATGCAACGCGTCGTTGTCGCGGCCCCGCGACAGGCCGACCAGAAGCTCGGTCATTGCTGCGGCGATCAGTTCGAGCAGGCGGCCCGCCGCGCTGCGCATCTGGACATGCGCCCGCGACGGCAGCACGACGAACGATACGGCGAGGCCGGTGAACGCGCCGACCGCAACCTCGAACACACGGTCGATCGCCGATCCCAGCGGATCGAGATGGCCCATCGTGGGCACCAGGAGCACGATGACCGCGGTCACGGTGGCGGCGTTGAGGCTGGGATTGATCGCGGCGATGAAGGCGAGCGGGGTCACCGCCAGGATCAGCATGCCGAGCAGCTGCAATTCGCCGGAATGCGGAATGAACACGGTGATGGCGCCGCCATAGATCGCACCGCCGATGGTGCCGAACATGTAGTCGCGCGTCGCCTTCAGCGAACGCCCGACACTGCCTTGCGTCACGATCAGCGAGGTCAGCACCGCCCACAGCGGCAGCTTCAGGTGGAAGGCCGTGGCAACGGCAAAAGCGAGCGTCGCCGCCACCGTGCTGCGGACGGCCAGCGACATCTGCGCCTTGCGGCCGCGCAACCTGCCGAACAGCTCCTTGAACGACGCCATCAATCATCCACCTCGAACGGACCAGCGCGTCGGCATGGCAGCCTCCCACCGGGCCGGACCGGCTTGAAAGGCGGAATCAGCTTGCCTACCCTGGCTGCAACGATATGAGGAAACACGATGGCCCAGGAAACCGCAACGCTCGCCGCCTACGTCGCCGCGCTGAAATACGACGATATCCCGCCCGAGGTGCTCGACCGCGCCAAGGTGCTGACGCTGGATTTTCTCGGCAGCGCCATCCGCGCCCGGCGCGAGGCGGAGTCGACGCCGTCGGTGGTGAACATGCTGGCGGCGCTGAAGCTGGATGCGGCGGGCGAGGCGACCGTGTTCGGCGACGACAGAACCTGGACGCCGGCGGTGGCGGCGCTGCTCAACGGCACGATGGGCCATTCGCTCGATTTCGACGATACCCACGCCGATTCCTCGCTGCATCCGAGCGCACCCGTGGTGCCGGCCGCGTTCGCCGTCGGCGAGATGGTCGGCGCCTCCGGCCGCGAGGTGCTGACAGCTGTTGTCGCCGGCTACGAGGTGTGCTGCCGGCTCGGCAATGCGCTCGATCCGACCTCGCATTATGCCCGCGGCTTCCACCCGACCGCGACCGCCGGCACCTATGGCGCAGCAGCTGCCGCCGGCAAGCTGTTCGGCCTGTCGGAGCAACAGTTGATCTACGCGTTCGGCGTCTCCGGCAGCCAGGCCGCGGGCTCGCTGCAGTTTCTCGTCAATGGCGCCTGGAACAAGCGCTATCAGGTCGGTGCGTCCGCGATGAACGGCGTGATCGCGGCGACGCTCGCCAAGAACGACTTCGTCGGCGCGATCGAATCCGTCGAGGGCAAGCACGGCCTGCTGGTCGGCTACACCGACACGCCGCACCATGAGAAGGCCGTCGCCGGGCTCGGCTCCACCTATGAGACGATGAAGATCGGCGTGAAGCCGTATCCGAGCTGCCGCTACACCCATGCCGCGATCGACGCCATCATCGCGCTGCGCCGCGAGCACAATCTGACGCCGGACCAGGTCAAGCGCGTCGAGATCGGCCTGCACCGCAACGGCATCACGCTGACCGGCGATGCCGCGACCAAGCGCCATCCGAGCTCGATCGTCGGCGGCCAGTTCTCGATGTTCTTCACCGGCGCGCTGGCGCTCGACCAGGGCCGCTTCGGCTGGGACGACTACACGCGCCTTGGTGACGCCGCGATCAACGCGCTCGCCGACAGGTTCGACGTCGTGCAGGACGACAAATTGGAGATCGGCCGCAGCCATCCGTTCGGCGCCCGCGTGACCATCACCACCGAGGACGGCGTGCACGAGCGGCTGCACGATGATCCCTCGGGCGAGCCGACCTCGTTTCCATCGGCGCAGGCGATGAGCGACAAGTTCATCACTTTGGCACGGCCGGTGCTGAGCAGCCGCGCGCAAAGCTTTGCCGATGCGATCCTGTCGCTGGAGCGTTTCGACCGTGTGGCGCAGGCGACGGCGTTGGGGAGAGTGTAGCGCATGCGTCATTCCCCTCTTGTCGCCGCGATCACGTCGCTCACGAGCTGCGCCACGCCGTCGGCCTCGGGCGGCCAGTTCACGGTGCGACCGAAGCGCGCGATGACGAGGCGCTCGGAGGGAACGAAGATGACGTACTGGCCGAGCGTGCCCTTGGCGAAGACCGCATCGCGCGGCCAGCCGTGCGCGATGCGGTAGTTGGCGCCAAAACTGTCGCCGCGGTTGGTCCAGAAGCCGGCGCCGAGGCCGACATAGGCGTTCGGTGTGGGCGTGGCGACGTAGTCCGCCCAGCCCGCGGGCAAAAAGCGCCGGCCGGCGACCACGCCGTCGTCGAGATAGAGCTGGCCGAGCCGTGCCCAGTCGCGCGCCGAGGCCAGCATCTGGCTCGATCCCTCCGGCGTGCCGGCGGCGTCGAACTCGATCGTGACGCTGGCCATGCCCAGCGGATCGAACAGCTCGCGATGCGCGAAGCGCAGCACATCCGCGGCGCTGCCGCCGGCGGCATCGCGGATGAGATGGGAAAGGATGACGGTGTTGCCGTCGTGATAGTTGCTGACCGCGCCCGGAGCAGTTTTGAGCGGCATGGATTCGGCAAAGGCCGCGCGGTCGGGCTCGACGAACTTCATCCGGTTGACCGGCTCGAGCGCCGACAACAGCGAGGCCTGCAGCGAGCTGCCGAGCGCGAGACCGGCGGTGTGGCGCAGCAGATGATCGACGGTGATGGCATGACGCGGATCGCTTTCGCTCTGCCACGCCGCCACCGGCGCGGGCGCATGCAGCGAGAGCTTGCCCTGGTGGACGAGAATGCCGATCAGGGTCGCGGTCATCGACTTGGTCGCGGAGAAGCCGAGCAGCGGGGTGTCGAGCGTGAAGCCGGGCGCGTAGCGCTCGGCGATGACCTTGCCGTCCTTCATCACCAGGACGGCATGGGTGCGCCGGAACGGCGGCGCCTCCGGCTCGGCAAAGGCGCGGTCGAGCGCCGCGGCGAGCGCCGGTGTCGCCGGCGCCACGACGTGCGGCGGAGCGATGTCGGGCAGCAAGGCCGGCTGCGGCGGCGACAACCGGACGGTCGGCCAGTCGCGGCTCTCGCCATGGTCCACGTGGCAGCCGAGCCCGTCGCGATACACGGCGTGGCTCCGGCCGAGCCCGAGCAGCGTCACGCTGACGTCCTTGGCGGCGCGATCGACGCGGACGTCCATTGCCCAGCTCAGCAGGCCGGCGCCGGGCATCGCGGCCCGGGTCTCGGAGAGCGTGCGGTCCGGGTCGAGACCGGAGACGAAGGTCTCCGAGCACAGCACGCTGGCGATGAAGCCGGTTGCCACCTTCGGCACATCGCGGGCGCGGGCGCCGCCGACCACCAGGGCGGTCAGCGCGGTGGTGGCAACGAGAGCAGGCAGCAGGCGGCGTCTGGTCATGAGGAGCTCCGGAAGTTGGATCCGCCGGACCAGACCGCGGCTGCGGCCCGGATGCTCGCCGATTTCGCAAATCGCACCAGCCGGGAATGGCCGGGACCTCGCCGATTCTGGAATTCCTCCGTGATTTCAAGGCCGAACAGATCACGCTGCGGCCAGCCTCATGCGCCGGTATTCGGTCGGCGTCACCCCAGTCACCGCCTTGAACGCCCGGTTGAACGGACCGAGCGACTGGAACCCGGCGTCCATGGCGATGGTGATGACCGGCACCTCGGCCTGGGCGGGATCGGCGAGCGCGGCCTTGGCCTCCTCGATACGGTGGGCGTTGAGGAAGGTGTTGAAGTTGCGGTAGCCGAGCTCGCCATTGATCAGCCGCCGCAACCGGTATTCAGGAATGGAGAGCCTGGTCGCCAGCATCCCGATGGTGACGTTGTCCCGCCGATAGATCCGCTCATCCGCCATCAGCCGCATCAGCGCGTCGACCAGCCTGCGGTCCGCGGCCCTGGGAGCCGTGGCTTCGGGCTCTGCGACCGGCGGTGTTTCCGGCGCGAACACATCGCCGGCACCGACCCTGAGCAGCATCAGCGCGACGGCGCCGACCACGACCAGGAACATCGCCGCATTGACCACATTGGCAAGCTCGGATGGGCCGCTGCCGGCGGACGCCATCTGCAGCAGCGCATTGACGCCACCGTAGGACAGCGCCGCGATCACGACGAAGGCCCGGATGCGCCGCCGTCCCTCGACGAGATCCGCCGACCAGGAGCGGATGGTCTGCGCCAAGGTCAGGCCAAGGAAGCCGAGCGCCAGCACATTGTTGGCGACGATCACGAGCCGGCCATGTCCGGCAGGTCCGAGCACGAGACAGCCGATCAGGCTGAAGCCGAACACAGCCAGCCAGATCAGGCCGTGCAGCCCGCGCAACGCAAAGCCGTCGTCGAACAGCGCGCGGCAGAACAGCCAGAGCACGATGATGTCGGCCGTCGCGAGCGCAATCAGCGGCGCGGAAGCGAGCGATGGCGCCGCCGTCCCGCCGATGTTGAAGGTCGCCGCATGCGCGGCCGAGCCGAGCGCCAGCGCGATCGCCAGCCGGCCGCGCCATTGACCACCGAGGTCACGTCCCAACGCGACGGCGAGCACGGCGAGCAGCGCAATGGCGGCGGCGCGAAGCACGAGATCGAGGCTGTCGAGCGTCATCGTCACGGATCCGTTGTCAGCGCCGGAACTCTAGGCCGGAGTGCCGCTCCGTTCAAATCACGCCGACGCCGCGACCTCATGCCCTGCCCTCGCCGTCGCGAAGCTGCTAGGTTCGCGCGACCACATCTCAGGAGCGTCCCATGAGCTGGCAGCCTTCGAACGATCCCGAATTCGGCGATCCCACCTCGTGCGATGCGCTGGAGCACGTCATCGTGCCGCGCACCCGTGATCTCGGCGACGGCTTTGCGGTACGCCGCGCGCTGCCGCATGGCCGCCGGCAGATGGTTGGGCCGTTCATCTTCTTCGACCATTTCGGTCCGGTGCAATTCGTCTCCGGCAAGGGCATGGACGTGCGGCCGCATCCGCATATCGGCTTGGCCACCGTCACCTATCTGTTCGACGGCGCCATCATGCATCGCGACAGCGAGGGCAACGTCCAGGAGATCCAGCCCGGCGCGATGAACCTGATGACCGCCGGCCGCGGCATCGCGCATTCCGAGCGCACGCCGGACCTGCAGCGGCAGAACGGCCAGAACATGCTGGGCCTGCAGAGCTGGATCGCGCTGCCGGTGGAATCGGAAGAGATCGCGCCGAGCTTCCAGCATTACGCGGCGGGCGCGCTGCCGACGGTCAGCGACACCGGCTTCTCCGCGCGCATCATTGCCGGCAGAGCCTTTGGAAAGGCCTCGCCGGTGACGATGGTTTCGCCCTGGTTCTATGTCGAGGTGACGGCGCAGGCCGGCACAGTGGTGCCGCTCGATCCCGATCACGAGGAGCGCGCCATCTACATCGTCGACGGCGAGGTCGAGATCGCGCGCGAGCGCCATGAGGGGCCGCGGCTGCTGATCTTCCGCCCGGGCGATGCCATCAGCGTCCGTACGGTCAAGCCGACGCGGATGATGTTCCTCGGAGGCGACGCGCTGGAAGGGCCGCGCCACGTCTGGTGGAATTTCGTCTCCTCCAGCAAGGAGCGCATCGAGCAGGCCAAGCAGGACTGGAAAACCGGCCGCTTCGCCGCCGTCCCGCAGGAGCACGAGTTCATTCCGCTGCCGGAATAGGCTATTGGGAGCGCAACGCTCCCGTTTCGAAGGCTCCGCACGATGACCACGCTTCTCGCCAGCAATCTGCCGCTCCCGAAAATCGGCCGCGGCAAGGTCCGCGACATCTACGCCGTCGGCGACGACCGCGTGCTGCTGCTGACCACCGACCGGATCTCCGCCTTCGACGTCGTGATGAACGAGACCATCCCGATGAAAGGCGCGGTGCTGACGCAGATCTCGGCGTACTGGTTCAACGCGCTCGAAGGCGTGGTGCATCACCACATGATCTCGGCCGACACCGACGGGATCATCGCCGAGGTGCCGGCGCTGCAGCCGCATCGCGAGGAGATCCTCGGGCGGGTGATGCTGTGCAAGCGCACCACCGTGTTCCCGATCGAATGCGTGATCCGCGGCTATCTCTCCGGCTCGGCCTGGAAGGAATATGCCGCGAGCGGCACGCTCGCCGGCGAGCAGCTTCCCGCGGGCCTGGTCGAGAGTGAGAGGCTCGAGCCCGCGATCTTCAGCCCGGCGACCAAGGCCGAGACCGGCCACGACGAGAACATCACCATCGCCAGGATGCGCGAGGTGGTCGGCGACGACACGGCCTACACGCTGGAGAGCATGACGCGCGCGGTCTATACGCTCGGCGAGAAGCTCGCACGCGAGCAGGGCATCATCATCGCCGACACCAAGTTCGAGTTCGGCCGCGACAAGGATGGAAACATCATCCTGATCGACGAGGTGATGACACCGGATAGTTCGCGCTTCTGGGCGGTCGACGCCTATCAACCGGGCCGGCCGCAGCCGAGCTTCGACAAGCAGCCGCTGCGCGACTATCTCGATGCGGAGCGCAAGGCCGGCCGCTGGAATGGCGACGCCCCGCCGCCGCCGCTGCCGCAGAGCGTGGTGGACGCGACGAGCCAGCGTTATCTGGAGGCGTTCCGGCGCGTGACGGGCAGCGAGCTGAAGATCTAAGGATCGCTTTTCTGCGGTCAGCGGTTGCACGACCAGCGCTCTTGTTTGGACGTGTGAGCTGAACTCATGCCGCATCGGCAGTGCTCCCCCTCACCCCGCTGGCAGGGAGGGGAGCCGCTGATCCGGATCGCATTCGAGGCAATCCGAGCTCCCCTGGAAGGGGCAGAGCCATGGTATCTGGCGATCAGAGTCGTGCGCTCATGCGTCGCCACATCGTCATGGCCGGGCTTGTCCCGGCCATCCACGTCGTTCAGCACGCTGAGCGCCACGTGGATGCCCGGGACAAGCCCACGGCTGTCCGGTTCAGACAGACTGGACATGGTGCATGGCGTGGATTCTTCTGCGGTCTTGAGC